>MWJO01000047.1 GCA_002027195.1 Streptomyces sp. GKU 895 | reverse complement strand
ACAACATCGACCCCGCGTACACCAGCGCCGCCAAGGCCCTCATCGACGGCCTCGGCCTGGACCGCAACGCCGCCCTCACCGCCGTATCCCACGCACCACCCTCAACGCCGCCCCCACCATCCCCGCCGCGACCAGGCCGCCGCCCGCCAGGGCGAGAGCCTGGGCTCGGCGGTCCGGGGGTGTCGGGCGGGCGTCCGGGGCCACTCCGTACGCGCTGCCGTACGCGGCACCGTCCCCGCCCGGCAGACCCACCGCCAGCAACTCCGCGAGGTGGACGCCCTCGTGGCCGCCGCTGTCGAACTCGGCCACCTGGGTGCGGCAGCTGAAGCCGTCGGCCAGTACCACCGTCTCCGGTGCCGCGTCCCGCAGTCTCGGCAGCAGGACGCGTTCCGCGCACGCCTCGCTGACGTCGAGATGCCCCGGCTCGAAGCCGAAGTTCCCGGCCAGCCCGCAGCATCCGGAGTCCAGCCGTTCGGCGTAGACGCCGGCACGGCGCAGCAGTTCGGCGTCGGCGTCCCAGCCGAGGACCGCGTGCTGGTGGCAGTGCACCTGCGCCAGGGCGTGCGCGGAACGCTCCGGGACCTGCGGGGGTTCGTAGCCGGGGGAGTGCTCGGTCAGCAGCTCCGCGAGCGTCACCGTCTGATCGCGCAACCGCCGTACGTCCCGGTCGCCGGGGAACAGGTCGTGCGCGTCCGAGCGGAACACCGCCGCGCAGCTCGGTTCGAGCACGACCACCAGCCCGCCGTCCCGTACGTGCGGCGCGAGTTGCCGTACGGTACGGCCCAACACCCGCTCGGCGATGCCGAGTTGCCCGGTGGAGATCCACGTCAGCCCGCAGCACAGCGGTTCGGTGGGCAACTCCACGCGCCAGCCCGCGTGTTCCAGGAGGGCCACGGCGGCCCGGCCGACGTGCGGATGGAAGTGGTTGGTGAAGGTGTCCGGCCACAGCAGGACGCTCCCGCGCGTGCCGTCGCCGTACGGCTCGTGGCGCGCGAACCACTGCTGGAGCGTCTCGCCGGCGAACAGCGGTAGCTCGCGGTTCTCGACACCGGCCACGGCGACCGCCGCACGCGACAGGAGGGGTGTGTGCGTGAGGGCGTTCACGGCCGGGGCCAGGCGGGAGCGGCCCACGGCCTGTGCCAGCAGTGGCAGCCAGCCCATCGACAGATGCGCGCGCGGCCGCCGCCACCAGCGGCCCTCGTAGTGGTGGGACAGGAACTCCGCCTTGTACGTCGCCATGTCGACATCGGCCGGACAGTCCCGCTTGCAGCCCTTGCAGGCCAGGCACAGATCGAGCGCGTCGTGCACCGCCTGCGAGCGCCAGCCGTCCTGGATCGCGCTGTCGCCATGACCGTCGAGCATCTCGAACAGCAGCCGGGCCCGGCCTCGCGTGGAGTGCTCCTCCTCCCGGGTGACCTGGTACGACGGGCACATCACCGAGCCGTCGGTGGTGAGCTGGCGGCATTTGCCCACGCCCACACAGCGGTTGGCGGCCTCGGCGAACGAGCCGCCGTCGTCGGGGAAGGCGAAGTGCAGGTCCCGGGGAGCGTACGGGGCCCAGTCGGCGCCGAGGCGGAGGTTCTCGTCGAGGCGGTACGGGGCCACGACCTTCCCCGGGTTCATCCGGTTGAGCGGGTCGAAGGCACCCTTCAACTCGTTGGCGGCACCCACCAGTCGCTCCCCGAACATCCGGGGCAGCAGCTCGCCCCGGCTCTGCCCGTCCCCGTGCTCGCCGGAGAACGAACCGCCGAACTCGGCCACCAGATCGGCGGCCCGCTCCATGAACCTGCGGTACGCGGCCACGCCGTCCGCGGAGTACAGGTCGAAGGGGATACGGGTGTGCACGCAGCCCTGTCCGAAGTGGCCGTACAGGCTCGGGCCGGTGTCGCTCAGATACCCGAACTCCCGGTACAGGTCCCGCAGTCGACGCAAGTAGTCGCCGAGCCGGTCCGGCGGGACCGCCGAGTCCTCCCAGCCCTCGAAGGTGTCGGGGCGGCCTGGGATGTGCGCGGTGGCGCCGAGGCCGGACTCGCGGACCTGCCACAACTCTTGTTCGTGGGAGGGGTCGTCGAAGAAGGCGACCGTGGGATCGTGCTCGGACTCGTGCAGCCCGTCCAGCATCCGGTGTGCGCGCTCGTCGGACTCCTCGACCGTCTCCCCGCCGAACTGGACCATCAAATAGGCGTTTCCCTCAGGGAGTTCGGCGCGGGCCTTGGGATTGAGCCGCTTGATCCGCTCGTCCCGGATCAGCAGCGCGTCGACTCCCTCCAGGGCGATCGGCTCGTACGGCAGGATCTCGGGTACGGCGTCGGCTGCCGTCTCGATGTCCGGGAAGCCGAGCACGACCAGTGTCTGCTCTTTGACGACCGGCACCAGTTCGAGTTCGGCGCGCAGAACGGTCACCAGCGTCGACTCGCTGCCGACGAGGAGGCCCGCGACGTCAAAGCCGTGCTCGGGGAGGAGGGAGTCGAGGTTGTAGCCGGAGACGCGGCGGGGGATGTCCGGGAAGCGCCGGCGGATCTCGTCGGCGTGAGTGTCGCGAAGGGCGCGCAGACGGCGATACAGGGTGGCGCGGAGGTCGCCCTGGCGTTCGATGGCCGCGTACTCGTCGTCGCTGGTCGCTCCGCACCAGAACCGGGTGCCGTCGTAGAGCAGCACTTCGAGGCGGACGATGTTGTCCACGACCTTGCCGTACGCCTGGGCCGTGGCGCCGCAGGAGTTGTTGCCGATCATGCCGCCGATCGTGCAGTTGGCGTGCGTCGCGGGCTCCGGGCCGAAGCGGAGGCCGGTGGGCGCCAGCCGGCGGTTGAGGTCGTCCAGGACTATGCCGGGCTGGACGATGCAGGTGCGGGTGGCGGGGTTCACGGATTCGACGCGATGGCAGTACTTCGACCAGTCGATGACGATCGCCGTGTTCGTGCACTGGCCGGCGAGGCTCGTGCCGCCGCCCCGGGACAGCACAGGGGCGTCGAACTCACGGGCGACGGCCACGGCCTCGGCCGCGGCCTCGGGGGTACGGGGGACCACCACGCCGATCGGGGTCTGGCGGAAGTTGGAGGCGTCGGTGGAGTAGGCGGCCCGCGAACCGGCGTCGAAGCGGACCTCGCCGTTCACGCGGTGGCGGAGGGCTGATTCCAGGGTGGGCATGGGGGCCGGGTACCCCCGATATCTGGTCGTCGCCTACGGGGGTGCTCTCAGCCGGTGTCGGGACGCGATCGTGCTCGACCCTTCGGGCCTCCGCGCGTTCGCCGTCCCGACACCGGCGCGCCCCTACGGCTCCCTCCCGGCCGGTGGCCTGCAGAGAGTGGAGCTTGGTGGGCCTGTGCTGTGCGCTTTTGCACAGAGGTTCTCTACGCCTCCGGCATCAGGGCGCGCATCGCCTCGCACTGGGCCGGGCCCATGAAGCGGGACAGGCCCTCCTTCACCGTCTCGGCCAAGGGGGCGGAGGCCGCCTTCAGCAGGCCCCGGGCCTTTTCCGTGAGGGCCACCTCCACGCCTCGTTTGTCGCCGCAGACGGACTGGCGGGTGACCAGGCCCGCGTGCTGGAGGCAGGCGATCTGGTAGGTGAGGCGGGTCTTGGGGCGGCCCAGGAGCTCGGCGACGCGGGTCATGCGCAGGGCCTCGCCGGGGTGTCCGGCCAGCAGGCACAGGATCAGGAACTCGTCGTGGGAGACGTCCAGCCGCTCCTTGACCACGGAACGCAGCTCCTGCTCGACGGCTCCGGTCGCGGCCAGCATCAGCATCCAGGCGTGCAGCTCCGGGGGGAGCAGTCCGTCACCGGAGGATGACGGACAGTCGGAGTGGTCGGAGGGGGCGGAGGGGGTGGTGGAGTCGGCGGCCATGAGTTTCAGTGTATCTGTTGTTCAAATTTGGATGGTCGACTACGGTGACGTTGTCATCCAAATTTGAACTACAGCATCGCAGGAGTGAACGACCATGACCGTTGCCGTGGAGACCGGGACCTGGCAGCTCGACACCGCCGCCTCGACCGTCGGGATCAAGCACAAGACCATGTGGAACCTGGTCACCGTCAAGGGCACCTTCGGTGCCGTGAACGGGCAGGGCGAGGTGCGGGCCGACGGGTCCGCCGTGGGCACCCTGACGCTGGACGTCGCCTCCCTGGACACCAAGAACGCCAAGCGGGACGCGCACCTGAAGGGCGCCGACTTCTTCGACGGCGACAACCACCCCGAGATCACCTTCGCGGTGCGCAGCGCCGAGCTGCGGGACGGGGACAAGGTTCATGTGATCGGTCAGCTGACCGTGCGCGGCATCAGCCGTCCCCAGTCCTTCACCGCCCGGCTCGTGGGCGCCGACGCGGACGCGCTCACTCTGGACGCCGAGTTCTCCGTCGACCGGGACCACTTCGGCATGGGCTGGAACCAGCTCGGCATGATCCGTGGCCTCACGACGGTGTCCGCGACGCTCCGGTTCACCCGGACGGCAGGCTGACGTAGGCGGTCGACAGGGTCTGCGGGTCGGACGTGAAGGCGCGCAGGCGCAGGTGCGCGCCGGCCCTGGGGATGACGTACCGGCCGCCGTACGGGATGGTGGGCGGCCCGAGGTCGTAGCTCGCCGTGGTGTGCGGCGGGAGGGTCGTCGGGCCGCCCACGATGCGCCAGTAGCGGCTCATCCCCTGGCCTGCGGTGAGCATGAAGTGGGGGGGTGAGGGCGGTCCCGGACGTGTTCGTGACCGTCACGTGCAGGCGGGAGGCGGTGACCGGGCGGGACCGGTGCAGGGTCGTGACCTGCATGTGGAGGGGTGGTTCGCCCGTCGCCGCGAGCGTGGCGGCCAGCAGGGCCGGGGTGAGGGCCAGGGCGGCGAGGGTGATCCGGGTGCGGCGGGTGCCCAGGCGGGGCTGCCAGGCTCGCGTGAACTCCGACGCCGGGGCCGTGATCGCCGAGGCCAGCCACAGCGGCGTCATCATCAGGTAGTAGCCGTCCTGCGAGCGCGTCGCCAGGAAGAAGGCGCACCAGGGCAGGACGGTCGCCGTGGGGCCCAGGCGGCGGACGAAGAGCACGAAGACGGCGAAGAGGCCCGCCGCCAGCAGCAGGCTCGCGTGGGAGTACCAGTCGAGACGGTCGCTGCCGTTCGTGAGGTACAGGGACACGTCCACCAGGCCCTGGCCGTGCAGCACCGCTCCCTGTGTGAGGGGGAGGGCGATGCCGTCGAGCCAGGCGGCCGGTTCGCTGACGATGAAGTACGTGTTGAGCAGGAGCCACGCGGTGGCCGCGGTGCCGGTGAAGCGGAGGAGGAGCAGGGCTGCCCGGCGGGGGCCCAGTTCGCCCCGGCGTACGGCGTAGAGGCCGGCCAACAGGAACGGGGCCAGGAACCACGGGAGTTGCTGTGCCGCACAGGCCGCGCCGAGACAGGCGGCCCGTGCCAGGCCGGACGCCCCAGGCGGCCGCCCTGTCCGATGCGCGGCCAGGCCACCACCACCGGGACCAGCAGGGCCAGGGCCACGATCGCCGGGTAACCGAGCCTCGCGTACTGGGGGAGGATGCCGAACCCCAGGAAGACCATGGTCGCCGCCGGGCGCCAAGGAGTCGGCAGCATCCGCCACAGCAGCAGGGCGCCGATGATCAGTGCCCCGGTGCTGACCGCTGTCGCCGGGGCCGCGCCGTGACCCAGTCCCAGGAGGGGCGCGGTCAGGAGCGGGGCGAGCGGGGGGTAGCCGTACGTGAGGTCGTAGGTGCCGGTGACCGTGGGGGTGAGGGCGACCGTGCGGCCGAACAGCCAGGGCCATGGCCTGCCGTACATCGGATGGCCCGCCGCCAGTTCCCTGGCCGCCTGGGTCGTCAACTGGGCCTCGTCGCTGCCCTGGTGGAGCAGCACCCAGGCGCACAGCGCCAGGGTCACCGCCGTCAGCAGGATCAGCAGGTCCAGGCAGGCCAGCGCACGCCGGCTGCGCACCGTCAGGGCCAGGACGCCGCAGATGAGGATCGAGGCGTAACAGACCGAGATGACCGCGGCGACCGCCGGGCGGTGCGAGGCCGCCTGCGTCCACACCGCGCGGGTGCCGATGAACAGGCTGATGTCGGCGAGGAGGGTGAGGACGCGGTGCCATTGCGCCGGAGGGTCTGACGCCGGGTGTTCCAGGGCGGCGGACACCGCCGACTGCGTCCGCCGACCGGGTGTCACCGGCTTCGTGTCTGCCAAGTGCACGGCACGAGAACGTAATCGGGCCCGGTGAGGGCGATGGTGGTGGAGGTGAAGAGTCCGGTGTGAGACCGGTAAAAAAGTGCGGTCAGTAGACATCCCGTACATATCGCTTGGCCGCGGCCAGCTGCTTCACGTACGCGCTCGCCTCGTCCTCGGTCAGGCCGCCGTGGGTGACCGCGATGTCCCTGAGGGCCCGGTCCACGTCCTTCGCCATGCGGGAGGCGTCGCCGCAGACGTAGAAGTGGGCGCCGTCCTGGAGCCCCCGCCACAGCTCGGGGCCGTGTTCGCGCATCCGGTCCTGGACGTACACCTTCTGGCGCTGGTCGCGGGAGAAGGCGGTGTCGAGGCGGGCGAGGGTGCCCTCGGCGAGGAGCCCGGTCAGCTCGTCCTCGTAGTAGAAGTCGCTGGCGCGGTGCTGCTCGCCGAAGAACAGCCAGTTCGGGGCACGGTGGCCGAGCGCGCGGCGCTCCTGGAGGAAGCCCACGAACGGGGCCACGCCGGTGCCGGGGCCCACCATGATCATGGGCGTGGTCGCGTCGGCGGGCGGGCGGAAGTGCGGGGAGGACTGCACGAAGACCGGCACTTCGGTGCCGGGGGCCGCGTCGGCGAGGAACGGCGAGCAGACCCCGCCGCGCGGTGTGCCGTGCAGGTTCTCGTACCGGACGACGGAGACGGTGAGGGAGATCAGGTGCGGGTCGGCCAGGGGGCTCGACGATATGGAGTACAGGCGGGGTTGCAGTGTCCTGAGCACCGTCGTCCACTCCGCCGCGCTCGCCCGGACCGGGTGTTCGGTGAGGACGTCGATCGCCTGTCGGCCCCAACTCCACTGCGCCAGGCCGCCCTTGTTGTCGGGGCGCAGCAGACGGCGCAACTCGCGGTCGTCACGGGTGTGTTCGGCGACGAAGCGGAGGAAGTCGGGGGTGATGCGGGTGATGTCCAGGTGGCGGTACAGGGCCTCGGCGAAGGGGAGTTCGTCGACTCCGGGGAGGGATACCGGGGTTGAGCCGTCGACGCCGGTCGCCGTCAGCCATTCCTCCACCAGGGACAGGGAGTTGACCGGGCGGACGCCGAGCGCGTCGCCCGCCTCGTACGTCAGGGGTGTGCCGCTCGTGTCGAAGGTGAACCGCCGCACCTCCTTGCCCGCGCCGGGCCGGCTCAGCAGCCGGTTGCCGACGAGTCGAGCCGTGGTGGGCGCGGGCCTGGCCGTGCGGGCCTTCGGTTTCGGGGGTGCCTGGTGGGGTGCCTCGGTGGTGCCCGGCGCCAGTCGCGCTGCCTCGGTGGTGCCCGGCGCCTGCTCCGCTGCCTCGGTGCTGCCCAGCGCGGACAGCACCTGGTCCAGCCAGGCGTCCGCGGTCGGCTCGTAGTCCGGTTCGCAGTCCGTGCGCGGGGCGAGCCGACCGCGCCCAACTCGTCCAGACGGGCGTCCAGACGGCGGCCGTGGCCGCAGAAGTCGTCGTACGACGAGTCGCCGAACGCCAGCACCGAGTACCGGACGCCGTCCATGCGCGGGGCCTGCTCGGCGGCCAGCGACTCCCAGAAGCCGGAGCCGTTGTCGGGAGCGTCGCCGTCGCCGAAGGTGCTGGTGACGAGCAGCAGATCGGCGCCCTTGGGCAGAGTGCCGGGATCGGTGTCGGCCATGCCGACGAGGGTGGCCCGGTGGCCGCTCGCGGAGAGCCGGTCGGCGACCGCGCCGGCGAAGTCCTCCGCGTTGCCGGTCTGCGAGGCCCACAGCACGACGATCTCCCGGCCCGGCCGCTGCTCCTGCGGTGCCGGCGTCGAGCGTGAGTACATGCCGGCGAGGACGCCGTTCACCCACAACGCGTGGTCCGGGCTGAAGGGCGCGTCCGGCGGGAGCACGGGGATGCCCGGGGCGCCGGAGCCGATCCCCGCGAGGAAGCCGGTGAGGTAGAGGCGCTCCCGCGCGCTGAGGACGGGTGGCGGGGCGGGTGCGAGGCCGAAGGGGTCGGTGCCCGGGGTGACGGAGGTCGGCGTGACAAAGGTTGAAGAGACGGTGGTCGGTGTGACCGAGGTCGGGACCATGACGCCTGCGGGGGCCGTGGGGGCCGTGGGTGTCGGTTCGTGGACCTTCGCCAGCGCCACCGCGCACACCTTGAACTCGGGCTGGAAGGAGATCGGGTCGACGGCGTCGCCGGTCACCGCGTTGACGCTCAGATACTCGCCGAACAGGTCGTTCCAGTGGAACGGCGCGAACACGCACCCGGGCCGGACCCGGTCGGTGACCACCGCGGGCAGCACCGCCCGGCCGCGCCGTGAGGCCACCTCCACCCCGTCGCCGTCGGCGATGCCGAGCGCCCGCGCGTCCTCGGGGTGCAGCTCCACGAAGGGCCCGGGGTTCAGCTTGGTGAGCTTGGCGACCTTGCCGGTCTTGGTCAGCGTGTGCCACTGGTGCTGCACCCGGCCGGTGTTGAGGACGAAGGGGAAGTCGTCGTCCGGCATCTCGGCGGGCGGGAGGTGCGGGCGGGCGTGGAAGACGGCACGGCCGGTCGGCGTCGGAAAGCGGAGCTCGCCGTTCTCGACGTAGCGGATCGGGTTGCGGGCGGGACCGTCCTTGGCGGCGGCAGGCCACTGCACGGGGGTGGAGCGCAGCCGCTCGTACGTCACCCCGCGCAGGTCCCAGCCCGTGACGGGGTTCCAGGCGCGGCGGATCTCCTCGAAGACCTGCTCGGCACTGTCGTACGAGAACCCTTTCTCGTACCCCATCTCCCGGGCGACGGCCGCGATGATCCGCCAGTCCGCCATCGCCTCGCCGGGCGGGTCGGCGACGGGGGCGGTGAGGGTGAGGTTGCGCTCGCTGTTGACGAAGACGCCCTCGCCCTCGGTCCACATCGCGCCGGGCAGGACGACGTCGGCGTACGCGTTGGTCTCCGTGTCGGTGAAGACGTCCTGCGCGACGACGAACTCGGCGGCTTCCAGGCCCTCGATGACGGTACGGCGGTTGGCGACCGAGGCGACCGGGTTGGTGCAGATGATCCAGCAGGCCTTGATCTCGCCGTCGGCCATCTTCCGGAACATCTCGATCGTGCCCTTGCCGACGCCGTCCTCGCGGACGGTCCCCGGCGGCAGCTCCCAGAGCTCCTCGATGAACGCGCGCTCGGCGTCCACGAGGACGGACCGCTGGCCGGGCAGGCCCGGGCCCATGTAGCCCATCTCGCGGCCACCCATCGCGTTCGGCTGGCCCGTGAGGGAGAACGGGCCGGAACCGGGACGGCAGATGGCGCCCGTCGCGAGATGGAGGTTGACCAGGGCGTTGGTGTTCCAGGTGCCGTGCGTGGACTGGTTGAGGCCCATGGTCCACAGGCTCATCCACTCCCCGGCCGAGCCGATCAGCCGGGCGGCGGTGCGCAGGTCGTCCTCGGCCAGGCCCGTGATCTCCGCGACGGCCGCGGGCGCGTAGTCGGCGAGGAACTCGGGCATCGCCTCCCAGCCCTCGGTGTGCGCGGCGATGAAGTCGGGGTCGGTGTGGCCGTTCGCGAGCAGCAGGTGCAGCAGACCGTTGAGGAGGGCGAGGTCGGTGCCCGGTTTGACCTGGAGGAACAGATCGGCCTTCGCCGCGGTCGCGGTACGCCTCGGATCGACGACGATCAGCTTGGCGCCCGCCTTGACGCGCTCCATCATCCGCAGGAAGAGGATCGGGTGGCAGTCGGCCATGTTGGAGCCGATGACGAAGAAGACATCGGCCCGGTCGAAGTCCTCGTACGACCCCGGCGGCCCGTCGGCCCCCAGCGACAGCTTGTAACCGGCCCCGGCGCTCGCCATGCACAGCCGGGAGTTCGACTCGATCTGGTTCGTCCGCACGAACCCCTTCGCGAGCTTGTTCGCCAGGTACTGGGCTTCCAGGCTCATCTGCCCGGAGACATAGAAAGCGACGGCGTCCGGACCGTGCGTGTCGATGATCTGCCGGAGCCTGCGCGCGGTCTCGGACACCGCGTCCGCCATCGGGGCGGGCACCGGCTCCTCGCCCCGCTCGTCCCGGACCAGCGCGGTGGTCAGCCGGCCCGGCGCGGCGAGCATCTCGGCCGTGGTGGCGCCCTTGGTGCACAGCCGCCCCGCGTTCGCCGGGTGCGCCTTGTCGCCGGTGGCCTTGAGGACGGTACGGCGGCCGTCCGGCCCCCTCCCGATGTCCAGCACGATCCCGCAGCCCACCCCGCAGTAGGAGCAGACCGAGCGCACCTGTGACGTGGGGGTGGTGGGGGTCACACGCTGCCCTTCCTCCGCGGACTGCTCATGCCCGAGAGCGTACGAATCGCCCATTACGCCGGTGTCACACGGCTTGATCACGAGGGGTTACGTCGGCCACACAGCGGTCCGTGGCCCGATGTGAGGGGGTGTGACGGTGGCGGTCCGTGTCGCTGTTGGGCCGAACGGGTGACTTGGCGTAAGAATTGGCTGGTGCAGGCAATGAAGGCGAGCGATTTCGGGGGGAGCCGGTGAACAGCCACGACGTCACCGATGAACAGTGGGAAGGGCTCGCCCAGGTCGTTCCGTTGCGGGGCCGGGACGCCTGGCCGTCCGCGGTGGACCACCGGGCCATGCCGGAGGCGCCCACGGAGCCGCGCCGCCGGTTCGTCGTCCTCCGCGTCAATGTGTTCGGGGACGCCCGCGAGGTCGCGAGACGCTCATGGCGGGCATCCCGGTGCTGCTGGACCTGACCGGCGCGGAGGGGGAGGTCATGCGGGTCGACTTCAGCACCGGCGTCGTCTTCGGGCTGTCAGCGGGATGCGCAGGTCGGCCAGACGTCCTGCGGCCCGCCCGGCACCGGGTGAGCGGGTTGATGGAAGGGCGGGGCTACAGGGTGTAGGCGGGCGCTCGGGAGCGCTCCGGGGCAGTCACGGTGGTTGACGGGAGTGGCCGGGGCGACCGGGTCTGCCGGGGTGAGCGGGGCGCTCGGGCGCTTTCCGGGCGCTCGGGCGGTCACGGTGGTTGAGCAGATGGCCGGGGCGACCGGGGCGCGATGGTGTGAGCGGGGTGTTCCCGGGCGACCGGGCGCGATGGTGTGAGCCGGGGTCTGGAGCGGGCACCGGGGCGTGAGGCGGGGGCCGGGTCGGGCTGCCGGGGCGTGAGCCGGGGTGTTCCCAGGGCGGCCGGGTCACCGGGGCGTGAGGCGGGGCGGAGGTCGGGGCGTGAGCCGGGGTGTTCAGGGCGGCAGGTCACGGGGCGTGAGCCGGGGCCGGAGAGACCAGGGCACGGAGGTGTTGGCTGGGTGTTCCGAGTCGGCGCGGTCCCTCGATCGTAGGAAGCGTGCCTGGGAGGAACGGTTCGGCCGGGGCCGGAGTCCTACGGTCCGGATATGGCCGTGCCTTCAGCGTTCTCAGTGTCTTCCGTGCCGGTGGTGTCCGCCGATCCCGTGGTGCCGTCACAGGGACGGGCGCGGAACGCGGAAACCTCCTCGGCGTTCCCGGCGTCCGGTGACCACCGCTCGCTCCGCCCCCATCTCACCGAGCTGCGGCTGTCCGCGTTCGCGTCCCACCGCGGCGCCGCCTTCCCGCTGGGGCCGCTCACGCTGCTCGCCGGGCCCAGCGGCAGCGGCAAGACGAGCGCGCTGCGGGCGTACGAGGCGCTGGCCCGGCTCGCGCCGGGGCCGAACTCGGCGAGGTCTTCGCCGACCCGCCGGCCTGGGTGCCGGAGCGGGCCCGCCCCGACGCCCAGCGGCGGCGCGGCTTCCGGATCGGCTGTACGGCGGACGGGCCCGAGGGTCCGGTACGGCTCGACGTCGCCGTCCAGGCCGAGCCCGACCTGCGGATCGTCGGCGAGCGGCTGACGTCCGGCGGCCTCGTCCTGCTGGAGACCGCGCTGCGCGACCCCGCACGCCGTGCCGTGCAGGCCGCCTGGCACACCGCCGGCGCCACGCCGGTGACCCGGGCCCCGCTGCCCGACGACCGGCTCGGCACCGCCCTGCTCCCGTTACGGGTCGCGGGGAAGACCGACGGGCAGCGACGGGTGCTCGCCGCCGCCGAACAGATGGTGGTCGCCCTGCGGTCGGTGTTCGCCTGCGATCCGCGCCCCGACCGGATGCGGCTGCCCGTCCCGGTCGGCTCCGGTCGGCTCCTCGGCGGCTGCGACAACCTCGCCGAAGTGCTGGGGGCGCACCCGCGCGGAGTGCGGCCGGCGGCATGCGCAGTTCGTCTCGGCCGTGCGTGAGGGCTGCGCGGGGCCGGTGACGGACGTGCTGGCCGAGCCGCTCGGTGACGGCACGGTGCGGGCGGTGCTCAACCGTGGCGACGGTGTGCGTACGGCGCTCGGGCGGCTGGGCGACGGGGAGTTGAGGTATCTCGCCCTCGCCCTGGTGCTGTTCACCGGGCCCGGGGTGCTGGAGGTCGACCCGGCCGGTGAGGTGCCCGCGGCGATGCAGGCGCTGACGGTCCTCGCCGACGACGTCGACCGGAGACTGGACCCCCGGCAACGGGCCCAACTGCTGGGGCTGGCGGCCCGGATGTGCGAGCGGGGGCACATCCGGTTGCTCGGGACGACGGCGACGCGAGCTGGGCGGCGGGGACGGACGGGGTCACGGTGGTACACCTGGAGCCGTGACAGAGCATCTCGATGTGGCGGGGCTGCAGCGCAGGCTGGCCGAGTTCGCGGCCGCGCGGAACTGGCAGCCGTACCACACCCCCAAGAACCTCGTCGCCGCGCTCAGCGTGGAGGCTTCCGAACTGGTGGAGATCTTCCAGTGGTTGACGCCGGAGGAGTCGGCGCGGGTCATGGACGACGCCGACACCGCGCACCGGGTCACGGACGAGGTCGCCGATGTCCTCGCGTATCTGCTGCAACTGTGCGAGGTGCTGGGGATCGATCCGCTGGCGGCGCTGGACGCGAAGATCGACCGCAACGAGCGGAGGTTTCCGGCGCCGTGAGGGCGCGGGAGCGAGCGTGAGGGTGCGCGAGGGTGACGGAGCGCGGCGTCGGGAGCCGCTCGGTCCGTTTTCACTCTCCGCAGTCAATTTCCGGCTCGAAATCGATTCGTTGTCCACAGATTTCCGCCTTCCTCTGGTTTTTCGTCTCGGCGGCCTTCACTCTGGGTAGTGAACAAGGGAGTTCGGGCGGACGGGGGCAGGGCATGGACGCGGTGCGGCTCATCGTGACGAGCAGGCGTGCCCTCGCGGGGAGCGGAGACGCGCCGCAGATCCTGACGGAGGTCTGGCAGGCGCAGGCTCTGGCGCAGGCGATAGGAAGCAGACTCGCGGTCTTCGGACCGCCCCGACTGAGGGGCGAGGCGCTCGGGTTGACGGAGCTGGCGGGCCGGGGCTGCGGGGTCCTGGACCGCCCCGACCTCGACACCGCCGACCTCCGTGCCGCCCAGCTCACCGAACTGGGCGACGCCCGCCAGGCCCTCGTCTACCTCGGCGGCCTCCTCGGCGAGGTGGGCATCGCCCTGGTGGGCCTCGCCTGCGCGGCGGACGACGAGGGCACGTACTGGCAGTGCATGGAGGCGATCGACGCGGCCGACGAATCCCGGGACCGCGTCCGGGACATGCTGCGCAAGCTGGCGGAGGGGGATCCGGTGATACGGAACGAGCGGGTGAGGCCGTGGCGCGGCCTGCTATCCGCCCCGGCTCGCGGCAGCTCCGGTCCGCCCCGGCTCACGGCGGCCCGGCTCCGGTCCCCCTCGACTTACCGGCGGCCCGCTCCGGTCGCGCTCACCGCGGCACAGCACCGCGAAGCCCTGCTTGGCCTCGGTCTCCTCCGCCCGCCGGACTGGGTCCGCGTCCAGGGCGGAGGTCCGCGTTGAGGGCCGCCATCAGCTCCTCCATCTGCTGCAGCAAGCCCTTCGGCCGGCGGCTTCGCCCCCTTGCTGCGGGACGGATTCTTCGGACATGACGGCCTCCTCGGCCCAGGCCCCCACGGGAGGCCGACACCTTGACGCCCGGCGCTGACCGGCCGGCGCGGGCGCCGGTCGGTCCGGCTCCGCCCGAGCAACGATCATCACGTCCGCCGGGTCACTGGCCCGGGCAGCCCCCGAGCCCCGCGTTGACGGATTTCACCCGACCGGGGCGGCGCGGGGCCACAGGGACCAGTGGGGTTGACCGGGACAGCACCGTGCAGGATGGAGGTATGGATCTTCGCATCTTCACCGAGCCCCAGCAGGGCGCGACCTACGACACCCTCCTCACCGTCGCCAAGGCCACCGAGGACCTCGGCTTCGACGCCTTTTTCCGCAGCGACCACTATCTGAAGATGGGGTCCGCCGACGGCCTCCCCGGCCCCACCGACGCCTGGATCACCCTCGCCGGACTCGCCCGGGAGACCAAGCGCATCCGCCTCGGCACCCTGATGACCGCCGGCACCTTCCGGCTGCCCGGCGTGCTCGCCATCCAGGTCGCCCAGGTCGACCAGATGTCCGGCGGCCGCGTCGAACTCGGCCTCGGCGCGGGCTGGTTCGAGGAGGAGCACCAGGCGTACGGCATCCCGTTCCCGAAGGAGAAGTTCGGCCGCCTGGAGGAGCAGCTGGCCATCGTCACCGGCCTGTGGGAGACCAAGCTCGGTGACACCTTCGACTTCCACGGCACGTACTACGACCTGACCGGATCCCCCGCCCTCCCCCAAGCCCGCCCAGGAGAAGATCCCGGTCCTCGTCGGCGGCCACGGCCCGACCCGTACCCCGCGGCTGGCCGCGAAGTACGCCGACGAGTTCAACATGCCGTTCGCCTCCGTCGAGGACAGCGAGCGCCAGTTCGGCCGGGTCCGCGCCGCCGCCGAGGAGGCCGGCCGCGGGGCCGACGCCCTCGTCTACTCCAACGCCCTCGTCGTCTGCGTCGGCAAGGACGACCAGGAGGTCGCCCGCCGCGCCGCCGCGATCGGCCGCGAGGTGCCCGAGCTGAAGGCCAACGGCCTGGCCGGCTCCCCGGCCGAGGTCGTCGACAAGATCGGCCGGTACCGGGAGATCGGCTCGCGGCGCCTGTACCTCCAGCTCCTCGACCTCGACGACCTCGACCACCTGGAGCTCATCGCCTCGCAGGTGCAGTCGCAGCTGAGCTGAGGGTCGTAAGACCGTCCGGCGGCGCGGGCCGTGCCGCCGGACGGTCCCACGTCACGGCTTGCGACCGATCCCCACGTACAGCGGAATCTCCGTACCGCCCTGCCGTTCGCCGAGCTCGGGATGCCACTCGGCGGCCAACACCACGCCGGGGTCGAGGAGTTCGAGGCCCGTGAAGAAAGCGGAGAACTCGGCGCGGGAGCGGACCTGGGCCGGGGTGCCGCCCTTGCGGTACACCTCCACCACCCGTTCCCAGGTCTCCGGATCGAAGTCACCGGTCGCGTGCGAGAGCGTCACGAAACTCCCCGGTGGCAGCGGGCGCAGCAGCCGGCGCAGGATCATGGCCGGTGTGTCCTCGTCCCCCACCAGGTGCAGCAGCGCAACCAGCGACAGCGCGATCGGCTGCGTGAAGTCGAGGGTCTCCCGGGCCGCCGCGATGATCTTCCCCGGCTCCCGTACGTCGCCGTGGACGTACGCCGTCCGCCCCTCCGGTGTGCTGTGCAGCAGCGCCTCCGCGTGCCGCAGGACGATCGGGTCGTTGTCCGCGTACACCACCCGGGCCTCGGGGGCGATCCCCTGCACGATCTGGTGGAGGTTCGGCCGGGTCGGGATGCCGGTGCCGATGTCGAGGAACTGACGGATCCCGCGCTCGGCCAGCAGCCGGGACGCGCGGTGCATGAACGCACGGTTGGTCCGCGCCATCGCGCTCACCGCGGGGAAGAGGGCCGTCACCTGCTCGGCGGCGGCCACGTCGACGGGGTAGTTGTCCTTACCGCCGAGGAAGTAGTCGTACATCCGCGCCGAGTGCGGCTTGGTCGTGTCCAAGCGGTCCGCGCCCGATCCGGTGTCTGCCACGTGAGGCCTCCAGGCGAATAATTCCCGAGTGCTGCCGATGTCCGGTCTGTACGGTGTGCATATCAGCAGTTCAGACCCTACTTGAGGCCCGCCCGTGTTCCTTTCGATCACCACCACCGGCACCCCGGAACGCCCCGCCACCGACCTCGGCTACCTGCTCCACAAGCATCCCGAGAAGGCGCAGGCGTTCTCCACCTCCTACGGCAAGGCCCATGTCCTCTACCCCGAGGCGCGGCCCGAGCGGTGCACGGCGGCGCTGATGCTGGAGGTCGATGCCGTGGCGCTGGTGCGCAAGGGGAAGGGCAAGGGGCGCGGCGGGGCTCCCGACGCGGCGCTCGCGCAGTACGTCAACGACCGTCCGTACGCGGCCTCTTCACTGCTCGCCGTGGCGCTCAGCGCGGTCTTCTCCAGCGCCATGCGCGGGGTGTGCACCGCCCGCCCCGAGCGGGCCGCGCAGCCGCTGCCGCTGCGCATCGAGGTGCCCGCGCTGCCGGCCAGGGGCGGCCCCGCACTCGTTCGACGGCTCTTCGAGCCGCTGGGGTGGACCGTCGGGGTCGAACCCGTCGCGCTGGACCCGCAGTTCCCCGAGTGGGGTGACTCGCGGTATGTGCGGCTCGAACTGGAGTCCGCTGCCCTGACCCTCGCGGAGGCGCTGCGGCACCTGTACGTCCTGCTCCCCGTGCTCGACGACGCCAAGCACTACTGGGTCTCCGACGACGAGGTCGACAAGCTGCTGCGCGCCGGTGAGGGCTGGCTGCCCGAGCACCCGGAGCAGAAGCTCATCACCAGCCGCTACCTCTCGCGGCGCTGGTCGCTGACCCGCCAGGCCATGGAGCGACTGGAGCTGGTGCGTCTCGCCGAGTCCGACGACAGCGAGGTCGAGGAGATCGACAACGCCGTCGAGGCCGAGACCGAGGAGGCGAGGCCGACACCGCTCGCCGTGCAGCGGCGGGACGCGATCATCGCCGCGCTCCAGGCGTCCGGTGCCGCGCGCGTGCTCGATCTCGGCTGCGGACAGGGGCAGTTGGTGCAGGCGCTGCTCAAGGACGTGCGGTTCACCGAGATCGTGGGCGTCGATGTGTCGATGCGCGCCCTCACCATCGCCTCCCGGCGGTTGAAGCTGGACCGCATGGGGGAGCGGCAGGCCTCGCGCGTCCAGCTCGTCCAGGGTTCGCTGGCCTACACCGACAAGCGGCTCAAGGGCTATGACGCGGCCGTGCTCAGCGAGGTCATCGAGCACCTCGACCTGCCGCGGCTGCCCGCCCTGGAGTACGCGGTGTTTGGTGCCGCGCGCCCGAAGACCGTCCTCGTGACGACTCCGAACGTCGAGTACAACGTCCGCTGGGAGTCCCTCCCGGCCGGCCATGTCCGGCACGGCGACCACCGCTTCGAGTGGACGCGGGAGGAGTTCCGGGCCTGGGCCGGGTCGGTGGCCGAACGGCACGGGTACGACGTGGAGTTCGTGCCGGTCGGGCCCGACGACCCCGAGGTGGGGCCGCCCACGCAGATGGCCGTGTTCACCGTACGCATGGAGAAGGAGGCGAAGGCCGCATGACCGAGAACCTGACCCCGACCCGGGGACGGGTGCTGCCCGTCACCGACCTCTCCCTCGTCGTCCTCGTCGGCGCCTCCGGCTCCGGCAAGTCGACCTTCGCCCGCAGGCACTTCAAGCCCACCGAGGTGATCTCCTCGGACTTCTGCCGCGGTCTGGTCTCCGACGACGAGAACGACCAGAGCGCGACGAAGGACGCCTTCGACGTGCTCCACTACATCGCCGGCAAGCGGCTCGCCGCCGGCCGGCGCACCGTCGTGGACGCCACCAGCGTGCAGTCGGACGCCCGCAAGCAGCTGATCGACCTGGCCAAGAAGCACGACGTGCTGCCGATCGCCATCGTGCTGGACGTGCCGGAGGAGGTGTGCGCCGAGCGCAACGCGGGCCGCACCGACCGCGCCGACATGCCGGTCCGGGTCATCAAGCGGCACATCCGCGAACTGCGGCGCTCACTGCGGCACTTGGAGCGCGAGGGCTTCCGCAAGGTACACGTCCTGCGGGGTGTCGAGGAGGTCGAGAACGCCGGCGTCGTCACCGAGAAGCGGTTCAACGACCTGACCCACCTCGCCGGCCCCTTCGACATCGTCGGCGACATCCACGGCTGCGCGAGCGAACTGGAGTCCCTGCTCGGCAAGTTGGGCTACGTCGACGGCGTCCACCCGGAGGGCCGGACCGCGGTCTTCGTCGGCGACCTCGTCGACCGCGGCCCGGACAGCCCCGGTGTGCTGCGCCGCGTGATGTCGATGGTGAAGTCGGGCAACGCGCTGTGCGTGCCGGGCAACCACGAGAACAAGTACGGCCGTTACCTCAAGGGCCGCAACGTCCAGCACACCCACGGCCTCGCCGAGACGATCGAGCAGATGGAGACCGAGTCGGACGAGTTCCGTGCCGAGGTACGCGAGTTCATCGACGGGCTCGTCAGCCACTACGTCCTCGACGGCGGCCGGCTGGTGGTCTGTCACGCCGGTCTGCCGGAGAAGTACCACGGCCGTACGTCGGGGCGGGTGCGTTCGCACGCGCTGTACGGCGACACCACCGGCGAGACCGACGAGTTCGGGCTGCCCGTGCGCTACCCGTGGGCGGAGGACTACCGAGGCCGGGCGGCCGTGGTCTACGGCCACACCCCGGTCCCGGAGGCCACCTGGCTGAACAACACCATCTGCCTGGACACCGGTGCCGTCTTCGGCGGCAAGCTCACCGCGCTGCGCTGGCCGGAACGCGAGCTGGTCGACGTACCGGCGGAGCGGGTCTGGTACGAGCCGACGAAGCCGCTGAAGTCGGAGGCGCCGGGCGGGCAGGACGGCCGGCCGCTGGACCTGGCGGACGTGCAGGGGCGGCGGGTCGTCGAGACCCGGCACCAGGGCCGCGTCGCCATCCGGGAGGAGAACGCGGCGGCGGCGCTGGAGGTCATGAGCCGGTTCGCGGTGGACCCGCGGCTGCTTCCGTACCTCCCGCCGACCATGGCACCGACGGCGACGTCGCACCTCGAGGGCTACCTGGAGCACCCGGCCGAGGCGTTCAAGCAGTACGCCGAGGACGGGGTCGCGCGGGTCGTGTGCGAGGAGAAGCACATGGGTTCGCGGGCGGTGGCGCTGGTGTGCCGGGACGCGGAGGCGGCGCGCAAGCGCTTCGGCGTGGACGGGCCCACAGGTTCGCTCTACACCCGCACCGGGCGGCCGTTCTTCGACGACGAGTCGGTGACCGAGGAGATCCTCGGGCGGGTGCGCGCGGCGGTCGAAGAGGCCGGCCTGTGGCGGGAGTTGGACACGGACTGGCTCCTGCTGGACGCCGAGCTGATGCCGTGGTCGCTGAAGGCGTCGGGGCTGCTGCGCTCGCAGTACGCCGCCGTCGGCGCCGCGTCCGGGGCGGTGTTCCCGGGTGTGGTCGCCGCCCTTGAGGGCGCGGCGGCGCGGGGCGTCGACGTCGGCGAGCTGCTGGACCGGCAGCGCGCGAGGGCCTCGGACGCGGCCGCGTTCACGGAGGCGTACCGCCGCTACTGCTGGACCACGGACGGCCTCGACGGCGTCCGCCTGGCGCCGTTCCAGATCCTCGCGGTCCAGGGCCGCAGCCTCGCCGGCCTCCCGCACGACGAGCAACTGGCCCTCCTCGACCGGCTGGTGGAGCACGACGGCACCGGTCTGCTGCAGACCACCCGACGCCTGTACGTCGACACGGCCGACCCCGAGTCGGTCCAGGCGGGCGTCGACTGGTGGCTGGAGATGACCGGCCGCGGCGGCGAGGGCATGGTCGTCAAGCCGCTGGGCGCGGTCGTGCGGTGGGGGTCCCCCCGCTCGAGCGAAGCCGAGAGTGGGGGAGGCGAGGGACGGCTGGTGCAGCCCGGCATCAAATGCCGGGGCCGGGAGTACCTGCGGATCATCTACGGTCCGGAGTACACCCGCCCGGAGAACCTGGCCCGGCTGCGCGGACGCTTCCTGAACCACAAGCGCTCGCTCGCGATCCGCGAGTACGCGCTCGGTCTGGAGGCCCTGGACCGCCTGGCCGAGGGCGAGCCGCTGTGGCGGGTCCACGAGGCGGTGTTCGGAGTGCTGGCGCTGGAGTCGGAGCCGGTGGACCCCCGGCTGTGACGAGACCGGGCCCCTCGGGGCCCGGTCACCCCACCAGTCGCAGCCGCTCCCGGCACACCCCCACCCGTACCGACTGCCCCCACGTCAGTTCCAGCGCGTCAGCCTCCATGCCGTCTCCGAATGCGATCAGCGCTCGGACTCGACCGTGAGCCGGAGCCGGTCGGAGGCCGTCAACTCGCCGGCCACCATTGACGTACCGGTGGCGGGCGAGGGCCACGCCTCGCGGACGAACCACAGCAGGCGCTCCTCGGCCGGGCCCGGGAGCCGCAGCTGGGCGCCGCGCTCCCGCCACACCGACCGCAGCCAGCCGGTCGCGCCGGTCCCGGTGCCCACCAGCACCCCGGAGGAGGCCTGGGCCTCGACGGCACCCCCGTCGTCGTCGAGGCCCAGGCGGTAGCGGGCGGTCTGGTGGCCGGCGGCGCCCAGATAGATCTCGTTGAGGGCGAGCAGCCGCTGGGTGTCGTCGGCCACGGCCTCCACCATCGTCAGCTCGTCGACCTCCCGGTCCGCGACCGCCAGCAGCCGCGCCACCTCCGACGGCCGGTGCCGCACCAGCACACCGGGGTTGCGGCCGGGGTCGCTGTCGACGCCCAGCACGGGCTGCCCGGCCAGGTACTTGGCGACATTCGCGACCAGGCCGTCCTGGCCGACCACGACCACCACGTCCTCCGGCGCGAACAGGAAGCGGTCCAGATCCCGCCGCTCCACCCGGCTCTGCCGCCAGGTCAGCGGGATCGCCGCCGTCACCTCCGCCAGGGCTGCGCGGGTACGGCGGTGGCGGTCCGCCAGTTGCTCGATGTCCCGGCCGCGGGAGGAGAGGAAGAACGCGGCCTGGCCGTGGGTGCCGTGGTGGGCCACCAACTCCTCGTACTCCGTGGTGCGGTGGACCAGGACGACCCGTGGGGCGAGGCTCACGCCGGGTCCCGAGGGGTGCCGAGCCGGGCGAGCAGGCCGGTCAGGACGTCCGGCGAGATGGTGACGCTGTCGATGTGCGGCAGGTTCTCCGCGAGCCGGGTGCCGGTGAGGGCGTGCAGGGTCGCCACGTCGACGTCGGCGTGCACGCGCAGCCACGCCTCCTGCGCCTGGGCCTTCGCCTCACCCACCTCACGCACCCCTTCGGCCTCGGCGCGAGCCAACTGCACGGAACGCGCCGCCTCGGCCTCACCGAGCTTCAGCGACCGGGCCGCCTCCGCCTCGCCCAGCTTCACCGCCCGCGCGGCCTCCGCCTCGGCGAGCTTCACCGAGCGCGCGGCCTCGGCCTCCGCGAGCTTCACCGACCGGGCCGCCTCCGCCCCGGCCCGTACCGCGTCCGCCGCCGCGTGTTCCTCGGCCTCGCGGCGGGCGTTCGTGCCACGCTGCTCGACCAACTGCTCCTCGCGCCGGGCGAGTTCGATCTGGCTGGCCAGTTCGTTCTCGGCGATCGTCCGCTCCCGCTCGACCGCCACCGCTCGCCGCTCGTACGTCGCCCGGTCGGCCTCCTGCTGGATCTGCTCACGGGCGGGGGTGCGCAGCGCCCGCTCCACCTCCGGCTCCGGACGCAGGGCCACGACCCGGACCGCGACCACCTCGATGCCCGTGGCCGGCAGCCGCGGTTCCGCCGCCAGGCCCGCCGCGACCCGCTCCCGGACCGCCGTCACCCCGTCCACCAGCGCCGCCGACAGCGACGTACGGGCGAGGACGTCAAGGGCGTGCTGCTGTGCCGTCTCCGTCAGCAGGGTGCCGAGCTGCTCCAGCGGCGTGCCGCGCCACGCGCCGGTGTCCGGGTCGACCGAGAAGTCCAGGCGGGCGGCGGCGAGGGCCGGGTCGCTGATCCGGTAGGTCACCGTCGACTGCACCGTCACGTCCTGGAAGTCGGACGTACGGGCATGGAAGGTCATCGCCAACTCCCGGTCGTCGACCGGCACTTCGGAGAGGGCGGCGGTCAGCGCGCGGAACCAGAAGCTCAGCCCGGGCCCGTCGTGCAGCAGCTTTCCGCCGCGGTGGTGCCGGATGTGCGCGGTCGGCGCGCCACGGAGATGGCGCCAGCCCAGGCGCCGGGTGATGTCGGCCACGAGAGCCCCCTTGTCGTCTGGAAGACGATAACCGCGAGTTCCGTTTATCGTCAAGAGGACGAGAAAGGGAAGTGGTCAAGCAGGGGATGAATTCGGTCGCCGATGGTCAGGATGGAGGCATGGCATTCCATGTCGACTCCGAGGCCGGGCGGCTGCGCCGCGTCATCCTGCACCGGCCGGATCTCGAGCTCAAAAGGCTCACCCCCAGCAACAAGGACGCCCTCCTCTTCGACGACGTGCTCTGGGTGCGCCGGGCGCGCGCCGAGCACGACGGGTTCGCGGACGTGCTCCGCGACCGCGGGGTCACCGTCCACCTCTTCGGCGACCTGCTCACCGAGGCCCTCGCGATCCCGGCGGCCCGCACCCTCGTCCTGGACCGGGTCTTCGACGAGAAGGAGTACGGCGTCCTCGCCACCGACCATCTCCGGGCCGCCTTCGAGACGCTGCCCGCGCCCGAGCTCGCCGAGGCGCTGGTCGGCGGCATGACCAAGCGGGAGTTCCTCGACGCGCACGAGGAGCCGGTCTCCGTCCGCTTCCATGTCATGGACCTCGACGACTTCCTGCTCGCCCCCCTGCCCAACCACCTCTTCACCCGCGACACCTCCGCCTGGATCTACGACGGCGTCTCGGTCAACGCCATGCGCTGGCCCGCCCGGCAGCGCGAGACGGTCCACTTCGAGGCGATCTACCGGCACCACCCCCTCTTCCGCGACGAGACGTTCCGCATCTGGAGCGAGGGCCAGGCCGACTATCCGTCCACCATCGAGGGCGGGGACGTCCTCGTCATCGGCAACGGCGCCGTCCTCATCGGCATGAGCGAACGCACCACCCCGCAGGCCGTCGAGATGCTCGCGCACAAGCTGTTCGCGGCCGGCTCGGCGCAGACGATCGTGGCGCTCGACATGCCCAAGCGACGCGCCTTCATGCACCTCGACACCGTGATGACGATGGTCGACGGCGACACCTTCACCCAGTACGCCGGGCTCGGCATGCTCCGCTCGTACACCATCGAACCGGGCGTCGGCGACAAGGAGCTGAAGGTCACCGACCATCCGCCGGAGCACATGCACCGCGCGATCGCCGCCGCGCTGGGACTCAGCGAGATCCGGGTGCTGACCGCCACGCAGGACGTCCACGCCGCCGAGCGCGAGCAGTGGGACGACGGCTGCAACGTGCTGGCCGTCGAGCCGGGCGTGGTGGTCGCCTACGAGCGGAACGCCACCACCAACACCCACCTCCGCAAGCAGGGCGTCGAGGTCATCGAGATCCCCGGCAGCGAGCTGGGGCGGGGGAGAGGAGGGCCGCGCTGTATGAGCTGTCCCGTCGAGCGAGCGGCCGTGTAGAACGGGCGGCCGCATATTCGTACGCCAGACTGTATATAAATGCCGGACGTCGTATAGACTTCCAGGAGTTCGTGTCCCCCGTATCTCTGGAGCGCCCCCATGGCGACTGTCCCCACTGCCCTCGCCGGGCGTCACTTCCTCAAGGAGCTCGACTTCACCGCCGAGGAGTTCCTCGGGCTCATCGAGCTGGCCGCGGAGCTGAAGGCCGCGAAGAAGGCCGGGACCGAGACGCGGTACCTCCAGGGCAAGAACATCGCGCTGATCTTCGAGAAGACCTCGACGCGCACCCGCTGCGCGTTCGAGGTCGCCGCTGCCGACCAGGGCGCCTCGACGACCTGCCTCGACCCCTCCGGCTCGCAGCTCGGCCACAAGGAGTCCGTACGGGACACCGCCCGCGTGCTCGGACGGATGTACGACGGCATCGAGTACCGCGGGGACAGCCAGCAGAAGGTCGAGGAGTTCGCCGCGTACGCCGGTGTCCCCGTCTACAACGGTCTCACCGACGACTGGCACCCCACCCAGATGCTCGGCGACGTGCTCACCATGACCGAGCACTGCACCAAGCCGGTCACGCAGATCGCCTTCGCCTACCTCGGCGACGCCCGTTTCAACATGGGCAACTCCTATCTGATCACCGGCGCCCTGCTCGGCATGGACGTCCGGATCGTCGCCCCGAAGACCTACTGGCCCGACCGGGACGTCGTCGAGCGCGCCCGTCAGCTCGCCGTGGACAGCGGCGCCCGCATCACTCTCACCGAGTCCCTGGACGAGGGAGTGCTCGGCGCCGACTTCGTCGCCACCGACGTCTGGGTCTCCATGGGCGAGCCCAAGGAGGTCTGGAACGACCGGATCGCCGCGCTGAAGCCGTACGCCGTGACCATGGACGTGCTGCGCGCCACCGGCACCCCGGACGTCAAGTTCCTGCACTGCCTGCCGGCCTTCCACGACCTGGGCACGAAGGTGGGCCAGGAGATCTACGACGCGCACGGCCTCGACTCCCTGGAAGTCACCGACGAGGTCTTCGAGTCCGCCCACTCGGTCGTCTTCGACGAGGCGGAGAACCGGCTGCACACCATCAAGGCGGTCCTGGTGGCGACGCTGGCCTGAACAGGCTGAGAAGAGGGCCTTACGCAGGCCTTATGCTGTCCGGCGGCCCGGAGCCACCCCTTCCGGAGCCGCCGTCCGCGACACCACCCCGTCGCACCCCGCACCACCAGAAACGAGCACCACCCGCATGCCCCGCAGAAAGTCCCCCGCCCTGCTGGTCGCCGAATCCGGCACCGACCGCGAGGGCCACGGTCTCCGTCGCACGATGGGCCTCTTCCAGCTGATCAGCTTCGGTCTCGGCGCGATCGTCGGCACCGGCATCTTCGTCGGACTGTCCGACTCGGTGGCCCAGGCGGGCCCGGCCGTCGTCGTCTCCTTCGTCCTCGCCGCGATCACCTGCGTCTTCACCGCGTTCGCCTTCGCCGAGCTGGGCGGCGCGATCCCGGTCTCCGGATCGTCGTACTCCTTCGCCTACGCCGGTCTCGGCGAGCGCACGGCCTTCCTCGTCGGCTGGTGCCTGCTCCTGGAGTACGGCGTCTCCGTGTCGGCCGTCGCGGTCGGCTGGAGCCAGTACGTCAACGAGCTCCTCGACAGCCTGATCGGACGGCAGATCCCGGCCGACCTGTCCGCCGGCCCCGGTGACGGCGGTGTCATCAACCTGCCCGCCGTGATCGTGATCGCGCTCGCCTCGGTGCTGCTCGTGCGCGGTGTCCGGGAGAGCGCCCGCGCCACCGCCGCGATGGCGGTGCTGAAGCTCGCGATCCTCGTCGCCTTCTGCGCGATCGGGTTCACCGCCTTCAAGGACGGCAACCTCACGCCCTTCTCCCTGGCCGGCCTCGGCGGCATCGGCGCGGGCACCACGGCCGCGTTCTTCTCGTACATCGGCTTCGACGCGATCACCACGGCCGGCGAGGAGGCGAAGAACCCCCGCCGGGACATCCCGGTCGCGATCCTCGTCTGCATCGGCCTGGTCACCCTGCTGTACTGCGCGGTCGCCCTCGCCGCGATCGGCGCCATCGGCGGCGACGAGGTCGGCGGCCGCCCTGCCGCCCTGTCGTACGTCGTCAACGAGGTCACGGGCTCGTCGGTCGGGGGCGGGGTCGTCGCCTTCGGTGCGGTCGTCGCCATCGCGTCCGTCGTGCTCGCCGTGATGTACGGCCAGACCCGCATCCTCATGTCCATGTCCCGCGACGGGCTGATCCCGCGCGTCTTCGAGAAGGTCTCCCCGAAGACCGCCACACCCGTCGCCGGCACCCTGATCGTCGCGGTCGTCTTCGCCGTCCCGGCGGCCTTCGCGTCCCTCGACGCGGTGGTCAACCTGTGCACCATCGGCACGCTCGCCGTCATGGCGGTCGTCAACATCGCGGTCATCGCCCTGCGCCGCACGGAACCGGGCCTCGCCCGCACCTTCCGGGTGCCGCTCTACCCGGTCGTCCCGCTGCTCGGCATCGGCTTCTGCCTGTACCTGATGTACGAGACCGGCTGGACGACCTGGATCCAGTTCGCGGTGTTCCTGGCGGTCGGATTCCTGCTCTACGTCGGTTACGGCCGCCGGAACTCCAGGCTCGGCAAGCAGGCCACCGTCACGCCGGACGCCACTGCCGCGGAACCACTGGCAGTCTGAACCACACCGCCTTGCCGGACTCGGTGGGGCGGTGCCCGCAGGACGAGCTGAGGGCGCGGATCAGCAGCAGCCCGCGTCCGTGCTCCTGCCAGGGGTCGGGTTCCCCGCCGTGCGGGCGGGTCAGATCACCGGGCGGCGCCGGGTCCGGGTCATGGACCTCGACCTGGCAGCCGTGCGGCAGCAGCTCCACGACCAGCTCTATCGGGGAGTCCCCGGCGGTGTGCTCGACGGCGTTCGCGACCAGCTCGGCCGTCAGCAGCTCGGCGGTGTCGCAGTCGGCCCCGTGCTCGAGATCGGCGAGCGCCGTCCGCACCAGCGCACGCGCCACGGGCACCGCAGCGGCGGAGTGCGGCAGCGCGACACGCCAGGAGGCGGAGGCTGAGGGGCGTTCTTGCAAGGCGGTTCCGTTCATGAGCAGGCAGTCCTGCTTTCAACCTTATGAATGGTACGGCGCCGACCGGCAGAGGCATCCGAGGGGCACCGCGCGGGACCTTCGGCCCCGCTACCGGGCGGCTTACCCCCGACAACGCCCCGCCTCGCACGGCTGCTCCCCTCGTTGCCGCCCTGTTGACGAGCCGTGACGGATGTGACGGGGCCGGGTCACAACCGGACGGCGTTATCGCGGGCTCATGACGACAGTCAAAGATGAGTGATAACTTCGAAGGGCAGAGCGCGTAGAGCGCGGGTAGAGCGCACCTCACCTGGGGAGGCCGCACGCATGAGTCCCTTCACCGGCTCCGCCGCCCGAACCGCCCGCTGGGAGCATCTGCGGGTGGACCTCACCGCGGGCGTCGCCACCGTCACCCTCGCCCGCCCCGACAAACTCAACGCGCTCACCTTCGGCGCCTACGCCGACCTGCGCGACCTCCTCGCCGAGCTGTCCCGGGAGCGCTCGGTACGGGCCCTCGTCCTGGCCGGTGAGGGGCGTGGCTTCTGCTCCGGCGGCGACGTCGACGAGATCATCGGCGCGACCCTGGCGATGGACACGGCGCAGCTCCTCGACTTCAACCGGATGACGGGCCAGGTCGTGCGGGCCGTACGGGAGTGTCCGTTCCCGGTGATCGCGGCGGTGCACGGGGTGGCGGCCGGCGCGGGGGCGGTCCTGGCCCTCGCCGCGGACTTCCGGGTGGCCGACCCGACCGCCCGGTTCGCCTTCCTGTTCACACGGGTGGGCCTGTCCGGCGGCGACATGGGCGCGGCCTACCTGCTGCCCCGGGTGGTCGGCCTCGGCCACGCGACCCGCCTGCTGATGCTGGGCGACCAGGTCCGCGCACCGGAGGCGGAACGCATCGGCCTGATCAGCGAACTCACCGACGAGGGCCGCGCGGACGAGGCCTCCCAGACCCTGGCCCGCCGCCTGGCCGAAGGCCCCGCCCTGGCCTACGCCCAGACGAAGGCCCTCCTCACGGCGGAGCTGGACATGCCCCTGGCGGCGTCGGTGGAACTGGACGCGTCAACGCAGGCGTTGCTGATGAACGGGGAGGATTACGCGGAGTTCCACAGGGCGTTCAAGGAGAAGCGGACTCCGAAATGGCAAGGACGGTGATGGTGGTGCCGCCAGGGGCGCGGGGAACTGCGCGACCAGCCACATTCGGCCGGCAGTCGCCATCCTCGCTCAGCCACCCCCTGCACATCGCGATCATCGGCGGAGGTCCCGGCGGCCTCTACGCGGCCGCGTTGCTCAAACGCCTGGACCCCACCCGAGAAATCACCGTCTGGGAACGCAACGCCCCCGACGACACCTTCGGTTTCGGAGTCGTCCTCTCCGACGAAACCCTGGGCGGCATAGAACACGCCGACCCCCAGGTCTACGAGGCCCTCCAACAGCACTTCATCCGCTGGGACGACATCGACATCGTCCACCGAGGAACCCGCCAAACCTCCGGAGGACACGGCTTCGCAGCCCTGGGCCGCAAACGCCTCCTGGAGATCCTCCACGCCCGCTGCCGCGACCTCGGCGTGGACCTCCGCTTCCGCGCCGAGGCCCCGCCCGACCTGGCCGACACCCACGACCTCGTCATCGCCGCCGACGGCATCAACAGCACCACCCGCGAGGCATACCGGCAGGCCTTCCGCCCCCACATCACCACTCACCACTGCCGTTACATCTGGCTCGCCGCCGACTTCGCCTTCGAGGCCTTCCGCTTCGAGATCGCCGAGACCGAACACGGCGTGATGCAGCTGCACGGCTACCCGTTCGCGCCCGACGCCTCCACCGTGATCGTGGAGATGCGCGAAGAGGTCTGGCAGGCGGCCGGTTTCGCGGAGCTCGACACCCAGGAGTCCCTCGACCGCTGCGCCAAGATCTTCACGGACGCCCTCGGCGGCAGGCCGCTGCGGTCCAACAACTCGGCCTGGACCACCTTCCGTACGGTCGTCAACGCGCACTGGTCCCACGGCAACACCGTGCTGCTCGGGGACGCCGCCCACACCGCGCACTTCTCCATCGGCTCCGGCACCAAACTCGCCGTCGAGGACGCCCTTGCCCTCGCCGCCTGTCTGGAGGAGCAACCGGACCTGCCCACGGCACTCCAGGCCTACGAAGACGAACGCAAACCCGTCGTCGCCTCCACGCAGCGCGCCGCCCGCGCCAGCCTGGAGTGGTTCGAGGACCTGGCCCGCTATCTGGACCAGCCGCCACGCCGGTTCGCGTTCAACCTCCTCACCCGCAGCCGCCGGGTCACTCACGACAACCTGCGCCTGCGCGACGCCCACTTCACCGGCGCGGTGGAGCGCGAGTTCGGCTGCCCGCCCGGCACGCCCCCGATGTTCACGCCGTTCCGGCTGCGCGGACTGACCTTGCGCAACCGGGTCGTGGTCTCGCCGATGGACATGTACTCCGCCACCGACGGCCTGCCCGGCGACTTCCATCTCGTCCACCTCGGAGCGCGGGCCCTCGGCGGCGCGGGCCTGGTGATGACCGAGATGGTGTGCGTGAGCGAGGAGGGGCGCATCACCCCCGGCTGCACCGGCCTCTACAACGGCAAGCAGGCCGAGGGGTGGCGGCGGATCACCGACTTCGTGCACACGCAGGCGCCGCGCACCGCGATCGGTGTGCAGCTCGGCCACTCCGGCCGCAAGGGCTCGACCAAGCTGATGTGGGAGGGGATGGACGAACCGCTCCCCGACGGCAACTGGCCTCTGGTGGCCGCGTCCGCACTGCCGTACCGGCCCGGCAGCCAGACCCCGCGCGAGCTCACCCGCGCCCAACTCACCGATCTCCGTGAGCAGTTCACGGCCGCCGCCTGGCGGGCCGCCCGCGCGGGCTTCGACCTCCTCGAACTCCACTGCGCGCACGGCTATCTGCTCTCCGGCTTCCTCTCCCCGCTCACCAACCGCCGCACCGACGCCTATGGCGGCACGCTCGCCAAGCGCCTGCGCTTCCCCCTCGAAGTCTTCGACGCCATCAGGGGCGTATGGCCCGACGAACGGCCCATGACCGTCCGCATCTCCGCCACCGACTGGGCCGAGGGCGGCACCACCGCTGAGGAAGCCGTCGAGATCGCCCGCGCCTTCGCCGCGCACGGCGTCGACGCGATCGACGTGTCGACCGGGCAGGTCGTGGCCGAGGAGCGGCCGGAGTTCGGGCGGTCGTACCAGACACCCTTCGCCGACCGGATCCGCCACGAGACCGGCATCCCGGTGATCGCGGTCGGCGCGATCTCGTCCTGGGACGACGTCAACTCCCTGATCCTGGCCGGGCGCACGGACCTGTGCGCCCTCGCCCGCCCCCACCTCTACGACCCGCACTGGACCCTGCACGCCGCCGCCGAGCAGGGGTACGACGGACCCGGCGTCGTCTGGCCGGCCCCGTACCGGGCGGGCAGCCGCCGCCCGCAGACCGGGCGCACGGACGCCCCCAAGCCCCGGCTGACGCTGGGGACTTGAGGGAACCGTCGACGGGCTAGAGCTCGACCATTCCGGCCGTCAGCGTCGCCCCGTCCGCGGGGTCGATCAGGAGGAACGCACCGGTGCGCCGGGAGACCGCGTAGTCGTCCAGGGCGAGCGGCTCGGCCGTGCGCAGCACCACGCGGCCCAGGTCGTTCGCGCCCAACTCGGCTGCTCCGCCCAGGTCCTGGACGATCGCCTTCACGGTCCGGGTCGTGTGCCGCACCAGCACCCGGTCACCGACCCGCAGCGGACGGTCGGCCAGATGGCAGACGGCGGCGCGGACCTCCCGGGTGAGCGCCGGCACATCGACCCCGGCCGTGATCATGTCGCCGCGCGAGACGTCCCGTTGGTCGGCGAGGCGCACCCCGATGGACTGCGGCGCGTACGCCACCTCCGCCGGGACGCCCAGCACGTCGATGCCGGTGATCTCGGAGGTGACGCCCGACGGATGGATGGTGACCCGGTCGCCGACCCGCAGCGTGCCGGACGCCAACTGGCCCGCGTAGTGGCGGACTTCGCCGTCCCGGATGACGTACTGGACGGGGAAACGGGCGGGCGCGTCCGTGGCCCCGACGCCGACCGGGACGTTCTCCAGGAACTCCAGCAGCGCCGGACCCTCGTACCAGTCCATCCGCGCCGAGCGGTCCACCACGTTGTCGCCGACGAGCGCGGAGACGGGGACCGGTGTGAAGGAGGGCAGGTCCGACTCGGCCGCTTCCCCGGCGAATTCCTCGACGATCCGCTGGAACTCCTTCTCCTCGTACCCGACGAGGTCCATCTTGTTGACCGCCAGGACCACGTGCGGGACGCGGAGCAGGGCGGCGATCGCGGCATGGCGGCGCGTCTGCTCGACCACGCCGTTGCGGGCGTCGACGAGGATGATCGTCAGCTCGGCGGTGGAGGCGCCGGTGACCATGTTGCGGGTGTACTGCACATGGCCCGGGGTGTCGGCGAGGATGAACCGGCGGCGCGGGGTCGCGAAGTAGCGGTAGGCGACGTCGATCGTGATGCCCTGCTCGCGCTCGGCGCGCAGGCCGTCCGTGAGGAGGGCCAGATCGGGGGTGCCGGTGCGGGAGATCGACTCCAGCTGGTCGGTGAGGACCGACTTGGAGTCGTGCAGCAGCCGGCCGACCAGCGTGGACTTGCCGTCGTCGACGGAACCGGCCGTGGCGAACCGCAGTGTGTCAACGGTCATGGCTAGAAATACCCTTCGCGCTTGCGGTCTTCCATCGCGGCCTCGGACATCTTGTCGTCGGCGCGGGTCGCGCCGCGCTCGGTGAGCCGGGAGGCGGCGATCTCCGTGATGACCTGCTCCAGGGTCACGGCGTCGGAGTCCACGGCACCGGTGCAGGACATGTCGCCGACCGTGCGGTAGCGCACCAGGCGCTTCTCCACGGTCTCCGTCTCCTTCGGGCCGCCCCACTCACCGGCCGTCAGCCACATCCCGGCCCGCTGGAACACCTCACGCTCGTGCGCGAAGTAGATCTCCGGCAGTTCGATGCCCTCGCGGGCGATGTACTGCCAGACGTCCAGCTCGGTCCAGTTGGACAGCGGGAAGACGCGGACGTGCTCGCCGGGGGCGTGCCGTCCGTTGTAGAGGTTCCACAGCTCGGGCCGCTGCCGGCGCGGGTCCCACTGGGAGAACTCGTCCCGCAGCGAGAACACCCGCTCCTTGGCCCGGGCCTTCTCCTCGTCCCGTCGGCCGCCGCCGAAGACGGCGTCGAACTTCTCCGCCTGGATCTTCTCGGTCAGCGGCAGCGTCTGGAGCGGGTTGCGGGTGCCGTCCGCACGCTCCTTCAGCACACCCCGGTCGATGTAGTCCTGCACGGAGGCGACATGCAGCCGCAGCCCGTGCTTGGCCACCGTGCGGTCCCGGTACTCCAGCACCTCGGGGAAGTTGTGTCCGGTGTCCACGTGCAGCAGCGAGAAGGGGATCGCCGCCGGGGCGAACGCCTTCAGCGCGAGATGCAGCATGACGATGGAGTCCTTGCCGCCGGAGAACAGGATCACCGGCCGCTCGAACTCACCCGCCACCTCACGGAAGATGTGCACCGCCTCCGACTCGAGAGCGTCCAGGTGGGACAGGCCGAAGCCGCTCACACCAGCCCCCGCTCCGCGAGCACGGCGTACACCGCGTCGGCCGACTCCTGCGGGGTCTGCGACTGGGTCCGAAGGACCAGCGCCGCGTCCACCGGAGCCTCGTACGGGTCGTCGACGCCGGTCAGCCCCGACAACTCGCCCGCGGCCTGCCGGGCGTACAGCCCCTTCACGTCCCGCTCGCTGCACACCTCGACCGGCGTGGCGACGTGCACCTCGATGTACGGCGTCCCGCTCGCCTCGTGCCGTTTGCGGACGGCCTCGCGGCTGTCGGCGTAGGGCGCGATGACCGGGACGACGGACAGGACGCCGTTGCGGGCGAGGACCTCGGAGACCAGGCCGATGCGCTGGACGTTGGTGTGCCGGTCCTCGCGGGAGAAGCCGAGGCCCGCGGAGAGGAAGCGGCGTATCTCGTCGCCGTCGAGGACCTCCACGCGATGCCCCTCGGCCCTCAGCCGCTCACCGAGCCGGCGGGCGATGGTGGTCTTGCCCGCGCTCGGCAGCCCGGTGAGCCAGACGGTGGCTCCCCGAGCCGGACGACAGGCCCTTGCCGTGGTGGTCATGCGCAACAGTCCTCTTCCCTTACCGACAGGCGACCTGAGGGACGCTAGGTAAGAACCTTGAGAAGAGAGACAGAGGAACCTGAGGGTTCCCTTAGCCCTCAGACGCCCACGAAGGCCGCCCCCGCGTCCCGCAGCCGCGCGTGCAGGCCGCGGAACACCGCCGCCGAGCGGCCGCCCGGCCAGTCCTCGGGGAGCAGCCGGGCGGGCAGGCCGGGGTCGATGTAGGGGAGGTGGCGCCAGGAGTCCAGGGCGAGGAGGTAGTCGCGGTAGGCCTCCTCGGGCGGGGTGTCCTCGCGGTCCTCCCAGGCCTGCAGCACGCGTGCGTGCCGGTCGAGGAAGGCGTCGTGCTCCTTGGCGATCGCCGCCAGGTCCCACCAGCGGGCGACCGCGTCGGCGGTGGCGGCGAAGGCGAGGTGCTCGCCGCGGAAGAAGTCGACGTACGGATCGAGGCGCAGCCGCTCCAGGGTGTGCCGGGCCTCCTCGTACAACCGTGCGGGCGCGAGCCACACGCCCGGGGCCGCGGTCCCGAATCCCAGGCCGGCCAGCCGGGAGCGCAGCACGTGCCGCTTCTGCCGCTCGGACTCCGGGACGGAGAACACCGCGAGGACCCAGCCCTCGTCCTCGGGCGGGGCGACGGCGTAGATGCGGCGGTCGCCGTCCTCCAGCAACTGGCGGGCTTCGGGAGAGAGTTCGTATCCGGCCGCGCCCTGCGCCGTGCGTGCGGGCACGAGCAGTCCGCGGCGTTTGAGCCGGGACACGGAGGATCTGACGGAGGGCGCGTCCACGCCGACCGCGGCCAGCAGCCGGATCAGCTCGGCGACCGGTACCGGGCCGGGCACGAAGCGGCCGTAGGCGCCGTAGAGCGTGACGATGAGAGACCGTGGTGCATGCTGGTCGGACACGTTGATCATCTTAGGTCGTCGGCATCACTGCTGGTCACCCTCGGTGCGCAGTCTGAAGCGCTGGAGCTTGCCGGTCGCGGTGCGCGGGAGCGCGTCCAGGAAGACGATCTCGCGGGGGCATTTGTACGGCGCCAGCTCCGATCTGACGAACGCGCGCAGGGTGTCGGCGTCCCGTTCGGCGCCCTCCTTGACGACCGCGTACGCCACCACGACCTGCCCTCGTGCCTCGTCGGAACGCCCCACCACCGCGGCCTCCACCACGTCCGGATGCCTCAGCAGCGCGTCCTCGACCTCCGGGCCCGCGATGTTGTACCCGGCCGAGATGATCATGTCGTCGGCGCGGGCGACGTACCGGAAGTAGCCGTCGTCCTCACGGACGTAGGTGTCACCGGTGATGTTCCAGCCGAAGCGCACGTACTCGCGCTGGCGCGGATCGGCCAGGTACCGGCACCCGACCGGCCCGCGCACGGCGAGCAGCCCGGGTTCCCCGTTCGGCCGGTCGCGGCCCTCCTCGTCGACCACGCGCGCGTGCCAGCCGGGAACGGGCACCCCGGTGGTCCCCGGGCGTATGTGCTCGTCGGCGGCGGAGATGAAGATGTGCAGCAGCTCGGTCGCGCCGATGCCGTTGATGATCCGCAGCCCGGTCCGCTCCTGCCAGGCCCGCCAGGTGGCGGCGGGCAGGTTCTCGCCTGCGGAGACACAGCGGCGCAGCGCGGAGAGGTCGTACCCGTCCAGCTCGTCGAGCATCGCGCGGTACGCGGTCGGCGCGGTGAACAGCACCGAGACCCGGTGCTCGGCGAGGGCGGGCAACAGCTGCTTGGGACCGGCCTGTTCGAGCAGGAGCGCGCTCGCGCCCGCCCGCATCGGGAAGACGACGAGCCCGCCGAGCCCGAAGGTGAAGCCGAGCGGGGGACTGCCGGCGAAGACGTCGTCCGCGTGCGGCCGCAGCACGTGCCGGGCGAAGGTGTCGGCTATGGCGAGGACGTCCCGGTGGAAGTGCATGCAGCCCTTGGGGCGCCCGGTGGTGCCGGAGGTGAAGGCGATCAGCGCCACGTCGTCGGCGGAGGTCTGCACCGCCGGGTACGGGGTGTCCGGCGCCGTCCGGTTCAGCAGGTCGTCGGGGGCGTCGCCGCCGTACGTCGTGATCCGCAGCCCCGGTATCTCGGCCTTGGCGAGGTCGTCGACGGCCCGGATGTCGCACAGGGCGTGCCCGATCTCCGCGATCTCGCACATCGTGGCCAGCTCGTGCGGCCGCTGCTGGGCCAGCACCGTGACCGCGACCGCCCCCGCCTTCAGCACCGCCAGCCAGCAGGCCGCCAGCCACGGGGTGGTCGGGCCGCGCAGCAGGACGCGATGGCCGGGTACGACGCCCAGCTCGCCGGTGAGGAGATGCGCGAGGCGGTCCACACGGGCGCGCAGGGTGCCGTACGTCCACGAGTCGCCGGACGGGGTGTGGAACACGGGCCGGTCAGCGGGCGGGCCGGTCAGCAGCTCGTCGGCACAGTTCAGCCGATCGGGGTACCGCAGCTCCGGCAGATCGAAGACGAGTTCGGGCCACTGGTCCGGGGGCGGCAGATGGTCGCGCGCGAAGGTGTCGACGTGGGCCGAGGGGTTCAGGCGCGGGTTCATGCTGGTTCGCCCCCTTGCCTTGTGGGCGTCGTGGGTGGGCTCGCGCAACGAGCGTATCGTCTTGGTGACGACAGTCAATGGGACGCGATATCGTCGGCGAAGGGCCCAGGAGATCGCCGCAGGGGCCAGCGGAGAGAGAGGACCGGCAATGCCCGCATTCTCGCTCGATCCGGCACAAACCGCCTGGTGTGCGGAGTTGCGCGCGCTGGCCGCGGACCGGCTGCGCCCGCTCGCGGAGAAGGGCGAGCCGGGGCAGGTGAACCGCCCGCTGATCGCGGAACTGGGCCGACTCGGTCTGCTGGACCGCCTGTTCACCTCCGGGGCACTCGACCTCTGTCTGATGCGGGAGTCCCTGGCGTACGCCTGCACCGAGGCGGAGACGGCCCTCGCCCTCCAGGGGCTGGGCGCCCACCCGGTGCACGCCCACGGCACCCCGGCCCAGCGGGACCGCTGGCTGGGGCGGGTCGGCGAGGGCAGCGCGGTGGCGGCGTTCGCGCTGAGCGAGCCCGGGGCGGGCTCGGACGCGGCCGCGCTGGCCCTGACCGCCCGCCCTGACGGCCCGGGCCGCTGGCGGCTGACCGGCGAGAAGTGCTGGATCTCCAACGCCCCCGAGGCCGACTTCTACACCGTCTTCGCGAGGACGGGAGGCGCCGCGGGCGCCCGCGGTGTGACCGCCTTCCTCGTCCCCGCCGACCGCCCCGGCCTCACCGGCACCGCCCTCGACATGCTCTCCCCGCACCCCATCGGCGCCCTCGCCTTCGACGCCGTACCCGTCACCGCCGACGACGTCCTCGGCGAGGTGGACCGCGGCTTCCGGGTCGCGATGGGCACGCTGAACCTCTTCCGGCCCAGCGTCGGCGCCTTCGCGGTGGGCATGGCCCAGGCGGCCCTCGACGCCACCCTCGCGCACACCGCCCGACGGGACGCGTTCGGCGGCAAGTTGAAGGACCTCCAGACGGTCGCCCACGAGGTCGCCGAACTGGCCCTGCGCACGGACGCGGCCCGCCTCATGGTCCACGCGGCGGCGTCGGCGCACGACGCAGGCGCCCCGGACGTCCCCAAGCGCGCCGCGATGGCGAAGCTGCTCGCCACCGAGACCGCGCAGTACGTCGTCGACAGGGCCGTCCAGCTGCACGGCGCACGGGCGTTGCAGCGCGGGCATCTGCTGGAGCACCTGTACCGGGAGGTGCGGGCGCCGCGGATCTACGAGGGGGCGAGCGAGGTGCAACGGGGGATCATCGCGAAGGAGTTGTACGCCGCGTGGGAGGGGAACCGATGAGCGTCGAGCGGGAGGGGAACCGATGAGCGTCGAGCGCGTCAATCCGCCCGAGCTGTCACCGCCGACGGGGTTCTCGCACGCGGTGGTGGCGACGGGGTCGCGGGTGGTCTTCCTGGCCGGTCAGACGGCGCTGGACACCGACGGGAAGGTGGTGGGGGAGACGCTGCCCGAGCAGTTCGAGCGGGCGCTGGCCAATCTGCTGGCGGCCCTGCGGGCGGCGGGCGGTACCCCGGCGGACCTGGCCCGCGTCACGGTGTACGCCACGGATGTCGCCGAGTACCGGGCCAGGGCGGCCGAACTGGGCCGTGTCTGGCGGGCGTTGGCGGGCCGGGACTATCCGGCGATGGCGGTGGTGGGGGTGGTGAGGCTCTGGGACGAACGGGCGTTGCTGGAGCTGGACGGCTTCGCCGTACTGCCGTGAGCGTTCAGGCCGCCATGGCCAAGGGCACACGATGAGGCGCCACGACCCGCCCGTCCGGCAGCAGCTCGCCGCTGTCGTCGAACACGATCGAGCCGTCGCACAGCAGGCTCCACCCCTGCTCGGGGTGGGCGGACACGACGTGCGAGCCCTTGGCTTCGGAGGCAGGGCACGAAGGCTGGTGTGAACACATGGCGCACCTCCACATCGGGTGGACGGTCCGTCCGGCTTCTCCGTACGGGGCGTCCCTATGGATAGACCATGCTCCCGTCGCGAACTCACCGGAACGGCCCGGCGCCAACCGTGACAACACGCGGACAACACCCGGACCGATCCCGGAAGACCGCTGCGGACTCGCCACCGAAGGAGTGACGATCACGCCCGTCGAGGCGCCCGACCGGTACCAGTGGAGGCCCCTGCTCGTACTCCACTGACCTGGGAGATCCCCGTGTTCGTACGCCCCGCCCTCGCCGCCGCCACCCTGCTCCTGCTGGCCGCCGCGCCCGTCGCCCTCGCCGACTCCTACGAGACCGTGACCGTCGACCCGACCGGCACCCTCGCCGAGGACGGCACCGTCACCCTCTCCGGCACCTACCGCTGCCTCGGCAACACCGGCCCGGCGTTCGTGAGTTCCTCCGTCGGACAGAAGTCCCCGTCCGTCCGCCACGGCATCGGCGGCACCCGTGCCGTCTGCGACGGCGCCGAGCACCGCTGGGAGAACACCGGCAAGGTCGACGCCGGGACGCTGGAGCCCGGGGCGGCGCGCGTCGAGGCCACGGTGATGGAACTGCACCCGCAGGGCGGCCTGCCGCTGCCCCGCTTCCACGCGGCCCAGCAGCAGGACGTGACGTTGACGACCGCGGGCTGACCCCGCTCCGACCTCATCGGCCGCCACCGGCTTCGGACGCCGCTGCCGCACCGCGGGACCCGCGTCAGGAGCCGGCTGGCTCGCCGTCGAGGGTTGCGAGTCCCGCGCGCAGGAAGGCGATCGCCCGGTCGATGTTCGCCTCCTGGGTGTGATGGCACACCTCGCTGACGACCGCCGCGGCAGCGGCCGCCGCCATCCTGGGCCCGAAGTCGTCCGGCGCGTCGCCGCGTTCCTCGGCGAGGATGCGGGCGCCCTCCTGGATGACCTCTGTCAGGCGGACGTTGATGACGGCCCTGAGCTGCGGGTTGAGGTCGAGCATGCGGTCGTGGAGGTCGTCCAGATCGTCCGCGTCGGCGAAGTCCGCGCGCAGCCACGCCTCCAGCGCGTCCAGGGTCGTCCAGCCGTCTTTCCGCTCCCGCAACGCCGTGGCCAGCCGGTCCGCCGCCGCGTCGAAGTGGGACATCGCCAGCTCCAGCTTCGACGGGAAGTAGAGCGTGACGGTACGCGGGGAGACCTCCGCCGCCGCCGCGATGTCGGCGATCGTCGTCGCCTCGAAGCCACGGTCGGCGAACAGCTCGTACGCCGCGCGGAGGATCGCCTCCCTGCGCCGCGCCTTGGACCGTTCGCGCAGACCCTCGCTCATCATGCCGGAACTTTACCACTGACAGTGATTTTACAGTCGACTGTAAAAATGCCGTACGGTGTAATGAGTCGAGCGAGGGGAAGAACGAACATGGCGTCACGCCTGTACACGTGGGCGCGCTGGGCGATACGCCGCCGCGGCCGGGTCGTTGCTGCCTGGGTGCTGCTGCTCGCCGTCGTCGGCGGCCTCGGGATCACCCTGCACGGCAAGGTGACGACCGAGTTCTCGGTGCCGGGCATCGAGTCGCAGCAGGCGCAGGACATGCTGAAGGAGAAGTTCCCCGAGGCGGCGGGCGGCGTCGCGCGGGTCGTCTTCGCAGCGCCCGAGGGCGAGAAGCTCACCGGGCCGAAGACCTCGGCGGCCCTGGAGGCGAGCCTGAAGAAGGCCGCCGGGGTGCCCGGTGTGGTGGACGTCGCCGACCCGTTCAAGGCCCGGACCGTCTCTGCCGACCAGCGGATCGGCTACGCGGACGTCCGCTTCGGACAGCAGGCCAGCGACGTGACGCAGGAGGCCAAGGACACCCTGTCGGACGCGATGGCACAGGCCCGCGACGCCGGTCTGGAGGTCGAGTTCGGCGGCTCCGCGATGGAGGCCAAGACCGAGGTCGGCGGACCCGCCGAGATCGTCGGTGTGGTCGTCGCCTTCGCCGTCCTCGCCCTGGCCCTGGGCTCCCTGGTCGCCGCCGGGCTGCCGCTGCTCACCGCGCTGGTGGGGGTGGCGATCGGCGTCCTGGGCGTCGAGTTCATGACCCGGTACGTCGAGATGACGTCCACCGCCACCGTCCTCGCCCTGATGATCGGGCTGGCCGTCGGCATCGACTACGCCCTGTTCATCATCTCCCGCCACCGCGAGCAACTCGCCGAACCCGACCAGGACGTCGAGGACTCCATCGCGCGTGCCGTGGCCACCGCCGGTGGCGCGGTCGTCTTCGCCGGCGCGACCGTCATCATCGCGCTGGCCGCGCTCGCGGTCACCGGTATCCCCTTCCTGACCGTGATGGGCCTGTCCGCCGCGGCCACCGTCGCGCTCGCGGTGCTGGTCGCCGTCAGCCTCGTACCCGCCGCCCTCGGCTTCCTCGGCGATCGGCTGCGGCCGCGGACCCGGCGGACCGAGGGGCGCGAACGCACGCCCGGCGCCTGGGGGCTGGCCTGGGGACGGGCCGTCACCCGCAAGCCGCTGCTCGTGCTGCTCGCCGGGGTGATCGGCCTGCTCGCGCTCGCCGCGCCCGCCCGCGATCTGCGGCTCGGGCTGCCGAGCAACGCCTCGCAGCCCGTGGACAGCACCCAGCACAAGAGCTACGACCTGCTGACGGACGGCTTCGGACCCGGCTTCAACGCCACGCTGACGGCCGTCGTCGACCTCGACGGGGTCCCGGCCGGCGACCGTACGACCACCGTGACCGGGCTGCGGACGGCCCTCGCGGGCGACCGAGGGGTGGCGGTCGCCGCCCCGCCCGTCACCAACGCCGACTCCACCCTCGCCGTCATCGCCGTGGTCCCGAAGACCGGGCCCGACGCGCAGGCCACCACCGACCTGGTGCACCGGCTGCGGGAGAACGCGGGCACCGTCGAGAAGGCGGGCGGCACCCTCTACATCGCCGGGCAGACGGCCGCCGCGATCGACGTGGCGGGCAAACTCTCCGACGCGCTGCCGCTGTTCATCGCCATCATCGTGATCCTCGCGCTGATCCTGCTGACCATCGCCTTCCGGTCACTGCTGGTGCCGGTGAAAGCGGCCCTGGGCTTCCTGCTGTCGGTCGCCGCTTCCCTGGGCGCCACGGTCTGGGTCTTCCAGGACGGCCACCTGAACGGCGTGCTCGACATCCCCTCCGCGGGACCGGTCACCAGCTTCCTGCCGGTCCTCCTCATCGGCGTGCTGTTCGGACTGGCCATGGACTACGAGGTGTTCCTCGTCAGCCGGATGCGCGAGCACTACGAGCACACCGGCGACGCCACCGAGGCCGTGACCCAGGGCATGGCACGCAGCGGACGGGTCGTCAGCGCCGCCGCGCTCATCATGGTCGCGGTCTTCGGAGGGTTCGTCTTCAACCACGACCCGATCATCAAGTCCATCGGTTTCGCCCTGGCGTTCGGTGTGTTCGTCGACGCGTTCGTCGTCCGCATGACCCTCGTGCCCGCGGCCATGGCACTGCTCGGCCGCCGGGCCTGGGGACTGCCGGGCTGGCTGGACCGCGTCACACCGGACGTCGACATCGAGGGGGCGAAGCTGCCGGCACGTGCGGCGGCCGGGGCGGCGGAGGAGGAAGAGGCGGAGCGGGACAAGGCGTCCGTGCGCTGAGTCCGACGCCGACTGTTGGCGAGGGGGTGCCCGGTGGCCACGGGCCGCGTGCCCGAAGGGGCGCCCCCTGTCACCGTCATCTCCCTTCGCGGCCGCCGTCCTGCCGCGCCGCCCACAGACCGCGGACGTGGCCGAGGTGGCGGGTCATGACCTCGTGCACCGCCTTCTCGTCGCGGGCGATCAGCGCGTCGAGGAGTTCGAGGTGCTCCTCGGCGGAGGCCAGCAGCCGGCCCGCCTCCACGAGCGCGGTCAGCCCGTACAGGCGGGAGCGGGCGCGCAGGTCGCGGACGACCTCGACGAGGTGGGCGTTGCCCGCGAGGGCGAGCAGGCCGAGGTGGAAGCGGGTGTCGGCCTCGACGTAGGCGACGAGGTCACCGGCCGCGGCGGCCCGCACGATCTCGCGGGCGCCGGACGCAGCGCCTCCAGCTGGACCGGGGCGGCGGTCCCGGCCAGGCCCACCACGGTCGGGATCTCGATGAGCCGCCGGACGTGCGTGTACTCGTCGAGCTGCTGGTCGGAGACCTCGCTGACCCGGAACCCCTTGTTGGGGACGGTGTCGACCAGGCCCTCCTTGACCAGGTCCAGCATCGCCTCGCGCACCGGGGTCGCCGAGACGCCGAAGCGGGCGGCGAGGGCCGCGCGGAGTAGACCGCGCCGGGCAGCAGCTCACCGGCGATCAGCGCGGCCCGCAGCGCGTCGGCGACCCGCTCGCGGTAGCTGCTCTTCTTGCCGCCGAGCGTGGGCAGGGCGGGCGTGGCGGGAGCGGCCGGCGGGCTGCTGGGCTGGGTGGCGGCCATGGTGTGGAGTCTCCTCGTGCGGGCGTGAGGCGCCTTGGGTGTGCAATGTCACGCACCACCAGTATCTACGCGGCACACCGCAGGGCCGACCCGTGGTCTAGAGGACGAACCCGGCCGGGAACGGGTCGGACGGGTCGAGCAGGTACTGCGCGGTGCCGGTGATCCAGGCGCGGCCGGTGAAGCTGGGCAGGACGGCCGGGCGTCCGGCGACCTCCGTGGTGCCGAGGAGGCGGCCGGTGAACCGGGTGCCGATGAAGGACTCGTTCACGAACTCGGTGTGCAGGGGGAGTTCACCGCGCGCGTGCAGCTGGGCCATGCGGGCGCTGGTGCCGGTGCCGCAGGGGGAGCGGTCGAACCAGCCGGGGTGGATGGCCATGGCGTGCCGGGAGTGCCGGGCGGTGGCGCCGGGAGCGATCAGATGGACGTGGTGACAGCCGCGGATGGACGGGTCCTCGGGGTGGACGGGCTCCTCCTCGGCGTTGATCGCCGCCATGAGCGACAGCCCGGCGGCGAGGATCTCGTCCTTGCGGGCACGGTCGAAGGGCAGGCCGAACTGCTCCAGCGGCAGGATGGCGTAGAAGTTGCCGCCGTACGCCATGTCATAGGTCACCGTGCGCCCGTCGGCGAGCGTGATCTTGCGGTCGAGGGCCACGGAGTACGACGGCACGTTCTGGAGCGTGACCGCCTTCGCGGCGCCGTCCACCACCTCGACCTCGGCGACGACCAGGCCCGCCGGGGTGTCGAGCCGGATGGTGGTGACGGGCTCGACGACCTCGACCATCCCGGTCTCCACGAGCACGGTCGCCACGCCGATCGTGCCGTGCCCGCACATCGGGAGGTACCCGGAGACCTCGATGTAGACCACACCCCAGTCGCAGTCGGGGCGGGTCGGCGGCTGGAGGATCGCGCCGCTCATCGCGGAGTGCCCGCGCGGCTCGTTCATCAGCAACTGCTTGATGTCGTCGCGGTGTTCACGGAAGTACAGCCGCCGCTCGTTCATCGTGGCGCCCGGGATCGAGCCGATGCCGCCGGTGATCACCCGGGTGGGCATGCCCTCGGTGTGCGAGTCGACGGCGTGCAGGACGAGTTTGCTGCGCATGGTGCGGTCTCCTTCGCGAGCTGCGGGGGCCGGGGGGTTACGCGAGTCCGGCGGCGACGGCCTTCTCCGTGGCGGTCCGCACAGTGGCCTCCTGCGCGGGCAGCAGCGGCACCCGCGGCGGCCGGCAGGCACCGCCGTGCCGGCCGACGACGTCCATGGACAGTTTGATCGCCTGCACGAACTCGACCTTGGAGTCCCAGCGCAGCAGCGGGTGCAGTTGCTCGTAGAGCTTCTTGGCGGTGCCGAGGTCCCCGGCGACGGCCGCGCGGTACAGCTCGACGCTCGCGCGCGGCAGCGCGTTCGGGTAGCCGGCGACCCAGCCCACCGCCCCGGCTACCGCCAGCTCCAGCAGGACGTCGTCGGCACCGATCAACAGGTCCAGCTCCGGGGCGAGTTCGGCGAGCTGGTAGGCGCGTCGGACATCGCCGGAGAACTCCTTGACGGCCTGGATGTGTCCCTCGCCGTGCAGCTTCGCCAGCAGCTCCGGCACCAGGTCGACCTTGGTGTCGATCGGGTTGTTGTACGCCACCACCGGCACGCCCGCCTTCGCGACCTCGGCGTAGTGCGCCAGCACCGAACGCTCGTCGGCGCGGTACGCGTTGGGCGGCAGCAGCATCACCGCGGCACACCCGGCGTCCCGCGCCTGCTCGGCCCAGCGGCGGGATTCGGCCGAGCCGTAGGCGGCGACCCCCGGCATCACCCGCTCGCCGCCGATCGCGGCCACGGCCGTCTCGACGACCCTGGCGCGCTCCTCGGGGGTGAGCACCTGGTACTCGCCGAGGGAGCCGTTCGGCACGACGCCGTCGCAGCCGTTCTCGACCAGCCAGGCGCAGTGCTCGGCGTACTTGTCGTAGTCGACGGAGAGGTCGTCGCCCAGCGGCAGCGCGGTGGCGACGAGGACACCGCGCCAGGGGCGGGTCTGCGGGGTGGTGGTCATCGGGAGCCCTCCTTTGATGGGGTGTGACATGGCACTGATATGTAGGGCTAGACGTCGGTCTCCGGCAGGACGGCCTCCGGGGCCTCCCCGGCCCGGGCGAGCACGCCCAGCGGTACCGGGCGGGCGAACGGCCGGCGTGCGGCCGTCTCGGGGCAGCCGGCCAGCCCGGCCACCGCGGAACCGCACATCCGCCCCTGGCACCAGCCCATCCCGGCCCGCGTCAGCAGCTTCACGGTCCGCTGGTCCCCGGCGCCCAGCCCGGTCACGGCCTCGCGGATCGCGCCGCCGGTCACCTCCTCGCAGCGGCACACCACCGTGTCGTCGGTGATCTGCCCGGTCCAGTGCGCGGGCGGCGCGCAGACCTCGTCGAGCGCGGCGAAGAACCTCCGGAGCGCCGTGCGGGCCCGCGCCGCACCGGCCCAGTCGTGCGGGTCCGGCTCGACTCCCGTCAGGCGTGCGGCGATCGACCGCCCGGCGATGTGCCCCTCGGCGAGCGCGAGAGCCGCGCCCCCGATGCCGGTGGCCTCGCCCGCCGCCCACACGCCCGGCACATCGGTGCGCTGCTCGTCGTCCACGTGCACCGCGGTCCCGTCGATCCGGCACCCCAGCCCCTGGGCGAGATCGGTGTGCGGCAGCATGCCGTGGCCGACGGCCAGGGTGTCGCAGCCGATACGGCGTCCGGTGCCGGGCCGGACCCGTCCGGAGCGGTCGAGCGCGGCGACGGTCACGGCCTCCAGCCGGTCCGTGCCGTGGGCCTCGACCACGGTGTGATGGACCAGGGTGCGCACCCGGTGCCGGGCCAACCGGGCGGCATACCGGGCGCCTTCGGCGAGCTTGGCGGGTCGGGCGGACAGCGCGCGTGACCGTCGTACGAAGTCCCGGGGGTCGGCGGACTCCACCAGCGCCGCCACCCGGACGCCCGCCGCCGCGAGCCCGGTGGCGACGGGCAGGAGCAGCGGCCCGGTCCCGGCGACGACGGCGGTGCGTCCGCTCACCGAGAGGGTGCCCTTGAGCAGGGCCTGCGCGCCGCCCGCGGTGACGACACCCGGCAGGGTCCAGCCGGGGAAGGGCAGCACCTTCTCGTAGCCACCGGTGGCCAGCAGTACGGCGTCCGCGCGCACCTCGGCCGGTTCGGTCTCCTCCGGCCCGAGCAGCGCGTGCACGGTGAACCCACCGGAGCGCCGCTCGACGAGCCAGACGTGATGGCCGGTCAAGTGCACGACAGAACCCCGGTGTTGATGCTCCCGCAGGCCGTCCCGCAGCCGCTCCCAGGTCCGCCACTCGTGGTGCAGGGCCTCGGGGTGTCGTGCGCGGAGCTCGCGGGCGGGCTGCCGGTAGAACTGGCCGCCCGCTTCGGGCGCCGAGTCGACGAGGGTGACCCGTAGGCCGTGCCGGGCGGCCGCCAGCGTGGCGGCCAGCCCCGCGGGGCCGGCGCCGATCACCGCCAGATGCGGCCGTTCAGACGTCATGACCCGTCCCCTCCTGTGTGCGGATCGCGTCGCCCGGCTTCAGCGGAACGAGACAAGCCCTTTGGTTGGGGCGGTCGTTGACGGTGACCAGGCAGTCGTAGCAGACGCCGATGCCGCAGAAGACGCCCCGCGGACGCCCCTCGCCGCGGGTGCTCCGCCACGAGGTGATCCCGGCCGTCCAGAGCGCGGCGGCGACGGTCTGGCCGGGCAGCGCCTCGATCGCGCGCCCGTCGAGCGTGACGGTGAACGGAGGTCCGGGACGGGCCCGGACCAGCTCCAGCGGGTTCACACGTCCTCCTCGGTGGGCGCGAAGCGGTCGGGACGGAACGGCGTCAGATCCAGCGCGGGCGCCTTGCCGCTCAGCACCTCGGCGATCAACTGCCCGGTCCCGGTGGCGAGTCCGATGCCGGCGCCCTCGTGCCCACAGGCGTGGACGAGGCCGGGGACGCGTGGATCGGGGCCGATCGCGGGCAGGTGGTCGGGCATGTACGGGCGGAAGCCGAGGTAGGTGCGCATCGCCCGGACGTCCTGCAGGAACGGGAACAGCCGGGTCGCGCCCGCCGCCAGCGCCCGTACGGCGGGCAGTGAGAAGGAGCGGTCGAAGCCGACCCGCTCCCGGCTCGCGCCGATCAGGACCGGCCCGGCGGCCGTGCCCTCCACCACCGGCGAGGTCTGCAGCGCCGCCGAGTCGCTGGCCACGTCGGCCACATAGTCGGCGGCGTACACCTTGTGCCGGACCCGGCGCGGCAGCGGCTCGGTGACCAGGACGAAGCCGCGCCGCGGGAGGACGGGCAGGTGCACGCCGGCGAGCGCGGCGAGTTCGCCGCCCCAGGTGCCGGCCGCGTTCACGACCGTCGGCGCGTGGATCTCGCCCCGCTCGGTGCGCACCCCGCGCACGGCACCGTCGGCGCCGCGCGGTACGTCGATCACGTTCCAGCCCGTCAACAGGCGTGCGCCTGAAGCGCGTAGGAGGTGCGCGGCGGCCAGGGTCGGCATCACCTGGGCGTCCTGGGGGTAGAGCACGCCACCGGCCGTGTCCGGCGTCAAGTACGGCTCCAGCTCACGGAGTTGATGGGCATCGACGCTCAGCGCCTCGACCCCGGCCGCCCGTTGCCCGGCGGCGAACCCCTCCAGGGCGGTGAGCCCCTCGGGTGTGGAGGCGACGACGACGCCACCCTTGGGTTCGTACTCGAAGGCGGCCCCCAGCCCCGGCTCGGCGGCCAGTTCGCCCCACAACCGACCCGACAGCAGGGCGAGTTCGAGCTCGGGCCCCGGCTCCTTGTCGGAGACCAGCAGATTGCCCTCACCCGCACCGGTCGTGCCCCCGGCCACCGGGCCGCGGTCCACCACGGTGACGTCCAGGCCGGCACGAGAGGCGTACAGGGCACAGGCCGCGCCCGCCATCCCGGCTCCGACTACCACGACGTCGCAGGTCAGTCGCTTGGTCACGCCAGTACTATGTCACATGCCGCTGTGCTCGAGGAAGAGCCGACGCTCGTGATGTGGTGGTGGGCGGCGGCGGCTCAACACGCACGAATGCCGCCGCACCCCACGCGAAGGGGTGCGGCGGCATTCGGTGGTTCTCGGTGCGACTCAGATGTCGCGGAAGATCTCGATCTGCGCCCCGATGCTGTTGAGCCGCTCGGCGAGGTCCTCGTAACCCCGGTTGATGACGTACACGTTCCGCAGCACGGACGTGCCCTCCGCCGCCATCATCGCCAGCAGGACGACCACGGCGGGGCGGAGCGCCGGCGGGCACATCATCTCGGCGGCGCGCCAGCGGGTCGGGCCCTCGACCAGCACGCGGTGCGGGTCCAGCAACTGGAGCCGGCCGCCGAGACGGTTGAGGTCCGTCAGGTAGATCGCACGGTTGTCGTAGACCCAGTCGTGGATCAGCGTCTTGCCCTGCGCGGAGGCCGCGATGGCCGCGAAGAACGGGACGTTGTCGATGTTCAGGCCCGGGAACGGCATCGGGTGGATCTTGTCGATCGGCGCTTCGAGCTTGCTCGGGCGGACCGTCAGGTCGACCAGGCGGGTACGGCCGTTGTCGGCGGAGTACTCCGGCGTGCGGTCGTGGTCGAGGCCCATCTCCTCCAGGACCGCGAGCTCGATCTCCAGGAACTCGATGGGCACCCGGCGGACCGTCAGCTCCGACTCAGTGACCACCGCGGCGGCCAGCAGGCTCATCGCCTCGACCGGGTCCTCGGAGGGGGAGTAGTCGACGTCCACGTCGATGGTCGGCATGCCGTGCACGGTGAGGGTGGTGGTTCCGATGCCCTCGACCTTGACGCCGAGCGCCTCCAGGAAGAAGCAGAGGTCCTGGACCATGTAGTTGGAGGAGGCGTTGCGGATGACCGTGACGCCGTCGTGCCGCGCGGCGGCCAGCAGCGCGTTCTCGGTCACGGTGTCGCCGCGCTCGGTCAGCACGATCGGGCGGTCCGGCGAGATCGAGCGGTCCACCTGGGCGTGGTAGAGCCCCTCGGTCGCCGCGATGTCGAGGCCGAAGCGGCGCAGCGCGATCATGTGCGGCTCGATGGTCCGCGTCCCGAGGTCGCAGCCACCGGCGTACGGCAGTTTGAAGGCGTCCATGCGGTGCAGCAGCGGGCCGAGGAACATGATGATCGAGCGGGTGCGGCGGGCCGCCTCCGCGTCGATCGCGGCCATGTCCAGCTGGGCGGGCGGCACGATCTCCAGGTCGACGCCCTCGTTGATCCAGCGGGTGCGCACGCCGATGGAGTTGAGCACCTCCAGCAGGCGGTAGACCTCCTCGATGCGAGCGACCCGGCGCAGCACTGTGCGCCCCTTGTTGAGCAGAGAGGCGCACAGCAGTGCCACGCACGCGTTCTTGCTGGTCTTGACGTCGATGGCGCCGGACAGCCGGCGCCCGCCGACGACTCGCAGATGCATCGGGCCCGCGTAGCCCAGGGAGACGATCTCGCTCTCCAGGGCTTCACCGATTCGAGCGATCATCTCAAGGCTGATGTTCTGGTTGCCGCGCTCGATGCGGTTGACGGCGCTCTGGCTGGTGCCGAGCGCCTCCGCGAGCTGCGACTGTGTCCAGCCACGGTGTTGACGGGCGTCACGGATGAGCTTGCCGATGCGTACGAGGTAATCGTCTGCCATGAGGTTGAGGCTATCTCAGATATGAGATGGCACATCCTGATGGGGCCATTCGGGTGATGGCCCGTCAATGCCGCTTATGGGTACGGGTGCGACGCCATCCGAAAGGTCCGGGCAAATCGACCGATGTCGTACGACGTCCGGTGCTGCTGTGAGTGTGGCGCGGACCGTTCTTTCCGCCGCCGGTGGTGATGGACCAGGAGTGCCGGTTGATGTTCAGTCGTACGCCGGGCAGGATGCGGAAACTCTTGCGGAACGTCAGGGGCATGCGTACGCCTCCTTCCGGGGGTCTGGGAACGTACCTGTCGGTTACCCCGACTTGGCGTACTGATGGCAGAGCTCGACCGGCTCCTCGAAGGTGACCGATGTCACCGGGGCGGCTGTGACGACGTACCGGTGCCGTGACGCCTGGCCGCCCTCCGTCCGCAACTCCAGCAGCCCCGGCGACGGGCACCGCCAGGTCAGCCACGTCACCCACTCCCCGCCGAGATGCGCCAGCAGGCTCCACCCGGTGCCGTCGGCCCGCAGTTCGCACTCGGACGTCTCCATGACGCCGTAGTCGTACGGGGCGCTGCTCCAGTGCCCGATGAGCACCTCGTCGAGGCCGGTACGGCTGCCGGTGGCGTCCTCTTCAGCGAGCCGGCGCCGTGCGGCGACCGCCGTGTCGCCGAACGCGACGACCCGCGAGCCGTGCAGGAGCGCACCGAGGTCGCCCGCCAACTCGATGCCGACGTACGGGATGCCGTCCCGGGAGACGTCGTGCAGGTGCAGGCCGGTCGGGTGGGCGGTGGCGTCGATGGCGGCCGCGGCCGTGAGGTCGTCCGGACGCAGGGTGTGGATGAGGTGGGCGCGCAGCGCGGGCCGGAGTCCGGCCGTCATCTCGGGCAGGTGCCGGACGACCCACTCGGCACGGCTCACGAGTCGTCCCCCACGCGCTTGGGTCTGCCCGCGCCGAAGGGGCCGTCCCGCCGGATAATCACACGGTGAGCCTAGAGGTCGTGTGGGGCGTCACAAACGGAGGCCGGGCATGACCTGTCCGACCCCATGTACTAGAGTTATCTCGACATCGAGATATCTGCCGAGGCGTACCGCAGCCGCCACCCCTGGTTAGGGTTACCTAACTTAGCCTGACCTTAGCGGATCGGCCAAGTCGTCGTGGCGGCAGGATGCGGTGGGAACGCGCACATCAATGAAGGAGACTGTCGTGTCGGCGAACAGCTTCGACGCCCGCAGCACGCTGCAGGTGGGCGACGAGTCGTACGAGATCTTCCGGCTGGACAAGGTGGAAGGCTCGGCTCGCCTTCCGTACAGCCTCAAGGTTCTGCTGGAGAACCTGCTCCGTACCGAGGACGGCGCGAACATCACCGCCGACCACATCCGTGCCCTCGGCAGCTGGGACTCCCAGGCCCAGCCGTCCCAGGAGATCCAGTTCACGCCCGCCCGCGTGATCATGCAGGACTTCACCGGCGTGCCCTGTGTCGTCGACCTCGCCACCATGCGTGAGGCCGTCAAGGCCCTCGGCGGCGACCCGGCCAAGGTCAACCCGCTCTCCCCGGCCGAGATGGTCATCGACCACTCCGTCATCGCCGACAAGTTCGGCACCAACGACGCCTTCAAGCAGAACGTCGACCTGGAGTACGGCCGCAACAAGGAGCGCTACCAGTTCCTGCGCTGGGGCCAGACCGCCTTCGACGACTTCAAGGTCGTCCCCCCGGGCACCGGCATCGTCCACCAGGTCAACATCGAGCACCTCGCCCGTACGGTCATGGTGCGCAACGGCCAGGCCTACCCCGACACCCTCGTCGGCACCGACTCGCACACCACGATGGTCAACGGCCTCGGTGTGCTGGGCTGGGGCGTCGGCGGCATCGAGGCCGAGGCCGCGATGCTCGGCCAGCCGGTCTCGATGCTCATCCCGCGCGTCGTCGGCTTCAAGCTGACCGGTGAGCTCACCCCGGGCACCACCGCCACCGACCTCGTGCTCACCATCACCGAGATGCTGCGCAAGCACGGCGTCGTCGGCAAGTTCGTCGAGTTCTACGGTGAGGGCGTCGCCGCCACCTCGCTGGCCAACCGCGCCACCATCGGCAACATGTCGCCGGAGTTCGGTTCGACCGCCGCGATCTTCCCGATCGACGCCGAAACGATCAACTACCTCAAGCTCACCGGCCGCTCCGAGCAGCAGCTCGCGCTCGTCGAGGCGTACGCCAAGGAGCAGGGCCTCTGGCTCGACCCGGCCGCCGAGCCCGACTTCTCCGAGAAGCTGGAGCTCGACCTCTCCACGGTCGTCCCCTCCATCGCCGGCCCGAAGCGCCCGCAGGACCGCATCGTCCTCGCGAACGCCGCCCAGCAGTTCAAGTCGGACGTCCTCAACTACGTCGACGCCGTGGACGAGGCGGGCAAGGAGTCCTTCCCGGCCTCCGACGCCCCCGCGGTCGCCCCCAACGGCGTCCCGTCCAACCCGGTCACGGTGACCGCCCCCGACGGCTCGACGTACGAGCTCGACCACGGCGCGGTGACGGTCGCGGCCATCACCTCCTGCACCAACACCTCCAACCCGTACGTCATGGTCGCCGCCGCGCTCGTCGCGAAGAAGGCCGTGGAGAAGGGCCTGACCCGCAAGCCGTGGGTCAAGACCACCCTCGCCCCGGGCTCCAAGGTCGTCACCGACTACTTCGACAAGGCGGGGCTCACCCCCTACCTCGACAAGGTCGGCTTCAACCTGGTCGGTTACGGCTGCACCACCTGCATCGGCAACTCCGGCCCGCTGCCGGAGGAGGTCTCCAAGGCCGTCAACGACCACGACCTGGCCGTGACCTCGGTCCTCTCGGGCAACCGCAACTTCGAGGGCCGTATCAACCCCGACGTCAAGATGAACTACCTGGCCTCCCCGCCGCTGGTCGTCGCGTACGCCATCGCGGGCTCCATGAAGGTGGACATCACGCGCGACGCGCTGGGTGTGGACCAGGAGGGCAAGCCGGTCTACCTGGCCGACATCTGGCCCTCCGAGGCCGAGGTCAACGACGTCGTCGCCAACGCCATCGGCGAGGACATGTTCTCCAAGTCCTACCAGGACGTCTTCGCGGGCGACGCCCAGTGGCAGGCCCTGTCGATCCCGACCGGCGACACCTTCGAGTGGGACCCGGAGTCGACGTACGTCCGCAAGCCCCCGTACTTCGAGGGCATGACCATGGAGACCACCCCGGTCTCCGACATCACGGGCGCCCGCGTCCTGGCCAAGCTCGGCGACTCGGTCACCACCGACCACATCTCGCCCGCCGGCGCCATCAAGGCCGACACCCCGGCCGGCAAGTACCTCACCGAGCACGGTGTGGAGCGTCGTGACTTCAACAGCTACGGCTCCCGCCGCGGCAACCACGAGGTCATGATCCGCGGTACGTTCGCCAACATCCGCCTGCGCAACCAGATCGCGCCGGGCACCGAGGGCGGCTACACCCGCGACTTCACGCAGGACGGCGGCCCGGTCTCCTTCATCTACGACGCGTCGCAGAACTACCAGGCCGCCGGCATCCCGCTGGTCATCCTGGGCGGCAAGGAGTACGGCTCCGGCTCGTCCCGCGACTGGGCCGCCAAGGGCACCGCGCTTCTCGGCGTCAAGGCCGTCATCACCGAGTCGTACGAGCGCATCCACCGCTCGAACCTCATCGGCATGGGCGTCCTGCCGCTGCAGTTCCCGGCCGGCCAGAACGCCGACTCCCTCGGCCTGACCGGCGAGGAGACCTTCACCATCACCGGCGTGACCGAGCTGAACAACGGCACCACCCCGAGCACGGTCAAGGTCACCACCGACACGGGCGTCGAGTTCGACGCGGTCGTCCGCATCGACACCCCCGGTGAGGCCGACTACTACCGCAACGGCGGCATCATGCAGTACGTGCTGCGCAGCCTGATCCGCAAGTAAGCGGCTCAGTACGGCACTCGAGGGCCGCACCCCTGGTCACCAGGGGTGCGGCCCTCGGCAGTTCACGGACGCCCGCCCATCGCCGGTCCTCAGGCTGAACACAGGATTCCCCCAGCTCACGGGGACAGAATCGGGACATGACTGGCACCCCTGGGTACCGCAAAGGCCGCGTCCGCGTGCTCATCGTCGACGACGAGCCCGCACTCACCGACGTGCTCTCCGTGGCCGTCGAGGAGGCGGGCTGGCGGGCCTACCCGGCGGCGGACGGACAGAGCGCGCTGAAGGCCGCCCGCGGCTGCGCCCCGCACGCCGTCGTGCTCGACGGGATGCTCCCCGACCTCGACGGCCTCCAGGTGCTGCGCCGCCTGCGGTACGAGAATCCGCGGCTGCCGTCCTCATGCTCACCGCGCGCGACACCCTGGAGCACCGGCTCGACGGGCTCGGCGCCGGCGCCGACGACTACGTCACCAAGCCGTTTTCCCTGGAGGAGGTCGTACTGCGGCTGCGCGGACTGCTGCGCCGGGCGGACGCCCGGCACACCGGCGCCGACCCGGCCGTACGGGTCCTCGGCGACCTGGTCCTCACCGAGGAGACCCGCGAGGTGCACCGCGCGGCCACGCCGATCCACCTCACCGCCAAGGAGTTCGACCTGCTCAGCCTGCTGATGGACCATCCGCGGCAGGTGCTGAGCAAGGCGCAGATCATCGACCACGTCTGGAGCAGCTCCTTCGACGGCGGCGGCAACCTCGTCGAGGTGTACATCTCCAGCCTCCGCCGCAAGATCGACCGCGGCCGGGCGCCGATGATCCACACCGTGCGCGGCCTCGGCTACGCCATCAGGCCGGCGGAGGACGGCAGATGACCGCCCGGCGGCGACTGCGCTCGATGCGCTCGCGCCTGCTGCTGTTCATCTCCCTCGCCCTGGTCGCCGTGTGCGCGGCGATGGCGCTCACCACCGTGTTCGTCCAACGCGCCTATCTGTACGGCAACTTGGACGACCGCGTCGGCGACGCCGTCGAGCGCTGCCTGGGCGGCGCGGCGCTGCAACCCCGGCTCACCGCCGACCTCGGCTTCCTGCACGAACAGGGCCACCCGACCGGCATGGTGGCCGCGCGGCTCGACGCCGACGGCGACATCGTCAGCGCGGCGGTCGTGGCGCGGGAGAACACGGCCCGGCGGCTCACCACCGAACAGCGCGCCGCCCTCGCGGACATCGAGGCCGACGGGTCGATGCACACCCGGACGGTGCCCGGCCTCGGCACGTACCGGATCACCGCCCTCGACCGCGACGGCATCCGGGTCCTCGTCGGTCTCCCGATGGACGACGTGCGGCAGATGATCCGGGGGATGGTCCTCGCGGAGGCGGTCATCGCGGCGGTCGGGCTCAGCGCCGCCGGATGCGTGTGCGCGGTGGTCATCCGCCGTCAGCTGCGCCCCCTCGGCCGCGTCGCCGGGACCGCGGTCGAGGTCTCCCGTGCCCCGCTGGGCAGCGGCCGGGTGGGCGACCTCACCCGCGTCCCCGAACGCGACACCGACCCCGACAGCGAGGCCGGTCAGGTCGGCGCCGCCCTCAACCGCATGATCGACCATGTCGAGTCGTCGCTGACCGAACGCCTGCGCACCGAGGAACGCATGCGCCGCTTCCTCTCCGACGCCAGCCACGAACTGCGCACACCGCTCGCCTCGATCGCGGGCTACGCCGAGCTCATGAACCGCGGCACCGACCGCATCGAACCCGGCACGGCCTGGCGGCGCGTCTCGGCCGAGTCGGCACGGATGACGGTCCTGGTGGAGGACCTGTTGCTGCTGGCCCGCCTGGACGAGGGCCGCCCGCTGCAGTCCGCCGAGGTCGATGTCGCGGCGCTGGTCGCGGAGGCGGTGTGGGACGCGCGGGCCGCGGGCGACAGCCATGACTGGCAGCTTGAACTCACCCTGGACGCGGAGCCGTTGGTGACCGGCGACGAGGCCCGTCTGCACCAGGTGGTCGCCAACCTCCTGGCCAACGCTCGCGTGCACACGCCGCCGGGCACGAGGGTCGTCGCGGTCGTCGACACCAGGGGCGCCCACTGCGCCGTCCGCGTCCGCGACAACGGCCCCGGCATCCCGCCCGCCCTGCTCCCCACGGTCTTCGAACGCTTCACCCGAGCCGACGCGTCCCGCACCAGGGCAGGTGGGCTGGAGGGCGGTTCGGGGCTCGGGCTGGCGATCGTCGCGGCGATCACGGCGGCACACGGCGGGCGCATCGACGTCGAAAGCACGCCGGGACGCACGGAGTTCACGGTACGACTGCCGTTGGCGCCACAGACTCCGCTGGCGCTGTCGGGGGAGGGGGCCAGGGCTCGATGAGACGCGGTCGCTCGTGCCGCACGGCCGCCCGCCTGAACTGCCGTGGTCCTACGGCGATATCGAGACGCACGATGCCGAGGCGAACGATGCCGAGGCGAACGATGCCGAGACGAACGGTTTCGGGACGCACGACGTCGAACCCGAGGCCGCCCGCACGGCGTCGGCGATCGCCGTACCCTTTCCGCGTGACCGCCCCGACCCTTCTCCACCGCGCCCTGCACGACCCCGGCGACCCACCCCTCCGCCCGCTGCCGGACCCGGCGGCGGAGCTGCTGCGCGAGCTGGACGCGCCGCCGCGACTGGCCGCGCATCTGAGGGCGGTGCACGACGTGGCGTACGACCTCGTGGAGTGGGTGACGCGGCAGCATCCTCAACTCCCGCTCGACCGCGAGGCGGTGCTGTTCGGCGCGGCCACGCACGACATAGGCAAGACAGCGCACACCACGGAACTCTCCGGCCCCGGTTCGGCGCACGAAGTCGCCGGTCGTGACCTGCTGTTGGGCCACGGCATCGCCCCGCACCTGGCCCGCTTCGCCGCCACCCACGCGAGCTGGACCGCGCCGGACGTGACGATCGAGGATCTGCTGGTCAGCCTCGCCGACAAGGCGTGGAAGAACAAGCGCGTCGCGGAGCTGGAGGACCTGGTGGTCGGGGCGCTGGCCGAGGCGAGCGGGCGGACGGCGTGGGAGGAGTTCCTCGACCTCGACGACCTGCTGACGGCCGTGGGGGAGGGGGCGGAGGCACGGCTCGCCTTTCAGGGGGCGTATCCCGTGTGACCCGCGTCGGCGGGGTCAGCAGCCGAGGAGCGCGTCGAGGCCGATCTCGACGGGGAACGGCAGTTCGGTGACGAGTTCGTCGTGGTGTCGGCCGCGACCTCGTACGGCTCGGTTGCGGCGGCGTTCTGCGCGCCACGCGAGCCGTCACGCGCAGAGTGGTGCCACATCTTCGGACAACCCTCCTGCGCCAACCGTTTACACCCGCCCCTATTCGCGCTAACTTCCGCCACAGGCGGGGTGGGAGCGCTCCCATGCGGATGGACCGGAACCCATCCGAAGGGGGACCACCCACCCCGCCCCTCCGTACACGCATCCGCACGGCCCGTACCTCAAGGAACGGACTGGACTGTCATGATCCTGACAAAATCAGCGGCGTCCCCGGGTCGCCGATTAGTGCTCCCGACTCGCGCCAGAGCCCTCTTCCTCGTCCTGGTCTCGCTGCTCGCCACCATCCCCGCGGTCGCCCTGGTCGTCACGACCAGCGGGCAGGCGGAGGCCCACGGCACCCCGATGAAGCCCGCCAGCCGTACCTTCCTGTGCTGGCAGGACGCGCTGACCGACACAGGTGAGATCAAGCCGGTCAACCCGGCCTGCAAGAACGCGCAGGCCGTCAGCGGCACCACGCCGTTCTACAACTGGTTCTCGGTGCTCCGCTCGGACGGCGCCGGCCGCACCCGCGGCTTCGTACCGGACGGCCAGCTGTGCAGCGGCGGCAACACCAACTTCACCGGCTTCAACGCCCCCCGCAACGACTGGCCGTTGACCCACCTCACCTCGGGCGCGACCGTCGACTTCTCCTACAACGCCTGGGCCGCGCACCCGGGCTGGTTCTACGTCTACGTCACCAAGGACGGCTTCGACCCGACCAAGACCCTCACCTGGAACGACATCGAGGACCGGCCCTTCCTCTCGGTCGACCACCCGCCGCTCCACGGCAGTCCGGGCACGGTCGACGCCAACTACTCCTGGACCGGGCAGCTTCCGTCCAACAAGTCGGGCCGCCACATCATCTACATGGTCTGGCAGCGCTCGGACAGCGCGGAGACCTTCTACTCCTGCTCCGACGTCGTCTTCGACGGCGGCCACGGCGAGGTGACCGGCATCCACGAACCGGGCAACCCGACCGAACCGGTCCCCGGCACCTGCACCGCCACCCGCAGGACGACCGGCAGTTGGAGCGGCGGCTACCAGTCCGAGGTGACCGTCACCAACTCGGGCGACGTCCCGATGCTCGGCTGGATGGTCGACTGGACCCTCCCGAGCGGGCAGAAGGTGGACAGCCTCTGGAACGGCAACGCCACCTACACGGGCCAGGACGTGATGGTCCACAACGCCGACTGGAACGGGTCCCTGAGCCCAGGGAAGAGCGCGACGTTCGGGTACGTCGTGACCGGCTCCGGCGGTGATACGGCGACCACGTTGCCCTGTCGCGTCGGGTAACCCCGGCCGGCGTGCGGACCCGGTGGGCCACGAGCCGCCGCTCACCGGGTCCGTCGGCGATGACATGATGGCGGGCATGACGTCCACGCTCCGCATGACCGTGCCGGCCGCGTCCCGAAAGGGCGATGCCGCGTAGGCGCCCCGGCGCGCTGCGCGCCGCCCGACCCTCAAGTGCCCCGCGATGGGGCCTGCCCCCGGCCCGCATCCACGGCCTCTCCAGCCGAACCACCCTCGCCGTAGCCCGCGTTGAAGGGCTGCCGACCGACTACTACGTGTACTCCGGCGCCACCGACCAGGCCCTGCGGCGCTACCGCCAGTTCCTGCGACCGGCGGGCCGACGACCCCGCTACCCGCAGGACGCGGAGTGCTCCTGCCGCGGCTGCTCCTTCGACGACGTCCGCCACGCCCGCGACGTACTGGACGAGGTCCTCACCCGGCTGCCTCCCCGACCCCGCGCCGAACTCTCGCGCGTGGTGAGCGACTTGGACGCCGTCTACCTGCGACGCACCCTCCCCGACCCCTTCGCCGCGGAGCGCCAGTGGCAGGCCGACCTGTGGTGGCGCCGCCGACTGGCAGGCGGCCGCGAGGACCCACTCCCCGACCCGAGGAAGCCGGCACCCCGCCGACGGCGCCGATGACGTACGCCGACGAAGGGCCCGGACGACGGCACCGCGCGCCGCCGATCAGATGCATGCGTGACCGGGGCGGGCGACGGCGGCGGGTTCGTCGGTTGGCGTGCGCGCGTGTGAGCGGTTCGGACGGTGGGGGTGGGTTCGTCGGTTGGCGTGCGTGTGTGAACGGGTTGGACGGTGGCGGTGGGT
>MWJO01000046.1 GCA_002027195.1 Streptomyces sp. GKU 895 | reverse complement strand
AGGGCGGCCCCCGCGCCTCCCGCGGCCACCGCCGTCATGATGCCGAGCAGGTGCCGGCGGCTCAATGCGGCGGTTCTGTTGTCCTCGTCCACAGCTCACCTCGTTTGAAACGTTTCAATACCTTCCAAGCGGAAAGCTTACGAACGGATCGGACCGAAACACAATGGGTGTGCCGGGTCCGGGTTCTCCCAGCGTGAGGGCGACCGACCCACCCCTGGGAGGCGGCGAAGAGTACGATCAACGTTCGTCATCAGGGCGACGCGTACCGCCCGGCGTTACTCGGCGCTGCCTACCCCCCGCCGCCCGCCGCCGGCCGCGCCGGAGAAAGTGAGCAGCTTGTGGGTGAGGCGAAAGCGCGAGGTCCGTACGCCAAGACGCCGGCCCGCCGGGCCGAGATCGTCCGGGCGGCCCGCGACAGCTTCGCCGAGAAGGGCTACGCCAAGGCCTCCCTGCGGGACATCGCCGAACGCGCGGGCATCACCCACGCGGGCCTTCTCCACCATTTCCGCAACAAGGACGAGCTCCTGGCCGAGGTGCTCGCCCGGCGCGACACCGACGAGTGGGCCCAGGGAGTGAGCCGGGTCGACTCGCTCGACCGGCTGGCGCCCTACCTCGTGGAACTCATCCGGCACCATCAGAAGGCGCCCGAGCTGATGCGCCTGTGGATCGAACTCGCGGCAGCCGCCTCACGTCCGGACCACCCAGCCCACAGCTACTTCGTCGAACGCTACGAACGGGGCCGGGGCCAGTTCGCCGGGGGCCTCTCCGACGAGCCGGCCCGCGCCCGCCTCCGCAAGGACGTGACCCCTCAGAGCGCGGCGGTCCTCTTCCATGCCGTCCTCAACGGCCTCCAACTCCAGTGGGTGCTCGACCAGGACCTCGACATCCTGGGTCCGGTCACGGACTTCGTACGGCTGCTCTTCGACGACGCACCCGCAGACGACTGACCGAACCGGCCCGGCGTTCTTCCCGCACCTCATGCCCTTTCGGCGCGGTCGGCGAAGTAGCGGTCCAGGATCTCCTGGCTGTCAGGGGTGAAAGTCCGTTCGCGAAGGATCCGCGGCAGGTCGGACTCGCCGATCCAGGCGTGCCAGGCGACCTCCCGCGCATCCGGCGTGACGGCCCGCGGAATGACGGCGTCGCACACCCCGAGCCAGTGCGGGCTCAGCCCGCTGCGGTTGAGGAACGTGAAGCGCAAGCGCACCGCCGCCGACACCCCCAGCTCCTCCTCCACCTCGCGGGCGGCCGCCTGCTCGTAGGACTCCCCGACCCCCACCGCTCCGCCGATGCCGACCTCGTGATGCCCCGGGAACCGGGGCACCTGCTCAGCACGCCGATGGACGAGGAGGTGACCCTGCCGGTCGTGACACACGACCACGGCGACCCGGTGCAGCCAGCCCTCCCGGACGGCGTCCCTCCGGCTCACCGGCCCCAGCACACGGTCCTGCGCATCGACGCGCTCCACGACTTCGTCCATGCCGCACACGATCGCAGAGCCCACTGACAGCGGCCCGGCACGCTCACCTGTGGGCGGCTCGATTCATCTCGACGACGTGGCCGCCACGGGGAGGCAGCAGCCGGCCGAGTCGGCGGAGTCGCGGGCGGGACGCCGACCGGCGGTCAGGCGACCGCGTTCAGCAGGTCGGCCAGTACGTCGGGGCGTTCCAGTGCGATGAAGTGGCCCGCTTTGGGGACCTGGGTGAAGTCGGCGGCCGGCAGCAGTCGCCTGTTGGCTTCCCGGTCGGAGGGGCGGGACCAGTCCTTCTCGCCGTAGACGAGGTGGACGGGCGCCTTGATCTCGGGGTAGCGCGAGCGGGCCGCGATGAGGCTGGGCAGGGCCTGGTACACGGCACGGGCGACGGTCGGGTAGCCCGGGCGGGCACCCACCCGGAGCAGCTCGTCGACATAGTCCTCGCGCAGCGCGCTCTTGTCGCCGAGGCCGCCCTGAAGGATCGCGCGGAGGGCGGGCCTGGGCTCGGCCTTCGCGATCAGCGGGCCCACGCCGGGTGCGAGGACGCCGCTGACGACCACGCGGGCCAGGAGGCTGGAGCGGGCGATGCCGCCGCGGAAGTCGTACGTGTTCACCGCCACGACACGCCGCACCCGGTCCGGCAGCTCGGCCGCGGTGGTCAGGGCGAGCACCGCACCCATGGACTCCCCCACCAACGTCACGTCGTTCAGGTCGAGTTCGGTCAGCAGCCGCTCGACGCCCGCACGCATCGCAGGCTCGTCGTACGACGCTCCGGGCACGATCTCGGAGTAGCCCATCCCCGGCAGGTCGAGGGCATGGACGGTGTAACGGTCCGCGATCAGCGGGAGGAGGTGGCGGAAGTGCTCGGCCTGGGTGCGCACGGTGTGCAGCAGGACCAGAGGAGCGCCGGTGCCCGCCGTGAGGTACCGCAGCTCCCCCTCCCGGCCGCCGCGAGGGGGGATCGTGTGGCTGGTGGTCCCGGGATGCGCATCGCGGGACGTGACTCGTGGCTGGTCATCTCGCCGACTCCTTGTGCGTGAGGGATCGACCAAAGGGCCACGACTCTCACCGGAGCATCGGAAACCGATCGGTCTCCACAAAGGTAAACCGATCGGTTTCCACCCGCAAGCCGAACCGACGGGACGCGTGCACTGGGACGCCCCGGCGCCCACCACTCCCTTCACTTCCCTTCACTCGCCGTAAACCGATCGGTTTCCAATAGGCCGGAATCGAGTTACCCTCGCCGTATGACCACCGAAGCACTGCCGAGCTCCCGAGAGCGCCTGCTGGAGGCAGCGGCCACGCTCACGTACCAGGAGGGCGTCAACATCGGCGTCGACGCGCTGTGCAAGGCGGCGGGAGTGTCCAAGCGCTCCATGTACAAGCTGTTCGAGAGCAAGGACGAGCTACTGGCGGCGAGCCTGCTGGAACGCGCCTCCGCCTATGTGACGACACTCCTTCCCGCGACGGACGACGACCGGTCGCCGCGCGAGCGGATCCTGTACGTCTTCGAACAGGCGGAAGCGCTGGCGGCCGCACCCGACTTCCAGGGCTGCCGGTACCTGGTCGTACAGATCGAACTCAAGGACCCGGAGCATCCCGCGAGCCGGGTGGCCCGCCGGGTCAAGGAGAACCTGACGGCCTACTTCCGCAACGAGGCCGAGCGGGGCGGGGCGAGCGACCCCGACCTGCTGGCCCGGCAGCTGATCCTGGTCTTCGACGGCGCCAGCGCCCGCGCGGGGATCAAGGCCGACACTCAGGGCGGGCTCGTCATTCCCACCGTGACCGCCCTGCTCGACGCGGCGAACCTGCGCTGACACCCCGCCGGCCTCGCGGGCATCCAACGGCTCGCCGCCTGCCGAGCCCGGCGCGCCCACCGCGGCCACTCTGCTCGACGCGGCAGGTGCTCACGGCACCTCAGGGAAGCCGAACCGCTTGACGAGCCCTGGATCCCCGAACGCGTTGATTCTCGCGATGCCCGTCGTGGTGACGGTGAGCACGAGGATGCCGTAGGCCCGACCGTTGAGGTAGCCGACCGCCGCGGGCTGGCCGTTCGCGCCGGTCGGCAGCAACCGCCAGGTTCCCGGCGAACCCAGGACGTGCTGGACGAGATAGGGCACGCATGTGGCACGGCCGTCGAACCATGTGCGCCACGGCGTCGCCTCGATCCTGGCGTCGGCACGGAGCAGTCGTTCAAGGGCCGCACCATCGGCGTCCTCGATGGCAGCGATGTAATCAACGAGTACGGTGCTCAGCTTGCCCGGCTCGCGTGTCTGCTCGACGTCAGGAGGCTCCTGCGCCAGTCGCGCACGCGCGCGCTGCAGTGTGCTCTTCACCGCTGCCGTGCTGGTGCCCATCACCTGCGCCACGTCCGACGCCGGCCACTCCAGCACATCCCGCAGGACGAACACCGCCCGCTGGCGGCCCGGCAACTTCTGGAGCGTGGCGATCAGCGCGATGCGCAGGCTGTCGCGCGCCGCCACGATCGTCGCCGGGTCGAGCATGGAGTCGGGAAGGGGCTGAATCCATGGTGCTTCCGCAGCCGTCGGCGGGGTCATCGGGTCGTCGGCGGGTCCGCCGAGGCCCGCGGGCAGGAAACGCCTACTACGGTGCGACAACGCGGAAAGGCAGGTGTTCGTGGCGATCTGGTAGAGCCAGGTGCGCACCGACGACCTGCCCTGGAAGGCCTCGTACGAACGCCAGGCACGCATGTAGGTCTCCTGGACCACGTCCTCGGCGTCGTCCACCGATCCGAGCATGCGATAGCAGTGCGCCAGCAGCTCGCGCCGGTAGCGTTCCGTGTCCGTCGCGAAATCTCCCATCCCGATCGCCGCTACGGGGCATAGGTGAGCGTGACGACTCCTGTCGCGCTCGGCGTTGCCGACACGAACCGCAGCGAGCGCGGCGACGCACTGTCGAAGAGCCGCCTGCCCTCGCCGACGACAAGGGGATGGACGCCGAGGTTCAGCTCGTCGATCAGGTTCTGCTCCAGCAGAGTCCGCATCAGCGTGAAGCTGCCGTACATCACGATGTCGCCGCCGGGCTGCTGCTTGAGCTTCGCGACCGTCTCTGCCGCTTCACCGGCGAGGACGGTGGCGTTCCAGGGCAACGGCCCGCGCAGCGTCCTCGTCACGACGAGCTTGGGAAGGGCATTCATCGCCTCGGCGTACGGCCCCGTGTTGCGCGACCACGCCTTCTCGAGGATCTCGAAAGTCGCCCGCCCCAGCAGAAAGGTGTCGCTGGCCAGGAGAGCGTCGGTGGCCCGCCGGCGCGAGATGTCGTCGAAGTAGTCCAGTGCCCAGCCGCCGCGTTCGATCTCGCTGAATCCGCCCGGATCCTGGACCACGCCGTCGAGCGTGATGAATGCCCCCGCGATGAGCTTGCGCATGATGCTCTCCGTCCCCGGGTCGGAGGTTCCGGCCCTCGCACAGGAAGACTCGGGTCGGCTCCGAAAGGAATCGGTCGGCGCGGCCGGCTGCACGCTCTCCCCGACTTCAGGGCTACTTCGCGAGCTGGGGGTACAGCGCGGCCAGGTCACCGGCCAGGCCCGCCTTGACCTGGCGGGAGATGTCATCGGCAAGGACCTCGTGGGCGCCGGTCTCGATGCCGTCGAGGGCGAGGGCGGCCACGTCACGCGGGTCGGACTTGGGGGCGTCGACGCCGGACGCGAGGTCCGTGTCGACGTAGCCGACGTGCAGGCCGGTGACGGCGATGCCGCGCGGCTGGAGTTCGAGGCGCAGGGAGTTGGTCTGCGACCAGAGCGCGGCCTTGGAGGCGCTGTAGGTGCCGCCGAGCGCGATCCAGGACAGCACGGAGTGCACGTTTAGGAGGTGGCCGCCGCCGTTGCGTTCGATGATCGGCACGAAGGCGCGGGCGACGAGGAGCGGACCGTAGAAGTTGGTCTCGAACTCCCGGCGCACGTCGTCGACCGGGGTGTCGAGGAAGGACCCGCCGACCGAGGCGCCGGCGTTGTTGATCAGCACGGTCACGTCCTGCGCCTGCGCGGCGGCCGCCGCGACGGAGGCGGGGTCGGTGACCTCCAGGGCGACCGGGACGGCGTCCGGGTGCGTCACGCTGCGCGGGTCGCGGGCTGTGGCGTAGACCTTGGCGGCGCCTCGTGCGTACAGCTCTTCCACCAGAGCCTTGCCTATGCCGCGGCTGCCGCCGGTGACGAAGACGTTCGCGCCCTTCAGAACGGTCATGACTGCAAGCCTCCACAGATAGGAAACCGATCGGTTTCCATCAAGGTAAACCGATCGGTTTCACAATGCAAGCCGATGGGGGCGGCCTGTCTCACAGCCGTTCGCCGGTGAACGCGGCCGCCGGCAGCTCCGCCTCTGTCTCCTCCCAGGGGATCCAGAGGTCCGACTCTGCTTCCAGGAACCGCAGGAACGCCACGTCACCCGGCTCGTCTGCGCCGACGACGAAGCCGAGGGCGGCTTCGGCCGGGACGCCGTTCGTGAGGTGGGGCAGACCGGGCTCGAAGGATGTCACCGGTTCTCCATGGAGGGCATAGCCGACGCGGCTGAAGCCCTTGGCGTTGCGATGGATGCTGAACGCTCTCCCCGCCCGGGAGAGCGCGGCGAGGTAAGTCCCCGTGCGGCACTGGAATTCCTCCAGCGCATACGCCCAGCCCGCCACCGAGCCCGCTCTCACGATGGTGTCGGGCGGGTCGGGGAGGAAGCCTCCGTCCGCCAGACGGGCGACCTCCGCTTCGTCTTCCCAGTCCAGGAAGTCGAGGTCACTGATGTGGTCGTCCGCGTTCCTGGTCAGCAACTCGTACGCCGCGGAGCGGGTCAGCGGGACGACGTGAGGCTCCTCGGCGCCGATGCCGCGCAGCAGTTCGTACGGCGAGAGACCCTCGCTGAGGGTGAGCGTGAAGCCGACGTCGTACGCGTCGGCTATCCAGCGCAGCCCGTTCCGTTCATGTCCCCCAACCATCAAGCCGTCCTCCCGTCCTCATGGCCTGCCCGTCTCCGGCGCCGACCCCGTCTTGGCTCCCACAGCCCCTCCCCAAACCCGCCCCCATCAAGGGCAGGCGCACGATAACCGCCGACACTGACAATGAGGGCCGGGTCAACACTCCCTGCGCTGTACGCTCCCTTCACGGATCGACGCAGTTCTGGGGGCGGGATGCCTGGGTACGGCATCAGGAGATCGCCCCGTCGGACCCGCCCCTCATGCTCTCGGCCCTGGTCAACTACTTGGGTGCCAACGACGCCGGCCCTGGCTTCTATCAACTGGCCAAAGAACTCCGGCTGCTTCCCATGAGCGCGTCAGCAGACGACAAGTTCGGCTTCTGGGCCCAGCAGGTGAAGCGACTCCACGAACGCCACGAAAGTGGCCCCGCCGTGGCCTGAACCGTCACCGCCGCCCGCTCCCGCGGCTCTCAAGGTGACGCCACGAAGCCCGCGGACAGGTCGAGAGGGAAGGGGGCGCCAGGAGAGGTCGGGGTCCAGCCCTCGCGCAAGGCGTGCTCGATGGCACGGGCGACGTCGGACGGCCGTATCGGACTGCCTTCGCGGCCAAGCCAGTTGCTCAGGTGCGACTGGTCGGTGGTCACCACGAGCGTTGTGCCCGGGCCCGGGCTGTCCGCATGCTCGACCGCGTAGGTGCACGGAGTCCAGGCCATGCCCTGGAAGTAGGTCGGCCGGCGGCGCAGGCGCCAGCGATACGCCGTGCCGTCGACCACGATGCGCCGTGCGCCCCTGCGTCCCAGTGCCATGGCTCCCCCTCGACGGGCCCGATGCTAGCGACTCGGGCTCCGCGCTTCGCAGGAATATGCGTGCCGACTGCCGGCACCGCTCAACGTCCCCGCACCGCACGGTCGTAGGTAGGGAGACGTAGGTCAGTTGGTTCCCTGTGCCGATGTCACTGTCGTTCGCCCCTCCTAGGGTCGGTACAGCCAGGGATCGTCCTCAGACCGAGGCCCAACCAGCCCAACCAGCCCAACCAGGAGGGAAATACGTGATCGTCATCACCGGTGCCACCGGCAACGTCGGCCGTGCTTTAGTCAAGCGGCTCGTTGCCGAAGGACAGTCCGTGCGGGGCGTGAGCCGCGATCCGAAGCGGGCCGCGCTTCCCCCGGACGTAGAAGTGAACCACCTTGAGTCGGAGGGGCTGTTCGACGGCGCCTCGAAGCTCTTCCTGCATGTGCGGGCCACCGGCGACCACACGGGGACCGTCCTCGAGCGGGCTCGCGCCGGCGGTGTACGACACGTGGTCATGCTCTCCTCGGGGATCATCCGGGAGGGCGCCGACGAGACCCACCCGATCCACCTCATGCACGCGCGTGCCGAGCAACTCGTCCGGGACAGCGGCATGGAGTGGACCTTCCTGCGGCCCAACGCGTTCTCCACCAACGCCTTCCAGTGGGCCCCGCAGATCCGGCAGGGCGACTCCGTGCACGCCCCCTTCGCCGGCGCCGTCTCCGCGCCGATCCACGAGGACGACATCGCCGCCGTGGCCGAGCGGTGCCTGCTCGACCCGGGCCACGAGAGTGCCGTCCACCGGCTCACCGGGCCCGCGGCGACGACCAACGCGGGGCAGGTCGCCGCGATCGGGCAGGCCCTCGGACGCGAGCTGACCTACGTCGAGACTCCCACCGAGGAGGCTGAGGCCACGCTCTTCCCGGAACTGCCGCGGCAGACGGTGCGAGCCCTGCTCAAGTCCTTTGCGGCGACGGTCGATTCCCCACCCGAGATCACCTTCGAGGTCGAGAGCATCACCGGTCGCCCGGCCCGGACCTTCGCGGAATGGGCCGAGGACCACCGGGCCGACTTCGCAGCATGAGCTTGCGTCGGCATGCCTGTCATTCCTCGGCCGGGTACACGTCGGTGACCTTGCCCTGAGGGGTCGCCGACAGGTAGCCCGACCCGTAGTCGTCGCTGAGATAGACGGCCAGGCCCTTCGGAGTGTCGAAGATGTCGTTCTGCGCCTTGACCACCACGTATCGAAGTTCCGGATCCGCGACGTTCAGCTTCTTGTCCGCCTCCTTCAGAAGCGTGGGAACCCTCTCCCAGGCGATGTCGTCGAGCGTGAAGGGCTGATCGCCGCTGAACACGGTGCTCTTGATGATTCCCTCCTCCACGCCCTTTCCTGGGCGGTACGTGTAGCTGTCGTACTTGGTCTTGCTGCCCTTCACCATCACCTCGGCCGACACGTACTCGTCGTAGACGTTGAAGGCAGCGAACGTGTCCCGCCCCGTCTCGTCCTCCAACGCCTTGATCGCGGTACGGATGTTGGCCGGTGTCAGCATCGAGCCGGTCGCGAGGGGCTCTTCGGACGGCTTCGGCGTCGATGACGTGGACGCGGATGCCGACGCGGATGTGGAGGGGGACGAGGACGTAGGCGTCGAAGGGCCCGTGCCCAGGTTGTCGCCCTTGTTGTCGTCCAGGGGCAGGAGCCACCACAGCAGGCCCACGGCGCCGGCGAGGGACACGCCCGACACGGCCCGCAGCACTGTCGTACCCGTGCCGCGTCTGCGGGTCGTCGTCGACATCGGTGCCGTGGGCGGTGGGGGTGATATCTGGACCGGGGGTCCGGGGAGGACCGGGGGTGGTCCGAAGCCGTCGACGGCGGTGGTGCTTGCGGTGGGGTGAGGGGGTAGGACGTCGGTTCGTCACGCGGGGGCGTCGGCAGCGACTCGATCTCCGCCAGTCGTCGGTCGAGTTCGGCCGCGGACGGGCGTGCCGCCGGGTCCCGTACCAGCACCCGCATCAGGAGCTCGCCCAGGGCACCGGCCCGCACCGGGGGTGGCACGTCCTCGTGGAGGACCGCGGCGAGGGTGGCCAGGGTGGTGCCTCGGCGCAGGGGGTGGTGGGCCTCCACCGCGGTGTACAGCATCATCGCCAGCGACCACAGGTCGGAGGCGGCGCCGCCTTCCTGGCCGGTGATGCGTTCCGGGGCCATGAAGTCGGCCGTGCCGATGATGGAGCCGGTGGCGGTGAGGGTGGTCGACTCGCGGATCGCCGCGATGCCGAAGTCGGTCAGCACCGGGCGGCCGTCCGGTCGTAGCAGCACGTTGGCGGGTTTCACGTCCCGGTGCTGGATGCCCGCGTCGTGCGCGGCGGTCAGCGCGGCCAGCACGCCGCGGCCGATCCGGGCCGCCTCGGCCGGTGGCATCGGGCCCTGGGCGAGGCGGTCGGCCAAGGAGCCGCCGCTCACCAGCTCCATGACCAGCCAGGGGTACGTGCCGTCGCCGCCGTCGACGATGTGGTGGATGGTCACCACGTTCGGGTGGTCGATGCGGGCCAGCGCCCTGGCCTCGCGCAGTACCCGCTCGCGCAGCATCCGCGCGCCCTCGGGGTCGTACTCGGCGAGGTCGCGGTCCGGCGGGCGGACCTCCTTGACCGCCACCAGCCTGTGCAGCACCAGGTCCCTGGCGCGCCAGACCGTGCCCATCCCACCGCCACCGAGACGGGCCTCCAGTTCGAAGCGCCCGTCGACGACGCGTCGTTCGGCGCGTCTGTCTGCCTCACTCATGGGCCGGAGCCTAGCGGGCCGGACCGACCGCCTTCCGCCGCCCCTGGCTGCGACGATGCTTGACTTCGCTCGGCCCGGCTGGCTCGGTGGTGCGTGGTGCACAGCAGCCCCGTCCGTCCCACCCCAGGGAGAGCAGAATGACCGGTCGCATGGATCAGGACCCCGACGGCGCGGAGGTCCGGCGGACGGACCCGCTCGCGCAGCTCACCCTGGAGCAGCTGCGGCAGCGGACCAGCATGAAATGGCGCACGCACCCCCGGGACGTGCTTCCGCTCTGGGTCGCGGAGATGGACGTGCCGCTCGCTCCGGCCGTCGTCGAGGCCCTGCGGGCGGCGATCGAGCTGGGGGACACCGGGTATCCGTACGGGACCGCGTACGCCGAGGCCCTCGCCGCGTTCGCCGCCGAGCGGTGGCAGTGGGACGGGGTGCGGGTGGAGCGCACCGCGATCGTGCCGGACGTGATGCTGGGCATCGTCGAGGTGCTGCGGCTGCTCACCGATCCCGGCGACTCGGTCGTGGTGTGTGCGCCGGTGTACCCGCCCTTCTACGCGTTCGTCTCGCACGACGCCCGCCACGTCGTCGAGGCGCGCCTGGGTGCCGATCTGCGGATCGATCTGGACGCCATGGAGGACGCCTTCGTGCGGGCCCGAGCCGACGGGCGGCGTGCGGTGTTCCTGCTGAGCAACCCGCACAACCCGACCGGTGTCGTCCACACCCGCGAGGAGTTGGAGGCCGTCGCCTCCCTCGCCCGCCGGCACGGGGTGCGGGTCGTCTCCGACGAGATCCACGCGCCCCTGGTGCTGCCGGGCGCTGTCTTCACCCCGTTCCTCAGCGTGTCCGGCGCCGAGAACGCGTTCGCGCTGGCCTCCGCCACCAAGGCGTGGAACCTCGCCGGTCTGAAGGCCGCCCTGGCGCTCGCCGGGCCCGAGGCCGCCGACGAACTCCGGCTGCTGCCCGAAGAGGTCGGCCACGGGGCCAGCCACCTCGGCGTCATCGCGCACACCGCGGCCTTCCGCAAGGGCGGCGACTGGCTCGACGACCTGCTGCTCGGCCTCGACGCCAACCGGGACCTGCTCGGCCGCCTGGCCGCCGAACACCTCCCCGGCGTGCGATGTCACCGCCCCGAGGGCACCTACCTGGCATGGCTCGACTGCACCCGGCTGGGACTGCACACCGAGGCGGGCGGCGACGGACCCGGCGTGGTCAGCGACCTGGCCGGGCCCGCGAAGTTCTTCCTCGACCGGGCGCGGGTCGCGCTCAGTTCGGGGCATGTCTTCGGCACCGGCGGCGAGGGCCACGTACGCCTCAACTTCGCGACACCGCCCGCCGTCCTGCGCGAGGCGGTGACCAGGATGGGGCGCGCGCTGAGTGACCTTCAGTGAGCCCGGGTTGTCGCGCTGGGCCGGCTCTGTCGCACCGTCCTCCGGGCGGATGGGATTATTTTTCCCACGGCGCAGGGGCCAGGTGCTCGGTCGCGGCCGCGGCGGACGACGCCGGGCCGCGCGTACACACGGGGAGTGGTGGGGTGACGGTGCGTTCCGTGGGACGGTACTGCGTGCCGCTCCTGGTCAACCTGTTGATCGGCGTGCCGGCGATCGCCGTGTGGGAGTCCGCCCGTTGGTACGCCGCCCACGGGCACTGCGGACTCGATGATCTCGACCGACGCGATCTGGACGGCTGCACCTACCCGCAGATCGACCACAGCGGTCCCGTCCTGCTGTTCCTCGTCATCACGGGCCTGTTCGTGCTGCTGCTCGTCCTGATCGCCGACGTTCTTCTCCCCCTGCGCCGCGAACGCCCGCTCAAACCATGGCTGTTGACACTGCCTGCCGTCGTGCTGCCCTATCTCCTTCTGCTCGGTTCGGCGGACTGACAGGATCGGCCGCATGACAGCATCGGTCACCGAGTCCTGGGCCCGCATCGAGACCTGGCTCGCCCGGCACGCACCGAGGGCGTTCGCGGCCCTGGAGCCTCCAGCGGAGGCCGCCGCCGTCGCGGCGGCGGAGGAGGCCGTGGGACAGCCGTTCCCCGAGAGCCTCCGGCAATCCCTGCTCCGGCACAACGGTTCGGGGCATCAAGCCCTGGTGCCGCCGTTCTGGATGCTGCTGGATGCGCGGAACATCGTCGACAGCCGCCAACGGCGCATGCGGATCTACGGTGATGAGCCTGCCGATCGCGAAGATGGCGACCCGGAGTCGGAGTACGGGCCTTGGTGGCACGCGGAGTGGATTCCCTTCGCCGCCGACGGCGCAGGTGACTATCTCGTCGTGGATCAGCGGCGGCACGGACGTCGGGGGCGGATCGGCGACGCCGATCACGAGACCGGCTGTTCCTTCGCCCCTTCTCCCGTCTGGGCCTCGCTCCCCGCCCTGTTGGACGCGACGGCCACCGCCCTGGAGACGGGCGAACCGATGGAGGGCTACCGCCGGGTCGCGGTCGACGAGACCGAGTTGGAGTGGGAGGACGCCTGAGGCGGACATGAACATGGGGCCCGCTCCGCGCATCACGCGGAACGGGCCCATCATTGAGCGCTGGGCAGGCCTTGCACCTGCATTTCCCCGCAGGAAGCGGGGCGTCTTTCCTTGGACCACCAACGCAGCGCCGGTTGTTTGCAGTTGCGGTGACCGGCTCAAGATCAAGCCTACCGTATGCGCGGGGGTGCTTCCGACCGCCTCAGTCCCGGCGTGGATCGACGAGGATCTTGGGACCGAGGCCCGCGTCCGGAGGGCGCTTTCCGGCGAGTACGGCACCGACCTCCGCCAGGCCGACCGTCGCGGCGACGAGGGGACGCGGGTCGACGCTGCCCTCCGCGTACGCCCGAACGGTCGCTTCCAGACCGGGAGATGCCGACAGTACGCCCACCGCGGTGACGTCCTTCAGGGCCAGCGTCCGGGTGTCGACACGGCTGGGTTCGCCGGCGATGCCGACGTAGACCACACGCCCGGCGGGCTCGACCGACTCGACGGCCAGGCCGGGGAGATGGACGGCGTTGGTGGCGTCGACGACCGCGTCGTAAGGCCCGTCGGGCAGGGAGTCCGCGCGCCAGACGTGCTCGAAGCCGAGGTCGCGGGCGAACGTGAGGGATCTGTCCGTCGCTCCCATGAGATGGACCTCCGCCCCGGCGGCCCGCACGAACATCGCGGTGAGCAGGCCGATCGTGCCGGGACCGAGGATCAGCACCCGGTCGCCGGCACCGGACGCGGTGGCACGGGCGGCGCGCAGGGCGGTGCCGCCGGGTTCGACCAGGGCGCCGAGTTCGGCGTCGACGGTGTCCGGCAGGGCGTGCAACGAAGCGGCGGGGACGGCCAGTTGTTCGGCCAGGGCGCCGGGGCGGTCGCCGCGGATGCCGACCTCCTGCCGCTGGTCGCACACATGGTGCCGGCCGCGTCGGCAGCGGCGGCACGTTCCGCAGCCGAGCATGGTGTCCCCCATGACGCGTCGGCCGAGCCACGCGGGGTCCACACCGTCGCCGACCGCCGCCACGCGTCCGGCCCACTCGTGTCCGAGCCGCATCGGGTAGGCGGCATGGCCCTGGTGGAGGTAGGCCATCGCGCCGGTGAAGAACTCGACGTCGGTGCCGCAGACGCCGACGCGTTCGACGTCGACGACGGCTTCGCCGGGTGCCGGCACCGGCGCCGGGACCTCCTGGACCGCGTACTCCCCCGGCGCGGTGAGGACGAAGGCGCGCATGGGCGGGCGCGTCACCGCGGGGCGAGAACGTGCTGGCGCTGGGTGCCGAGGTGCTTGATGCCGAGTTCCATGACCTCGCCGGGCTGGAGGTAGACGGGCGGGGTGAGGCCCATGCCGACGCCGGGCGGGGTGCCGGTGTTGATGAGGTCGCCGGGTTCCAGGACCAGGAACTGGCTGAGGTAGTGCACGATGAAGTAAGGGTCGAAGATCATCGTCTTGGTGCTGCCGGTCTGGCGGCGCACTCCGTTGACGTCCAGCCACATGTCGAGGGCGAGGACGTCGTCGATCTCGTCGGCGGTGGCGAGCCAGGGTCCCGCGGGGTTGAAGGTCTCGGCCGACTTGCCCTTGGCCCACTGGCCGCCGCGTTCCAGCTGGAAGCCGCGTTCGCTGACGTCGTTGACGACGACGTACCCGGCGATCGCGTCCCGGGCGTCGTCGACGGAGTCGAGGTAGCTGGTCCGGCGGCCGATGACGATGCCGAGCTCGACCTCCCAGTCGGTCTTGGTGGAGCCGCGCGGGATGCGGACGTCGTCGTTCGGGCCGACCAGGGTGTTGGGCGACTTGGTGAACAGGATCGGCTCGTCGGGGACGGCCATGCCGCTCTCGGCCGCGTGGTCACGGTAGTTGAGGCCGATGCACAGGATCTGGTGCGGGCGGGCGATCGGCGCGCCGACGCGTTCCCCGGCGAAGCGGGACACCTGCCCGGCGGCCACGCGCGCGGCGACGACGGGCCGGACGCGGTCGATGCCGCCCGAGCCGAAGAACGCCTCGTCGAAGTCGGTGACGGTGTCGGACAGATCGACGTAGGTGTCGTCGTCGATCCGGGCGACGGGCTTCTCGGCGCCGGGCGCGCCTATGCGCATGAGGTACACGGCTCGGTCTCCAGGGATTCAGCGGGTTCAGGGGGTGCGGGGGGTGCGGACGGGGCGATGGGGTGCGCTCAGGGGGCCGAGCGCGGCGCGGATCTCCTCGACGGCATCGACCAGGCTCCGCAAGGGGGTTCGGTAAGTGAGGGCGCTGACGCTCACGGCTCCGGAGGGGGCGGCCGGAGACGTGGCGTAGACGGGCAGGGCGAGGCAGTTGACGCCGGTCTCGTTCTCCTGGTCGTCGACGGCGTAGCCGCGCTGCCGGGTGGCCTCCAGTGCGCGGTGCAACTCCTCGGCCGTGCACAGGGTTTGCGGGGTGCGGCGCTCCAGTGGCGCGCCGCCGATCCACTGTCGTACGGCGTCGAGCGTGTCCAACTCGTGGGCGAGCAGGACCTTTCCGACGCTGGTGGCGTGGGCGGGGTTGCGGCCGCCCACGGTGGAGGTCAGGCGGACGGCGCCGGCCGGTGGGTCGACCTTGGCGCGGTAGACGACCTCGCGGCCGTCGAGGACCGCGTAGTGGGCGGTCTCGCCGAAGCGCGCGGCGAGGGTCTGGAGCAGCGGCCGGAGGCGGACGTGGTCCGGGCGGCCTCGTGGTGGGCGAAGGCCATGCGCAGGAACTCGTCGCCGAGCAGATAGCGGCCCCGGGCGTCCTGGTCGGCGAGGCCGGCGCGGCGCAGGGCGCGCAGCGCCCGGTGCACGGTCGGCTTCGGGCTGCCGATCACCCGGGTCAGCTCCTCGAGGCCCACTCCGTCGGGGTAGCCGGCCAGTTCCCTGAGCACGGCGAGCACGCGGTCGGAGCCGACCAGGCGGCCCTCGCCGGGGCCCGGGTCGGCCGGCCCGGAGTCGTCCTGGTCGGGGTCTGTCGAGCCGTCGTAGGTCTGCGTATGCTCCATGGCGTTCCACAGATTAGACCCGTGTGTCGATTGTTGGAAGGAGCTCCGGGTGACGCTCCGCAGCGCCCAGTGGTACGCCGGGCAGGACCGCAACGCCTACATCCACCGGGCCTGGATGCGCCGCGGTGTCCCGGACGACGCGTTCAGCGGACGTCCGCAGATCGCGATCGCCAACACCGCCTCGGACCTGACCCCGTGCAACGCCCATCTCGACGAGGTCGCGTCGTCCGTCCGCGACGGGGTGTACGAGGCGGGCGGCATTCCGCTGGACCTGCCGGTGGTGTCGCTCGGCGAGACCAACGTGCGGCCCACCGCCATGCTGTGGCGGAACATGGCGGCGATGGCCACCGAGGAGATGCTGCGCGCCAACCCCATCGACGGGGTGGTGCTGTTGGGCGGCTGTGACAAGACGATCCCGTCGCTGCTCATGGCCGCCGCGTCGGTCGACCTGCCCGCGGTCGTCGTGCCGGGCGGACCGATGCTCACCGGGACCTTCCGCGGCACGCCACTGGGCTGCGGCACGGACGTGTGGCGGCTGTCGGAGGAGGTGCGGGCCGGGACGCTGACCCAGGAGGAGTTCACCCGCTCCGAGTCGGCGATGATCCGCAGCCGAGGGCACTGCAACACCATGGGCACCGCCTCCACGATGGCCCTGGTGGCCGAGGCCCTGGGCACGGTGATCCCCGGCGTCGCCGGGACGCCCGCGCCCGACAGCCGGCTGCTGCAGGCCGCGCACCGCACGGGGCGGCTGGCCGGTGGACATGGTCGCCGCCGACCGGCGCCCGGCGACCTTCCTGACCCGGGCGAACTTCCACAACGCGATCGTGGCGCTGGCCGCGATCGGCGGCTCCACCAACGCGGTCGTCCATCTGCTGGCCGTCGCCGGGCGGTTGGGCGTCGAGCTGAGCCTCGACGACTTCGACCGCATCGGCTCGCACGTGCCGGTGCTCGTGGACCTCCAGCCGGCGGGCCGCTTCCTGATGGAGGACCTCCACCGCGCCGGAGGACTGCTCGCGGTGCTGCGCGAGGTCCGCGACCTGCTCGACCCCGCGGCGCTGACCGTCACCGGCGAGCCGCTGGTGGACCATCTCGACGACGCCCCGATCTGGGACCCGGAGGTCATCCGCCCCCGCGCCGAACCGCTGGTCGCCGAGGGCGGCATCGCCGTCCTGCGCGGCAACCTCGCCCCGCACGGGGCGCTGATCAAACCCGCGGCGGCCTCTCCGCACCTGCTGCGCCACCGGGGCCGGGCGGTCGTCTTCGACAGCATCGAGGACTTCCACGCCCGTGTCGACGACCCCGACCTGGACGTGGACGCCGACTCCGTCCTCGTCCTGCGCGGCTGCGGCCCCAAGGGCTACCCGGGCATGCCCGAGGTGTCGAACATGCCGCTGCCGAAGAAGCTCCTGGAGCAGGGCGTACGGGACATGGTCCGGGTCTGCGACGGGCGGATGAGCGGGACGGCGTACGGCACGGTCGTGCTCCACGTGGCGCCGGAGGCGGCGGCCGGCGGCCCGTTGGCCCTCGTGCGCACCGGGGACTTCGTCGTCCTCGACGTCGGGGCCCGCCGCATCGACGTCGACGTGCCGGACGACGAACTCGCCCGCAGAACCCCGGACAAGGCCACCGTCGCCGGTTTCGCCAGTCCCCGGCGCGGCTGGGAGCGGCTCTACGTCGACCACGTCCTCCAGGCCGACACCGGGGCCGACCTGGACTTCCTGGTGGGGTCCAGCGGCTCGGAGGTGACCCGGGAGTCGCACTAGGTGTGCTGTCCGGGAGGTGCCTACGCCGCCCGGGCGCGCAGTCGGCGCAGCATGCGGGCGTCCTCGAAGCCGACCGAGCGGGCGGCCGCCTCGAGGGTGGCGCCGTGGCCGATGAGGTGCTGGGCGCGTTCGAGGCGGAGGGTCTGCTGGTAGCGCAGCGGGGTCAGGCCGGTGGCGCGGGTGAACAGGCGGGTGAGGGTGCGTTCGCTCACGCCGACCGCGGCGGCGAGGGCGGGCAGCGGCAGCGGGTGGTCGAAGCGGGCGTCGATCAGGTCCTGGACGTGGTGGACGGTGTCGTCGAGGTGGGACCGGTGCCGGAACATCGCGCTGGACTGGGCGTCGTGGCCGTTGCGGCGGGCGTAGACGACCATGTCGCGGGCGACCTTGGCGGCGACGGCGGGCCCGTGCCGGCCGGCGACCAGGTGCAGGGCCAGGTCGATGCCGCTGGCGATGCCGGCCGAGGTGATGACACGGTCGTCGGCGGTGAACAGGACGTCCCGGACGACGGTCGCGCCCGGGTGGCGCCGGGCCAGCTCGTCCTGCACGTCGTGGTGCGTGGTGCAGCGGCGGCCCTGGAGCAGCCCGGCCCGGCCGAGCGCCTCGGCTCCGGCGCACACGCTGGCCACCGTGCCGCCGCGGTCGTGGTGGTCGCGCAGGGCCCGCAGGGCGGGGGCGCCGATCTCGGGCGAGTCGGCGAGGGTGACCGCCTGCCAGCCGGGCACCACGACGAGATCCCCGGGCCGAGCTCGGGCCAGTCGAGTCCGGCCACCAGCGGCACCCCCTGCGCGGTGGGCACCTCGGTCCGCTCGGCGACGTAGGTGAGGGTGTACGGGTGCCCGAAGTCCGCGGCGGTGGAGAAGACCTGCGCGGGTCCCGCCAGGTCCAGCAGATGGACCCCGGGCACCAGGAAGAAGACGACGTGGCTCACGATCCGGTCATCATGCCCGAGGCCGGGCCGCGGCCTCAAGACCGGCGACGGTGGCGATGGTGGCGAAGCGTCCGGCGAGGGCGTACTCGGTACGCCGTACGACCTCCTCGGCGGGCAGGGTGCGGGGGTCGGCCAGCAGCTCGGCATTGCTCAGGCCGGCCGGGGCGTCGCGGTGCGGGATGGGGTTGGTGGCCGTCGCGTCGACGACGAAGGTGACGCCGTAGCCGAGGTCGCTCGCGACCCGCGCGGTGGTCTCCACGCACTGCTCGGTGCGGATGCCGCAGACGGTGAGTTCGCGGATGCCGTGCTCGGTCAGCAGCTGCTGGAGGTGGGTGGTGGTGAACGCGTTGTGCGAGGTCTTGTGGATCAGCGGCTCGCCGTCCGCCCGCTCCAGCTCCTCCATCAGGCGGACGTGGCCGAGGGCGGGGTCGAAGACGTCGGCGCTGCCGGGCTCCGAGTGCAGCACCCACACCACCAGATCCCCCGCCTCGCGGGCCAGCCGGACGAGACGGTTCACCTTGTCGGCGATCTTCGGGTCGGAGATGGTCTCCCACAGCGGGCGGGCGCGGAAGGACTCCTGGACATCGATGACGATGAGGGCTCGGGTCATGACCCCAGCCTGGTCCGGCGGCCGGGGCCGCGGACAGGCCGGATCGGGTCCGGGGGCGGACCGATCCGGTCACCTGTCCCGTACGGCCGGGACGCGTCAGCGGACGCGGTCGTAGGTCAGGGCCATCTCGCCCGACTCGCCGGTCTCCCGGTGGGTGAGCGTCCACTTCGAGGCCGGCAGACCGTCGTCGAACAGCCGCTCCCCGCCGCCGGCGATCTCGGGGCAGACGATCAGATACAGCCGGTCGACCAGGTCCGCGGCGAGGGCCGCCTTGATGACGCTCGCGCTGGTGTTGATGAGGATGTCGCCCTCGCCGGTGGCCTTGAGGTCGGCGAGGACCTCCGCGGTCGGGGCGTTCACCACGCGGGCGCGGCTCCACGGCGCCTCGGCGAGGGTCGTGGACAGGACCACCTTCTCGGTGTCGACCAGCCACTTCGCGTAGCCGCGGTCGCGCGGGTCGGCGTTGTCGTCCTCGGCGACCGAGGGCCAGAACCCGAGGAACCCCTCGGCGTTGCGCCGGCCGAGCACCACGGTCGTGGCGTTCTCCCAGATGCGGGTGAGGTGGTTGCGGGCGACGTCCGTGACGGCGTACGGGACGATCGCGCCGAGGTCACCGGGGCCGCCGGGGCCGTTGTAGCGCCCGTCGAGGGTGAGGTTGATGTTGGCGGTGATCCTGCGTCCGGTCGAGTCGTTCATGATGGCGCTTCCTTATCCCTTGGTCCGTGCGTGTGTGGTGCCCTTGGTGGTGGTGCGCGCTGTGCCGGCGGTGTCGGCGAGATGGTCGGTGAGGTGGACGGCGAGGTTGTCGAGCACCTGCTCCCAGCCGGTTCCGATCCCGGCGATGTAGGGGGCCGCTTCGACGGTCGTGTCGGTGATGCGCAGGCCGAGCCGGAGCCGCGTCCCGTCCGGGACGTCGGCGAGGCTCAGGTCGTAGTGGCCGGTGAACGAGACCGCCCCCGAGCGGTCCAGCACCGAGAGGTCGAACACGAGATGCTCGGCCTCCGTCGCGGTGTGGACCCGCCCCTCGGAGCGGTAGCGCCCTTCGGCGTCCCGGTACTCGAGGACGGCTCGTCCGCCGGGCCGTGCCTCCAGGAGGCACTCGCTGACCGTCATCGACGGCGGCGCCCACCAGGAGGCGAGCAGGGCCGCGTCGGTCCAGTGCCGCCAGACGAGGTCCCGGGGTGCGGGGAGGGTGCGCTCGAACGAGAACGTCCGCCCGTCCGCCCACCGCTCCCGGTCCGCGGCCGCGGTCTCCGCCTCGATGGCGGCGCGGTAGCGGGCGATGACGTCCCGCTCGCCCGCCTGCGCCCCCGCCGTCTCGACCAGCTCCCGCAGCCGCCGCTCCAGGGCCGCCAGGGGCGCGGTCTCGACCGCGTAGACCCGGCGTTGCCCCAGCGGGAAGACCGTCACGAGGCCGGCCCGGGCGAGGGTCTGCAGGTGCTTGGTGGTCTGTGGCTGCCGCAGCCCGGTCAGCTCCGCCAGTTCACCGACGGACCGGGGCCGCTCGACGAGGAGTTCGACGATGCGCCACCGCGCTCCGTCCCCCAGTGCTGATGCGATCCGCTCCATGCCCTGAAGTATTCACTACAAAGAATATTCCCGTCAAGGAATTTCTCCGACTGCCCCGGCCGTCCGGCCCGCTCGCGCTCCCCATGCCGCGAACGCCATGACGGCGACGGCGACCGCGACGATCCCGGCACCGACGAACAGCGGCGCCCGGTAGCCGAGGCCCGCGGAGAGGGCCAGGCCGCCGAGCCAGGCGCCGAGGGCGTTGCCGACGTTGGAGGCGGACACGTTGGCACTGGCGGCGAGGGCCGCCCCGTGGGCGTGGTCGGTGACCCGGGTGATCATGCCGGGGACGGCGGCGAAGCCGGTCAGCCCCATCAGGAACACCAGGACGACCGAGGCGGGGGCACTCGCGGCCAGCAGGCCGAACACGGTGAGGGTGACGGTCAGTCCGAGCAGGGCGAGGATCAGGGCGCGGTCACGGTCGCGGTCGGCGGCCCGTCCGCCGACCGCGTTCCCGACGACCAGGCCGACGCCGTACACCATGAGCAGCCAGGCGACTTCCGTCGCGGAGAAGCCGCCGACCTCGGTGAACGTGTAGGCGATGTAGCTGAACGCGCCGAACATGCCGCCGTACCCGAGCGCGGTGGCGGTGAGGGTGAGCCAGACCTGCGAGGAGCGGAAGGCGCGGAGTTGGGCGCGCGGGCCGGCGGGCGGGGCCGAGTCCGCCTCGGCGGGCGCGGGAACCAGGGCGGCGATCCCCGCCAGCGCCAGGACGCCGATCGCGGTGACGGCCCAGAACGCCGAGCGCCAGCCCCAGCGTTCGCCGACCAGCGCGCCGAACGGCACACCGAGCACGTTGGCCAGGGTGAGCCCGGCGAACATGACCGCCACCGCACGGGACTTCCGCTCGGGCGCGACCAGGCCGCGGGCGACCAGCGAACCGATGCCGAAGAACGAGCCGTGGCACAGGGCGGCGACGATCCGGCCGAGCATCATCACCGGATAGTTCGGCGCGACGGCGCACAGCAGGTTGCCGATGACGAACAACGCCACCAGGCCGACCAGCACCTGCTTGCGGGGCAGCCGTGCCGTCGCCGCCGTGAGGGCGATCGCACCGACCGCGACACTGAGCGCGTATCCGGAGATCAGCCGGCCGGCCGCCGCCTCGGACACCGCGAAACTCGACGCGACCTGCGGCAGCAGTCCCGCGATCAGGAACTCGGTCAGCCCGATCCCGAACCCGCCGAGAGCCAGCGCGATCAGTCCCGGCGGCAGCCGCTCCCGTTCGCCGGTACGCCGTGGGCGCTGGTTGGATGTGCCGTCGAACGTCCGTGTTCCATCCCTGAATCGGCTCATGATCCACCCTCACCCGCCGCGGCGGAGCGGTCCATGGACAAAAGCCCACGGCCCTTGGACGATCGGCCGCGGCGTGCGGCGACCACCGGAGGAGTACCGGAGCGATGTCACCCAAGTCACCGAAGTCACCGAAGTCACCGACGGTTCTTCACGACCCCGCGACCGGCGAGGTGGACCTCACCGCCCCGGCCGCCGAACTGCACCGTCTGGCGCGGGCGGTGGCCGAGGGCGCGGGACTGCTGTGGACCACGGCAGGGACGGACGGCGCTGCCCTGGCGGGCGTCGAGGTGCGGGACGCCCCGGGACCCGGGATCCGCATCGGCCTCGACCCCGCCCGGCGAGTCCTCCTCATCGACGGCGACCGCGACGCCCGTACCCTCTTCGCGGCCAACCTGCGGGCCATGGCCGACGCGGAGGACGGCGGGCACCTCCACGTCGATCATTTCCCCGACCATCCCTACCTGGCGGAGGGTTCCCTGCCGCTGGTGGTCAGCAGCCCGCACGGGGGAATGCCGCGGCGCTGAGCCGTCAGCGGCCCGTAACCGCCTCCGCGCCCGCCTGCGCGTACTTCTCGTCCAGGGCGCCGGACGGGGCGCCCGCGACGCCGATGCCCGCGACCGGTGCGTTCTGGGCGGTGACGGGGACGCCTCCGGCCAGGAACAGGGTGCCGGGGATGTCCTTCAGGTTCGGGGCCTGCTTCAGGCGCTCGGCGAGCTCGGAGGTCGGGGCGTTCCAGGAGACGGCGGTGTACGCCTTGCGCTCGGCCGACTCGTACGACTGCGGGCCGGCGCCGTCGCCGCGCAGCGTGACGACGGTGTTGCCGTTGCGGTCGACGACGGCGACCGTGACCCGCTGGTTCTCCTTCTCGGCGGCGTCGAGCGCGGCCCGGGCGGCTCGGGTGGCGGCGTCGATCGTCAGGTGGGTGGACGTGGTGGTGGCCCTGGCCGGGGCGGAGGCCACGGCGGCAGCGGCGGGTGCCGCGGCCGGTGCGGAGGCGTTGGCGGAGACGGCGCCGAAGCCCGCCAGGGCGACGGCGCCGAGCACGGCACCGCCGAGGGCGACACGGGCGCGGCGGGAGACCTTCTTGTGCTGGGGCTGCAGGGCGTTCATGGGTCGTCGACTCCTTCGGTGGGCGGCGGCTCGGTCGCCGCCCCGTTTCCTGCTCTCCACCCTCGGCCCGGAACCGGGCCGGCCGGTCGGCGTTCAGGCTCGCTCGGGAGCGCGGGACGGATGACACGGGGGTCATCCGATCGGTTGACCCGCGGGGCCCGTGGAGCCGGTGACAATGGAGGTGTTTGCCCAGTTCAGCGCCCGCAGCCAGGAAGGAGGTGAGCCCCTGATGCCCGCGCATCACGACGAACCGAGCGCCGTGGACACCCGCTGGCTCGGTCTCGTCCTGCACGCCGCGTTCTTCCTGCTGCTCGGCGGCGCCCTCGCCCGCTTCCTGCTGCGCCATCCCGGCGAGCCGCGCACGCCGTGGATCATCGCGCTGTGCGTGGTGCTCGTCGTCCTGCATCTGGTGGGGCCGAAGGCGGGCAACCCGGGGCCCCGGCACTCCGCGTGGCTGGCGCTCGTCGTCGTGGTGTGGATGGTGCTGGTCGTGCTCGCGCCCAGCTTCGCCTGGTGCGCGGTGCCCCTCTTCTACACCGGCCTGCGCACGCTGCCGCCGCGCGCGGCGCTCGTCCTGGTGGCGGTGCTGACGGTGTTCGTCGTGGCCGCGCAGGTGCAGCTCGGCGGGCGTTTCGACCCGAACCTGGTGCTCGCGCCGCCCGCCGTCGCCGCGCTCGCCACCGCCGTCTTCCTCCAGATGGAGCGGCAGACCGACCGGCAGCGCGCCCTCATCGACGACCTCATCCGCACCCGCCGCGAACTCGCCGCCTCGGAACGCCGCGAGGGCACCCTCGCCGAGCGGGAACGGCTCGCGATGGAGATCCACGACACGCTCGCCCAGGGCCTGTCCAGCCAGCGGATGCTGCTCCAGGCGGCGGACCGGGTGTGGGACGGCGAACCGGACAAGGCCCGCGCCCACGTCCGCACCGCCGCGTCCGTCGCCGAGCACAACCTCGCCGAGGCCCGCCGTTTCGTGCACGACCTCGCACCCGCCGACCTCGCCCGCGGCGGCGGCCTCGACGAGGCGCTGCGCGCGTTGGCCGCCCGGGAGTCCGGTGGGCAGGTGACCGTACGGGTCCACGTGGACGCCGACGAGGAGCGGCTCACCCGGCTGCCGGACCGCGTCCAGTCCGCCCTGCTGCGCATCGCCCAGGGCGCCCTGGCCAACGTCCGCGAGCATGCCGGAGCGAGCGGCGCCGCGCTCACGCTCACCCTGCTCGACGACGAGGTCGTCCTGGACGTCTCCGACGACGGCCACGGCTTCGACCCCGCCGCGCCGCCCGGCACCGCCGAGGGTGGGCGCGGCCACGGTCTGCCCGCGATGCGGGCCCGCCTGCGGGCCCTCGGCGGCACCCTGACCGTGGAGTCCCGGACCGGCGAGGGCACGGTCGTGTCCGCCGCGGTTCCTCTGGAGGCGCGCGGTCCCTCCGGAGGCGCCCCGATGCCCCCTGACGACCGCCGGGAGACGCCTTGACGACCCCCGACCGTTCCCGCCGTGTGCGCATCCTGGTCTGCGACGACCATGCCGTCGTACGGGCCGGACTGCTCGCGCTGCTCGACAGTGCCCCGGACATCGAGGTCGTCGGGGAGGCCGGCACCGGTGAGGAGGCGCTGGCGCTGGCCGCGAAGCTCACGCCGGACGTGGTGCTGATGGACCTGCAGCTGGGGGAGGGCATCGACGGCGTGGCGACCACCCGCCGCCTCACCTCCGCGCCGGGCGCCCGCCCGCACGTGCTGGTGCTGACGACGTACGACACCGACGCCGACATCACCCGCGCCATCGAGGCGGGCGCCACCGGCTACCTCCTCAAGGCCGAGCGCCCCGACGAGCTGTTCGCGGCGATCCACGCCGCCGCCGAGGGCCGCACCACGCTGTCGGCGCCGGTCGCCGGCCGGGTGATGGCCAACCTGCGCAAGCCCCGCCCCGCCCTCACCGACCGGGAACGCGACATCCTCGCCCAACTGGCCCGCGGCATCGGCAACCGGGACATCGCCCGCGCCCTGTTCATCAGCGAGGCCACCGTGAAGACCCACCTCCGCCGCATCTACGACAAGCTCGGCGTCGACACGCGGGCAGGCGCGGTCGCGGTCGCCAAGGAGAGGCGCCTCCTGCCGTAAGGAGGGTCCGTGCGGTTTCCGGCCACCCTCCCGCCGACGTGACCGTGTCGCCCCGGCCTACGCTCCACGCGGACGTAACGTGGTGGCGGCCGATGCCGTGAACCCCTGGGTGGCGTGATGTGTTGGAGTGCGACGGCCGACCTGGTCGCCGGTACGGCGGTCGCGGGCGTCGGTGCCGCCTGTGTGGCGCGGGTGCGTGATCCGCGTGATCTCCCGCTGGCCGGGCTGCCGTTGCTGCTCGGGGCGCATCAGATCGTCGAGGCGCTGGTGTGGAACTCCGGTGGCGGCAGCGGCGCCGCGACGGTGGTGTGGGCCGTGATCGCGCTGCCGGTACTGGCCGCGGGAGTGCCCTTGGCCGTCTGGTGCGCGGCTCCGCCACGGGCCCGGCGCCGCCTGGCCCTTCCGCTGGTGACCGGCGCGGCGACCGCGGCGGCGCTGGCCCACGCCTTGGCCTCCGGTCCGGTGACGGCCGAGATCCGCGGCCACACGATGGGCTACTCGATCGGCCTGTCGCACACTCCCCTGCTCATCGCCGGGTATCTGCTGGCGACCGTGGGCTCCTTGCTGCTCTCCGGTGACCGGCGGCTGTTCGTGCTGGGGGTGCTGGTGGCCGTGGGTGCGGCGGTCTGCTCGGCGTTGTGGCGGCTGGAGTTCGTCTCGACGTGGTGCGCGCTGGCCGCCCTGTGCTCGGTGGTACTGCTCGGCTGGGTCCGCTCACGACCGCGTGGCGCGGTGGCCGCGGCCTGACCCCGACGATCCGCGGAGCCCCTGACGTCACCGGTCTTTCCGAAAGCCGCCTGCGCGCCGCGGCCCCGTGGGACAGGATGAGCGGGTCATGTACCCGCACGTCAGCCACCGTCCAGCGCCTCTGCCCGTGTTGCGGGCCGCGGTGTTCGCCGTCGTCGGCGCCGTGCTGGGGGTGAGCGCCCACCATCTGTTCGGCGCGGAGTCCGTGCCGTGGGCGCAGGCGTCGACCGTGGCCGGCGGGCTCTTCGGGCTGGGTCTGGTCGGCGTACGGCGACCACGGCATGTGGGCACGGTCGTCGTGTTCAGCGTGGCGGGACAGTCCGGGCTGCATCTGTGGCTGACGTTCACCACGCACCCTCCGCGAGCCCAGGGCCACATGCACCACGCCGTTCCCGCGACGGGTCATGAGCGGCTGCACGACTCCGTCGCGATGACCGTCGCCCACGCGCTGGTCGCCGTGCTCGTCGCGGTGCTGCTGCATCGCGCGGACGCCGCCTGCTGGACGCTGGTCCGCGGGTGGGCGCGGCGCTGGGCTCGTGCGGGCCCAGGTCGCCGCCGCCCGGGCGCTGTTCACCCGGCCACGGGTGGCCGGGCCGCTCGATGTGCCGGTTCCGGTACGGGCCGAGCGGGCGCGGGCGACGCTCACGGGGACCGTCCTCGCGCACGCGGTGGTGCGGCGGGGGCCGCCATCGGGTCGGGCAGTTCTCGTCAACTGACCTGATCGGGGCGCGCGTTCGGCTTCGCCGTGCGGCGGCCCCGGCCATCCCCCATGCCTGGAGACACCCATGTCCCGCATCACCCGCCGACTGGCCGTCGCGGCCGCCGCCGCGGCGACCGCCGTGCTGTTCACCGCCGTTCCGGCCGCCGCCCATGTCGAGGTCGAGTCGGACGACGCGCAGGCCCTCGCCGAGAACGCCGAACTCGCCTTCACCGCCGAGTCGGAGTCCGCCACCGCCGGGATCACGCAGATCCGGGTGGTCCTGCCCAAGGGCATCGCCCCGTCCGACGTGACGTACGGAAAGGGGCCCGAGGGCTGGAAGTTCGCCACGACGGACGACGGCTACACCGTGAAGGGCGCCGCGCTGAAGGTGGGCGCCGACGCCGAGTACTCCGTCGTCGTACGGCAGTTGCCCGACGCGAAGGAGCTGGCGTTCAAGACCCTCCAGACGTACGGCGACGGCAAGGTCGACCGCTGGATCGAGCTGGGCGAGTCCGGCGACGACGACGGGCACGGCCACGGCGAGGGCAACCCGGCCCCGGTGCTGAAGCTGAAGGCGGCCGCGCCGGGGGCGACGCCGGTCGCCCCCTCCCCCAGTGCGTCCGCGAGCCCGTCGGCGACGCCGACCGCCGAGGAGTCCAGCACCTCGCCGACCCCGCAGGCGGCCGACAGCGAGACGGAGGACGACGGCGGTCTGTCCGCGGGGGCGTGGGTCGCGATCGCGGCGGTGCTCGTCCTGGCCGTGGCCGTGGCCCTCGTGTTCGTACGACGCAGGGGCGGCGCCCGCCGGTAACGCGGCCACGCTTGCCCCAAATGCCCTCGCATCCCGGCGAGTTCGGGGTGCGGGGGCTGGTCGTGGGGGTGGTCCGGGAGGGACGATCCGGGAGGACACCGTCGAACCGGCGCGGAGGAGTGCCCCCGATGAAGGCCATCGTCCAGTACGCGTACGGCTCCACCGAGACTCTGGAACTGCGGGACGTCGAGCGTCCCGTGCCCCGCGACGACGAAGTGCTGGTGGAGGTGCGTGCCGCGGGCGTCGACCCGAGCGTCTGGCATCTCATGACCGGGCGGCCCTACATCGCCCGGCTCAGCCCTGAACTCGGCCTGCGCCGGCCCGCTCACGTCGTGCGCGGGTGGGACGCGGCGGGGCGGGTGGCGGCGGTCGGGGAGAAGGTGACCGGGTTCAAGCCGGGGGACGAGGTCTTCGGGCAGTGCGACGGCTCCTTCGCCGAGTACGCGCGCGCCAGGCCCGACCAGCTCGCCCCGATGCCCGCCGGCCTCTCCTTCACGCAGGCCGCCGCCCTGCCCGTCTCCGGCGTGACCGCGCTCCAGGCCCTCGACCTGGCCCTCCCGCGGCCCGGCGACAAGGTGCTCGTGATCGGCGCCTCGGGTGGCGTGGGGACGTACGCCGTGCAGCTCGCCGCTCATTACGGGGCCCGGGTCACCGGGGTGTGCGGGCCCGGCGCGGCGGATCTGGTCCGGTCGCTGGGGGCGGCCGACGTCATCGACTACACCCGGGAGGACTTCACCGACCGGCCCGTCCGCCACGACCTCGTCGTCGACACCGCCGGGAACCGTTCCCTGACCCGGTTGCGCCGGGTCCTCACGCAGCGGGGCACGGTCGTGTTCGTGGGCGGGGAGGACGGCGGGCCCGTGCTGGGCGGCCTGGACCGCTGGGTGCGCGGACTGGTGCTGTCGCTCTTCGTGGGGCAGCGCCTGCGCCCGCTGTTCGCCCGCACCCGGCAGCCGGATCTGCTCCGCCTGAAGGCCCTGGCGGAGACGGGTGCGATCGCCCCGGTGATCGACCGCACCTATCCGCTGGAGGAGGCCGTGGCCGCCGTACGCCATCTGGAGAGCGGGCATCCGCGGGGCAAGCTCGTCGTCACCGTCTGAGCGCGTCAGCTCTCCGTCGGGGGTTCCAGGCGGGTGAGCCAGGTGGCGAGGAGCTTCTCGAGGGTCTCGGCCTCGGCGGGGGTCAGCAGGTCCAGCAGCCGGCGTTCGTTGCGGATGTGGTCGGTGAAGGCCCGGTCGATGAGTTCGCGGCCGGCCCGGGTGAGGGCGACGATCCGGCCTCGCTGGTCGTCGGCGGAGCGGCGGCGGGTGACGAGTCCGGCCCGCTCCAGACGGTCGATGCGCTTCGTCATCGCGCCGGTGGTCACCATGGTGTGCGCGGCGAGCTCGCCGGGTGCCCGCTCGTAGGGTTCACCGGCGCGGCGCAGGGCGCACAGGACGTCGAACTCCCCCTCGCCGAGGCCGTAGCGGCCGTAGACGAGCACGAGTTCCTCGGTGAGCCGGTCGGCGAGGCGGTGCAGTCTGCCGATCACTCCCTGCGGGCGACGTCGAGGTCGGGTCGCTCGCGGCGCCAGTCGGCCTGGATGCGGGCCACACGGTCCGGCGTTCGCCGGTCTTCCACGGACATGGACCTCATATTAGCTTCCCGGGAAGTTATATTGGCTTCCATGGAAGCCAATTCCCGATGGGTGGCGCTGACGGCGGTGGCACCGGTGGCGTGGGGCACCAACTACTACGTCACCCACGAGTTCCTCCCGACGGACAGCCCGCTGTACGGGGCCGCGCTGCGGGCACTGCCCGCCGGTCTGGTGCTGCTGGCCCTCGCCCGGCGGCGGCCGCACGGGGTGTGGTGGTGGCGCTCGGCAGTGCTCGGGCTGCTGAACGTGAGCGTGTTCTTCGTCCTCGTCTACGCCGCCTCGCAGCTGCTGCCGACGAGTGTGGCCTCGACCGTCATGGCGGTGTCCCCGCTGACGATGATGCTCATCGCCTGGTCCCTGGTCGCCGAGCGGCCCGGCGCCGCGCATCTCACCGGCGCCGCGATCGGGCTCGCCGGAGTCTGTCTGATGCTGTTCACCGGCGCGGAGGGGGTGAGCGTGCCGGGGGTGCTGGCCTCGGGCGGGGCCATGCTGGTGTCGGCGTTCGGCCACATCCTGACCAAGCGGTGGAACGCCGGTGGCGCGGTGCTCGCCTCGACCGCCTGGCAGCTCACCGCCGGGGCACTGTTCCTGCTGCCGGTCGCGGCGGCCGTGGAGGGCCCGCCGCCCGCCCTGTCCGCACCGTCGCTGCTCGCCTTCGCGTACGTGTCCGTCGTCGCCACGGCACTGGCCTTCACGGTGTGGTTCGCCGGGCTGCGGCACCTGCCCGCGGGGACGGTCGGGCTCATAGGGCTGCTCAATCCCGTGACCGGTGTCCTGCTCGGCACGGTGGTGGCGGGCGAGGCGCTGACCGTGCGGCAGCTGTGCGGTCTGGGGCTGGTGCTGCTCGGGGTCGCGCTCGGCCGACCGGGACGCGCGAGACCGGTGCCCCGGGCCCGTGCCCGCGACCTGCAACGCCCCCTGAGACAGGGCAAGGTGGAGGGGTGAGCGAGCGGAGCTTCGACGTGTGGGCCGTCGGCGACGCCTACGAGCGGTACATGGGCCGGTGGAGCCGACGGGTGGCCGACACGTTCGTCCGGTGGCTGGGCTGTCCGCCCGAGGCCCGGTGGCTGGACATCGGCTGCGGTTCGGGGCGCTGACCTCGGCGGTGGCCGCCGGTGCCGGCCCGGGCGCTGCTGGGCGTGGAGCGGTCCGCCGGGTTCGCGGCGACGGCGCGCGCCGCCGCTCCCCGCCCGCCCGGATCGCCGTGGCGGACGCCCAGGCGCTGCCGGCGGACGGGTCTTCGACGCGGCCGTCAGCGGGCTGGTGCTCAACTTCCTTCCCGATCCCGGCCTCGCGCTGGCGGAGGCGGCGCGGGTGGTGCGGCCGGGTGGCGTGGTGGCCGCGTACGTGTGGGACTACGGCGAGGGCATGGGGTTCCTGCACCACTTCTGGGCCGCCGCGACCACGGTCGACCCGTCGGCCGCGGCCCATGACGAGGGTCGCCGCTTCCCGCTCTGCCGTCCGTCCGCGCTGCGTCCGCTGTGGACCGGAGCGGGGCTGACCGAGGTGACGGTCGCCCCGGTCGAGATTCCCACCCTGTTCACGGACTTCGACGACCTGTGGAGGCCGTTCCTGTCCGGCCAGGGCCCGGCACCCGGGTACGTCGCCGCCCTCTCCCCCGATGTCCGCGAGCGGCTGCGGCGGGCGCTGCACGAACGGCTGCCGGCGCGGGCGGACGGGACGATCGCCCTCACGGCTCGCGCCTGGGCCGTACGGGGACGCAAGCCGGGAGCTAGCGGAGGGTGACCGTGGCGCCGCGCGACTCCAGGAGGCACACGATGTCCTCGAAGTAGGTCAGCTCCGACTCGGGGTCGGGGAACACGTCCGCGAACGCCTCTCGCGCCACCTGGGAGTCGTGCCAGACCAGCGTGAAGGGCGGGGCGATGCCGAAGCCGCCGCCCAGGCAGTCCTTGAACGCGTTCCACTCCCGCCCGAAGTACCCTCCCGGTCCGACCAGCGCCTCGGCCAGCGCGCAGTACAGGCCGGGCCGGTCGGTGACGAACCGGCCGTCGAGATGGTGGACACCACCGGAGCGGTCCGGGCCCTGTGCACTCGGGTCGGGAGTCGTCAGGTCGAGCCACTCCTGTCTGCCCTCGGTGCCGTACGGCGCCCAGAGGTTGCGGGTCGCCGGGACGCCCCGGTACCAGGTCTCCCAGACCGGCCGCGCCGCCGTCGTGGGCCGTTCGGGGCCGCCGTCGGTGAGCTTGATGTCGAAGAGGTCGGCGCCGAGGACGGAGGGGCGTGCCGTCTCGATGCGCAGATGCACGGGCAGCCGGTACATCTCCCGGCCGTTCCGGTCGAGCGCCCGCAGCTCCACCCGGTCCTGGTCGTACTTGCGCCGCCGGTGCAGCACCGTGAGCAGCGGCTCGGCGGGCTCGCAGCCGATGAGGTGCAGCGGCACGGCGGGGTGGCCGTGGCGCGGCACGAACAGGCCGTCGATCTCACGGCATTGCCCGGCGGACGGAAGGCTGCGGGGGCCGGTGAACATCTTGAACACCGGCTCGGCGGGCAGGGTGTGCTGCCACTGCCATTCCTCCTCGACCCCGGCGCCCACGACGACGTCGACCAGCCCCGGATCATCCGCGTTCGGCCGGTGGGCCAGCACCACGGTGTCGACGAGGGACCACCACTGCATCGGCTGTTCCTCGTCCCAGACCTCCACGCACACCTCACCCAGCAGCGCGGTCGCCTCGCCGTCCGGCGCCAGCGCGTCCCGCAGCGGGCCGTCCGGCGCGCAGCCGCGCAGGGTCAGGACCTCACGCCGGGGCGGCGGCTTGTCGACGAAAAGTCCCTCGACGCCGGCGCACCGCCCCCAGTACTCCTCCTCGAGGTCCGCGTCCACCTGCACCAGCAGATACCGCACCGGGAAACCCCGCTCCCAGACCGCGTGTCCCACGCCGCCGCCCACCCCTGTCCCGTCGTCCACAACGGCACACAGTAGGTCGGCGGCGACACACTGAGCACGGGGATTTCCGCTAGGCGTGCGGGCCGCGCACCAGGGCGCAGACCAGGTTCTCCTCGATCTTGCGCATGCGCTCCACCTGGGCGGCGTCCGTGGCCTTGTTGATCTGGGTCGTGGCGGAGAACGTCACCGAGCGCCGCCCGTCCGGGGTGGCCGCGACGAACTGCGTGTAGCCGAGGGTGTTGCCGGTGTGGCCGAACACGGCACCGCACCGGGTGTCGTACCGGAAGAGCGCCAGTCCCGCCCGGTTGTGTCCCGGCCCCGCGGGCTCGGAGGAGCCCTCGATCCACCGCCGCTGCGCGTGGATCTCGCGCCCGCCGAAGAGCGCCCCGCCGACGTAGCCCTGGATGAAACGGGTCATGTCGGCCGGCGTGGAGACGATGCCTCCGGAGGCCCACACGCCGGACATGCCCAGCACCTCGCTGACGTCCTCCGGGGCGGCCCCCGGCTCGACGGCGTAGCCGTGCATGTAGGGCTTCGGCATGCGGTAGCCCTGCGGAAGGCTCGTGCGGTGGAGGCCGAGCGGCGTGTAGACGAGGTCGCGCAGGAGGCGTTCGTACCGTGTTCCGGTCGCCGCCTCGGCGATCAGCGCGACGGCGATGTTGTCGGAGTTGGAGTACTGGTAGCGGCTGCCCGGGGTGAAGCGGAGCGGCTCGTCGGCCACGTAGTCGAGCAGGCGGCGGGAGTCGAAGTGGTGGCGTGGGTCGGCGATGATCTCGGCTCGGAACGCGGGGCTCTCGGAGTAGTCCGGCAGCCCGCTGGTGTGCTGGAGCAGTTGGCGCAGGGTCACCGCGCCCCACGCCTTGGGCAGTTGGGGCAGGCGGTGGCGCAGGGTGTCGTCGAGGTCCAGTGCGCCGCGGTCGGCCAGGGCAAGGGCGACGGCACCACTGAAGGCCTTGGCCGTGCTGGCGATGCGCATGTGGTCGTCCGGGCGGGGCGGGCGGCCGGTGCGGACGTCGGCGGCGCCGCGGTGAGGACGCGGGTCTTTCTGCCGTAGTCCAGGACGGCGATGACGGCGGGTGGGCCGCCCTCGCTGCGGACGAACCGGTCGAGCTGCTCCTGGAGTCGGTGGTCGTCGCCGCGCGTCGGTGTCGCGGACGCGGGGCCGGAGGCGGTGACCGGGGTCAGTACGGCCACGCAGAGGGCCGCCACGGAGGCGGCGCGCAGGCTGGAACGCAGAGGCATCGAGGGCTCCCGGGGGTGGGCTTGACTGCGGTCCAGCCTGTCCGCCCCCGCCCGTCACCTGCTTCTTGTGCTGCTGCATCCGGCCCAGTGACGTTCACTGCGCCCAGTGCGGCGTCCAGACCTGCCGGGTGCCGTGCCCCTGCCGGGCGGCGTCGAGGTGGGCGCGCAGGGCGGTGAGGGCCGGGTGGGGGTTGTCGCGCGCCAGATCAGGGAGTGCGGGTAGACCGGCATCGGGTCGTGCAGGGCGATGCGGCACAGGTCGTGGTCGGCGGGCCAGCCAAGGCGGGTCTGCGCGCCGACGAGGGTGGCCAGGGAGGGCGAGTCGGCGATGGTGTCCAGGAGCGGGTCGGTGCCGAAGTCGGGTCCGGTGGCCTCGATGGTGAGGCCGAACGCGGCGGCGAAGTCGCCGTAGTAGGCGGCCCACTCGGTGCCGTCGACGAGGCCCGGCATCCAGATCCGGTGGCCGACGAGCCGGTCCGGGGTGACGGAGCGGGCCGCGGCGAGCGCGTGTCGCGGGCCGGTCAGCAGCTGTACGGGCTCGTCGTGGACGCGGGCGGTGGCGATGCCGTCGGGGAGCCTGCGGGCGGGGAGGGTGACGGCGCGGAAGGACGCGTCGATCGTGCCGGAGCGGACCGCTGCGAAGGCCTCTTTGGCGTCGAAGAGGGTCACCACGTCCAGTTCGACGTCCGGATGGGCGCGATGGAAGCCGCGCAGGACGTCCGCCGGGGCCAGCCGGCGCCCGATGACGTCCACGCGCAGCGCGCGGCGGCCGGGTCGCACGGAGGCGACGGCCCGTTCCTCGGCGTCGAGGAGGGCCCGGGCGTGGGGCAGGAACGCCTGGCCGTCGATGGTGAGCCGCACTCCTCTGGCCGTGCGGGTGAACAGCCGTACAGCCAGGTCCTTCTCGAGCGCGGCGACGCGTTTGGAGACCGCCTGCTGGGTGATCGACAGGGTCGCGGCGCGTCCTGGAAACGTCCGGCGTCCGCGGCCGTCACGAACGTGCGCACACCGACGAGGTCCATGGCCGCCATCGTAGAGCCACAACCATTGGTTGTGTCCGGGCCGCGTGGCGGTTGTTTGATCCGCGCGGCCCGGCCCGGTTGGATGTGCGGGGTCGGCGAGAGGCGGTGCGGTGCATGGGGGCGAGACGTTCGCTCGGGCGGTCCTTCGGGTGGCTGTGGGCGGCCTACGGGGTCAGCGCGCTCGGCACCTGGCTCGCCTTCGACGCGTTCGCGCTGGTCGCGATCCTCGTCCTGCACACCGGGCCGGCCCAGGTGTCCGCGCTGTCGGCGGCCGGGCTCGCGGTCGGGGCGGTGGTGGCGGTGCCGCTGGGGCCGTGGGTGGAGTTCCGCCGGAAACGGCCGGTGATGATCGGGATGGACCTGGTCCGGTTCGCCGCGCTGATGACGATCCCGGTCGCGTTCGCCCTCGGCCGGCTGACGTTCGGACAACTCCTGGTTGTGTCGGTGCTCGTCGCCGCGGCCGACATCACCTTCACCGCGGCGTCCGGCGCGTGCCTCAAGGCGCTGGTGCCGCGGGAGGACCTGCTCGTCGCCAACGGGCGGTTCGAGGCGACGACCTGGAGCACCACCATGGTGGGCCCGCCGCTCGGCGGTGCCGTCGTCGCCGTGTTCGGGCCGGTGACGACCATCGCCGCCAACGCGGTCAGCTTCCTGCTCTCGGCCGGAGGGATCCGCGCCATGGGCGGCACCGAGCCCCGGCCCTCACCCCGCCCGGACAGCGCGAAGCTCCGGGCCGGCGACCTCCTCCACGGCTGGCGCTTCCTCCTCACCCACGCGACGCTGCGCCCCCTGTTCTTCAACAACGCCCTCGTGAACGGCCTGATCATGGCGGCCCAGCCGCCCCTCGCCGTCCTCATGCTCGGCCGTCTCCACTTCACGCCCTGGCAGTACGGGCTCGCCTTCGCCCTGCCGTGCCTGGGCGGCCTGATCGGATCGCGGCTGTCCCGGCGCCTGGTCACCCGGTTCGGTCAGCGCAGGGTCCTGCTCGTCGCCGGCACGCTGCGGGCGTGCTGGGGACTGGGTCTGGCCTTCGTCGGGCCCGGAGCGGCGGGGCTGGTCCTCGTCATGGCCGTGGAGTTCGGGCTGATCACCTGCGCGGCCGTGTTCACGCCCGTCCTGGCCCTACCGGCTGGAGCGCACCCCGGCCGACCGCCTCGCCCGGACGCTGTCCGCCTGGTCCATCACGGTCAAGCTGTCCATCGCCGCGCTCACCGCGCTGTGGGGCCTGCTCGCCGCCGCCACCGGCCCGCGCGTCGCCGTCGCCACCGCCGGACTGCTGCTCCTCGCGACACCGCTCCTGCTGCCGCGGCGAGCGCTGGGGGCGGGCGAGGCCGTCGGGGACGAGGAGGACAACGGGGAACGACGGGGACGACCGCACGGACCCGGCGCTCACCACCGGGCGCTGACCGGACCGCCTCACGGCCGTACGACGATCAGAACCGTGCCGCCCGCCTCACAGCCGCACCACGATCAGCGCCGTGTCGTCCGTCGCCCCTTCCGTCGGCAGCAGTTCCAGCAGCACCGCGTCCGCCATCGCCGACGGATCGGCCTCGCGATGCCGCAGGAGGGCCTCCGCCAGGCGTGCGAGGCGGCGTCGATGTCCTCGCGGCGGCGTTCCACCAGTCCGTCGGTGTACAGGACCAGCGTGTCGCCCGTACGGAAGTCGGCCGTCGCCTCGGGGCGTGAGACAGGGTCGGGGCTGGCGTCCAGCGGCGGGTCCGTGGCCGCGTCGAGGAACTCCACCCGGCCGTCGGCGTGGACCAGCGCCGGTGGGAGATGACCGGCGCTGCTGTAGGTGATGGTCCGGGCGTCGAAGTCGACGAACGTGGTGGCCACGGTGGCGGACTCGGCGCCGGGGACGACGTTCGCGTACCGGCCCAGGACGTCCAGGGCCTGCGCGGGCCCCTCGGCCACCCGGGACGCGGCACTCAGCGCGCTGCGCAGCTGGCCCATCACACAGGCCGCCGCCAGTCCGTGCCCCACGACGTCGCCGACCGCGACGCAGATGCGGTCGCCGCCGATCCGTTCCACGAGGTCGTACCAGTCGCCGCAGACGTTCAGCGCGCCGACGGCGGGCCGGTAACGTACGGCGGCTCTGTGGTCGCGCACCTGCCGGGGCGCCGGGAGCATCGCCTCCTGAAGGGCCAGGGCGACCTCGCGCTCGCGGGCGTGGGCCTTTCTCAGCCGTTCGTTGACCTCCTGCAACTCCCGGGCGCGGATGTACAGTTCGGCCTCCAGCGCGCGGGCCCGGGTGCCGACGGGGCCACCGCGGTCACGGACGAACTCGGTGACCTCCTCCACCCGGTGCACCAGGAGGGCGACCTTCCCGTCCGGCCCGAACACCGGAGCGTTGACCGGGCTCCAGTAACGCTGCTCCCAGCACCCCGGCTGCTCCAGCGACTCGACGTCGTAACGCTGGACGGCCATGGTGTCGCGCTCGCCGGTGGCCAGGACGCGCTGCAGTGAGGCGGCCAGGTTGCGCATGCCGGAGGCGGCCGGGTCCTCGGGGTTGTCGGGGAAGACGTCGAAGAGGTAGCGGCCGACGAGCTGCTGCCTGCTGCGTCCGGACATGCGGACGAACTCCTCGTTGGCGTCCACGTACACCAGCTCGGGCGTCAGGACCGCCACCATGCCGGGCAGCGCCTGGAACACCGCTGCGTAGTCGATCCCAGCGTCCGCCATGGCTCTGCCGCCTCACTGCCGATATCGCCTCACTTCCCACGATATGGGCCCACGGGGCCACCCGGTGGATCTGCCGCAGACGCGGGGTCCGGCAGGCCTGCCCTCACAGGGCGCGGGCGCCCTCCTGCGTCCTGATCCGCGGGATACGCGGGATACGCGGGGTGCGCTCGATACGCCGGACGCGCCAGACACGCCGGACACGGATTCCCCGGTGAACGGGGCCGGCCGGCTCCACCCCGCCCACCGGCCGGAAATTCGGTTGCCGCCCGCCCCTCGCCGGGGGCTAGATTCCGCGCATGGCAGACATCCAGGGTTCGTACGACGACCTGTTCATGGCCGTGCCCAACGCGCTGGCCGCCTTCCTGGACGAGGGCGACACCGGTGGCTCGGCGGCGGTGTACGTCGACGGCAGGCCCGTGGTGGACGTGTGGGGCGGGCACGCGGACGCCGGGCGGAGCAGGCCCTGGGAGCGGGACACGATCACGAACGTCTTCTCGGTGACCAAGACGATGACGGCCTTGGCCGCGATCATCCTGGTGGACCGCCTCGAACTCGATCTGGACGCGCCGGTCGCCCGCTACTGGCCGGAGTTCGCCGCGGCGGGCAAGGACAAGGTGCTCGTACGGCATCTGCTGTCGCACACCGCGGGCCTGCCCGACTTCGACGGCCCGTCGCCGAGATCTACGACTGGCCCGCCGTCACGGCCCGGCTCGCGGGGCTGGCCCCGCAGTGGGAGCCGGGGACCGCGGCCGGATACCACTCCCTCACGCAGGGGTTCCTGGTGGGCGAGGTGGTGCGCCGGATCACCGGCCGCAGCCTGGGCACGTTCTTCGCCGAGGAGGTGGCCGGGCCGATCGGCGCCGACTTCCGCATCGGCGTGGGCCCCGAGGACGACCATCGTGTGGCGCTCGCCGTCCCGCCGCCCGGGCACGACGAGGACTACACCGCGAGCGCGCCGAACGCGGAGCCCAAGCCCACGACCGCGACCGCGCTCCGGGTCCGGGACGCCAACAGCACGGCCTGGCGCCGGGCCGAGATCCCCGCGGCCAACGGCTACGGCAACGCCCGCTCCGTGGCTCTCGTGCAGTCCGTGATGGCCTGCGCGGGCGGGATCGGCCCGGTCCGGCTGATGTCCCCGGCCGGGCCCGGGCGGGCGTGGGAGGAGCAGTTCGACGGCGAGGACCGCACCCTGGGCATGCCGATGCGGTGGGGCCTGGGATACGGCCTGTTCGGCACGGCGTACGGCTGGGGCGGGTGGGGCGGCTCGCTCGTCATGGTCGATCCCTCGGCACGTATGGCGGTGGCATACGTGACCAACCAGATGCGCGAGCCCGCGAACGACCAGCGGGGCCTGGAGATCGTCTCAGCGGCCTACGAGGGCCTCCAGGGCCTGTCCACCTGACACCGCACGCGGCCCACGCCCCGAGCCCCCACCAATCCCCTCCGCCCAGGTGCGCCGCAGGCGTCTCGTGGCGCATTCTTGCTGTGTCGCCCGAGCGGCGGCACAGCGACGAGGCAGGGCTGATGACTGGGAGCGGCGAGGACGCGCACCGGGCGCCGGGACGGCTGGCCGCGCTGCTGATCGACGCCTCGACGGAGGCGATCGGCGCGGCCGGGGGTCACGCCGGCGGTGTCTACCTGCGCTCGCACACCCCGGGTGTGCTGCGGCTGGCCGTGCTGGCCGGGCTGCCGGGGCCGCTGTTCAAGCCCTGGTGGCGGCTGCACGTCGACCGGCCCTTCCCCGTCGCCGACGCCTACCGGCTCGGGGTGGACGTGGTGCTGCCGAACTCCACGGAGACGATGCGCCGCTATCCGCAGTTCGCGGCGGGTCTGCCGTTCCAGTTCGGGTCGCTGTACGTGCCCGTGGTCGGGGCGTCGGCGACGTACGGCGTGCTGACCGTGCTGCGGCCCGCGGCCACCGACGCCGCGGAGGTGCTGTCGGCGCGGGAGCCTGGCCCTGGGCCGACATGACCAAGGACCGCTTCGCCCGGCTGGTCAAGAACTTCGGCGACTGGCACACCAAGAACGTCAAGGCCGGCACCGTCAACGACAACCTGACCAGCGTGCTGTGGCTGAACCACAAGTCGGCCGGCTACATCGGCATGGTCACCCAGGTCGACGCCACCGTCCCGGACGCGCGGAAGATACTCGACGACTACCTGGGCGCCATCACCGAGGGCCTGGACGTGGCCAACGAGCCGATGAGCGTGCCCATGGGCGAGGTGGCGGCGATGCCCGAGCTCGCCGAGCCGCGCCGGATGCCCTGGCTGCAGGCGACCCGCTACATCGGCACCACCAACCCCACCCTGAACGACCCCACCTTCAGGTCCGACTTCAAGTCCGCCTACTACCGCAGGACCATGCCGACGGCGCACATCGACGAGTTCTACAAGCACCTCACGCGGGACGACCTGGTCAACCCCACCGCCGCGGTGCAGGTCAGCTCCTTCGGCGGTCAGGTCAACGCGGTCGCCCCGGACGCCACCGCCGCCCCGCACCGCGAGGCCGCGTACAAGGCCGCCTGGGGCCTGTGGTGGAACGACCCGGCCGCCGAGGAGATCTCGCTGCGCTGGATCCGCGAGTTCTACCACGGTGTCTTCGCCGCCACCGGCGGTGTACCGGTCATCAACGACCTGACCGACGGCGCCTACGTCAACTACGCGGACATCGACCTCAGCGACCCGAAGTACAACACCTCCGGGGTGCCCTGGCACGACCTGTACTACAAGTCCGGCTACGCCCGGCTCCAGAAGGTCAAGAAGGCGTACGACCCGCGGGACTTCTTCCGGCACAGCCAGTCGGTGAAGCTGCCGACCACCTGAGCCCCGCCACCCGCCCCGGCCGTCGGCCACCGGCACCCCACCGGCGACCGACGGCGACTCACGCCGGGGCCGATCCCTCGCGGCGGCGGTCGTCAGGCGGCCTCGGTCCCGGCCGCCGCACCCGGCAGCGTGTACGCCGGCGTGGCCGCCAGCGCCAGCACGGCACGGGCGATCGCGTCGGAGTCGCCCAGCGTCACCGAGTTCACCCCGGGCCGGATCCCGGCGGCCGTCACCCAGTGCACGGACTCGGTCGGCACGCCGTAGGCGAAGCGCCGCGGATGCGCCCGGCCCGAGGCGTCCACCAGCCGGTAGGGCCGCTCCGTGACGGCGAGACCACCGGTCTCGTACGTCCGCGAGCCGGGACCGTGGATGCGGTAGCGGCTGCACTGACCGGTCCGGCGCAGATGCAGCAGCAGCGGGTCGGCGGTGCGCCGCAGGTCGATGTCGGGCAGTCGGGCCTCGATCAGCACCCGCGCCCGCACCTCCGAGCCCGGCACCTTCGGCGAAGACGCCACGAACTGCCGCGCCTCCTCGTCCAGTTCCATCCGCACATCGGGCCCGACGACGGACAGCACGCCCGCCTCGATCAGCGCGATCATCTCCCGGATGCGGGAGGCGGGCGGCCCGATCGACAGGAACGCGTTGAGCGGGGTGTACCAGCGGTCCAGGTCGTCGCGGTGCGAGTCCGCGGTCAGACCGTTGTGGTCGATCAGCAGCCGTATCTCGTTGCGCAGATCCCGCAGCGCGTCCAGCGCCGCCTTCACCGGCCCGGACACATTGCCCTCGAGGGCGTCCGCCACATCCTGCCCGAGCCGGGAAAGCAGCCACTTGCGCCAGGCTCCCGCACTGTCGAAGGCGGCGCCCTCGTCGGGACGGGCGACCCGCGCCCAGTCCCAGCGGTCGGCGGCGGCCACCCCGTACGCCTCCAGCACCGCGCGCTCGGCGTCGCTGTCCCACGGCGTCTCCAGCAGCCGCTCACGGAAGGCGTCCACGACGTCCGCCTTCTCGGTACGGGCCAGCAGCGCGGTGTAGTAGACCGACTCCGCCTCCTTGGCGATCAGCGGCCAGATGTCGGCCCTGAAGTCCAGGCCACCGCGGAAGACGGCCCGTGCCCGCAGCTCGGCCACCTTCGCCTCGGTGAGCAGTGCCGGGTGGTACCGGCCGTGCGCGCCCTTCTCGTTCTCGCCGCGGGCGTGGTACGGCACCCCGCGCCGGGAACCGGCGTGCAGTGCCGGCTCGCGGCCCGAGGGCCGGTAGACCAGCTTCCCGTCGACCTCCTCGTACACACCTCCGCGCCCCTCGGTGAACAGCGCCATGTAGTCGAAGAAGTTCAGGCCCAGCCCGCGCAGCAGCACCGGCTCGCCCGGCTCGACGAAGTCCAGGTCGATGTCGGCCGGGTTGACGGGCCGCACATGCCTCAGCCCCAGAGCGCGTGCCTTCTTGTGCAGCCGGGCCAGGGCCTCGGGGTCCTCGGCGTCCACATGGCCCAGGGAGAGCACCACCGCGTCCAGGTCGGTCAGTTCGCGGCCGTTGTCCAGGCGCACGGTCTGCGAGGGATCGCCGTTCTCGGCCGCGTCGTCCAGGGCGACGGCGCGGGCGTGGTGGACGACGACGTCGACATGGTCCGGCGCGAGTGTGACGACCCGGTAGAACACCCACTCCAGATAGTGGCCGTAGAACGCGCGGGTCGGATACGTGTCGGGACCCATCCTGCGGGCCTCCGCGAGCAGGCCGTCGTCCAGACCACACTCCCCTGGCTCCAACGACGCCATGAGTTGCGCCCATTCGTACAGGCTCGGCCCGGTTTCCAGCGGTCCCTCCATCTCCACCGACTCGTCGGTGAAGAGGGTCACCTGCGAGGCGACGGTGTTCATCAGCAGATGTCGGGACTGATCGCCGCGCCAGACACGTCCCGAGCCCGGCCGCTCGGATTCGACCACATGCACGGTCACCCCGGTGTCCGGCTCGAGGGCGGCGTTGGCGCAGACACGTGCCAGCACCGACAACCCCCTGGGCCCGGTGCCGATGATGCACATGGTCAGTCGCTGGTTCCCCATTGTTGCTCCTGCTCGGCGTGGAAAGGCACGGAAAAGGCATGGAAGAGGCGGCTCCAGTACGAGGGAAGGAAAACCGCTGCGCCGAACGGGGGTCAACGAATGACCGCCCCGAGCGCCGTGCCGGTGCCGACGACCGGAAAAACGTGCCAGTGTTCTGCCGCATCGCCCCTGCCGAGCGGGTGTCTTGTGTGCCCCCGGGCCCCCGGCCCGGCACGCCTTGCCATACGACTGTCATGCCGACCCTCTTCAAGCCCGGCTTTAGCCCCCTCGCGGACACTGGCCGGACCCCGCGCCTTCAGGGACCGGACCCAGGCCGCCATCGCCGAGGAGCTCTCCATGACGACCCGTACCTCCGGGCAGGCCGCGCTCGCCGCAGCACTGCGCGGCTGGCTCACCGCTCGTCTCGCGCTCTACCTCGACCGCCCCGAGGCGTCCCTGGACGACCGCACCCCGCTCGTCGCCTACGGCATGGACTCGGTGACGGCCCTGAGCCTGTGCGGCGACCTGGAGGACGAGCACGGTCTGATCGTCGACCCGAACCTGGTCTGGGACCACCCCACCATCGCCGACATCGTCGACCACCTGACACCGCGTCTGACCACGCGGGGCACGGACCCGGACCGGTAGGCCGTGCGGGTCAGGCGCTGACGGCGGACGTCTCCTCGACCACCGGGTGGTCGGCGCCCAGCGGGCCCGTCGCACTCGCGCCGCCCGGCGAGCCGACCGTCTCGAAGATCTCGGCGCCGGCCGGACCGAACGCGCTCCACTGCTCGGGCAGGTCGTCCTCGTAGAAGATCGCCTCGACGGGGCAGACCGGCTCGCACGCCCCGCAGTCCACGCATTCGTCCGGGTGGATGTACATCATGCGCGGCCCCTCGTAGATGCAGTCCACGGGGCATTCGTCGATGCAGGCCTTGTCCTTGACGTCGACGCAGGGCTGAGCGATGACGTACGTCATGACGGGACTCCTCGTAAGGGGAAGGAAGACGGGGCGGGCAGGGGCGGGCTACGCGCCGACGGTCCAGGTGTCGTTGCCGGCCAGCAGGGCGGCCAGGTCGCCCTTGCCGTACCGCTCGATCGCCGCGTCGAGTTGGTCGGCCATCTGCGTGTCGTACACGGGCCGTTCGACGTCACGGAACACCCCGATGGGGGTGTGGTGCAGGGTGTCCGGGTCGGCGAGGCGGGACAGGGCGAAGGCCGTGACGGGGGAGGGGGAGCGGGCGTCGTGGCGGAGGATGTCCGCCTCGTTCCCGGGTGTCACGTCGACCACCTCCAGGTCACCGGTGCCGGCGTCGCGGATCACGCCTCGTGAGCCGTCCGCGCCGAAGCGGATCGGCTGCCCGTGTTCGAGGCGGATCACCGCCTCCTCCGCCTGCTGCTTGTCCTTGAGGACCTCGAAGGCGCCGTCGTTGAAGATGTTGCAGTTCTGGTAGATCTCGATCAGTGCCGTGCCCGGGTGGGCGGCGGCCTGGCGCAGCACCGACGTGAGGTGCTTGCGGTCGGAGTCCACCGTCCGGGCGACGAACGACGCCTCCGCGCCGAGCGCCAGGGACACCGGGTTGAACGGGGCGTCCAGCGAACCCATCGGCGTCGACTTGGTGATCTTGCCGACCTCGGACGTCGGGCTGTACTGGCCCTTGGTCAGGCCGTAGATCCGGTTGTTGAACAGGAGGATCTTGAGGTTGACGTTGCGGCGCAGGGCGTGGATGAGGTGGTTGCCGCCGATCGACAGCGCGTCTCCGTCACCCGTGACCACCCACACGCTCAAGTCCCGCCTGGACGTGGCCAGTCCGGTGGCGATGGCGGGGGCGCGGCCGTGGATGGAGTGCATGCCGTACGTGTTCATGTAGTACGGGAAGCGGGAGGAGCAGCCGATGCCGGAGACGAAGACGATGTTCTCCTTGGCGAGGCCGAGTTCGGGCATGAAGCCCTGGACGGCGGCGAGGATCGCGTAGTCCCCGCAGCCCGGGCACCAGCGCACCTCCTGGTCGGACTTGAAGTCCTTGGGCAGGAGGCGGAGTTCAGTGGTCATGGATCGTCGCCTCCAGCGCGTCGGCCAGTTGTTCTTCCTTGAACGGCATGCCGTTGACCTGGGTGAAGGACCGTATGTCGGTCAGGTAGCGGGCTCGCAGCAGTCCCGACAGCTGGCCCAGGTTCATCTCCGGGACGACGACGTGCTCGTACCGCCCCAGTACGGCGCCGAGGTTCTTCGGGAAGGGGTTGAGGTGGCGCAGGTGGGCCTGGGCGATGGACTCGCCGGCCGCGCGCAGTCTGCGGACGGCGGCGGTGATGGGCCCGTACGTCGATCCCCAGCCCAGGACGAGGGTGCGCGCCTCGTGCGGGTCGTCGACCTCGATGTCGGGTACGTCGATGCCGTCGATCTTGGCCTGCCGGGTGCGGACCATGAAGTCGTGGTTGGCGGGGTCGTAGGAGATGTTGCCCGTGCCGTCCTGCTTCTCGATGCCGCCGATGCGGTGTTCCAGGCCGGGCGTGCCGGGGACGGCCCAGGGGCGGGCGAGGGTGTGCGGGTCGCGCTTGTACGGCCAGAAGACCTCGGTGCCGTCGTCCAGGGTGTGGTTCGGTCCCTGGGCGAACTGCACGGTCAGGTCCGGGAGTTCGTCGAGTTCCGGGATGCGCCAGGGTTCGCTGCCGTTGGCCAGGTAGCCGTCGGAGAGGAGCATCACCGGGGTGCGGTAGGTCAGCGCGATCCGGGCGGCTTCGAGGGCGGCGTCGAAGCAGTCGGCCGGGGTGCGGGGGGCGACGATCGGGACCGGTGCCTCGCCGTTGCGGCCGAACATCGCCTGGAGCAGGTCCGCCTGCTCGGTCTTGGTCGGCAGACCGGTGGACGGACCCCCGCGCTGGATGTCGATGACGAGCAACGGCAGTTCCAGGGAGACCGCGAGGCCGATCGTCTCCGACTTCAGCGCCACACCGGGACCGGACGTCGTGGTCACCGCCAGGCTGCCGCCGAAGGCCGCGCCCAGCGCCGCGCCGATGCCGGCGATCTCGTCCTCCGCCTGGAAGGTGCGGACGCCGAAGTTCTTGTGCCGGCTCAGCTCGTGCAGGATGTCCGAGGCGGGGGTGATGGGGTAGGAGCCGAGGAAGAGCGGCAGGTCCGCCTGGCGGGACGCGGTGATCAGTCCGTAGGACAGGGCGAGATTGCCGGAGATGTTGCGGTAGGTGCCGGTGGGGAAGGCGCTGGCGGCCGGGGCGACCTCGTAGGAGACGGCGAAGTCCTCGGTGGTCTCGCCGAAGTTCCAGCCGGCGTGGAACGCGGCCAGGTTGGCCTTCATGATCTCGGGCTTCTTGGCGAACTTGGTCCTCAGAAAGCGCTCGGTGCCCTCGGTGGGCCGGTGGTACATCCACGACAGAAGGCCCAGCGCGAACATGTTCTTGCTGCGCTCGGCCTCTTTGCGGCTGAGGTCGAACTCCTTCAGCGCCTCGACGGTCAGTGTGGTCAGGGGGACGGGGTGGAGGCGGTAGCCGTCGAGCGAGCCGTCCTCCAGGGGGCTTTGCTGGTAGCCCACCTTCTGCATGGCCCGTTTGGTGAACTCGTCGGTGTTGACGATGATCTCCGCGCCGCGCGGCAGGTCCCCGATGTTGGCCTTGAGGGCGGCCGGGTTCATGGCGACCAGGACGTCGGGTGTGTCGCCGGGGGTGAGGATGTCGTGGTCGGCGAAGTGGAGCTGGAAGGAGGAGACGCCCGGGAGGGTTCCGGCGGGCGCCCGGATCTCGGCGGGGAAGTTCGGCAGCGTCGACAGATCGTTGCCGAAGGAGGCCGTCTCGGAGGTGAAACGGTCACCGGTGAGCTGCATACCGTCACCCGAGTCCCCCGCGAAGCGGATCACCACTCGGTCGAGACGCGTAACTGGCTTGGCCTGAAGGCTCACTGTGGTCGGCCCCTCGCTTCATTCCGGACTCTCACGCGGCCGCCCATTCGACCGTCCCGTACTTGTGAAGGGCTAAATCCGCCAGGAGGCGCCTTGATTCGACGCCATCGCGAAATGGCTGGATCGAACCCCCTTCCCGGGTTTTCGGCCTGGTCGGAGCGGTCGGAGCGGGCCACGGGACTCAAACGGACGTCCGGATTCTTCAGAGGGCCTTAAGTCAAGGTCGAGTCGTGGTCCCTAGCGTGCCGTGGCACACCGTGGAGTACCGGGAGTACCCGAGCCTGTGGCGCATATCGGCGCCCGGTGGTCCTGAGGGGAAACATGCTGACCGATTTGCCGGTGTACGAGCCGACGACGGAGATAGTGGGCCGCGAGCTGGAGCTGACGTCGGTGTGCGGACGGCTCGAGGACGCCGGCCTGCGGCTGATCACACTCGCGGGAGCCGGAGGCGTGGGCAAGAGCCGCTTGGCCGCCGAGGCCGCCCAGCTGCTGGACGGCGCCTTCCCTGGCGGCGTCCGCACCGTGGACCTGCCCGCCTGCCCCGGCCCCGAGGAGGCGGTGGCCGCCGTCGCCCGGGCCGTCGACGCCCTGGGCGGGCCTCCTCCCGGGCGCACGAGCCCTCGACGGCGGGCGACCGCCGCCGCCGCGCACCGCCCGGCGGGCGACCCCGCGCCCCGGCCCCGGGCGCTGCTGATCCTCGACGGGGTGGAGCACATCGCCGCCCGGCTGGCCCCCGCCGTCGCCGACCACCTGGCCGCCCACCCCTGGCTCACCGTCCTCGCCACCGGCCAGGAGGTGCTGCGCATCTACGGCGAGCAGGTGGTCCCCGTGACAGCGCTGCCGGCGCCCGGCCCGCTCATCGAGCCCGACGTCGCCGACGTGCAGGACAACCCGGCCGTGCAGCTGTTCACGCGCCGCGCCCACGAGGTCAACCCCGGCTTCGCGCTCACGGCCGAGAACGTCGCCTGCGTCGTCGACATCTGCAACCTGCTGGAGGGCGTACCCCTCGCCCTGGAACTGGCCGCCCGCCGGCTGCGGTTGTTCCCGCTGCAAGAGGTGCAGTCGTGGCTGCACCGGGCCGGCGACAGCCACCTGTCCGGGCTGGTCGACGTACCGCCCCGGCAGCGCTCCCTGCTCGCCGCCGCCGAATGGAGCTGCCGGGGACTGACCGCCGGCCAGCGGGCGCTGCTCGCCCGCCTCGCGCTGTTCCGGCAGGGCGCCACCCTCGCCACCGCCGAGAAGGTCTCCCCGCTGCCGCCCGCCGAGACCGCCGCCGCGATCGAGGAACTGCTCGACCGCAACCTGCTCCGACTCGACGAACGCCGGCACACCGACAGCCGGTTGACGATGTCGCGCACCATCCGCGTCCACAGCCTCGCCGTCCTCGACAGCGACCCCGAGGAGGCGATGGCGGCCCGCCAAGCCCACGCCCAGCACTACCAGAAGCTGATGCACTCCCTCGAGGGCCGCTTCTACGGCTCCGAGCAGCAGCACTGGCTGCGGCTGGCCGTCGCCGAGCACGACAACGTCCTGGCCGCCCTCGACCACATGGCCGAGGGCACCGACCTCGCCGCGCGGGCCGCCCTGGTCGCCGCGTGCCTGCGCCCCTGGCTGGTCAGAGGCGAACTCAAGGTGGGCCTGCACTGGTTCGACTCCACCGCGCAGGCCCTGCACGAGGCGGCCGACCGGTCCGACGGCGGTGAGAAGGAGAGCGACCTGCGGCTGCGGGCCCGGCTCCACACCGGCGCCGGCCTGCTCGCCGCCGCCCTGGGCGACCACGACGGCGCCGCGCACCGGCACCGCAGAGCCGTCGCCCTGTACAAGCGCCTGCGGGACGCGCGCGCCGGGGCGCTGGCCTCGGCCCGCATGGGCCACGCGCTGTTCCGGTGCGGCGACCAGGCGGTCGGCCGGTCCCTGCTGACCGCGTCCCGCGCCGCCCTGGAGGGACAGGGCGACACCGTGGGTTCCGCGGAGGCGGCCGCCTGTCTCGCCGAGGTGGCGGCGGCCTCCGGCCAGCCCCAGGAGGCCCTGCCCCTGCTGGAACGGGCCGAGCGCATCCAGCGCCAGAACGGCGAGATCCGCGACCTGGCCCGCACCCTGCATCTGCGGGCCCAGCTCGCCTGGGACGAAGAGGACGAGGCCGGCGCGCAGGCGGCGCTGCGGCAGAGCCTGACCCTGTACGACTCGATCGACGAGCGCACCGAACTGCCCACGGCGCTGGACACGTTCGCCCTGCTCATCCAGCGGGGCGCGGGCCAGCCGCAGCGCGCCACCCGGTTGCTGGCCGCCGCCGAGAACCTGCGCCGGCGTACCGGGGTGAAGGTCGACGGCGAACGCTGGGGCCGGCTCCAGAGCGCGGTCACCGACCTGCGCGGCCAGCTCGGCTGGAGCGTGTTCGCCACCGCCTGGGTCGAAGGACTGCGGATGCGGCCCGAGGCGATGGTCGCCGAGGCGCTCGCCGCGGTCGAGCCCGGCCAGGGCACCGAACGCAGCGAGGCCGCCGCCCTCACCCCCCGGCAACTCCAGGTGGCCCTCCTGGTCGCCGAGGGCATGACGAACCGGCAAATCGCCGCCCGGCTCAAGATCGCCGAATGGACGGTCGTCAACCATGTCCGCAACGTGATGCGCAAACTCGGCTGCCGCTCCAGAGTCCAGGTGGCCTGGGCCGTTGGCAGGCGACGCTGATGACGGCGTCCCGGCACGCACCGCAGGACCTCTTCCTGCGCACCGGTCTGTGGGCGGCGCAGCCGGCCCCCGCCGCCGAGGCACCCGCCCCCCGCGACGGCGGCGTCCCGCTCGCCGACCTGCTGGCCGCCGTACGGCCCCCCGCCGAGCAGCGGGCCCGCTTCACCGCCGAGGGCCACTGGCGCACCGGCACCCTGCTGCACGACCTGTACCGCCACGCCGCCGCACACCCGCACCGCACCGCGATCGTCGCCCACCGCGCCCACCACCCCGCCGCCACCCGCGTGCTGCGCATCTCCTACGGCCAACTCGCCCGCTACGTCGACCGGTTCGCGCACGCCCTGGACGCCCTCGGGGTCCACGCCGGCGACCCCGTCGCCTTCCAGCTGCCCAACCGGTGGGAGACCTGCGCGCTGCTGCTGGCCTGCCTGCGGATCGGCGCCGTCGCCGTACCCGTGATGGCGGGATACGGCGCCCGTGACCTGGAGAGCGTCCTCGGGGCCGCCGAAGCCCGGATCTGTGTCGTCCTCGACCGGTGGGAGGGCACCTCGCCCGCCCGGGTCCTGGCCGAGCTGGCGCCCGCCCTGCCCTGGCTGCGCCACCGCGTGGTGCTCGGCGACGCGGCCGACACCGGCGCGGTCGACTTCACCCGGCATTTCGTGCGCACGCCCCACGAACGCTACCGGCGCCACGGCTGGCTGCCGCTGCCCGCCCACCTCGCCGACCGGATCACCCTCGCCGTCACCTCGCTGGGCCTGCACTCCGCGCACAGCATGGCCCTGCACACCCCCAACACCCTGCACGCCGGCCTGGACCCGCGGGCGCACACCACCGCGTTCACGGCACTGCCGCTGGCCGCGCTGCCGTCGCTGTTGCACGCGGTGGTCGGCCCGCTCACCCACGGCTCCACCGTGGTCCTCCAGGACGTGTGGGACCCGGAGACGGCACTGGAGCTGATGGCCGCGGCCGAGGTGCGCGCGGCGCTGGCGACCTCCGCGCAGTGGGCGGAACTGGTCGTCGCCCAGGAGCAGCGGCGGCGCCCGCCCGGACGCCCTCGAGCACGCGCTGCTGCCCGGCGGGTCCGGTGCCACCGGGCAGCTGGCGCTGCAGGTCCGCGAGACGCTGCGGGCGCCGCTGGAGGCGACCGCCCGCGAGGAGGGGGACGGCGGGCCCGGTCCCGCCTCGCCCGTGGCGCTGTGGCGCCGCGAGGCTGGTGGGCTGCGCCCGGTCTGGGAGCGGGACCCCGGCGGGGTGGGTGCCGTCACCGAAGAGGTCGGCGGTGTCTTCCTGGTGCCCGTCACCGAGGTCGAGGAGCACCTGCTGACCCATCCGAATGTCGCCGAGGCCGCCGTCGTCGCCGGCACCGACCCCGAACACGGCGAACTGGCCTGCGCCGTCGTGGTCCCCCGAGGGCGACCCGCCCACCCTGCTGGACCTGCGCACCCATCTGCTCTCCCGCGGCATCCTGACCGCCCACCTCCCCGCCCGCCTGCAACTGGTCCCGTCCCTGCCCCGCTCCACCACCGGCCGAGTCCTGCGGCACCACCTCCCCACCCCCTGACCCACCCCGCCTCAACTCCTCCGGGGCCCACTCGAACCCCCACCGGTCGCCCGACACCGGCGCCGCCCCACCTCGGGTCCACCCGCCGCACGGCCGTCCGTCCGCCGCCGGTCGACCGGCCGCACCGCCGACCTCCCGCGCGGCCCGCGCGACCCGCGAGGCCCGCCCGGTCACCCGGTCACCCGGCCGCCGCCCGTCGACCGGCATCCGCGTCTGTCCGCCGCGCCGCCCACCTCCTACGCCGCCCGTCCGGCCGTGGCCCGCACCTCGGTGCCGGCCCGGTCGAGGGTGGCGCTGACCTGCAGGGCGATGTCGCTCGGGGTGATGCTCAACTTCCGCAGGATCTCAGCGCGTTCGGCGTGCTCCAGGAACTCCTGGGCGATGCCGAACTTCCGCAGCGGAGTGTCCACCCCGGCCGCCCGCAGCGCCTGCGCGACCGCCGAACCCACGCCACCGGTCAGCTCGTTCTCCTCGACCGTGACCACCAGCCGGTGCCGGCCGGCCAGGGGCACCAGACCGGGATCGACGGGCTTGACCCAGCGCGGGTCGACGACGGTGCAGCCGATGCCCTCACCCGCCAGCAGCGCGGCGGTGTCCAGCGCGGTCCGTGCCATCGAACCGACCGCGACGATCAGGACGTCCTCCCCGTCCCCGCGGTGCAGCACATCGATCCCGCCGACCGTGTCGACCGCGTCGAGGTCCGCGTCCAGCTCCCCGTCGGGGAAGCGCACCGCGGTCGGCCCGTCCGCGGCCACCGCCTCCCGGAACAGCTCGCTCAGCCGCCTGCCGTCCCGCGGTGCGGCGATCCGCAGCCCCGGCACCACCTGGAGGATCGACATGTCCCACACGCCGTTGCGGCTCGCCCCGTCGTCCCCGGTCACCCCGGCCCGGTCCAGGACCAGCGTCACCGGGAGCCGGTGCAGGGCGACGTCCAGCAGCGCCTGGTCGAAGGCCCGGTTGACGGACATGGCGTTCATCGCCACCACCGGGTGCAGTCCGCCCAGCGCCAGCCCGGCCGCCGAGGTCACCGCGTGCTGTTCGGCGACGCCCATGTCGAAGGTCCGCTCCGGGAACGCCCGGGAGAACTCCGCCAGCCCCGTCTGCTCCATCAGCCCGGCCGTCACCGCGACCACGTCACGGCGCCGCCGGCCCGCCGCCACCAACTCCTCGGAGAACACCGACGTCCAGGTGCGCACCGGGTCGGCCGCCTCGCGGCGGGCGCGCGCGGCGTAGGAGCCCCGGGCCCGGTAGCGCTCCGGGTCGTCGCTCTCGGCGGGTGTGTGACCGGCGCCTTTGACGGTCACGGTGTGCACCAGGACCGGCCCGCCGTGTTCCCGGGCCTGCTCCAGCGCCTTCTCCAGGGCCGGGATGTCGTGCCCGTCGACCGGACCGACGTACTTCAGCCCCAGCCCCTCGAACGGGTTCTGCGCGACGGCCACTTCCCGCAGTTGCTGCCGGGCGCCCTGCAACCCCTCGTACAGGGTGCCGCCGGGCACCGGGGTGCGCTTGGCGACGATCCGGCCCCACTCCAGGAACCGCTCGTAGGCGGGCGAGCCCCGCAGCCTGGTCCCGCGCCCGGTACCCGGCGCGGGGGGAGCGGCCGTTGTCGTTGAGGACGATGACGACCGGCCGGTCCTTGGCCGCCGCGATGCTGTTGACGGCCTCCCAGGCCATCCCGCCGGTCAGCGCCCCGTCACCGATCACCGCGACGACCTTGCGGTCCCGCTCGCCGTTGAGCTGGTGCGCCTTGGCCAGACCGTCGGCGTAGGACAGGGCGGTGGAGGCGTGCGAGTTCTCCACCAGGTCGTGCACCGACTCGGCCTGCGAGGGATAGCCCGACAGACCGCCCGCCCGCCGCAGCGAGTCGAACCGGTCGGCGCGCCCGGTGAGGATCTTGTGCGCGTAGGTCTGGTGGCCGATGTCCCACAGGATCTGGTCCCGCGGTGACTCGAACACCCGGTGCAGGGCGAGCGACAGCTCCACCACACCGAGGTTCGAGCCCAGATGGCCGCCCTTCTCGGGAACCTTGCGCACCAGCAGATCGCGGATCTCGCCGGCCAGCACCCGCAGCGCGTCGTGGTCGAGGCGGCGCAGGTCGCGTGGGGAGCCCACGGTGGCCAGCAGCGAACCCAGTTCCTCCTCGCGGGCCCGGTGCCCGGCCGCCGGCACGAACCGGATCCGGGCGCCCGGCTCCAGGCCGACGTCCGGGCCGGTGCGCGGCGGATCGCAGGCGATCAGGATGTTGTAGTGGTTGGGGAAGTGACAGGCGTCCCAGCCCAGGACCGTGCCGATGCGCTCCCGGCCCACCCACACCTCGTCACCGCGGTCCAGCACACCCGCGCCGGCGATCTCCGCGAAGCCGAGGAAGCCCACCCGGTCGACCCGGCCGCCGGGCGGGGTGTCCACCTGGTCGGTGGTGACCAGCTCGTGGACCTCGCCCTGCTGCACACACCGGCTGCGGTGCTCCTCCAGGACCATGCCCCGGTCGTCCCGGCGGTGCTTGAGGACCTTGACGACGGTGCCGTCGACGCTCTTCTTACGGCCGTTCTCCGGGTGTGCCATGACGTTCGGCTCCTTGGCGTTGCGTGAGGGGCGGTGGGGCGGAGGGACGGGCGGAGCGGACGCCGCTCAGCCGCGGGTGAGGGCGGACTCGGCGGCGTAGACCTGGCCGACGAGTTCGAGCGTGGCCAGACCGTCGGGCCAGCCGGTGCGCTCCCCGCGCAGGACCTCGCCGAACTCCCGCAGCACACCGACGTATTCGTGGGCCAGGGAGCTCTTGAAGGCCGGGTAGCCGGCGAGCATGTCGGCCGTCAGGACCCTGCCGTCGGCGAGGAGGATCTCGACGTCCTTGCGCTCGCCGTGCGCGTAGGCCCAGTCGAGGTCGACGACGGCCGTGACGCCCTCGGTGCTCTGCAAGGTGATGACGGCGATCCGGTCGATGCCGGTCTCGTCGCGGCCGACGCTGGCCTCCTTGAAGACCACGTCGTCGCCGAGGAACAGGTGGACGACGTCGATGGCGTTGGGGCCGTTGTCCGCGACGCAGCCGCCGCCGCAGCGCTCTGGGTCGAGGTACCAGCGGTCCTTGCCGACGTGCTCCTCGATCTTCTCCCAGTAGCGGACCGTGAGCCGCTCGATCGGCACGTCGGCGGGCAGGGAGGCCAGCAGGTCCAGGACGTTGGTGTTGTAGCGGCGGTGGTAGGCGGTGAACAGCGCCACGCCCTTCTCCGCGGCGAGGTCGCGCAGCGCACGTCCCTGCTGCACGGTGATGCCGAGCGGCTTCTCCACGCACACCGCGACACCGGCGGCGAGCGCGTCCCGGCAGACCTCGTAGTGCACGTCGTTGGGGACGTTGACGACGACCGCGTCCAGCTCGGTGGAGGCCAGCAGCTCGCGGTGGTCGGTGAAGACCGGGATGGTGCCCCGGTGCGGGTCGAGGGTGGCCTCGTTCAGGTCGCACACGGCGGCCAGCTCGATGTCCTGGATCTCGCCGGCGAGCGCGTCGACGTAGAAGCGCGAGATGACACCCAGGCCGATGATGCCGATACGGATGCGGGGCTGCGTGCTCATCGGGTGCCTCCGAAGGGGGTCGGAACGGTCAGGGAGTGCTGGTCGGCGACGGCCTCCAGCTCGGCGTAGAGCGAGGCGGCCAGCGGGACACCGTGCTCACGGGCCTCGCGGGCGTGCTGCGCCTCGGGCCAGCCCGGGTAGCGCACGGGGGAGTCGGGGTCGGAGGGCGGGGGCGTTGAGCAGGGCGCCGAAGAGGTCCTCGGACTGCTGGAGGAAGGTGCCCTGGTCGCGGAGCCTGCCCGGCGCGATGGCCAGGACGAAGAAGCCGATGTTGTCGTCGCGGCCCTTGGTGGAGGTGGGGCCCATCTCGGCGCCCGGCAGCAGCGCCGCGAGCGCCTCCACCATCAGGCTGAGCGCGTAGCCCTTGTAGGCGCCGGTCTCGGGCCGGCCGCCCAGCCACTGGAGGTGGGCCTCGCCGCGGTCGAACGCGGTCGGGTCGGTGACCGGCCGCCCCGCGTCGTCGATGAGCCAGCCTTCCGGTATCGACTTCCCGGCGCGGGCCGCGGACCGCACCCGGCCGGTCGGGACGACGGTGGTGGACATGTCCAGCACGTACGGCGGGTAGGGGCCGGCCGGCGCGGCGATGGAGAAGGGGTTGGTGCCCAGCAGGGCCTGGGAGGCGCCCGGCGGCCGGATGATCCGCTGGCCGCCGCAGTTGCCGGCGAGGAAGCCCAGCGCGCCCTGTTCGGCGGCGTGCGCGGTGAAGTGCCCGGCGCAGCCGAAGTGGGTGCCGTTGTACAGGGAGACCATGCCGACGCCGTGGGTGTCGGCGCGCTCCAGGGCCAGGTCCATCGCGGCCCGCGCGGACCACAGGCCGAGGGCGTCGTGCGAGTCGACGAGGACGGCCGCGCCGCGGTCGGCGACGATCTCCAGGTCGGCCGCGGGATCGGTGCGCTTGTCGTCGAACAGCGGCAGGTAGAGGCGGGTCAGGTTGGCCAGGCCGTGCGAGGTGACACCGGTCAGGTCGCCGTGGACCAGGGCGCGGGCGGCGATCTCGGCCCGGTCGGGTGCCAGACCACGGCGGGTGAACACCTCGGCGGTGAACCCGGCCAGCTCGTAGTAGTCCAGCCGCACGGTGGTGCGGTCGAGGGTCGCGGTGGTGGTCATCTTCTCCTCATTCGCATGACGTCACAGGGGCCGTGCCAAACCGGCGGGGCGTCCGTCGGGCGCTCGCCCGGGGCCGCAGGCCGGTCCGGTGCGCCCTCACGGCAGTTCGGTGTGCGCGGTCGCGGCGAAGGCGGTCAGCAGCCCGGCCACATCGCCCGCGAACGCCTCCAGTTCGGCCCGCTCGGCGAACTCGCTCTCGGCGTGCGCGTGGTTGGCCTCCAGGTCGCCGGGGCCGAGGACGGCGGTGAACACCCCCGGCAGATGGCCCGTCCAGATCGCGTCGCAGGTGAAGGCGGGCAGGTCGGCGGGCCAGCGGGGCAGGCCCACCCGCTCGGTGAGCAGCTCCTCGGCCCAGCTGTCGTGGGCGTCCAGCGTCGGCAGCCGCCGCTTGAGCCAGTCCACCCGGGTGATCAGCGGTCCGTCGGCGGCGGTCTTCGCCAGCAGCGGGCTGTCGGCGCACCGGTCCCGGAAGTCGGCGAGTCCCGCGCGCACCTCGTCGTGCAGCGCCTTCTCCAGGTCGGCGGCCTCGGCGGCGGAGCCGTACGACAGATTCAGCAGCAACTGCCCTCTGCCGTACACCTTGTTGTGCAGCGGCCCCGTCTGGAGCCCGGCCACGCACACCTGCCCGGTGCCGGCGTGGGCGGGCAGGGTCCGCGCCAGATGCCCGGCCAGATGGCCGAGGAGCACGCTGGCGTTGTGACCGGCGGCCGGGGCGTCGTCGATCGCGTCGTCGCCGTCGACCTGGACGCGCGCCGTCATCGCCGCGGTGGAACGGGTCAGCAGCCGGCCCCGGGTGGGCTCGCAGAAGATGTTCAGCCGACCCGTGTACCCCTTCTCCACCAGGGGCCGGGTGCCGCACACCCCCATGGCGCCGCCCTCCTCGCCGGACACCACCTGGATCAGCACACCGGTCTCGGTGCCGATCCGCGGGTCCGCGTCCGCCGCGGCACGGACACCGGCGAGCAGCGCCACCGCGGGGCCCTTGGCGTCGATGGCCCCCCGTCCGAAGAACGTCTGACCGTCCAGTCGCACCGGCTGCCGTCCGGCGACGGTGTCCATGTGCACGTTGAACATCACCGTCTGCTGCTGGGGCAGCCGCGGCCCGAGCCGCAGCACCAACGAGGGCTGCACCCGCAGGAATTCGGGATCGCGGGCGATCGCCGAGCGCACCGCGGCGGGCACCTGCTCGTCGGTGAGCTCCTCCGCCGCGCACGTACCGTGCCACTCGACGGTGAACCCCAGCGCCCGGGCCGCCTCGGCGTAGGCGAGCTGCGCCTCCCACAGCCGGACCTCACCGGTGGGCGTGCCCTCCAGCGGGCCGGCCGTGTTCAGCGACAGCAGGTGCAGCAGCAGCTCGTCGTCGGCCCGGGTCAGCGGCGCGTGACGCGTTCCCTCAGCGGTTCGAGCGGACACAAGGGGCCTCCTCTCTGGCGGTACGGCGGGGATCGAGGACTTCGGTGGTGACGAGCCGTTCCAGATGGCGGCCGTACTCGGCGAACAAGGCGGGCCCGTCGTCGCCCAGCTCGGTCCGGCTCTCGTGGGGCCGCAGCGCCAGATGCGGCTCGATCGACCACACGCCCGCGTAACCGGCCTCCAGCAGCAGCCGCAGACAGTCCGCGACCCGGCTCTCGCCCTCGCCCGGCAGGGTGTAGGCGGCCGTACCGCCGCTGCCCACGGCGTCCTTGACGTGGACGTGCGCCACCGCCTCGGGGCAGACCTCCAGCAGCCGCTCCAGCACGTCGTAGGCCTGGTAGTGGTAGGCGGCGCCGTTGCCGGTGTCGAACAGCAGCCGCAGCGCCGGGCTGTCGACCTCGGTCAGCAGCCGCCACATCCGCTCCGCGCTGCGCCCCGCCCAGCCGGCACAGTTCTCGTGCAGCAGCACCAGCCCGTACTCGGCGGCCCGCGCGGACAGCACCCGCATCCGGCGGATCACCTCCGCGCCCCAGTCGGCGTCGTCCAGACCGTCGTTGGGATACGACATCACCCGCACATACCGGGTGCCGAGCGCCGCACAGCGCGGGCCGAGCCGTTCCAGCTCCCACAGGTCGGCGTCGATGCCCTGGCTGATGGGCCTGGACCAGTCGGCGATCCGCGAGTCCACGCAGGCGATCCCGAGCCCCGCCGCGCGCACCGTGCGCACACAGCTGTCGAAGGCCTCGCCGTCGAGGTCGGCGAGCGCGACGCCGTCGACGCTGCGCAGCTCGATCAGCTGCCAGCCCAGCGCGGTCACCGCCGCGACCTGGTGCTCGAGGCTGCGTCCGGCCTCGTCGCCGATGCCGGCGTAGAGGATCCCGGGCACCGCCTCCCCCCGCGGAAGCGGGCCGGAGGCCGCGGTCCGGTCAGGAAGCATGACGTACGACCTCCGGCTGGAAGGCCCCGACCTCGGCCCCCAGACGAGACAGCCGCGCATGCTCCTTCGCCTCGGCGAGCAGGGTGGTGACACTGGCGTTGAGCTGGAAGTCGGGCTCCAGGTCGGCGCCGTAGGCGAACTGCTCGTAGGCGTGCACCAGGAACCGGGACAGCGAGTCGTCCCGGAACACCGGCTGCGGCACCAGGCCATCGATCGAGGTGGTCAGGTGGGCGTGGTCGTCGCTCTCGCTGATGGGGTAGTGCCCCACCGCCCAGCCTCGGCTGAAGCCGAGCCGGATGACCCGCTCCCGCAGCGGCGAGGCGAGATCGGAGAAGATCTCCGTCTGGCAGCCCGTGGTGTGGTCCAGGAAGAGCCGCGCGGCCCCCATCTCGGGCACCACGATGTTCTGCACCCGCATGTCGCGCAGCTCGGCGCCCACCGTCTTGGCGTCGCCGGCCAGCGACAGCACCACGCCCACCGAGTGCGGAAGCTCCACGTCGAAAGCGGTCGGGTGCCCCTCGGTGGCCAGGGTGCGGGCGATACGGGGCTTGCGCTGGGCGATGAACACCGTCTCCAGCTCGCCCAGTTCACCGCCCTGTACCAGCTCGTGCAGGCGCAGGGTCAGCGCGCTCTGGAGCCAGTGCGCGACCACCATGAGCTCCAGCTTGCGCGTACGCCGCAGGTCGTCGATGTCGGGCAGCTCGCTGACCGTGGCCACCAGCGGCTTCTCCACGAGGATCTTGCGGAAGCCGAGGTCGGCGAGTTCCGTCAGCGGCCCCAGCCGGTGCGTGGGCGGGGTGCACAGGTGGACGATGGTGTTCTCGGGATCCAGCAACTCCCGCGCCCGGGCCAGGTTGTCCACGGCTATCACATCGGCGTCCGACAGCTGTGGTGTGCGTGGGTCGGCGTCGTAGACGACGGGCGGTTCGTCGGAGAAGAGACCGGCGTAGCGCTCCGTACGGCGCAGTCGGCGCAACACGCTCCAGTGCAGTCCGTGGCCGGAGCGGCCGAATCCGACGATCAGCGTCCTCAGCATGGTGGGTTCACTCCTCGAGCAGGCTCGGTCGGTGGTGGCCCGCACGGCGTTCGACCACGCGATAGCGAGGGTCATAACAGCCATTTCATAGTTTTCCGGGCGACCACAGGGCAGCGAGAGACAACGAGAGACAGCAAGGGACAAGAAGAGACAGCAAGGGACACGGGCACAGACAGACGAAAACGAGGAAGAAGGAGGAGCTGGAGCAGCAGCGACGACGGCGCCGGTCAACCGGCTCTCATCCGAACCGGATCAGTCAGCGTCGCCCCGCACGGAACTCCGAGCGCGAGCAAGCAGGTGTGCGGGCAAAGGCAATCTCGTGTCTCCCGTTTCGGCGGATCGGGATGCAGCGAGCGTGCCGACCGACGTCGACACCCGTCAACGAAACCGCCCGCCGAGCCCCGCACTCGCCCGCCAGGACGGCTTTGCCCCCCTGCCCGCTGCCACGCCTGCCCGCAGCCGGCCCTTTCCTGTCATAGGTGCTGCACACACGTACTCCGCCCTTGCCATGCGCTTGCCATCCCCACGCCCCACCCCCGCGCGCCACGGCCACCCC
>MWJO01000045.1 GCA_002027195.1 Streptomyces sp. GKU 895 | reverse complement strand
GAGAGGACGACCGTCGGCGGAGATCCTCGACGAGGCGAACGAGACGATGAGCAAGCTGACGTCCGTGACCGTCGAGGGGACGACCACCAACCCCGAGGGCAAGGGATTCACCGGCCGCATCACGACCGACCTCCACAGCAGGTGCACCTCGAAGCGGGCAAGTCCATGAAGGGACCCCAGAACATCTGGCTCAAGACCCCCGCGAGAAGGCCGAACCGGACGACGGACTGGCAGCCTGCCCCCGTGACTTCTCCTCCTTCGGCACGGCGAAGCGGGGCGAGCCGACGAAGGTCGACGGCGCACCGGCCGTCTCGGTGATCGTGCGACGAGCCCCTGGACGTGCAGCCGCCGGCGAAGGTGCTGGACACCAGTGCCTGGAGCCACTGAGCGCGGCCTGGCTATCCTCTAGCGGACCCGCAGAGGAATGGGAGAGTCCATGTCCGCCGAGTCGAGGGCCGAGGGGCCGGACGCGACGCAGTCCGGTGCGCGGCGCTCTGTTGCCGGAAATGTCGCCTTCGGGGTCGGGGTCGTCGTCGTGCTCGCGGCGATGGCGCTCGGTGTGTACGCGGCTGTGGCGTTGCTCGGGGACGCCGTCGATCGTGCGCCGCTGTCCGATCTCGTGCCGGAGGACGGACGGATCGCCCTCGTCATCGGCGGGATCGCCGTCGGGGGCGTCACCGGACTGATGGTGCCGGTGATCGTCTTCGGGATGTTCAAGGGGGGCGAGGCCCGGGTCGGTCTCGGGGCCGTCCTGCGGAAGATCCTCGCCGTGCTCGTCTTCGATGTGTATCTGCTGGTCGTCGCCCTGGTCGTGGCCCAGCTGGGGTGGGTGCTGCCCAAGCAGCTCGTCAACGTCCTCGGCGTCTTCGCCGTCGGCTTCAGCTGGATGCCGCTCGCGATGCTGCCGTGGGAGAAGCTCGGGCTCGGGGAGCCTCCGATCGGGCGGCGGTCACGTCAGGCGGAGTGACACCGCCAGTTCGTCGGCCATCTTGGCCAGCGCCTCGCCGAGGCCCGGGGAGCTCCACAAGAGGCGGCACTCCAAGGCTGACCCCGAGAAACGGGTGGGCAGGACGTAGTGGGCGACGCCCTCCACGATTTCGCCGGACGCAGACTCCGGGGCCGTGGGCTCCATGCGCTGGACGCGGAGCGCCGGGCCCAAGGGGAGGTCCACCTCCTCCAGCAGTTGGGTGCCGAAGAACGGGCCCTCCGCCTCCCCCACCTCCGCACGCAGGGACGCGATCGTCGCCGCCTCGGGCGGAACGCGGATCTCCCGGACCGTGTAGCTCGCCAGCACCGGGGTGTCCGGCGGGGCGAGCAGGGACGCGCACAGGGCGTGCTGGCGGCGGGCCGCTCCCCAGTACCAGAGGACGTCCGTGGCGAAGGCGTCGTACAGCTCGCGCGGCGAATCCTCGACCAGGTGTTCCTCAGCCACCTGCCGTGCCCAGGTCTCGGGGTCCTCGGTGCGCAGGTCCAGGACCAGCCAGTTGTGCGGGGCGGGAAGGTCCACTCGGCATTCGCGCCAGTCGGCCGTGTCGGTCGCCATGCGGGTCACCGCCCCGCCAGCGACGCGTCCGGGCCCGTCACGTCGATCTCGTCGTCGCCGCCGAACAGGCCGATGAAGCTGTTGGTGTCGGAGCCCGCGCCGGTGCCGGTGGCGCCGAGGGCCCAGGAGTTGTAGGAGAGGGCCTGCTTGAAGGCGTCGGGGGTGCCGATGAAGTTCAGGTCGGTCGGGTCGACGTTCTTCATGCGGCCGAGTTCGTCGACCATGCCGGGGCCGACGTACATGCTGGCCAGGCCGCGGGCACCGGCGGTGTTGTAGGCGTTGCGGGCGGCGGTGAGGTTGTCGCCGACCTTGAAGAGGTCGCGCCAGTTGCCGCGGATGGTGCCGAGGTCGTCGGCGAAGGAGCGGGGCAGGCCCTTGAAGGCGGCGGCGAGCGAGACGTCGGGCAGAGCGCCGGCGCCGGTCGCTCCGGCGCGCGGGCCGACCATCGCCTCGACGAGGCGGCGGCGGGCGGCGGAGTTCATGCCCCGGTTCCAGGCGCGGACGTAGTCGTCGGCGGCCTGCCAGACGCGGCTGCGGCCGAGGGTGGCGGCGAGCTTGGACCCGGCGGAGAAGACGCGGCCGACACCGAAGGTGGCCAGGCCCAGGGCGTCCATGGCGACGTCGCCCCAGGAGCCGTCGCCGTTGATGGCCAGCAGGATGTGGCAGACCAGGGAGATCGCCGTCATCACCAGCGCGATCGTGCCGAGCACACCCGCCAGTGCCTGGCCGATGATCGGGATCCAGCCGACGAGCAGCGCGAGGATGCCGCAGACCGCGGCGATCGCCCCCGTGATGTCACTGATGATCTTCAGGGCGTCCCGCAGGTCGTCCAGCCACGAGTCGTTGAGGCCGTCGCCCTCGGTGGTGTCGTGGATCTTCTTGGCGGCCGCGTCTCCGGCCTCCTTGTGGCGTCGCTTGACGTCCGCGAGCTGACCGCGCAGGCCGTCCAGGCCTTCCTGGAGGTCGGTGACCTTCTTGTCGAGCTTCTTCTGGTCGGCGTCCTCGGTGCCCTTCGGAGGGTTCTCGGCGCTCGACTTCGCCTTGCTCAGGTCGCCGGCCTTGGTCTCCGCGTCGCGCAGCAGCTTGTCGGCGTCCTCCTGGATGGTCTCCAGGTCGGTGTAGTACGTCTTCAGCGCGGACGCGGCGTCGGCGTAGCGGTCGTGCGCCTTGCTGACCGTCTTCGCGGTGTCGTTCGCCTTGTCGGCGAAGGCGCGGCCCGCGTCGGAGTCCCAGCTCTCCTGGTTGCCGAGGCGGCGCAGGGCGGCCGCGGTCTCGGTGATGGTCTTGGCGGTGGCCTCGAAGCGGCGGGAGAGGGCCTTGAGGTCGGTGACGTCGCCGGGCACCGGGTCGCCGCTCTCCCCCAGCACCTCCCAGCGGTGGTCGGCGGGGCGTGTCATCTCTTCTTCCCCTCGCCTGTCACTTCTTCTTCCCCTCGCCTGTCACTTCTTCTTCCCCTTGCCGATGAGCGCGTTGTAGAGCGCGGTGTCGAGTTCCTTGTAGGCCTTGCCGGCCTCGTGGGCGACCTGTCCGAGGCCCTGGATCTCCTCGATCATCTTCTTGCGGTTGTCGTCCCAGCCGTCGGAGAAGTCCTGGAGCCGCTCGTGCAGTTGCTGGTGGCCCACCGTGCGGCGGTCGTATCGGTCCATCAGCTTGTCGAGTCCTTCGAGTTCGGTGGCCACCGTCCGCAGTCCGGTGCCGGCCGTCTCCAGGTCGTCCGTGGAGACCCTCAGTCGTTCGCCCATGTCTCGTCATCCCCCGTGTCGTCCTGCCGCTGCCAGCGCAGCGTTCCGGCGATCGCGTCGAACAGTTCCACCATGGCGTCGGCGATCGGTTCCAGCGGTGTGCTGAAGGTGAGCATCAGCACCTCGTCGCGGCCCGGGACCGGTACGAAGTACTCGACGACCGTGTCCTGGAACTCCGACCCCAGCTTCCGCGACTGCTTCGACTGCTCCCGCCGCACCAGCCGGGCGGCCCGCCCCACCGCGGGAAGCTTCGTCAGACCGACCTCGCCGGAGCCGGCGAGCGCGGCCACCGCGTCGAGCGCGTCGAATGTCTGGTGCAGGCGGGAGACGAGCAACGAGGCGGACAGCGGGATGCCGCCGACCTCCAGGAAGGAGAGGTACAGCACGACACCGCCCTGCTCGACGCCCGCCTCTGCGGTGTCACGCAGTTGTTCCTCCGCCTTACGGCGCAGTACGGGCTGGTCGTCGACGCCGGCGAACTGCCGTCTGATCAGCGCGGCGATGGACGCCTCGCGGCGGTCCCGCGGCTGGAGCGGCATGCGGTACCAGTCCACGGGCGTGATCAGCCCGAACACCGGTGCGGGTCCGACGCCGGAGCGGTCCGGCGGGCGGGCGGTGGCTGGTTCCTGGCCTGTCGTCGGTCTCTGCTGGTGGTGCGGGCGCGCCGGTGCGGCTCAGCGGCACCAGGCGACGGGTGGGTGGGTGGGGGCTGCGTGGCGGTGAAATTGGTTCCCGTGGGCGGACGAGCGCTTACGAGGCAGGGCGCCCTGAAAGCAATGACCGGGCAGCCCTGCCTTTTGCCGGAGCAACCGTACGGAGTTCCCCGCTCCGGATATCCGGGTCTTGCGGCGGTGATCACGGCTCCCCTAGGGTCTGCGGTGATCAAGCGGATCCGTCTTTCTCCGCCGCTGCGGTCGGCTCTGCCGCCGCTTTCCCCTACGGCCTCCCGACGGAACACGCCAAGTGCGTGACGTCCGCAGGCAGTTCTCTTTTTCTTTCTTCTCCTCTCTTTCCTTCTCCGGTGCCGTTTTCCGCGCGCCGGCATTCCCTCACCCCGAGAGCGACATGACCAGACGGATCTGGGCTGCCGTCATCACGTCCGTGATGGCCGCCACCCTCAGCGCGATACCCGCCCACGCCACCGACTCGACGTCCACCACCTCGACGGCCACCACCGCCGACGACCCGATCGACCCGCCCCTCTACGACCGGACCGCCGGCGGCGACACCGTCCGCGTGAACGTCGTCACCGAGACCCGCGCCGACCTGTCCGGCGCGGCGAGCGTCGGCGACACCCTCCAGTCCTTCGACACGCTGCCCCTGGTCACCCTGCGCGTCGACAAGGCCGGGCTGGCCGAACTCGCCGCCCAGGACGGCGTGGTGAGCGTCACCGAGGACGGGCTCTCCGCGCCCTCGCTGGACCAGAGCATCCCGGTCATCGGCGCCGACACCGCGCACAAGGCCGGCAAGACCGGTGCGGGCAGCGCCATCGCGATCATCGACACCGGTGTCGCCACCAACCACCCGTTCTTCAAGGACCGGATCGTCGCCGAGGCCTGCTTCTCGCCGATCGACGCCACCTACGGCGCCACCAGCCTGTGCGGGAACGGCGCGGCCACCCAGGAGGGCACCGGCGCCGCCAACTCCGCGGCCGGCGCCTGCGCCGGCCTCGACGGCTGCGACCACGGCACCCATGTCGCCGGCATCGCCGCCGGTGACGGCACCGGGCTGACCGGCGCGCCGGCCACCGGGGTCGCACCGGACGCGGGCATCGTCGCCATGCAGGTCTTCTCCAAGTTCGACTCCACGAAGTACTGCGGCACCACCACCCCGTGCATCCGCAGCTTCACCAGCGCCCAGATCGCCGCGCTGGAGAAGGTCCTGGCGCTCAAGCAGGCCGGCACCCCGATCGTCGCCGCCAACCTGAGCCTGGGCTCGGCGAGTTACAGCACCGCCTGCACCAAGGACGCCCGCGCCGCGGCCATCGACAAGCTCTACGCCGCCGGGGTCGCCACCGTCGTCGCGGCCGGCAACAACGGCAGCGCGACCGCCGTCACCGCCCCGGCCTGCGTGCCCAACGCGGTCTCCGTCGGCGCCACCACCGACGACGACCAGATCGCCTCCTTCTCCAACCACGGCCCGCTGCTCGACGTCCTCGCCCCCGGCAACGCCATCGTCTCCTCGGTCCCGGGCGGCGGTTACGACTCCATGAGCGGCACGTCCATGGCGACCCCGCACGTCGCCGGTGCCCTCGCCGTCCTCCGTCAGGCCTACCCGACCGAGGGGCTGGCCAGCCTGATCTCGCTGCTCGCCACCACCGGCAAGCCGGTCACCGACGAGGCGGGCGTGACCGTACCCCGTATCGACGTGGCCAAGGCCGTCGCCGCGGTCGAGCCGAAGCCGGAGGCGGACAAGAAGCCGCGCGCCTTCCAGGTCGACAACGACAAGGACGTCGCCATCCCGGACGCGCCGACCGGCGGCACCGGCACCGCGGTGACCTCGCCGATCACCGTCGCCGAATACCCGGGCAACGCTCCGAAGAACCTCAAGGCGTACGTCAGCATCACCCACGCCTTCCGCGGTGACGTGAAGCTGGAGCTCGTCGCGCCGAACGGCACGACCCACCTGCTGAAGGCGGCGAGCGCCTCCGACGGCGCCGACGACATCATCGCCACGTACACCGTGGACGCCTCCGCCTCGGTCGCGAACGGCGAGTGGAAGCTGCGGATGACCGACACCGACGACGGGGACGCGGGCACGCTGACCACCTGGTCGCTGATCTTCCCGACGCCGTTCGAGAACACCACCGCCCAGGCCATCCCGGACTCCGGCACCCTCAGCTCCACCATCGCGGTCTCCCAGATCGACGGCAACGCCGCCGGGCCGCTCCAGGTCTACGCGAACCTCACCCACACCAGGATCGGTGACCTGAAGCTCGCCCTGACCAGCCCGGACGGCAAGTCGTACCCCCTCAAGGCGTACGGCTCCGAGGCCGGCGGCACCCTTCAGACGACGTACGGCGTCGACGCCACGGACGCGGTCGCCAACGGCACCTGGACGCTGAAGGTCACCGACTCGGCCACCGGTTCGACGGGCACCCTCACCGGCTGGTCGCTCGGCTTCCCGTCGTACGAGAACCAGACCGTGAAGGCGATCCCGGACAAGAACTACACGGAGATCTGGACCAAGGCGGACGGTCTGTCGGGCGTCGGCTCCGGCAAGCTCAAGGTGTACGTGGACGTCGAGCACAGGTACCTGGGCGACCTCAAGATCGACCTGATCGCGCCGGACGGCTCGATGCACCTGCTCAAGGACAACGGCGAGGAACCCGGCGGGACCCTGCAGAAGGTCTACACGGTCGACGCGACCGACCTGCCGGTCAACGGCTGGTGGAAGCTCCGCGTCGACGACGTGGCCACGGGTGACACCGGCACGGTGAGGAACTTCGTCGTGAGGTTCTGACGCCCGGTCAACCACCCTGCGACTGCGCCCCCGCACCTGTTCCGGTGCGGGGGCGCAGTCGCTTGCACGGCTTATCGTTTCTCGATAACATCGAAACTCGATACATCGAAAAACGATAAGCGAGGCGGGGGATCATGTCCGAGGACCGGAAGATGCTGGAGCCGATGGCGACGGTGGTGTCGATAGCGCTGCGGGTGCTGTTGGCGCTGGTGACGCTGGGGGTCGTCTTCAGAACCGTGCACGGTGGCTGGGGCAGCGGCCTCGTCTGCATGACCGACGACTCGACCTCCGGGTCGGTGGGCGCCGATCGCTTCTCTCCCGAGAGAGGGGTGTCGGTCGACGCGATCCCCCACTACTGCGCGGACTCCCCCAGCACGTCCCTGCACCTCCTGGACGAGCTCAGCACCCTGCCCTCGTCCCTGCTGCTGATCGGCGGCCTGTTCCTGCTGCACCAGCTCCTCAAGGGCGCCGCCCGGGACGGCATCTACACCGCGCGTACGGCCTCCCGGCTGCGGGTGCTCGGCTGGTGGCTGCTGGCCGGCAGTGTGGTCGCCGAGCTGATCGAGTCCAACCTCAAGGCCGCCCTGCTCGCCGAGCTCACCACGTCCTCGTCCTTTTCCGCGGGAGCCTGGCTGGGCATGTGGTCCGCCCCCTACATGGCCGTGTTCACCGGCCTCGGCCTCCTCACCTTCGCCCGTATCACCAGCGCCGGCGCCGCCATGCGCGAGGACCTCGAAGGGGTCGTCTGATGGCTGAGGACGAGCACGAGGGCCACGACATCGAGGTCCATCTCGACAGGCTCCTCAGCGAGCGCGGGATGACCGTCACCGAACTCGCCCACCGCGTCGGCGTCACCAACGTCAACCTGTCCGTCCTCAAGAACGGGCGCGCCAAGGCGATCCGCTTCACCACCCTCACCCGGATCTGCGAGGTCCTGGACTGCCAGCCGGGTGATCTGCTCAGCTACCGCCCCAAGTCATAAGGAGACAGGACATGTTCGGCGTCATGGACACCAGCATGAAGATAGTCATCACCGTCGTCGCGGCCGCCTTCATCACGGGCGTGATCCTGCTCGGCCGCTGGCTCGCGAAGAAGTGACCCGCGGAAAGCTCAATTGGGCCTCAAGTAAAACGACTTGAGTTCCCCGCAAGCTCAATTGATCCTCAGGAAAGGCCTTTTGAGCTTCCCCCGCCTCCATTCCATGCGGAAGGATCAAGGCAAGCGAGAACGCCGAAGGGGAAAGGCGGAATCGCTTGTAGGGGGGCGAATCATCGCGCTTTCCCTACTGCTTATTTCAGTTCGTGTACTCATTCACGTAACGGAGGCAGTAGATATGCGTACCACGTCGAAGATGAACCGTCAGCGGCTCGTCGGGATCGCCGTCGCCACCGCGGCGGCGATCACGATGGCGGCCCTGCCGGGTTCCGCGTTCGCCGACGACACCACCGGCACCACCCCCGAGGCCTACGAGGCCTACCTGGTGGAGCAGGTGGAGCTCGGTGACTCGGACGCCCAGGAGACCCTGGACCAGTACTCGGCGCTCTCCGACGGCGACAAGGAACAGTTCGTCGATCTGCTGAACGATCCGCAGCGCGGCCAGGAGCTGGGCGACTTCATCTCGGACGTCTCCGACATCGAGTCCATCGACGAGGAGAACTACACCACCGAGACGAGAAAGGAGGCCGCGGACGGCAATGTCGTCCTGGAGGCCACCCTCGCCGTCGAGGAGACCGAGACTCCCCCGACCACCGACGAGGAGCTCGCCGACCCGAGCGCCCGGTACTACGACCGGAGCGCCTGGTACTCCGTCTCCGACACCATCTTCGGCGTGAAGGTGACGACCGTGAAGATCGGCGTCAACTACCGCACGACCTCGTCCCGTGTCGTGAAGGTCTACGGCGGCTGGGCCTCGCACCGCAACTTCGTGCCGTTCGCGGAGTTCTCCAACAGCCCGGTGCAGACGTGGATCTCCGCAGACCCGGCGAACAACGCCACCGCGCAGACCATCTGGCAGGGCAAGTGGTCCGGCTTCTCCTGGGACGCCCGTGAGCGCATCTGGGCCGACCAGAGCGGCTTCAAGGGCGGCTACCTGAAGTAGGCCCGTCCCGTCCCGCACCGGCAGAGCCGGTCGTGTCGAGCATCTCGCTCGGCCCGGCCGGCTCTGCCGGTTTTCCGCGTGCGCTCTCGCGCGCAAAAGCGTTTGCCGCGCGCCCGTCCGGCCCGATAGGAAGCCTGCATGCTTAAAGGCAGCAAGGTCGGGCTCCGGGCCCGGCACGAGGACGACATCCCGGTTCTCCAGGCCGAGCTCTACGACGACGTGGTCAACACCGCGCGCGCCGACGGCAGGCCCTGGCGGCCGCTCCCGCCCAGCACCACCGACGGGAAGTTCGTGGTGGACCCCACGGACCAGGAGAACTTCCCGTTCTCCGTGGTGGACCTGGAGAGCGGCGAGCTGGTCGGCGCGGCGACGCTGTGGGGCCTCGACACCCACAACCGGTACGCCCACGTCGGCCTCGGCCTGCTGCCGTCCGCCCGCGGCAAGGGCTACGGCACCGATGTGGTCGCGGTGCTGTGCCACTACGGCTTCGTCGTCCGCGGCCTGCAGCGGCTGCAGATCGAGACGCTGACGGACAACGCCGCGATGCTCCGCTCCGCCGAGCGCAACGGTTTCGTCCGGGAAGGTGTCCTGCGCTCCGCGGCCTGGGTGATGGGCGAGTTCGTGGACGAGGTGATCCTGGGCCTGCTCGCCGACGAGTGGAAGCAGGGCGCGCAGGAATAGGCGGCGGCGAACGCGCGAAAGCCCGGCCGGGTGATCCCGGCCGGGCTTTTCGGTCGTACGGCTGTCAGAAGGTCAGCGCCCAGTCGTCCAGCGTGCCCGTGCCGCCCGCCGACTTGTCGGCGACCTGGAGCTTCCAGGTGCCCGCGATCGGGGAGGCGCTCGCGTCGACCGTGTAGACCTTGTCGAGCGTGCCGCCCGGGTCCGTGGCGTTGGTGGCCTTCACGGCGTAGACCAGGCCGTTCGGGGCGACCAGGTCGATCTTGACTTCGCCGAGCCAGTCGTGCGTGAGGGCGAGGGAGACCTTCAGGGTCTTGGGCGCGTTGCCGGAGATGCCGGTCAGCTTGATCGGCGCCTGGAGCGTGCCGGCGTCCGGGATGGCGTACGTGGACTGGCTCTCGATCGACGGGAAGGTCAGCGACCAGTTGTTGAGGGTGCCGGTGCCGCCCGCCGACTTGTCGGCGACGAGGAGCTTCCAGGTGCCGTTGGCCGCGGAGGCGCTCGCGTCGACGGTGTACGTCTTGCTGAGCGTCCCGCCCGGGTCGGTGCCGTTGGTGGCCTTCAGGGCGTACGTCCGGCCGTCGGGGGCGACCAGGTCGATCTTCACCTCACCGAGCCACTCGTGGGTGAGGTTCACGGACGCCTGGAGCGCGCCGGAGGCGTTGCCGGTGACGCCGGCCACCGTGATCTCGGAGGTGAGGGTGGCCGCGTCCGGGACGGCGGCGGGGGCGGTCTTCGCGAACGGGGTCGGGAACGTCAGCGCCCAGTCGTCGATGGTGCCGGTGCCGCCGGCGGACTTGTCGGCGACCTGGAGCTTCCAGGTGCCGCTCGCCGGGGAGACGCTCGCGTCGACGGTGTACGTCTTGGTCAGCGTGCCGCCCGGGTCGGTGCCGTTGGTGGCCTTCAGGGCGTACGTCTGACGTCGGGGGCGACCAGGTCGATCTTCACCTCACCGAGCCACTCGTGGGTGACGGCCACGGAGACCTGGAGGGTCTTGGGCGCGTTGCCGGTGACGCCGGAGACGGTGATGGGCGACTGGACGGTGCCCAGGTCCGGGATGGCGTAGGAGCCGTCGTTGAGGATCTTCGTGCGGCGGGTGGTGTCGGCGGGCTGCGGGTCCGGCTGGGGCGTCGCGGCGCCGACCGCCTTGCCGACGTCGATACGGGGTACGGTCACGCCCGCCTCGTCGGTGACCGGCGCGCCGCTCGACTTCAGCAGCGCCTCCAGCTCGGCGAGGGTCTTGTCCGGGTAGGCCTGGCGCAGCACGGCGAAGGCACCGGCGACGTGCGGGGTGGCCATCGAGGTGCCGCTCTTGGAGTCGTAACCGCCGCCCGGGACCGAGGAGATGATGCCGTTGCCGGGGGCGAGGACGTCGAGCAGCGGGCCGTGGTTGGAGAAGGAGGCGATCTCGTCGTCATCGGTGGTGGCGCCGACCGAGACCGCGTTGGGCACGCAGGCGGGCGCGGTCACCGCGGTCGCGCTGCCGTTGTTGCCCGCCGCGACGACGGTGGCGACTCCGGCCTCGTAGAGGCTGTCGATGACGGTCTTGCGGGCGTCCTTGGTGCAGGCGGTGGAGTAACTCGCCGAGCCCAGGCTCAGGTTGGCGGCGACGATCGGGGTGCCGGCCTGCTTGAGCGCCAGGACCTTCTCCAGCGCCGCGATCTGGGCGCTGGTGAAGCTGCGGATGCACGGGGTGGTGGTGCCGCAGTACTTCGTGGAGTCGAGCTTGGAGAAGACCTGGATGGCGACGATGTCGGCGCCGGGGGCGACCCCGGTGGCGGGGGCGCCGCTCAGTCCGGTGCCGTCACCGGCGGCGATGCCGGCCACGTGGGTGCCGTGGTCGCACTCGGCGATGGCCGCGCAGGTGGCGGCGTTGGCGGCGCCGGTGCCCTCCTGGGTGGCCGCGCCGTTCCCGCACAGGCTGGTGGCGCCGTAGGTGGCGTCGACCGGCGAGAAGCAGGCCTCGGCGGTGACCCGGCCCTTCAGGAACGGGTGGTTGGCGGCGACCCCGGTGTCCAGGACGGCGATCGCGCTGCCCTTGCCGGTCTTCCCGGCCGCGATGGCCTTGTCGCCGCCGATGACCGGCACGCTCTCGTCGAGCGACGGCGCGACCAGCTCGTCCTCGGTGACGCTGACGACGCCCGGCTGGGCCGCCAGTTCGTCCAGACCGCCCTTGTCCACCTCGAGCGTGACGACGGGCAGCGTCTGGAAGGACAACCGCGTCTCACCGGCGCTCGCCGCGTCGGCGAGATCCCCGCGGTTCTCGGTGACGACATTGACGCGTACGGTCCCGCCGTCCGCGGTCTCGTCGTAGAGCGGCGGATCGATCGGATCGGATTCCGTGACCGCCGGGCCCGATATCTCGGTGGCGTAGGCGGGAATCACTCCGAGGCTCACGGTCGCCATCAAAGTGGCGACCGTTACCCATATCTGTCTCTTCATCGGACTCTCGAAATAGGAAGGTGAATTACCGTGAATTACCCTGGAGTTGCTCCAGGACACGGTTTCGTCTTTCCCCTTCGACGTAGCCGCGCAGGCATGATCCTTCCACCGGCTACCAGCCGAGAGCGAGGGCTACTTGAGTCTTCTGAGCTTCAATTGAGCCTGGTCCCGCGTTTTTGAGCTTCAATTGAGACTCTGTTTGAGCCTCAATTGAGAATGACTCATCAGGCGCGGTGCGAACCGGACTTGGCGCGCGATCCGTCCGGCCACAGCTGCGGCCTGCGCTTGGCGGCGAGGTCCTCGGCCCAGCCGAACCAGACGATGCAGCTGCCGATGAGGATCCAGGCGAAGACCAGCACCGGCCACGGGCTCTCCAGGAGCCAGGAGAAGTGCTGCCACATCAGGTCGATGCCCCACAGCCGGTCCCAGATCGTCATCGCGACGACGATGCAGGTGTTGTGCCACAGATAGATCGTCACGGCACGGGAGTTGAGGAGGGTGATCGGCCGGTCGAAGCGCTTGAGCCGCTTGGGCCACTCCGACCAGGACGGGCTGACGTGCAGCAGGATCATGACCGTGCCCAGCGACCACAGGGCCTGCGCGAAGGGCATGCTGTCGAGGTCGTTGCCCTGGGAGAAGTCGTGCTTGGTCGCGTACCAGAGCCCGAGCAGCGCGATGGCGGGCGCGACGGACGGGACGACGTAGCGCGACAGTTGCTTGAGGATGCCCTCCTGGTGGGCCATGCCGAGGATCCAGCAGGCGCCGAAGGTGCTGAAGTCGGTGAGGGCGGAGGGGATGCGCTCACCGGGCAGGGTGAGGTAGCCGAACTCGAAGGCGGCGGACAGCACGATGGGTGCGAAGACCGTGGCGACCGGCAGGGCGCGCAGCGCCTTGAGGAGGAACGGCGACAGCAGGACGTACCAGAGGTAGGCGCGGATGTACCAGAGCGGTCCGGCGAGGTCCACGGCCCAGTTCTCGGCGAGGTAGCCGTGCACACCGGGCAGGCCCTCGGCGTACGGCGGGTCGCTCAACGGCAGGACCCAGAAGGTGAGATGGAGCCACCACCAGCCCGGGTGCCCGTCGTCCGACGGGCCCCAGCCCTGGACGACCATGCCGGTGACGCCCACGACGCCCAGCACCCACAGCGGCGGCAGCAGCCGGCGGATGCGGCTCTTGATGACCTGCACGGCCGGGCGCTTGAGCGAGCGGGCCATGAGGTTGCCGGCGAGGGCGAACATCACGCCCATGGACGGGAACACCAGCGGCAGCCAGGCCCAGCCGGTCAGGTGGTAGAGGACCACGCGGAACAGGGCGAGGGCCCGCAGCAGATCGAAGTAGCGGTCGCGGACCGGGCCCTTGGGCCGGGCGGCCTGTTGCGGCTGCTGCTGCGGCTGCTCGGGGACGGTCGGCACGAGGGGAACGGTCACGTCCACGGCTTTCTGGGATGAAGAGGGGTAGTACGGCGTGCTCATCGGACGGGCCTCCCGCCTGCCACGGGCCGCGTCCGGCGGGCGCGCTCGGCGGGGCGGAGACACCGCCCTTGCGGCGCAGCTTCTGCCAGCGCAGCCGGCCGCCGGTGAGCGCCGTGATCCAGGACTGGAGCAGCACGACGTACATGAGCTGGCGGTAGAGGATCTGCTGGAGCGGCAGCGAGATCAGCGGGGTGAGGCGTTCCCGGTCCAGGATGAACGCGTAGCCGGCGCACACCAGTTGGATGGCGAGGACGCCGAACCAGGCGAGGATCGTCTTGTCGGTGGGCCCGAAGACCAGGCCGTAGACGAGGAACACGTCGATCAGCGGCGCCAGCAGCGGCGCGACGACCATGAAGAGGGAGACGAGCGGCAGCCCGACGCGGCCGAAGCGACCCGAGGGACCGCGTTCCACCAGCGCCCTGCGGTGCTTCCAGATCGCCTGCATGGTGCCGTACGACCACCGGTAGCGCTGGGACCACAGCTGCTGGACGGACTCCGGCGCCTCGGTCCAGGCGCGGGCCTTCTCGGCGTAGACGACCCGCCAGCCGTCCCGGTGCATCGCCATGGTGATGTCGGTGTCCTCGGCGAGGGTGTCGTCGCTCATCCCGCCGACCCGCTCCAGGGCGGAGCGGCGGAACGCGCCGACGGCGCCGGGGATGGTCGGCATGCACTGCAGGACGTCGTACATCCGGCGGTCGAGGTTGAAGCCCATCACGTACTCGATGTGCTGCCAGGCGCCGATGAGGGTGTCCTTGTTGCCGACCTTGGCGTTGCCGGCGACGGCGCCGACGCGCGGGTCGGCGAACGGCTGGACGAGTTCGCGGACGGTGGCCGGTTCGAAGACGGTGTCGCCGTCCATCATCACGATCAGGTCGAAACGGGCGTTGGCCAGGCCGCGGTTGAGGGCGGCGGGCTTGCCCGCGTTGAGCTGTCTGATCACCCGTACGCCCGGCAGCCCGAGGCCTTCCACCAGGCGGGCGGTGCCGTCGCTGGAGCCGTCGTCGATGACGATGACCTCGATGGGATGCTCGCTGCGCATCAGGGAACGCACGGTGTTCTCGATGCACTTGGCCTCGTTGTACGCGGGCACCAGCACCGACACCGGTTCGGTGACCGGCAGCGGGCCCCAGCGGAAGTCCCGGCGGCGGGTGCGGCGGGCGTGGATGCCGGAGAGCAGCAGCATCAGCCCGAAGCGGGCGAAGACGAGGAAGCCGATGACCGCGAGGCAGACGACGAGGACGGACGTGATGTGGTCGGAGGCGTCGACCAGGAGGACCCAGGCCTTGCCCTTCCACAGTTCCAGACCGGTGACCGGGGTGTGGGCGCTCGGCGCGTCGAGGGCCTCGGTGAGGTTCTGGAACTTGTAGCCCTTCTCCTTGAGCTGGGGAAGGAGCTGGTCCAGTGCCTGGACGGTCTGGTGGCGGTCGCCGCCGGAGTCGTGCATCAGGACGACCGCGCCGTGGCCGGGCCTGGGCGTGGAGTTGCGGACGATCTGCTGCACGCCCGGCTTGCGCCAGTCCTCGCTGTCGGTGTCGTTGACGATCGTGATGTAGCCGCGGCTGCCGATGTACTGGGTGACCGGCCAGGAGTTGTTGTCCATGTTCGCGGCCTTGGAGGAGTACGGCGGCCGGAACAGCGAGCTGCGGATGCCCACCGAGCCCGCGAGCGCGAGCTGGTTCTGGGACAGCTCCCAGTCGATGCGCTTCTTCGACTGGTAGGACAGGTCGGGGTGGTTGAAGGTGTGCAGGCCGATCTCGTGGCCCTCGTCGACCATGCGCCGGACGAGGTCGGGGTAGCGGGAGGCCATGGTGCCGGTGATGAAGAAGACGGCGTGGGCGTCGTTCTTCTTCAGGGTGTCCAGGACCTTCGGGGTCCAGGTCGGGTCCGGGCCGTCGTCGAAGGTGAGCACGACGCTGTCGTCCGGCACGGTCATGGTGGTGCTGCGGCCGCTGCGGGTGTCGATGACCGGGCCGCCCTTGAGGATGTCCTGCGGCACCTTGTCGTTGGCCGTGGCGGGCGCCACCCGGTAGTCGGCCAGGATCTCGCTGTGGACGTAGCCGCGCAGCATCAGCATCGCCGTCATCGCGACGAGGACGAGCAGCGGCAGCAGCAGGCGCAGGGGCAGACGGCGACGGGAGCCGTCACGGGCTCCGGTCGCGGGCCCGGGACGGCTTGAGCGGGAGGCCATCAGAGGGTGTTCTCCAGGGATGGTGCGGTGGAGAGGCCGGGCGCGCTGTCCGCGCCGTCGGCGAGGTTGTCCGTGCCGGTGCCGGCGCCGCCGCCGGCCGGGGAGTCGGACGGACCGGGCGGGGTGGTCGGCGGGGTGACCGACGGGTCGGGCGAGCTGGTGGTGGGCTCGCCGGTGGGCTTCGCCGAGACGGAGGGCTTGGTGACCGGGCTGGTGGCGGTCTTGGACGGCGTCGGCTTCGGGTCGGCGGACGCGCCCGGCGTGGTGGCGGTCGCGGAGGCGCCGGGAGCGGTGACGGCGGCGCCCGGCGACGGGGTCGTGCCGTCGCCGAGGACCGGTGAGGCGCCGGGCGTGACGCCGGTGGCGTCGGTGGGCGCGGCGGAGTCGGCGGGCAGCGGCGAGGACTCCACCTGTCCGGCCTCCTTGCCCTCCTGGCCCGGCACGGGCAGCCAGGGCGCGTTGGAGTTGCCGGAGAGCATGGTGGCGACGATGACCACGGCGTAGATCGCGCAGGCGATGCCGACGACGATGCCGATGCGACGGAATCTGCGGCCGCGCCGGCCCGACTCGTCGACGAACACGGGCCCGTCGGAGCCGTCGGCGTCACCGCCCGCGGCTCCGCCGGCCTGGCCGACGAGACGGTGGTCGGCCCGCAGGGCGACGGCGTCCAGCTGGACGGTCACCTCGTGCGGGTCGTGGGTGTTGCCACCGGCCTCGCCGACGGCACCGCTCGGGTCCCAGGGGTCACGGAAGGGCGGGGGCGGCCGCTCCCGGCCCGGCGGACGGTCCGGCGAGCGGCTCGGAGAGCGCGCCGGCGGGCGAGCGGCCTACGGGCGGTTCGGAGAGCGCACCGGCGGGCGGCCGGCCTGCGGGCGGGGACGGGATCTTCGGCAGCGCCTCGGTCCGGTCCGCGGACGCGAGGACTTCGGTTCCTCTCGTCTCCGGGAACGCCTGGGTACCGCTCCCCGTCGCTGGGAAGTCCCGGGCCCCGGATGCCGCATCGGGCCATTCCGGTTGGGCGTCTTCCCGCCATTTGTTTTCGCGCACGCAATCCCCCCACGGGACGGTTCTGGGTGCGCATACGACTCCGGGCACCCGTCGACCGAACCAGGCCCCCACCCGGTCCGAGCGCCCCCTTTATCACATGGTGCTCAGGGCACGAATGTAGCGCACACGAGGGAAGCGTGTTTGCCGTGTGTCACTTGTGGACACTTTCGACCGCCTTGTCGATGGCCGGAAACCATCCCCCCGCGGGCTGGTTCAGCCACCCCTCCGCCGCCGCCAGCTCGGCCGCCGCCCGTCGAAGAGCGTCGAAACCGGGGTGCACCAGCCCCTTTCGCCACACCAGGGACACCGGCGACAGCGGCACGGGATCGATCAACGGGCGCAACACGGTCGACGGCATGGCCGGAAAGTCCACCACGGCGAGAATCGGGTTCCGCGTCTTGGCCATGATCCTCTGGAACTCCTCGTGACCGACCGCCATCGGCGCGGGTGACGCCACCTCGATCCCGCGCCCCTCGAACAGGCGCCGGGCGAGGTCGGTCCACTCGGGCGTACGGGGATTCCCGGCACCGGCGTACACCTCCTCGCCGGCCAGCTCGGCCAGCGGCACCGCGTCCAGCGCCGCCAGCCGGTGGTCCTCGGGCAGTACGACGGCCATGGGTTCCAGGCGGACGAGCTGATGGCCGAGACCCGAGCGCAGCGCCGGGTCCAGGCCGGCGAACCGCCCGAACGAAGCGTCGAGGCGACCGGCGAGCATGTCGGCCGCCGCGCCTGTCAGACCGCTCTCGTAGCGGGCCATCAGCTCCTGCTCGGGCGCGAGTTCCCGGGCCCGCTGCAACACCCGGGCCCCGGTGCCGAGCCCCGGCGAGTTGACGTCCACGAGCAGCGGCCGGGCCTGCCCGAAGGCGGCGATCAGCTCGTCCTGCGCCGTGAGCACCCGGCGCGCGTGCGGCACCAGCCGCTCCCCGTCGCCGGTCAGCGTGACCTGCCGGGTGGTCCGCACGAAGAGCTCGGCGCCCAACTCCCGCTCCAGCCGCCGCACATCACGGCTGAGTGCCTGCTGAGCGACGTACAGCCGGGCCGCGGCGCGGGTGAAGTGCAGTTCCTCGACGACGGCGAGGAAGGCGCGCAGCAGGCGCGGGTCGAGATGGGTGGGTCCAGGCATCCGGCGAACCTACAACGCCCACGGCGATTGACAACAGGGATGCGTCAATCACCGCGCGGAAGGTGTTGGACCGCGAGATCACCCACCGGCGACGGTGGACCCATGCCGCAGCCGACCCATCGCCCCCTGTTCACCACCACCGGCGACACTCTGGTCATCGCCGACTTCACCCCCCCGCCCGCCCCGCGCACCCGGCCCCTACCGCCGCCTCTTCACCCCACCCCGGCACCCGCGCCTTCACCGCCGGCAACCTGCTGGCCCGGCTCCCCATGGGCATGTTCAGCGTGAGCGCGGTCGTGATGATCGCCGGATCGCGGGGGTCGTACGCCCTCGCCGGCGCGTCACCGCGACGGGCCTCGCGGCGACGGCCGTACTGGCCCCTTTCACCGCCCGCCTCATCGACCGCCACGGCCAGGCCCGCATCGCCCTGCCCGCCACCCTGCTCGCCGCCCTCGGCTCACTCGCCCTCCTGCTCTGCGTACGCCACGACGCCCCGGCCTGGACCCTGTTCGCCGCGTACGCCGCCACCGCCACGACCCCCAACATCGGCGGCATGTCCCGGGCCCGCTGGGCCCACCTCCTCAAGGGCGACGACACGTCCCTGCACACCGCGAACTCCTTCGAGCAGGCCGCCGACGAACTCTGCTTCATGCTGGGCCCGGTGCTCGCGGCCCTGCTGTGCGGAACGCTCTTCCCGGAGGCGGGCACGCTGGTCGCGGCCGTACTGCTGGTGACGGGGATGCTCCTGTTCACGGCCCAGCGCTCGACGGAACCCCCGGTCCAGAGGCAACGCCACCCGAAGGCACCGCTGCGGGCCCCGGGCATGCCCCCGCTGCTGCTCGCCTGTCTGTCCCTGGGCGCGGTGTTCGGCTCCATGGAGGTCGTCACGATCGCGTTCGCGGACGCACGGGGCCACGCCTCGGCGGCGGGGCTCGTCCTCGGCCTTCAGGCGGCGGGTTCGTGCGCGGCGGGCCTGGTGTACGGCGCGCTGAAACTGCGCGGCCGCCCCGGGACCCGATACCCGTGGTGCCTGGCCGCGATGACGGCCCTCCTGACGCTGCCCCTGCTGGCGGCGGCCACGACGGGCTCCCTGCTCCTCCTCGCGGGCGCCCTGCTGATCGCCGGCATGGCGACGGCTCCGACGATGGTCACCACGATGACGCTGGTCCAGGAACGCACCCCCGAAGGCCGCCTCAACGAAGGCATGACGCTCGCGGTGACGGGCCTGCTGGGCGGCATAGCAGCGGGCAGCGCGCTGGGCGGCTGGACGGCCGAGCACCTGTCACCGGCAGCGGGCTACGGCGTGCCGACAACAGCAGCGGCCCTCGCCTTGATGATCGCGCTCACAGCAACGCCGTAAAGGGGCGCGGGGCTGGATCAACATGCGGCTCCGCCGCGTGGGCGCGACCAGCCACGACGCACCCGCAGACGCACACCGCCCTTCACCCCCGCGAACTGATCCGCACCCTCGCCGCCCCTCTGGCCCTCAAGGTCACCTCCGCCCCCACCGGCACCTCCCCCTCCCCCACCACCTCGAACGAGAAGTCACGCAGCAACACCGCCAGCCCCAACACCGACTCCAGCATCGACAGGTGCTGCCCGATACAGGCCCGCGGCCCGCCCCCGAAGGGAAACCACGCATACCGAGGCCGCTCAGCCTCCGCCTCCGGCAGGAACCGGTCCGGATCGAACCGCCCCGGCTCGGCCCAGTACGCAGGATGCCGATGAGTCACCCACGGAACGACGATCACATCGGCCCCGGCAGGAATCCGCACGCCGTCGATCGACGCGTCCCCGACCGCCCGCCGCCCGATCACCGGCGCCGACGGATACAGCCGCATCGCCTCCCTGACCACCCTGGTGAGCCGGGGCAGCGCCTCCATGTCCGCGGCCGTCGGCACCCGGTCGCCGCCGCCCAGCACCCCGTCGACCTCCTCCTGAACCCGCCGCTGCTCCTCCGGATGCCGGGCGAGAAGGTGCAGGGCGAACGCCAGTGCCGTGGCGGTCGTCTCATGCCCGGCCACCAGAAAGATCAGCACCTGCTCCCGGAGTTCGCCGGCGTCGAGACCGCCGTCCTCGGCGTTCCGGGCGTGCACGAGCAGACTGGCGAGATCCTCGGAGCCATCCGCACCACCACCCCGCCGACTGGCGACGATCTCGTCGCACAGCGCGAACAACTCCCCTTGAAGCCGGGCCGCACCACGATTCGCCGGAGTGGGCCAGGTACGCGGCACCTTGACCGGCGAGAGGCCCCGCTTGAGCGAGTACGCCTGGAGCGGCGGCAGCGTGCGCTCGACGACGTCGAACGCCTTCTCCATGTCCGTCCCGAACAGGATCCGCCCGACCATCCGCAACGCGAACCGGTGCATCTCCTCGACGAGTTCGACGGCGCCCCCGTCCCGCTCGCGCCACTCCCGGGCCAGCGCCGCTCCCTCGGTCGCGACCTGCCCCGCATACCCGTCCACCCGTCTCCGCGTGAACAACGGCTGCACCAGCCTGCGTTGCCGCAGATACGTCTCGTCCTGGCTGGTGAGCAGCCCGTTGCCGATGGACCTGCGCAACTCCTCGTAGAAAACGTTGTCCTTGCGGAAGTTCGCGGCCTGCCCGGCCAGCACCTGCTGTGCGCCCTCCGCCGAGAAGACGGCGTAGATGTCCGCCCGCAGCCCGGGCGGTCCGGCCCGGAAGCGCACCACGTCGCCGTGGTCGCGGCGGGCCCGTTCGTAGGTGCCGAGCGGGTCGGTGAGCAGGTCGTTCATCGAACCCAGCACGGGGTTCGCGGTCACGATCGGCGCTTCGCGCACCTCAGTTGTCATCGTCCAGCCTTCCCCCGCTCCCGGCGATCGCGGTCCCGGCAATTCTCGCGCGATCCATTGACTCGTCCACAGCCCACGCCTACCTTCCATCGTCGAAGCGCTTCGACATAAACCGTCGAAACGGTTCGATGGGAACGCCCCAAGAACGACCCGGAGAGCCATGCGGCTCCGACTCCCCTGGAGGCACGGGATGTTGACGGCACGAAGGCGTGCGGTGGCGACGGCGGTACTGGCCGCCGGGGCACTGCTCCTGACCTCCTGCGGGGACTCCGACAGCGGGTCCTCAGGAGACGGCAAGACACTCAAGCTCTGGCACTACGAGGGCCCGAACAGTGCGATGGGGCAGGCCTGGAACGAGGCGATCAAGGAGTTCAAGGCCACCCACCCGGGCGTGAAGGTGGAGTTCGAGGAGAAGGGCTTCGAGCAGATCCAGAAGACCGCCCCGATGGTCCTCAACTCCTCCGACGCGCCCGACGTCATGGAGTACCTCAAGGGCAACGCGTCCGCCGGCCTGCTGTCCAAGCAGGGGCTGCTCACCGACCTCACCCAGGAGGCCACGAGCCGCGGCTGGGACAAGAAGCTCAGCGCGAGCGTCCGCACCACCAGCGTGTACGACACCAACGGGATCATGGGCTCCGGCAAGTGGTACGGGGTGCCCAACTACGCCGAGTACACGATGGTCTACTACAACAAGGACCTCTTCGAGAAGTACGGGATCGCCGTGCCGAAGACGTTCGACGAACTGACCGCCGCGATGGACAAGTTCGTCCAGAACAAGATCACCCCGCTGGCCAACGCCGGCGCCGAGTACCCGGCCCAGCAGTACCTCTACCAGCTCGCCCTGTCGAAGGCCGACCGCGCCTGGGTCGACTCCTACCAGCTCTACAAGGGCAAGACCGACTTCCACGACCCCGCCTGGACCTACGCCGCCGACACCTTCGCCGACTGGGTGAAGAAGGGCTACATCGCCAAGACCTCCAGCAGCACCAAGGCCGAGGACGCGGGCGTCTCCTTCATCCAGGGCAAGTCGCCGATCTTCTTCTCCGGCAGCTGGTGGTACGGCCGGTTCGTCGACGAGGTGAAGTTCGGCTGGGACACCTTCCTGTGGCCCGGCTCGAACCTCAGCCCCGGCTCCGGCGGCAACATCTGGGTCGTCCCCAAGGGCGCCAAGAACAAGGAGCTCGCCTACGACTTCATCGACATCACCATGTCGAAGAAGATCCAGAACCTGCTCGGCAACAAGGGCGGTGTCCCGGTCGCGGCCGACGCGAGCGCCATCACCGAACCGAAGTCGAAGGAGCTCATCGACAACTTCAACACCCTCTCCCAGCGTGACGGCCTGGCGTTCTACCCGGACTGGCCGGTGCCCGGCTACTACGACGTCCTGGTCTCCCAGACCCAGAAGCTGATCACCGACAGCGAGAAGCCGGACGCCTATCTGGACGCCCTCCAGGACGCCTACGACAAGGGCGTGCCGAAGCAATGACGATGACCGTCGAGAAGCGGGGGGTGACCGGCAAGGCCGCACAGGCCGGCCACCCCCGCCGCCGCCGCGACTCCTACGCCCTGTTCCTGCTCCCCGGTGTGCTCGCCTTCCTGACCGTGATCATCGTCCCGTTCCTGATGAACACCTACGTCGGCTTCACCGACTGGCAGGGCGTGGGCTCCCCCAGCTGGACCGGGCTCGCCAACTACCGCGAACTGATGGACGACTCCGATTTCTGGGCGTCGTTCCGGCACAGCCTGTTCATGGTCGTCGCGATGGCGGCGGTGCCGACGGCGGTCGGACTGGTCCTGGCCGCCGCCCTGTTCGACTACATCGGCAAGCACTTCGGCTCGAAGGTCGTGGCCGTCCTGCGTGCGTGCTTCTACCTCCCCCAGGTGCTGCCGATCGCGGTCGCGGGCATCGTGTGGAGCTGGATCCTCGCCCCCGACAACGGATCGCTGAACGCGCTGCTCAAGGCCGTCGGCCTCGGGTCCTGGCAGCAGGACTGGCTCGGCGACCCCGACATCGCGCTCTACAGCGTGATGGGCGTGATGGTGTGGGTGCAGATCGGCTTCCCGCTGGTGGTCTTCATGGCCGGACTCCAGCGCGTGGACCCGCAGTTGCACGAGGCGGCCGAGCTGGACGGGGCCGGCTGGTGGCGGCGCTTCTGGCACGTCACGCTGCCGCAGATCCGCCCGGAGATCTACGTCGTGCTGACCTGGTGCACGGTCGCCGCGCTGAAGGTGTTCGGCGCGGTGTACGTCCTGACGAAGGGCGGCCCGGGCGGGGCGACGAACGTCCCCTCCTACTTCTCCTTCACCACGTTCTTCGAGAAGACGCAGGTCGGCTACGGCGCCGCGATCTCCACCGTGCTCACGGTGATCATCCTGGCGCTCTCCATGATCGGCCTGAAACTCCAGACCCGCGCGGAGGAACGAGCATGAGCACCGCGCTTAGGCGTTACCCCGTCCTCATCGCCCTGTGCGTCGCCGCCCTCTTCATGATCGTGCCGTTCCTGATCGTCGCCCTGAACGCCGTCAAGTCCCCGGCGGAGTACAGCCAGAACGGCCCGCTCAGCTTCCCCGACGGCCTCTACGTCGACGGCCTGAAGGATTTCTGGGAGCGCGTCGACTACAGCCAGAAGCTGTTCAACTCCCTGCTGATCAGCGGGTTCGTCGCGATCCTGGCCGTGGCCCTGTCGGTCCTCAACGCGTACGCGATCGGCATCGGCCGCGTCCGGGGCCGCACCTGGGTCCTCGCCTTCTTCGTCCTGGCGAACCTGCTGCCGCAGGAGGCGCTGGTCTACCCGATCTACTACCTGAGCAAGGAGGCGGGCCTCTACGACACCCGGCTGAGCGTGATCATCGTCTTCACGGTCATCCAGGCGGCGTTCGGCACGTATCTCCTCTCCTCCGTGCTCGGCGAGTTCCCCCGCGAGATCATCGAGGCGGCCCGGATCGACGGCGCGAACAAGTGGCAGATCCTGTGGCGGATCGTCGTCCCGGTGAGCCGCCCGACCCTCGGTGTGCTGGCGGTGTTCTTCTTCATCTGGACCTGGAACGAGTTCCTGCTCCCCCTGGTCATGCTGATCTCCAACGACAACCAGACGGTGTCGGTGGCCCTCGGCGTCCTCCAGGGCCAGCGTCTGATGGACGCGACCATGACCAACGCGGCCGCCCTGCTCGGCGTGCTGCCCGCGATCGTGTTCTTCCTCCTCTTCCAGCGCACGCTCACCCGCGGCATCGCCGTGGGAGCGGTGAAGTAAGGAACCCCCACATGAAGTTCACCAACGGCTACTGGCTGCTGCGCGAGGGTGTCACCGCGGCCCACCCGGTCGAGGTCCTCGACGTCACCGCCGCCGAGGGCACGCTGGAGATCCACGCGCCCACGCAGCCCATCCGCCACCGCGGCGACCTGCTGAAGGGACCGGTCGTGACGATCAGCGCCCACTCCCCGATGCCGGACGTCATCGGCCTCACCTTCACCCACTTCGAGGGCGAGCAGCCGCGCGGGCCCCAGTTCGACGTCGGTAAGGAAGAGTTCTCGGTCCAGACGGAGTACGACGAGGAGCACGCGACCCTCACCTCCGGCGCGCTGTCGGTCCGGGTGGCCCGGACCGGCTCCTGGCACGTCGAGTTCCTCGCCGAGGGCCGCACGCTCACCTCCAGCGGCCCCAAGGGCATGGGCATCATGCGCGACGCGGACGGCGCCCACTATCTGCGCGAGCAGCTGAACCTCACCGTCGGCACCTCGGTCTACGGCCTCGGCGAACGCTTCGGCCCGCTGGTCAAGAACGGCCAGGTCGTCGACATCTGGAACGCCGACGGGGGCACGGCCACCGAACAGGCCTACAAGAACGTGCCGTTCTACCTCACGGACGCCGGCTACGGCGTCTTCGTCGACCACCCGGGCAAGGTCTCCTTCGAGGTCGGCTCGGAGGCGGTGTCCCGGGTGCAGTTCAGCGCCGAGACCCAGCAGTTGACGTACTACGTCATCCACGGCCCGGAGCCGAAGGACATCCTGCGCAAGTACACGGCCCTCACCGGCCGCCCGGCGCTGCCGCCCGCCTGGTCCTTCGGGCTGTGGCTGTCGACGTCGTTCACGACCTCGTACGACGAGGAGACGGTGACGTCGTTCATCGAGGGCATGCGGGAGCGTGAACTGCCGCTGTCCGTCTTCCACTTCGACTGCTTCTGGATGCGCGAGTTCAACTGGTGCGACTTCCAGTGGGACCCGCGGGTCTTCCCCGACCCGGCGGGCATGCTGTCCCGGCTGCACTCCAGGGATCTCAGGGTCTCCGTCTGGATCAACCCGTACATCGCCCAGCGCTCCCCGCTCTTCGCGGAGGGCAAGGCGCTCGGGCATCTGCTGAAGCGGCCCGACGGCAGCGTCTGGCAGTGGGACCTGTGGCAACCGGGCATGGCGCTGGTCGACTTCACCTCCCCGGCCGCCCGCGACTGGTACGCGGCCAAGCTGGAGGCCCTGCTCGACCAGGGCGTGGACTGCTTCAAGACGGACTTCGGCGAGCGGGTGCCGACGGACGTGGCCTGGGCCGACGGCTCGGACCCGGAGCGGATGCACAACTACTACACGTACCTCTACAACCGCACGGTCTTCGACGTGCTGCGCAAGCACCGCGGCGAGCAGGAGGCGGTCGTCTTCGCCCGCTCGGCGACGGCCGGCAGCCAGAAGTTCCCGGTGCACTGGGGCGGCGACTGCGAGGCCACCTACGAGTCGATGGCCGAGTCGCTCAGGGGCGGGCTGTCCCTCGGGCTGTCCGGCTTCGGTTTCTGGAGCCATGACATCGGCGGCTTCGAGGGCACACCGACCCCCGCGCTGTTCAAGAGGTGGTTGGCGTTCGGTCTGCTGTCCTCCCACAGCCGGCTGCACGGCAGCTCCTCCTACCGCGTCCCGTGGCTCTTCGACGAGGAGTCGGTGGACGTCCTGCGGCACTTCACCCGGCTGAAGCTCAGCCTCATGCCCTACCTCTACGAGGCCGCCCGCACCGCCCACACCGAGGGCACGCCCGTCATGCGGGCCATGGTCCTCGAGTTCCCGGACGACCCCGGGTGCGCGCATCTGGAGCGGCAGTACATGCTCGGCGCCGACCTGCTGGTGGCGCCGGTGTTCTCCGACGACGGGGAGGTGGCGTACTACGTGCCCGAGGGCACCTGGACCCACTACCTGACCGGCGAGACGGTGACCGGGCCGCGCTGGGTGAAGGAGAAGCACGACTTCATGAGCGTGCCGCTGCTGGTCCGGCCGGGTGCGGTGATCCCGGTGGGCGCGGTGGCCGACCGGCCCGACTACGACCACGCCGACGGGGTGACCCTGCGCGCCTACCGGCTGCGGCGGGGCGACCGGGTGGTCGTCCGGGTCGGGGAGGCCGTCTTCACCGTCGTACGCGAAGGGGACACCCTGCGGGCGTCGTGCAGCGATCCGTCGGCGTCGTGGGGGCTGGCCGCCGGGGAGCGGACCGCGCGGGCCGCCGCGGGCACCGGCTTCCTCTCGCTGGAGCTGGACTGATGGTGAAGATCACCGACGTGGCCCGGCACGCCGGTGTCTCCCCCAGCACCGTCTCCTACGTCCTCAGCGGCAAGCGCCCCATCTCCGAGGAGACCCGGCAGCGCGTCGAGGCGTCCATCCGCGAGCTCGGCTACCGCCCGCACGCGGGCGCCCGCGCCCTGGCCAGCAGCAGATCCAATGTGCTGGCCCTCGTGGTGCCCTTACGGGCCGGCATCCACGTCCCGGTCGTCATGCAGTTCGCGGTGTCGGTGGTGACCACGGCCCGCCGGCACGACCACGACGTGCTGCTCCTCACCCAGGAGGAGGGCGAGGACGGGCTGCGGCGGGTCGCCGACACCGCGCTCGTGGACGGGTTCGTGGTCATGGACGTCCAGCTCGACGACCCCCGGCTGCCGTTGCTGCGCTCGCTGGAGCGGCCGTCGGTGATGATCGGCTTCCCCTCCGACGCCGAGGGCCTGACCTGCATCGACCTCGACTTCAAGGCGGCCGGCGAGGCATGCGTGGAGCATCTGGCCCGGCTGGGACACCGGGTGGTCGCCCTCGTCGGCTCGCCGCCCGAGGTCTACGTTCGCCAGACCGCGTTCGCCCAGCGCGTGGTCCAGGGTTTCACCGCGGCCGCCGCCCGGGGCCGTCTCGCCTCCTCCGTCCACCCCTGCGAGGCCACCCCCGCCGCGGCCCGCGAGGTCGCCGAGCACCTGGTGCGCGAGCAGCCCGCGCTGACCGGGGTCGTCGTGCACAACGAGGCGGTCCTGGAGCCGCTCGTGGACGCCTTCGAGCAGCTCGGTCTGCGGGTCCCCACCGATCTGTCCGTCACCGCCATCTGCCCCGACGAACTCGCCGAGAACCTCCGCGTCCCCCTCACCTCCGTCGCCCTGCCGTCCGCCGAGGTGGGCGAGCGGGCCGTGGAGCTGCTGATGCGCAAGCTCGACTCCAAGACCACGCCCGAGGCCACGCTGCTGCCGCCCCGGATGACGGAACGCGCGAGCACGGCACCGCGCAACACGCCCTGAGACGAACCCTGTTGACGGCAGGACCCATGCAAGGACCTACTCGAAGGAGCCGCTCGATGCGAGGCAGCAAGAGACGTAGATCCACGCTCGTGGTGGCGCTGGCCCTGGTGGCGGGGCTCGGCGCCACCGTCCCCGCGCACGCCGACGACCCCGCGTACCCCTTCCGGAACCCGTCCCTGACCGTGGACCAGCGCGTCGACGACCTCCTGGGCCGGCTGACCCTCGACGAGAAGATCTCCCTCCTCCACCAGTACCAGCCCGCCATCCCCCGCCTCGGCATCCCGTCCTTCCGCACCGGCACCGAGGCCCTGCACGGCGTCGCCTGGCTCGGCGAGACCACCGTCTTCCCGCAGGCCATCGGCCTCGCCTCCAGCTGGGACCCGGCCCTCCTCGAAGAGGTCGGCTCGGCGGTCGGCGACGAGGCCCGCGGCTTCCAGCAGGAACGCCCCGCCGGCTGGGGCCTCAACCTGTGGGCGCCGGTGGTCAACCCCCTCCGTGACCCGCGCTGGGGCCGCAACGAGGAGGGTTACAGCGAGGACCCGGCACTGACCGGCGCGCTCTCCACGGCGTACGGCGAGGGACTGACCGGCGGCGACCCCGACCATCTCAAGACGGCCCCGACCATCAAGCACTACCTCGCCAACAACAACGAGTGGCACCGCACCACCACCGACTCCGAACTGCGCCCGCGCGTGGCGAAGGAATACGACGAGGCGGCCTTCAAGCCGGCGATCGAGGCGGACGCGGCCACCGGCGTGATGTCGTCGTACAACCTCGTCAACGGCCGTCCCAACACGGTGAACCCGGACCTGAACGACCTCGTCCGCGGCTGGTCCTCCTACGACCTCCTGAACGTCACCGACGCCTTCGCCCCCGGCAACCTGCACGGCGACCAGAAGTACTACCCGAGCGTGGTCGAGGGCGACGCGGCCGCGATCAAGGCCGGCATCGACAGCTTCACGGACAACGACGCGAACTCCTCGGTGACCACCGGTGCCGTCAAGTCGGCGCTGGAGAAAGGCCTGTTGAAGGAAGCGGACGTGAACGAGGCCGCCGGGCACATCCTGTCCGTCCGCGTCCGCCTCGGCGAGTTCGACCCGGGCGGCGGCAGGTACGGCTCGATCGACAAGTCCGTCATCAACAGCCCGGCCCACCGGCGGCTGGCGCGCAAGGCGGCGACCGAGGGCGCGGTGCTGCTCAAGAACCAGCCGGGCGCGCTGCCGCTGAAGACGTCGCAGAAGGACGTGGCCGTGGTCGGCCCGCTCGCCGACACCCTCTACACGGACTGGTACTCCGGCACCCTGCCCTACGCGGTCACCCCGGCCGAGGGCATCGCGGCGAAGCTCGGCACCGACGTGGCGACCAGCGAGGGCGTCGACCGCATCGCGCTGAAGAACACGGCGACCGGCAAATACATCACCACGGGGGACGCCCTCCTGAAGGAGACCGCCCAAACCCCCGCCGCACAGACGCAGTTCGACGTCGGCGACTGGGGCGCGGGCGTGGTCACCCTCCGCTCGGCGGTCAGCGGCAAGTACGTCGGCTACAACTGGTCCGGATTCGCCGACGACCAGGCGCAGCCGGGCGGCTGGTACGTCCAGCAGCAGTTCAAGCTGGAGGAGCAGAGCGACGGCACCTACCTCCTCCGCTACGCCGGGTACGAGACCGAGGAGCCCTGGTGGGGCAACCCGGTCTACGTCGGCCCGACCGGCACGGACGGCACCCTCGGGCTGGTGTCCAAGGAGCAGGCCGCCCACTACACGAAGGACGTCGTCCGCAGCGGCGTCGACGAGGCCGTGGCCGCGGTCAAGGGCAAGGACGCGGCGGTCGTCGTGGTCGGCTCCACCCCGTCGATCAACGGCCGCGAGGGCCATGACCGCACCGACATGGGCCTGGCCCCCGCACAGGAAGCCCTGGTCAAGGCGGTCCGCAAGGCCAACCCGAAGACGGTCGTGGTCGTCGAGAACAGCTACCCGACCACCCTCGGCGCCCTCCAGCAGGAGGTCCCGGCCCTGCTGTGGACGTCCCACGCGGGCCAGGAGACCGGCAACGCCCTGGCGGACCTGCTGTACGGCGACGCCAACCCCTCCGGCCGCCTCACCCAGACCTGGTACCGCTCCGAGTCCGACCTCCCGCCGATCCTCGACTACGACATCATCAAGTCCGACCGCACCTACCAGTACTTCAAGGGCCAGGCCCTCTACCCCTTCGGCTACGGCCTGTCCTACACGTCCTTCCGCTACGGCGACCTGCGCCGGACGGCCGGCGGCTTCGAGGTGAAGGTCACCAACACCGGCAGCCGCGCGGGCGACGAGGTCGTCCAGCTCTACACCCACCAGCGCGTCTCCCGCGACAAGCAGCCGCTGAAGCAGCTGAAGGCCTTCCAGCGGGTCGCGCTGAAGCCGGGGCAGACGAAGACGGTCCGTTTGAAGCTGTCGCCGAAGGACCTCGCCCACTGGGACGTCACCCGCTCCAAGTGGGTGACGGAGAAGGGCACGTACGACGTCCTGGCCGGCGCCTCCTCCACCGACCTCCGCGCCCGCACCACCTGGAAGGTCGCCGGCGAGACCATCCCGGCCCGTGACCTGGCCCGCACGACCCGCGCCGAGAACTTCGACGACTACGCCGGCACCCACCTCGTCGACGAGTCCAAGGAGCGCGGTACGGCGGTGTCGGCGGGGTCCGACGGGGCGTGGCTGAAGTTCGCGGATGCCCAACTGGGTTCCGGTCCCTCGAAGTTCACGGCTCGCGTGGCCGGTTCGTCCGGCACGGTCGAGGTACGGCTCGGCTCCCCGACCGGCACCCTCGCCGGCACGGCGGCCTTCGGCGGCACCGCCTCGCCGTACACCTACGAGACGGTGACCGCCGACCTGTCCCGGGCGGCGAAGGGCCGTACCGACGTCTATCTGGTGCTGAAGGGAGAGGGTCTGCGCGTGGCGACGTTCAGTCTGCGCTGAGACGGCCCGGCGCAGACCCGGCGCTCAGCAGAGCACGGGCTTGCGCCACGCGCACTCGAGGTCGCCGCCCCGGGCCGTCTTCGGCCCGACCAGGGTGGCGGCCTGTGCCGTCGACTTCGCGAGCGTCACCACGATGGCGTCCTCCAACGGCTTCACGGAGGACGCCAGGTAGTTGTTGAGGACGATGCCGAAGACCAGTTCACGGCCGTCGGCGCCCGTGACGTAACCGGAGAGACCGGAGGCTCCCGTCAACGATCCCGTCTTCGCTCGGGCGTTGAGCGCGGCGGGCGTCCCGCACATCCGCGACCGCAGGGTGCCGCCGACGAACCGGTCCGGATCGCAGGCGACCGGCAACGAGCGCTTCCAGTCCGCGTACCAGGGCTCGGCGCGCACGGCGAGCAGCAGCTTCACGAGCTGCCCGGCGGGGAAGTTGTCCCTGCGCGACAGCCCCGACCCGTCGACCTGTCGCACCTTGGACACGTCGACGCCGACGCCCTTGAGGTATCCCGCGATCGCGGCGAGTCCGGCGCTCCAGGTCCCCTGCCGGGAGACCTCGTATCCCATGGCCTTGGTGAGGATCTCCGCGTGCATGTTGTTGGAGAGCTTCAGGAACGGGATGAGCAGGTCCTTCAGCGGCATGGAGTCGTGCGCCGCCAACCGCTGCGCGGTCGCCGGGGTCTGGCGCCCCAGCCGGGTCGGCCCGGTGACCTTGACCCCGTGGTCGGCGAGCGCGGCGCGGAAGACGTCGGCCGCGTATCCGGTGGGCTCCCACACCGTCGACCACTGCTTGGTACCGGCGCCGCCCACGGGCGTCGTACCGCTGACGACGATGTCATTGGTGCCGTGCGCGCGTTCGACGGTGAGGTCGTTCGCGCCGCCGGCGGCGACGGTGGTGGCCCGCACGTCGATGTCGACGTAGTCGGTGTCGGGCGTGACGGTGACGAGGGGCTTGTCCCCCGCCGCCGCGCCCGGTGCGACCGTCACGATGACGGTCCCGGTGTCGTAGTCGGTGTCCGGCGCCACGCTGAGCGCGCTGATCTGCGCCGCGTAGTAGTAGGGCTCGTCGTCGTTGGCCCAGTCGCTCCCGAGCCGCTGGGCGTCGAACCGGGTGTCGTCGGCGAGCAGCCGTCCCTGGACGCGGGTGACCCCGGCGGCGGCGACCTGGGCCGCGAGCTCGTCGTAGTCGTCGGCGAGCAGGGTGGGGTCGCCGGTGCCGCGCAGATACAGGTCCCCGCGCAGCACGGAGCCGTGGCGCCGGCCGTGGGCCAGTACGTCGGTGGTGAACCGGTGGTCGGGCCCGAGGATCTCCATCGCGGCGGCCGAGGTGGCCAGCTTGGTGTTGGAGGCGGGTATCAGCCGGGTGGTGGGCTGGTGCTGGTACAGCAGCTCACCGCTGTCGGCATCGGCCACGACGACACTCGCGACCCCGCCCTCCATCCGGGGATCGCTCAGGACGGTGTCCAGGGCCTCGGACAGGCCGGAGCGGTCGGAGTCCGCGCCGGCCTGCGCGCCGGGGCCGAGGACGGCGGCGACGAGCAGTCCGGTCACCGCCCAAGTCCACTTGCCTCTATGAGATTTCATACCGGCCGAGCATTCCGGATACGGGCGCCCGTCACCAGCACACCTCTCAGCCGCCCAGCCCCCACGCGGCACCCATCCGATACGCGGCGCAGAGGTTCACGTCGAGGAGGTAGGCCCCGGCGGTCCCGCACTGCGCGCTCCCGCTCCCCGGGTCGACGGGCTGTCCGTGCCCCATGCCGGTGATGCTGTACGTCTCGACGACGGCGGTACCGCCCGCGTTCTCGTACGTCCGGTGCGGATACCCGGCGACGGTGTCGCTGACGTCCGCCGTCTGGTCGGCGCCGTGCACGTCGGTCCACTGCTCGACCAGGTCGGTCATGTTGACGGGTTTCACCGTGTAGTCGGCCGTGCCCTGGAAGGCGACCAGCCTCGGCCAGGGCCCGGTGTACCCGGGGCGCGCGGCCCGCACCCGGTCGCCCCACTGCGCGGCGGTCTGCGTGGCACCGACGTACATGCAGACGTACGGTGACCCGGCGGCCTGCGCGCACCCGTACGGCAGCCCGGCGACGATCCCGCCCGCCGTGAACTTCTCCGGGTACGCGGCCATCATCACGGCCGCCATCCCGCCCCCGGCGGACAGTCCGGTGACGTACACCGGCCCACCGGAGACGTCCGCGACCTGCCGGTCCACCATCTGCGCGAGGGACGCGGCCTCGCCCTGGCCGCGCGTGATGTCACCGCTCTGGAACCAGTCGAAGCACAGCGAGGAGTTGTTGGCGCTCTGCTGCTGCGGCAGCACGACGGAGAACCCCCACCGGTCGGCGAGCTGCGTCCATCCGCTGCCGGTGCCGTACCCGGAGGCGTTCTGTGTGCACCCGTGCAGCGCGACGACGACCGGCCGCCCGGCGGGCAGCCCGTCGGGCACGTACCGGAACATCCGCAGCGCCCCCGGGTTGGTCCCGAACCCGGTGACCTCCTGGAGGGACGCGGCGGACGCCGGCACGGGAGTGAGCAGGACGGCGAGGAGCGCTGTGAGGACGGCGAGAAGGCTTGCGGCTCTGGTGTGTGTCATGGCCAGGGACCGTAGAAGCGTGAACGACCCCTCGATATGGGGCCGCACACCACAACGGGCCGGTGCGCCATGGTGGTTCGCGGCTCGGCGGACGCGCATGACAAAGCCCCGCTGCTCAGGAGCAGCGGGGCTGAGCCCACATGGGGTGCCCATCGGTCTGGGCGAGTGGAGATGGCGGGAATCGAACCCGCGTCCAACGGTGCGGAATCAGGACTTCTCCGTGTGCAGTCTGGTACGAGTTTCTCGGCCCTCCGGATCACCCAGACAAGTCCGGAACGGGCCCAGTCACTGTTTGATTTCCCTCTTCACCCCGTGACCGGGATCAAGGTTTAGTCCCCTAGCTGATGCCAGGAACCGGGTCGGGAACAGCCCCGGGCTGACACTCCCTTAAGTAAGGGGCAGTTGCCTAGCTACCTGATCAGGCAGCGAGGGCGAACTGCGTCGCCTTGGGAGAATCGCTCTTGATAGTGGCGATTATTTTTTTCGGCCTGTGGTTTACGAGATCATGGCCGCTTCCTCGACACGCTTCCCCTGCTTCGACAGCCGCTGTCGAAACCGATCATCCCCATGTTGTGTTTTCAATGTGCGCGCCGGCCGTGGCCGGTGCTGATGCCATCGTACGTGACCAACGCACGCCGATGCCACCGTATTCCCCGCCGGTCAGACGCCGCGCTGCTTCCGCTTGGCCGCCGCGATCGCCCGGTCCGACTCCCGCCGGTCCTGCTTCTCCCGCAGGGTCTGGCGCTTGTCGTACTCCTTCTTGCCTCGCGCGAGCGCGATCTCGGCCTTCGCCCGGCCGTCCTTGAAGTACACGGCGAGGGGCACGATCGTGTGACCCGTCTCCTGGGACTTGGACTCCAGCTTGTCGATCTCCTCGCGGTGCAGCAGCAGCTTGCGCTTGCGGCGCGCGGAGTGGTTGGTCCAGGTGCCCTGGGCGTACTCCGGGATGTGGGCGTTGTGCAGCCATGCCTCGCCCCCGTCGATCTGGACGAAGCCGTCGGTCAGCGACGTCCGCCCCTGGCGCAGCGACTTCACCTCGGTGCCGGTCAGCACGATGCCGGCCTCGTAGGTGTCGATGATCGCGTAGTCGTGCCGGGCCTTCTTGTTCTGGGCGACGATCTTCTTCTTGCCGCCCTTCTCGCCGTCCCGGCCCTTGGCGGCCGCCCCGCCCTGCTTGGGCTGGGACTCCTTCGGTACGTACATTCCCTTGCTCATAGTGCCGTCCATTTTCGCACTACGGAGGGGGTGCGGGGGAAGTCGTTTACGGCCCCGGACGCCGGTGCGCCGGTACGCCGGTCGGCCGCTACTCGGGGCCCAGGCCGCTGAGGACCGTCTCCGCCCGCTCGAGGACCTGCGAGTCGGCCTCCAGGTCCGGGGTGATGCCCTTGCCGTCGACGGCCCGGCCGGAGGGCGTGCGGTAGTGGCCGACGGTCAGCTCGGCGACCGACCCGTCGGGCAGCCGGCTCGGCATCTGCACCGAGCCCTTGCCGAAGGTCCGGGAGCCCACGACCACGGCCCGGCCCCGGTCCTGCAACGCGCCCGTGAGCAGTTCGGCCGCGCTCATCGTGCCGCCGTCGACGAGCGCGACGAGGGGTCTGGTGGTGTCGCCGCCGGAGTCGGCGTGCAGGACCTGCTGCTCGCCGTCGACGTCGTAGGTGGCGACGAGACCGCCGTCGAGGAAGGCGGAGGCGGCGGTGACGGCCTCGGTGACGAGTCCGCCGGAGTTGCCGCGCAGGTCCAGGACGATGCCGGCGTCGGCGGGTGCCTGCCGCACGGCGGTCCGCACCGCGTCGCCGGAGCCCTTCGTGAAGGAGTCGATCTTGATGAGGGTGATCCGGTCGGTGAGCCTTCGCACGGTGACGGAGTCGGTGGACAGCCGCGCACGCCGCAGGGTCTCGGTCCACACGCGCGGGCCGCGCTCCAGCCGCAGCGTCACCGCGGTCCCGGCGGCCGCGTCCTGGGCGTCACCGCGCAGTAAGGAGACGACCTCGGTGACGGGCCGTCCGTCGACGTCGGCCCCGTCGACACCGCGCAGCAGATCCCCGGCGCGGATCCCGGCCCCGGCGGCGGGCGACCCCGCCCGCACCTTGGTCACCTCGATCCGGCCGTCCCGCTCCCGCCGTGCCCACAGACCGACGCCGGTGTACTCACCGTCGAGGGCCTCCTCGAACTCCTCGTACTCCCCGCGGGAGTACACCGCCCCCCACCGGTCCCCGCTGCGGCTGACGGCCCGCTCGGCGGCCTCCATGGGCGACTTGCCGTCGGCCATGGCCTCCTCGGCGGCCTTCGCCACGTCCTGGTGATGTCCGGCGGGCGCGGCCGAACGGGCCGCGTCGGGCGGGGATTTCCGGTCGGGCCCCGGCAACGACCCCGTCGCCGCCCCCGCGACCAGCACACTCGCGAACACCAACGTCAGAGCCGCCCCGCGGCCGATACGGCGGGGCTGACAGAACAGCTCACGGCCTGACATGCGGGTGAGTCTAGGACAACGCGAAGGGCCGCACGGTCGGTTGACCGCACGGCCCTCTTGGCATGCGTCACACCTTGAGGTACTTGCGCAGCGCGAAGAACGCCGCCAGGGCCGGCATCAGCAGGCTGGTCGCGAGGATCAGGGGGAGCTTGGTCAGGACGGCGTCCCAGCCGATGAAGTTGATCAGGTTCAGCTTCTCGGACAGGGCCAGGCCGTGGTCGATGATGAAGTACCGGGAGACCACCAGGAACGCGCAGGCGACGCCGCCGCCGATCAGGCCGGCCACCGCGGCCTCCATGATGAACGGGGCCTGGATGTAGAAGCCCGAGGCGCCGACCAGGCGCATGATGCCGGTCTCACGCCGTCGGCTGAACGCCGAGACGCGCACGGTGTTGACGATCAGCATCAGCGCGACGACCAGCATCAGCGCCATGACCGCGCGCGCCGCCCAGTTCATGCCGTTGAGGAGACCGAAGAGGTTGTCGAGGATGCCCTTCTGGTCCTGCACCGACTGCACGCCGTCCCGGCCGTCGAACGCGGTCGCGACGACCTGGTACTTCTCCGGGTCCTTCAGCTTGATCCGGTACGACTCCTGCATCTGGTCCGGCGTGAGGGAGGCGGCCAGCGGGGAGTCGCCGAACTGCTCCTTGTAGTGCTTGTACGCCTGGTCCTGGGACTCGTACGTGACCTTCTCGACGACCGACATCTTGTCCAGGTCGGCGAGGATCTGCTTCTTCTGGTCGTCGGTCACCGCGCCCTTGGCGCAGTTGGGGTCGGACTCGGCGTCGCTCTTGTTGCAGAGGAAGACCGAGACGTTGACCTTGTCGTACCAGTAGCCCTTCATGGTGCTGACCTGGTCGCTCATCAGGAGCGAGGCGCCGAACAGGGCCAGCGACAGGGCGACGGAGACGATGACGGCGAACGTCATCGTCAGGTTGCGGCGGAGACCGACGCCGATCTCGGAGAGTACGAACTGGGCGCGCATGGCGGGAGGATCAGGCCTTTCCGTGGACGGTCGCGGTCAGTGCTGGTAGCCGTAGACGCCGCGCGCCTGGTCACGGACGAGGCGGCCCTGCTCCAGCTCGATGACGCGCTTGCGCATCTGGTCCACGATGTTCTGGTCGTGCGTCGCCATCACCACGGTGGTGCCCGTCCGGTTGATCCGGTCGAGCAGCTTCATGATGCCGACGGAGGTCTGCGGGTCGAGGTTGCCGGTGGGCTCGTCGCAGATCAGCAGCTTGGGCCGGTTGACGAAGGCCCGTGCGATGGCCACGCGCTGCTGCTCACCGCCGGACAGCTCGCCCGGCATCCGCTCCTCCTTGCCGCCGAGCCCGACGAGGTCGAGCACCTGCGGCACGGACTTGCGGATCTCGCCCTTGGACTTGCCGATGACCTCCTGCGCGAAGGCCACGTTCTCCGCGACCGTCTTGTTGGGCAGCAGCCGGAAGTCCTGGAACACCGTCCCCAGCTGGCGGCGGATCTGCGGCACCTTCCAGTTGGAGATGCGCGCGAGGTCCTTGCCCAGGACGTGCACCTGCCCGTGGCTGCACCGCTCCTCGCGGAGGATCAGCCGCAGGAAGGTGGACTTTCCGGAGCCGGAGGAGCCGACGAGGAAGACGAACTCACCCTTCTCCACTTCCAGGGAGACATCCCTGAGTGCGGGGCGGGTCTGCTTGGGGTAGACCTTGGAGACGTTGTCGAATCGGATCACGGATGCACCACGGTTGGCCGGGGGTAGATGAGCGTGACCATACGCGAACCGGGTGTGTGAGCGCAGGCACAGGTTGCGGTTGCGCGCCTGTTGTGCCTTTTGTGCCCGCCCATCCGGCAGCGCCCGAGCCGATTCCGAGGGAACCTGGCACAGTGGAGGGGGAACGTTCTCCGCCCCGGGAGCGTTCTGTGGAGAGAACCGGTATGAGGAGGGCGAGCGCATGACGTACGACCGGCTGGTGTGCGCGAACTGCGCGGCGCCCGTCAATGAGGGCCGCTGCCCCGTGTGCCGCGCCAACCGCGAGCGGCTCTCGCAGGAGAACCCGTTCGCGCAGCTCAACCCCATGACGCTGATCGCCCTGCTCGCGGTGCTGATCGCGGCGGTGGCCCTGCTGGCGCACCAGACCGCGTAGCGCCGGTACGAGACGCCCGAGAGGCCCGGAGCGAGTCCTTCGCTCCGGGCCTCTCGTCGTACGAACAGGCGTACGACCGGCACACGCCGCGCGTGCGTACGGCTACCGTCAGGCGACAGCGCCGCCGCGGCCGCCCATGAGGCGCGGCAGGACGCGGAAGCCGATACCGCCGGCGATCATCGTGGCGGCGCCCACCAGCAGGAAGGCGGTCTGGCCGGCGCCGGTCTCGGCGAGCTCGTCGCCGCCGCCCTGGGCGGTGGTGTCGGAGCCGGTGTCGGTGAGGGCGGAGGTGCCCTCCTCCTGCGCGGAGGTGCCGGAGCCGCCGTCGGGGTCGGCGTTGTTGCCGCCGCCGTTCCCGTTGCCGCCGCCGTTGCCGCCGTCGTCCGTCGGGTCCTCTGAGGGCTCGTCCGTCGGGTCCCCGGTCGGGTCCTGGGTGGGCTCCTCGGTCGGCTCGGTGGGCTCCTCGGTGGGCTCCGTCGGCTCCTCGGTGGGCTCCGTCGGGAGTTCCGTCGGCTCCTCGGTGGGCGGGTCGGTCGGCAGCTCGGTCGGCGGGTCCGTGGGGTCGTCGGCGTCGACGTTGACGCCGACGCCGCTCTCGTCCACGTTCACGCCGATGTCCAGCGCGGAAGCGGCGCCGGCGGCAGTCAGCGAGGCGCCGGCCGCGATCACGGCACCGGCGGCTATCCGCGCGATCCGGATCCGCGTCTTCTTGGTCATAAGGTTGCTACCCCCAGTAGCTCATCGTCAGTGAGGCGGCGCCCGGGGCCGTGATCAACGGGGGGTGGCGGTGCTCAACTCTCCCCCGGTTCACATGCGCCCCAGAGATACGCATGCCACGCTTTACCCTTCCCATTTTTCAAAGCAACGTCAAGGCCGTTGCGTACGCGATGTCCGACTACGGGCTCTTTGCCGGGGGTTGGAGCCTGTGAGTGTGATGTAAAACCCAGACATCCGGTCATAGAAAAGGCAACTGCCGCCTCGGAGGCGGCAGTTGCCTTGTCGACAAATCTCTGTCGGTTCTCTGCGGGTTACTTCTCCTGCTGCTTGCGCCAGCGAATTCCGGCTTCGAGGAAACCGTCGATCTCACCGTCGAGCACGGCCTGCGGGTTGCCGACCTCGAACTCCGTCCGCAGGTCCTTGACCATCTGGTACGGGTGGAGGACGTACGACCGCATCTGGTTGCCCCAGGAGCTGCCGCCGTCCTTGAGGGCGTCCATCTTGGCCCGCTCCTCCTGGCGCTGCCGCTCCAGCAGCTTCGCCTGAAGGACGTTCATGGCCGTGGCCTTGTTCTGGATCTGCGAGCGCTCGTTCTGGCAGGAGACGACGATGCCGGTCGGGAGGTGCGTGATGCGCACCGCCGAGTCGGTGGTGTTGACGCCCTGGCCGCCGGGGCCGGAGGACCGGTACACGTCGATCCGCAGATCGGACTCGTCGATGTCGATGTGGTCGGTCTGCTCGACGACGGGCAGCACCTCGACACCGGCGAAGGAGGTCTGGCGGCGGCCCTGGTTGTCGAAGGGCGAGATCCGGACCAGCCGGTGGGTGCCCTGCTCCACGGAGAGCGTCCCGTAGGCGTACGGCACCTGCACGGCGAAGGTGGTCGACTTGATGCCGGCCTCTTCCGCGTACGACGTCTCGTAGACCTCGGTCTTGTAGCCGTGCCGCTCCGCCCAGCGCAGGTACATGCGCTGGAGCTGCTCGGCGAAGTCGGCGGCGTCGACGCCACCGGCCTCGGCGCGGATGTTGACGAGCGCCTCACGGGCGTCGTACTCACCGCTGAGGAGCGTGCGGACCTCCATCTCGTCCAGCGCCTTCTTGACGGACGCGAGTTCGGACTCGGCCTCGGCGCGGGTGTCCGGGTCGTCCTCCTCCTCGGCCATCTCGAAGAGCACGGCGAGATCGTCGATCCGACCGCGCAGGGCTTCGGCCTTCCGCACCTCCGCCTGGAGGTGGGACAGCTTGCTGGTGATCTTCTGCGCCTCGTCCGGGTTGTCCCACAGGGACGGCGCGGCCGCCTGCTCCTCGAGCACGGCGATGTCTGCCCTCAGCTTGTCGAGGTCCAGAACGGCCTCGATCGACTCCATGGTCGAGGAGAGGGACTTGAGCTCTTCGGATACATCGACGACTGCCACGCCTCCAGCCTAACGGCTGTGGCAACCGACCTCGGCCGGGTGGCAGGCCTGTGCATCTCCCAGCCCGTCCGGCGTTTGAGGACGAGGCCCTTTCGGGGCCGAAGCGGGGGTCCGGGGGCGGCAGCCCCCGGGATGGGACGGGTAGGGGCGGCGGGGGCGAGAAAAAGCGATCCCCCTGGCCGACCGACCTCGACCAGGGGGAAGCAGACGTGCGGCTCAGGCAGTCAGGAGCCGCTGCTGGACCCGAGCCGCACGCGTACCGAGGAGGGTGATCGTGACGACCCCGAACACCGCCAGCAGTCCGACCCCCACCGTCCCGGCCCAGCCCCCCGCGTGGAACGCGAGCGCACCGACCGTGGAACCGGCACTCGATCCGATGTAGTACGCCGACTGGTACAGCGCCGACGCCTGCGCACGCCCCTCCGTCGCCGTCTTGCTCACCGCCGACGACGCCACCGCGTGCCCCGCGAAGAAGCCGCCGGTGATCAGCACCAGGCCCAGCAGGACCAGCGCGAGGGAGTCGGCCAGGGACAGGACCAGCCCCGTCGCCGTCGTCGCGCCCGCCGCGTACAGCGCGCCCCGGCGCCCGAGACGCCCCACCAGCCGGCCGGCTGTCGACGCCGACACCGTGCCCACCAGGTAGACCAGGAAGATCGACCCGATGACGCCCTGCGGAAGCCCGAACGGCGCCTCCGTCAGCCGGTAGCCGATCACCGTGTACACGCCGCCGAAGACGGTCATGAACAGCGCGCCGATCGCGTACAGCCGACGCAGCAGCGGGTTGGCCAGGTGGTCCCGGACCGTTCCCACCAGCACCCGCGGCCGCAGCGACCCGGCGACGAAGTGCTTCGGCGCCGGCAGCAGCAGCCGGAACGCCACCGCGCAGCCCACCGCGATCACGCCGATGACCCCGAGCGCGACCCGCCAGCCCCACTCCTGGGCCACCCACCCGGTGATGACCCGGCCGCTCATCCCGCCGACACTGTTGCCCGCGACGAAGAGACCGATGGCGGTGATCAGGGCCTTGGGGCGGACCTCCTCCGCCAGATACGCGGTGGCCGAAGCCGGCAGACCCGCCAGCGCCGCGCCTTGCACCGCCCGCAGCACGACCAGCGCCGGCAGTGAGGGAGCGAGCGGGACGAGAAGTCCGACCGTCACCGCCACCGCCAGCGAGGCCGTCATGACCGTACGCCGTCCGAACCGCTCGGACAGGGCGCTCATCGGCAGGACGAACAGGGCCAGGCCGCCCGTCGCCGCCGCCACCGTCCAGCTCGCGTCGCTCGCCGCCACCCCGAACTCGTCGGAGATCAGCGGCAGAAGGGCCTGCGTGGAGTAGAGGAGGGCGAAGGTCGCGACGCCGGCGAGGAAGAGGGCGAAGCTCATCCGGCGGTAACCGGGTCCGCCCGGGGACATACGGGAGTCGACGACAGGAACGACGGGGTCGGCGCCCACGCGGGTGGTGGACGCCTCGGTACTGGCAGGCATGACTCGAAGCTACGACCACCTGCGTTGATGCGTCCAATGCATGAACTCGCCATAATCGTTCCCATGGTGCATCAACCCAGCTCACAGCCCCGCCTGTCACCGTCCAGTGACACAGAAGACATGTCGGAGATGTCGATGCTGCTGGCCCCGCGGCTCGCCTACTTCGCCGGCGTCGCCCGCACCGAGCACGTCACCCGGGCCGCTCTGGAGATGAACGTCCCCCAGTCCACGCTCTCCCGCGCGATGGTCCGCCTCGAACAGGACCTGGGTGTCGACCTGTTCGCCCGCATCGGCCGCACGGTCTCCCTCACCCCGTCCGGCCGCGCCTTCCTCACCCACGTCGAACGCGCCCTCGCCGAGATCGAACGCGCCGCCGAGGAGGTACGCGCCGACGCCGACCCGGCCACCGGCAAGGTCGCCTTCGGCTTCCTGCACACCATGGGCTCCGAGACGGTCCCCGGCCTGATCCGCGCCTTCCGCGCCGACCATCCCCGCGTCCGCTTCAGCCTCGTCCAGAACTACGGCGAGGCGATGATCGAGCGGCTCAGAGCCGGTGAGCTGGACCTCTGCCTCACCTCCCCGGTCCCGGACGCCCCGGACCTCGTCGCCCGCCGCCTCGACGAACAGAAGCTGCGGCTGGTCGTCCCCGCCGACCATCCCCTGGCCTCACGCAAACGCATCCGCCTGGCCGAGGCCGCGGACGAGACGTTCGTGACCCTGGAACCGGGCTACGGCCTCCGCAGAATCACCGACGACCTGTGCAAGGAGGCGGGCTTCCGCCCGCGGGTGGCCTTCGAGGGGGAGGAGGCGGAGACGTTGAGGGGCTTGGTGGCGGCAGGCCTGGGGGTGGCGCTGCTACCGCCGCCGGCGGTAGCCCGCCCGGGAGTGGCGGAGTTGACGGTGACGGCTCCAAGGGCGGTACGGGAAATCGGCGTCGCGTGGCTGGACGGCCATCCGGACACGCCGCCAGTGGCCGCCTTCAAGAAGTTCTTGCTTTCAAGAAGGGGAAGTCTGTTGCCCTAAGGGGCGCGGGGAACTGCGCGCGCAACCACAACGAACCCGCAGCCCGCACAACACGCGAACCCCCGAGCCCTACCGCCGCAGACTCCGCCCGAACCCCGAAGCCAACGGCATCCGCAACCCCAACGGCGGCGGAGCGGCCAGCGCATCCTCCACCGGACGCGACAACGGCCTCCCGAACAGCGCCCCCATCACGAAGTCCTCGGCCAGCGCCAGCACTTCCTCCCGGTACTGCCGCAACCCGTGCCCGTCGGCGTGCACTTCGAACCGGCACACATCCCGGTTCGCCTTCTTCGCCCGCGCCGCGAGGCGGAACGACAGCTCCGGGTCGGTCCGTTCGTCATGCGTGCCGTGCACGACCAGCACCCGCCGCCCCGCGAGCTGCTTCACCGGTTCGGGCGACGCGGCCACGTCCTCCTCTGGCAGCCAAGGCGCCAGCGCCACCACGGAGTTGACGGCCTCGTGCCCGCCCGCGACGGAGTGCCGCCCGCCCGCCCATACCGACTCCGGCGAGGCACACGGAGACGTCGCCGTAGCGTCGTACGACCTCGTCCGCGGCCCATGCGGCGTCGCGGGCGAGATGGGCCTCCGAGCCGTTCCAGCCGCGATAGCGGTAGTGGACGACATGTGTGGCCAGCCCGTCCTCGCGGCCCGCCCGGGCCAGCCGGCGGCCGAGGGCGCGGACGGCGGCGCCCGCCATCACGGGTGACGGCCTGCGTTCGGAGACCTCCTCGCCGCCGGGGAGGAGCAGCACCACGCCGCTCACCGCCGTCGGTTCCGGACCCGGTGCCCGCCCCAGCCGGGCCGTGCGAACCGGCGTCGATTGCTGTGCCATGACAGAACAGTGTCAGAAGCAACGGTGTACGCCACCTGTCGGGGCGGTCACCGTTACGTATCGGCGGTCTTGTACACCGCGCGATCTACGCGCGTAGGAGTTAGAGTGCGGAAATGACGAGCCAGACTGACCGGATGGGGAAGACCCCGAGCTCGGACCAGATCCGCCGGGCACCCAAGGTTCTGCTGCACGATCACCTCGACGGCGGGCTGCGTCCCGGCACGGTCGTCGAGCTCGCCCGGGAGACCGGGTACACCCAACTCCCCGAGCACGACGCCGACAAGCTCGGCATCTGGTTCCGCGAGGCCGCCGACTCCGGTTCGCTGGAACGGTACTTGGAGACCTTCTCGCACACCGTCGGCGTGATGCAGACCCGGGACGCGCTGGTGCGGGTGGCCGCCGAGTGCGCCGAGGACCTCGCCGCGGACGGCGTCGTCTACGCCGAGGTGCGGTACGCGCCCGAACAGCACCTGGAGAAGGGGCTGACCCTCGAAGAGGTCGTCGAGGCCGTCAACGAGGGCTTCCGGGAAGGCGAGCGGCGGGCCCGCGAGGACGGGTACCGCATCCGCGTGGGCGCCCTCCTCACCGCCATGCGGCATGCCGCCCGCGCGCTGGAGATCGCCGAACTCGCCAACCGCTACCGCGACCTGGGCGTCGTCGGCTTCGACATCGCGGGCGCCGAGGCCGGATTCCCGCCCACCCGGCACCTCGACGCCTTCGAGTACCTCAAGCGGGAGAACAACCACTTCACCATCCACGCCGGGGAGGCCTTCGGGCTGCCGTCGATCTGGCAGGCGCTGCAGTGGTGCGGCGCCGACCGGCTCGGGCACGGGGTGCGGATCATCGACGACATCGAGGTGCGGGACGACGGGAGTGTCAAGCTCGGCCGGCTCGCCTCGTACGTCCGCGACAAGCGCATCCCGCTGGAGCTGTGCCCCAGCTCCAACCTCCAGACCGGCGCCGCCGCCTCCTACGCCGAGCACCCGATCGGGCTGCTGCGGCGGCTGCATTTCCGGGCCACGGTGAACACCGACAACCGGCTGATGTCCGGCACGAGCATGAGCCGGGAATTCGAGCATCTGGTCGGAGCATTCGGCTACACGCTCGACGACCTGCAGTGGTTCTCCGTCAATGCGATGAAATCAGCGTTCATTCCTTTCGATGAACGACTGGCGATGATCAATGACGTCATCAAGCCCGGATATGCCGAGCTGAAGTCCGAATGGCTGTTCCAGCAGACCGCTTCCACCAGCGGTTCTGTGCGGGACGAGGGCTGATCGGGCGATAAACTGCGGATCGAAATGCGGACGGGTATTCACCAACCGTCCGCATTTCGATGTTTGCGGCGGGTGGCCTGGCATGTTTACGGTCGTGGACCGCTCACACCCATCGTCATCTCATGTCGAGGACGCAATTTCATGAAGCAGTCTGCTGCCAAGACCCTCGGTGTCGCCGCCCTCGGTGCCGCCTTCGCCGCCGCCGGCGCGGGCGCCGCGAACGCCGCCCCGGCCGTTCCGGACGCCTCCCAGGCGCTGGACACCGTCACCAAGACGCTCCCGGCGGAGAACCTCTCCCAGGCGCTGCCCGGTGCCGGTGAGGCCCTGTCGCAGGCGCAGCCGGCGGTCGCCGCGGGCCTGGCCGCCGTGCAGCCTGCCGCCCAGAAGGTGCTCGCCGACGGCCCGACCGCCCCGGTCGCCGGTCTCCTCGGTGGCCTGCCGGTCGGCCAGACCGGTCTGCCCACGCACGGTCTGCCGGTGAACGGGCTCCCGCTGGGCTGAGCGACGCCCCCCGAACGCCCCGATGGGGCGCACCCCTTGATCCGGGTGCGCCCCATCGGCGTGTCTGCGAGCGGGAGTTACCAGGCGGCCTGCGTCCGGTCGGCCTTGCCCTCGGACGGGAACAGGATCCACAGGGCGATGTAGAGCAGGAACTGCGGGCCGGGCAGGAGGCACGAGAGCAGGAAGATCACCCGCATCGTGGTCGCGGAGGTGCCGAAGCGCCGAGCCAGCGCGGCGCACACTCCGCCGATCATCCGGCCGTGGGTGGGGCGGGCAAGGCGGTTCATCATCTGCTCCTTCGTGAGCGTCGCGGAGGCTTCTTCACCGGCTTGTCCGGTCGCCTCATCTACCGACAACGCTACGGAGACGAAGGGGGCAAAGCGTCGCTCTACGGTGCGATCCCGACCCTGGGAAACGTCGGGGTTCGACCCTGAGCCGCTTCCTCCTGGAGGACGGCGGTGCGCGCATGACGCTCGGAGCGGCGGCGCAGCCAGGAGCGGCCCGCCGGGACCACCGCGGCATGGGCGAGCATCACGCCGGCCGTGTTGAGGAGCAGCGAGTCGACATCGGGGACCCGGCCGGGCACGCCGGTCTGGAGGAGCAGGATGCCCAGCGAGACCAGGGCACCGGCGGCCGCCGTACGGATCAGGGACCCCAGTGGGGACGCCCCGAGCCTGCCGTGGACGGTCGGGAGCAGGACGCCGAGCGGGGCCAGCAGGGCCAGGCCCTCGGCGATCCGCCGGGCCGCCTCGGGCCATCCCAGGGCCAGGTCGGCCCGTATGCCGGCGAACGGCGTCAGATTGGGCGGCATCACCCAGGGCACATCCAGGGGACGCAGCGTGAACCAGGCGACGAACGCGAGGTGTGCGACGAGGAGGACACCCCCCGCCGCACGGACACGGATCGCGGCGTTGCCGCCGATGAAGCCTTGACGCTGCACGCCCCCCAAGACGCCGGGCCCGGCGCGATCGGTTCCGGAATACCCCGATGCGCCTGCGTGAGGCGTGCGCCACAGGGGTACGCAGACTGCCCGCCCCGGCCCGTCAGCCGTCCGTGACCTCAGAGGACGGGGGCTTGTCGGTGTTCGGGGCGGCTCGGACGTCGTCCGTGCACTCGTAGCTGCGCAGGGGGGCCTTGTCCGGGCCGCCGAGGATGACGGAGCCGTCGCCCTCGGCCGCCGCCGAGTCGGAGAACGTGCAGACGATCTGGGCGAGCGCGGAGTCGGTGAGGGCGTCCGGCGGGAAGCTGAGCCTCAGGGTGTCGTCGGGGTCCTCGGGGCGCGGCCCGCTCACCGTGATGCCGTCGTGGACCGTGGTGGTGTACCCGGCCTCCTGCTCACCGGACGACGGCGCCGCCGCGAGCTGGTTGAGCAGCTCCTGCGCGACCTGGACCCGGCGCCGCGAGTCCGTCGTACCGTCCTCGACGCTCACCGTCCGGTCGACGGCCACCAGCGACGCACCGCACAGCAGGAACACCTGCACCGGCAGCCCGCGCGAGGACTGCGTCGAGATGTCCGGCGAGGAGGCGGAGCAGGCCACCCGGGAGGGCGCGGGACCGAAGTCGGTCGGCACCTCGGTGGCCCGGATGCCGCACCCGGTGAGCACCGCGGCCAGCACCGGCAGCGCCACCGGCAGCGCGAGGAGGCGCCGTACGCTCACGCGGTCGCGCCCGCCCAGGAGGTCTCGTACCGTCATGAGCTCTTCTTCTCCTCGCCCTCCTGCGCCAGTTCCGACGCGTCCCTGGGCAGCCGGAGCGTGAACACCGCGCCGCCCTCGGGGGAGTTGGCGGCGGTGATCTCGCCGCCGTGGATGTGGGCGTTCTCCAGGGCGATGGAGAGGCCGAGTCCGCTGCCCTCGGAGCGGGGGCGGGAGGCGCTCGCCTTGTAGAAGCGGTCGAAGACGTGCGGCAGCACGTCCTCGGGGATGCCGGGCCCGTGGTCGCGCACCTCGATGACGACCTCGTGGTCCGCCATCCGCACCGAGACCTTCACCGGCGAGCCGCCGTGCTTGAGGGCGTTGCCGATCAGGTTCGCCAGGATGACGTCCAGGCGGCGCGGGTCGAGGCGGGCGTGGATGCCGCGCTCGGCGTCCAGGTCGACGGCGTCCAGCCAGGCCCGCGCGTCGATGCAGGCGGTGATCTGGTCGGCGACGTCGACGTCGTCCAGGACCAGGCGGGCCGTGCCCGCGTCGAAGCGGGTGACCTCCATGAGGTTCTCGACGAGGTCGTTGAGGCGGCGCGTCTCGCTGACCACCAGCCGCACCGCCGGCTCGATCATCGGGTCCATCGAACCCGACTCCGCCTCCAGCTCCTCCTCCAGGATCTCCGTCACCGCGGTGATCGCGGTGAGCGGGGTGCGCAGCTCATGGCTCATGTCCGCCACGAACCGGCGGGACGCCTCGTCCCGCGCCGCCATGTCGTCGACCCGCTTCTGCAGCGCCTCGGCCGCGTCGTTGAACGTCCGTGACAGATCGGCGAGTTCATCGGTCCCGGAGACCCTGAGCCGGGTGTCCAGCTTGCCCTCGCCCAGCCGGCGCGCGGCGACCCCGAGCCGCTGCATCGGCTTGAGCACGGTCGAGGCGGCGGCCTGCGCGAGCAGCGCCGAGCCGATGAGGGCCAGACCGGTCGCGATCCCCAGCGACCAGGCAAGGGAGTTGAGGTCCTTCGCCTCCGGCTCCAGGGACTTCAGCATGTACCCGGTGGTGCCGCCGTTGATGACCTTCGTACCGGCCACCAGATACGGGGTGCCGTCCTCGACCACGCGCTGCCAGTACAGGTGGTACGCGTACTTGTTGTGGGAGTCGACCTTCTGCTGCTCGTTCACCGCCGTGCGCAGCGACTTGGGCACGTCCTGCAGCGAGAAACCGTTCAGGGCACCGGAGTTGGCGGAGATGTCCGTGCCGTGGGAGTCCTGGGCGACGAGCAGCACGCTGAAGCGCTGGCTGCTGGTCGCCATCTCCCGGGCGGTGCGCTGGAGTTCGTACTGCTCGGGACGGGCGCGCAGCAGACCCGCGCGGTTCTGCATCTCCTGCTGGAAGTCCCGCAGTACCGCGTCCTGGGTGCGGGTGAGCACCGCCTCGCGGTTGAGCCAGTACGCGATGCCCGACACGGACACGGCAGCCGTGAGCGCGACCAGGCCGAAGACGACGACGAGCCGCAGCCGCAGACTGGTGAAACGCAGCCGCGACAGATGTCCCTTGCGAGCCGCGGCCCAGCCGCGGACCCCCCCTTGCGCTTGGGTCACTGAGGCGTGTCCAGCCGGTAGCCGACACCACGGACCGTGCGGATCAGCGTCGGGGAGGACGGCACGTCCTCGACCTTGGCGCGCAGCCGCTGCACACAGGCGTCGACGAGCCGCGAGTCGCCGAGGTAGTCGTGCTCCCAGACCAGGCGCAGGAGTTGCTGCCGGGACAGCGCCTGCCCGGGCCGCCGGCTCAGCTCGAGGAGCAGCCGCAGTTCGGTGGGCGTCAGCTGCAGGTCCTCGCCGTTCTTCGTGACGGTCATGGCGGCCCGGTCGATGACCAGACTGCCGAAGGTCGCCGCGTCGTTCGCCTCCCGCTCGCCGCGCCGCAGCACGGCACGGATACGGGCGTCGAGGACGCGCCCCTGCACGGGTTTGACGACGTAGTCGTCGGCACCGGACTCCAGGCCGACCACCACATCGATGTCGTCACTGCGCGCGGTCAGCAGAATGATCGGCAACTGGTCCGTGCGCCGGATGCGCCGGCACACCTCGAACCCGTCGATGCCGGGCAGCATGACATCCAGCACGATCAGGTCCGGCCGCTGCTCACGCAGCAGCTTCAGGCCGTCCTCGCCGGTGGCAGCGGTGGCAACCCGGTGACCCTGGCGCGTCAGAGACAGCTCCAGGGCCGTACGGATGGCGTCGTCGTCCTCGATCAGCAACAGGGAAGGCACGGGGCTCATTCTGGCCCATGGTGGGGTGGGGTTTCGACACCTGTACGGGTACGTGCACATACCGCTGCTCTCGGTGATCGGCCTGTGCGATTCCTGGGACAAGGCCCTGTGACAGGTCTGTGACAGTCGGCGGACACGGCCATGAAGGTGCGAGGGCAAGCTTTTCGGCACAGGCAAGGAAGCGGCAACGAACTCCACCGCCTGAGCAAGCCGAACACCGGAAGTCCACGACGGGGGGCGCGAGATGAACACGCTGCACAGCAACAGCACCAGCGCAGTGATCACGCGCCTGCACGACGTGAACGGGGGCCGGGGTTCCGAGAAGTCCGGTGCCGTGAGCGGGCGGGGGTGCGCTCGCGGCACCGGGCGTCAGCACACCGCGTACATGACGGTGGTTGACGGTTTCACGGGGGAAACGCACGGGGGAGCAGCGTACGGGGAGGGCTCGGGGGAGCGGTCGCTCGCTGTCGGAGGCGGAGTTCACCGCCTACGTCCAGGAGCGCCGCGCCTCCCTGTACGCAACCGCCTACCACCTGACCGGGGACCGCTTCGAGGCCGAGGACCTGCTGCAGAGCGCGCTGTTCTCGACGTACAAGGCCTGGGACCGGATCAGTGACAAGGCCGCGGTCGGGGGCTACCTCCGCCGCACCATGACGAACCTGCACATCAGCGCGTGGCGCCGCCGCAAGCTGAACGAGTACCCGACCGAGGAACTGCCGGAGACGCCCGGCGACACGGACGCGATGCGCGGCACCGAACTGCGCGCGGTCCTGTGGCAGGCGCTGGCCCGGCTGCCCGAACTCCAGCGGACGATGCTGGTCCTTCGTTACTACGAGGGCCGCACCGACCCGGAGATCGCGGAGATCCTCGACATCAGTGTCGGCACGGTCAAGTCGAGCATCTGGCGGTCGCTCCGCCGGCTGCGTGAGGACGAGGTCCTCAGCCACGGCCGTGACGAGGAGAACGCCTTCGGGGAGCTTGTCGCCTGAGGGTTGGGGGGAGCACCACCACGGTGGATGCACCATCACGGTGGATGCACCATCACGGGGGAAGCGCCATCACGGGGGAGCGGTAACGGTGGCGCGGCAGTACGGGGGAGCAGTAACCGGGGGGTTTCACGGGGGAAGCACCACGGGGGAACACGGGGGAAAGCGGGGCTGGAGGGCCGGGGGGTCCGTCCAGCCCCGTTTTTTGTGCGCGTGTTTCGTGCGCGGTCAGCGGTGGACCGCCATGGGAGCCGCGTCGGCGGGACCGTCCCCGACCGCGATGCCCTCGGCCGGGTTGACCCCCTTGATGCGGTAGGCGCCGGTCCTGCTCTCGGGGATGCCGTCTCCGGAGTCGTCCGGGGTGTCGTCGCACTCCTCGATCGTGGCGGTGCCGAGCCGCTCGCCGACCTCGAACACGGACTTCTCGGTGGGCAGATAGCCGCGGCTGTCGTAGGTCACCAGTCCCGCGCAGGAGGCCGAGCCGCCGTCCGACTCCGTGCATCCGGCCAGGGCCAGCATCGCGGCCGTCATCAGCATCGCGCCGCATCTGATCGTCGTCATGGTGCTACGACGGCGGCGGCGCCGGAGACGTTCAGCCCGCCTGCGTCGAAGCCGCCGGACGGCGTCCCGCCGCTGCCGCCGCCAGCCGGCCCAGCGCCTCGTCCTTGTCGCAGGCGTGGGCGCCCAGTGCCGTCTGGCGGGCGATGATCGTGCGCTCCAGGCGCATCAGCCGCCAGCCCCGGCGCAGCAGGAACGGCACCGACTTGCGGCCCTCCTTGAGGTCGCGCAGGAAGCGCCGGCGGAACGTCTGCACCGGGCCGCGGCTCAGACACAGCGCGTCGGCGAGGACGCCGATCTCCCGGCAGCGGGTGACGATCTCGGCGGCGAAGATGCCCTCCGCGATGAACAACGGGGTCCGGCCGATGTCGACGGTCTCCTTGCCCGTGATGGCGCTGAGTGAGATGTCGTACTGAGGGACGTCCGTACGGCCGGTGCGGCACAGCTCGGTGAGCGCGGCGACCGCCGCGTCCGCGTCCCACGAGTCGGGGTGGTCCCAGTCGATGTCGGAACTCCCCGCCACCAGCGGCAGCGTCGGGTCGTCGCCTTCCTTGTAGAAGTCGTCGAGGCGCAGCACCGGGAGGCCGGAGCGGGCCGCGAGAAGGGACTTGCCGGAGCCGGAGGGGCCGCACAGCAGCACGACGCGCGCAGGTATGGACGAAGGGGAACTCACGGGACACCAGTGTGAGGCATTCACCTGCTGTTCAACGACCCCGCGGGTCGGCTTTGAAGCGCGCGTCACACGTCAACTACCCTTCGTGTCGACCTGATTACCCTGTGCAAGTCGAAGGTGGCAGCAGCAATGGCCCGACACGCGTCTTCCTCCACCCCCACCGCCCAGCGCGCGCTGGCCGCCCTCGCGACCGCGGGCGTGGCCCTGGGCGCGGGCGCGGCGTCGGCCGCCGCGGACACCCAGCCGGTCGTCGACGAGCTGGTCCGCACCCGCCCCACCTCCCTGGGGCAGATCGACCCGCAGGCCGGCCTCCAGGCCCTCACCGGCACGGTCGGCTACGTCACCGGCCCGGTCGCCGGCCTCAAGCCCAACCCCCTCGCGGGCACGGGCGTCGACCCGCTCGACAACGGCCTCGGCACCCAGGTGGCCGACTTCCAGCCCCTGACCTCGCAGATGCTCACGGCACCGGTGGCGCAGGCCCAGTCCATCGGGAGCATGCCGGTGGTCGGACAGGTCACGAGCCTGCTCGGCAACGGCTGAGACCACCCCTGGGCGCAGCGGAGAGCCGCGTCTCCCCCCGGACGGAGGGAGGCGCGGCTCTCCGGTCTCGGAAGGCGTCTCGGAAGGCCCTGAGAAGGCCTTCAGTGCGCCGTCAGTACGACGAACCCGACGCGCCCAGCGACCCCGTCGGGTGCCAGACCGTCTTCGTCTCCAGGAACGCCGTCATGCGGTCGATGCCCGGCGTCGCCGAATAATCCACAGGCTGTGGACGGAGAACCCGCTTCAGGTTGTCCGCCGCCGCGATCTCCAGCTCCTTCGCCAGGCCCTCGTCATGGCCGGCGCCGGCGAGATCGATCGCGTTGACGTCCTGGTGCGCCGCCAGCGGCGTCGCGATCTCCGCCGTACGGCCGGACAGGACGTTGACGACACCGCCGGGGAGATCCGAGGTGGCCAGGACCTCGCCGAGGGAGAGGGCGGGGAGCGGGGACGTCTCGGAGGCGATCACGATCGCCGTGTTGCCGGTCGCGATCACCGGGGCGACGACCGAGACCAGGCCCAGGAACGACGACTCCTGCGGGGCCAGGACCACGACGACACCCGTCGGTTCGGGCGACGACAGGTTGAAGTACGGGCCCGCCACCGGGTTCGCGCCGCCGATCACCTGGGCGATCTTGTCGGTCCAGCCCGCGTACCAGACCCAGCGGTCGATCGCCGCGTCGACCTGGTCGGCCGCCTTGGACTTGGACAGGCCCTCCGCGTCGGCCACTTCGCGCACGAACTGCGCCTTGCGGCCCTCCAGCATCTCCGCGATGCGGTACAGGATCTGGCCGCGGTTGTACGCCGTCGCGCCCGCCCAGCCGCCGAACGCCTTGCGCGCGGCGACCACCGCGTCCCGGGCGTCCTTGCGGGACGAAAGCGGTGCGTTCGCCAGCCAGTTGCCCTTGGAGTCCGTCACCTCGTACACCCGGCCGCTCTCGGAACGCGGGAACTTCCCGCCGACGTACAGCTTGTAGGTCTTGAAGACACTCAAACGGTCAGACATCGAGGTACGCCTCCAGGCCGTGCCGACCGCCCTCGCGGCCGAAGCCCGACTCCTTGTAACCGCCGAACGGCGAGGTCGGGTCGAACTTGTTGAACGTGTTGGACCAGATGACGCCCGCGCGCAGCTTGTTCGCGACGGCGAGGATGCGCGAGCCCTTCTCCGTCCAGATGCCCGCCGACAGGCCGTACTGGCTGTTGTTGGCCTTGGCGACGGCCTCGTCCGGTGTACGGAAGGTCAGCACCGACAGCACCGGGCCGAAGATCTCGTCCCGCGCGATGGTGTGCGCCTGGGTGACGTTCGTGAAGAGCGTCGGGGCGAACCAGTAGCCGGAGGTGGGGAGTTCACACACCGGCGACCAGCGCTCGGCGCCCTCCGCCTCGCCCTGCTCGACGAGCGAGGTGATCCGGGTCAGCTGCTCCTCGGAGTTGATCGCGCCGATGTCCGTGTTCTTGTCCAGCGGGTCGCCGAGGCGCAGGGTGGACAGGCGGCGCTTGAGGGAGTCCAGCAGCTCGTCCTGGATCGACTCCTGGACGAGGAGCCGGCTGCCCGCGCAGCACACCTGGCCCTGGTTGAAGAAGATGCCGTTGACGATGCCCTCGACGGCCTGGTCGATCGGGGCGTCGTCGAAGACGATGTTGGCGCCCTTGCCGCCCAGTTCGAGGGTCAGCTTCTTGCGGGTGCCCGCGACCGTGCGGGCGATCTGCTTGCCGACGGCCGTGGAGCCGGTGAAGGCGACCTTGTTGACGTCGGGGTGGGCCACCAGCGCGGCGCCCGTGTCGCCGTATCCCGGAAGGATGTTGACGACGCCCTTGGGCAGGCCCGCCTGGCGGCAGATGTCCGCGAAGAAGAGAGCGCTCAACGGCGTTGTCTCGGCGGGCTTGAGGACGACCGTGTTGCCCGTCGCCAGCGCCGGGGCGATCTTCCACGCCAGCATCAGCAGGGGGAAGTTCCACGGGATGACCTGGCCCGCGACGCCGAGGGGGCGCGGGTTCGCGCCGAAGCCGGCGTGGTCGAGCTTGTCGGCCCAGCCCGCGTAGTAGAAGAAGTGCGCGGCGACCAGGGGGAGGTCGGCGTCGCGGGTCTCCTTGATGGGCTTGCCGTTGTCCAGGGTCTCCAGGACGGCCAGCTCACGGCTGCGCTCCTGGATGATCCGGGCGATGCGGAACAGGTACTTGGCGCGCTCGGAGCCGGGCAGCGCCGACCACTTCTCGAAGGCCTTGCGGGCGGCCGCCACCGCGCGGTCGACGTCCGCCTCGCCCGCCTGGGCGATCTCGGACAGCACCTCCTCGGAGGACGGCGAGACCGTCTTGAAGACCTTGCCGTCGGCGGCTTCGGTGAACTCGCCGTCGATGAACAGGCCGTAGGAGGGCGCGATGTCGACGACCGCGCGGGACTCCGGCGCCGGGGCGTACTCGAATGCAGATGCCATGGGGATCAGTCCACCGTCACGTAGTCGGGGCCGGAGTAGCGGCCGGTGGCCAGCTTCTGACGCTGCATCAGCAGGTCGTTCAGGAGCGAGGAGGCGCCGAAGCGGAACCAGTGGTTGTCCAGCCAGTCCTCGCCCACCGTCTCGTTGACCAGGACCAGGAACTTGATCGCGTCCTTCGTCGTCCTGATCCCGCCGGCCGGCTTGACGCCGATCTGGACGCCGGTGGCGGCACGGAAGTCCCGTACGGCCTCCAGCATCAACAGGGTGTTGGCGGGGGTGGCGTTGACGGCGACCTTGCCGGTGGACGTCTTGATGAAGTCCGCGCCCGCCAGCATGCCGAGCCAGCTCGCCCGCCGGATGTTGTCGTACGTCGACAGCTCGCCGGTCTCGAAGATGACCTTCAGGCGGGCGCTGGTCCCGCAGGCCTCCTTCACGGCGACGATCTCGTCGTACACCTTCAGGTAGTCGCCCGCGAGGAACGCCCCGCGGTCGATGACCATGTCGATCTCGTCCGCACCGGCCGCGACGGCGTCGCGCACGTCGGCCAGCTTCACGGAGAGGGCGGCGCGGCCCGCCGGGAAGGCGGTGGCGACCGAGGCGACCTTCACGGTCGAGCCCGCGACGGCCTCCTTGGCGGCGGCCACCATGTCGGGATAGACGCAGACGGCCGCGGTCGCGGGGGTCGTCCGGTCGGTCGGGTCGGGGTGGACCGCCTTGGCGCCGAGCGCCCGGACCTTGCCCGGGGTGTCCGCGCCTTCCAGCGTCGTCAGGTCGACCATCGAGATGGCGAGGTCGATGGCGTACGCCTTCGCGGTGGTCTTGATGGAACGGGTGCCGAGGGAGGCGGCGCGCGCCTCCAGGCCGACCGCGTCGACGCCGGGCAGCCCGTGGAGGAAGCGACGCAGCGTGCTGTCGGACGCGGTCACGTCCGTAAGAGCGTGTGCGGGAGATGCAGTGGTGGGCATGGTCACCACACGAGCATATCTACGCGCGTAGCGGCTGTACACCCCCGGACGCTCGTCTCGTCGGACGCCACCGCGTGGGAGCGCCCTCGGCCCGTCGGGCAGAATCGGCCCCATGACGACCAAGGACCGGATCTACCGCTCACCCGCGGCCATCGCCGGAGGCGTGCTGCTGCTCGCCATCACCGCATGGCTCGGCACCGACGCCCTGGTCCAGGGCTCGGGCCGGGTCCCCTGGCTGGCGCTCGCCGCGATGATCCTGGTGATCCCGCTGGTCGTCGCCTTCACCCTGCGCCCGGCCGTCTTCGCGGGCCAGGACCGGCTGCGCGTGCGCAATCCGTTCCGCGTGATCGTGCTGCCCTGGAGCCAGGTCGCCGCGTTCCGCTCCAGCTACTCCAACGAGGTCGTCGCCGCCTCCGGCACCAAGTACCAGCTCTGGGCCATCCCGGTGTCCCTGCGCGCCCGCAAGAAGGCGGCACGGCGGACCGCCCGGGCGGCGGGCAGCCCGCCCGGCGGGCGCCGCCCGGTCGGCCTGGGCCTGGGCTTCCCGGGCACCGGCTCCGTCGCCGACGCCAAGGACGCGGCCGACGGTCCGCTGCGCGCCGAGACCGACAAGGTCATGGACGAGCTGCGTGAACTGTGGGAGGCCCGGGAGAAGGCCGAGAGCGCGCAGGGCGAGGTGTCGGTGCGCTGGGCGTACGAGGTGCTCGCGCCGGCCCTGGCGGGCGCGGTCCTGCTGGCGATCCTGCTCGCCACCGGCTGACCCGGCCCTTCACAGCTTCCGGGGTCATGATCCGCCCCGTTCCTCGGCCGTCCCGGACCCGAGGACCGCAACCACCGGCGTGGTCCGAGTGTCTGGAAGACGATGAGTACGAATCCTTCGCGGCCGTCGCCGCTGCCCACGAGCGCGCCACCGGACCGCTGCCCGTCCTGGAGCGGGGAGCAGGCCCGGCGCTGGACCGAGGCGCTGCCCCCGCGCTGGGTGCCCGTGCCGCGGCGGACCGAGACCGTGATGGCGGTGGTGGTGCTCGGGACGGTCGCCGCGCTGCTGCCGGTCGCCGTCACCGACGGGGACGTGCCGCCCTTGCTCGCCGCGTTCCTCGGGCTCCAGCCGGTGCTGCTGGCGGTCCGGCCCGAGGTCGTGCGCTTCGCCGCGCCGGCCGTGGTCGTCATGGTGGCGGCGGCGCCGGCACCGTGGACGCTCATCCTGGCCTGCGCCGTGCTCGCCGGGGCTCTGCGCCCGGACCGCCGAGGTGCGGGCTCGCCGCCCCGGAAAACGGCAGCACGAGGGCGGCTCTCGCGGCGGCCGGGGGGCGTCACCGCGCCGGTGCCGTACGCCGACCGGCCGGTGACCCGCGGCAAGGGGCTGGCCTGGTTCGGCTCCGTCGTGACGGCGGCCGGGGGTCGCGTCGAGCGCCACCTCGGGGCTCTGGGACGACATCGTCGACCGCGAGGGGATCGCGACCTGCGGGCTCTACCTGACCGGCCTCGGCCTGACCGTCCTGGTCTCCGCCGCGCTGGGCCGCCGCCGGGCCGCCGCGCTGCGCCGGGAGCCGGTGCCGGTGCTGCGGGTGCTGGTACGGGAGAACGCCGACGTGGACACGGAGGTCTTCGCCGCCGACGACGTGGGCGCGCTGCGGCCGCTGTTCGTCGTATCGACGATGGAGCTCGATGACGACGACGAAGAGGACGAGGGCGAAGAGGACGAGGGCGAGGGCGAAGAGGGTGAAGAGCCCGACGAGGAGGAGCTGAGGGCCCTTCTCGACCGGCTCGACGACGACGCTCCCGGGCCGCTGCGGGAGGCCGTTCTCTACGGGGTGCCCTACGACGGCGCCGAGGTCGTGCTCCTCGCCGCCGACGAGGACGCGGACGAGCCGCCCTTCGTCGAGTGCTCGACCGGGCCGGTGCGACCGGTGTCCGAGGGTGCCGTACGCCGTGCGCTCGCCAAGGAGAAGCGGGCCGTCGTGGCCCACCCGGTACCGAAGCCGGGTGCCGTGCGGCGCTGGCGGGCCGGGTGGCCCGACCGGCTCACCGCCACGGCGGTGGTGCTGTGGGCCGGCCAGAACGTGTGGGGCGAGACCGGGGTGTGGCGGTGGAGCTTCGGGGCCGCCCTCGCGCTCTGCGGGGCCTGGTTGCTCACGTACTGGGTCGGCTGGCGCATCACCGCGGACAGCACCGGGCTGTGGTTCAACGGGGTGCGGCGCACCCGGCACGTCGCCTGGGACCACATCCGGATCGTCCGCTGCAAGGGCGGCGAGCTGCGGATCGACAGCCGGCGGGCCACGTTCGCGGAGTGGAAGGCGTTCAGCCTGCGCTGGAGGTGGCTGGAGCGGAGACTCGGCTTCGTCCACCCCCACGAGCGGCTCGCCGCCGAGATCACCGCCATGTGGAAGGACCCGGCTTTCCGGCCGGCCGGCGAGATCGACGCACGGGAGCGGGACCGCCGCCTGTGGCCGGTCACGCTGGCCCTGCTGCTCGCCTGGACGGCGCCCTGTACTGGATGCCCTGAGCGGGGCCGCTAGGGCGCGCTCGGCCACACCAGCACCATGTACGCCCCCCCAGTACGCCGACCCCAGCACCGCCCCCGTCAGCGCCAGCGCGCGGTAGCGGGCGGGGAGGCGGAGGAGGCGGAGGGCGAGGGGGAGCAGCAGCGGGAAGGCCGGGAGGAGGAAGCGGGCGCGCGGGAAGTAGACGCCGCCGCTGGCCAGGACGATCGTCAGCAGCACGCCCGTGAAGAGGAGCAGGGGCAGCGGCTGGCGGTCTCGGAGCGACAGCGCGAACAACGCCGCCGACGCCAGCAGCGTCACCGTCACCAGGACCAGGAACAGCTCGGGCGTCGAGTCGTGCGCCAGCAGCTCCCGGAACCGGCGCAGGGTCTCGCGGCCGCCGTCCACGTCGTTGTGCCACAGCCGCTGTACGGCGAAATAGCCGTCCCAGCGACCCAGCCGCAGGCCCACCCAGCCGACGTACCCGCACCAGCCCAGCGGGGCCAGGAGGGCGGCCGAGAGGACGCGTACGGAGAAGCCGCGGCGCAGGGCGAGCAGGCAGGTCACCGACACCGCGGCGGCGACCGCGACGCCGGTCGGGCGGGTCAGACCGGCGAGGACCGCGAGCCAGGCGGCCGTGACCGGGCGGTCGGCGAGAAGGGCGTAAAGGGCCCAGGCGGCGCATGCCGTGAACAGGGACTCCGTGTAGCCCATCCACTGCACGAGGCCCACCGGGAAGGCCGCCCAGAGGGTGGTGAGCAGGATGCCGGCGCGGCGGCCGTGCAGACGGTCGCCGACCGCGAAGATCCCCCAGGCCGCGGCGAGCGAGGCGAGGACGGCGATCAGCAGGCCGACAGTGGCCCGGCTGCCCGGGGTGACGGCCGCGACCGCCTTCACCAGCATCGGGTAGAGCGGGAAGAAGGCCAGGTTGTTCGCGTCGTCCGCGGTGCCCAGCTCGTGCGCGTAGCCGTGGGCGGCGATGCCCAGGTACCACTTCGCGTCCCACTGCGTCGCCAGGACCGGCCAGACGCCGTGGCCCTGCCGGTGCGCCCAGAACGCGAGGAACACCAGACCGAGGAGGCGTACGGCGACGTAGGCGAGGAGGGCGGCACCGGATGCCTCCTCGGCGGCGGTCGTGTTCGGCGGCGCGTACCTCGGAGGCGGCGCGGGCCTGCACCATGCCGCGCCCGGAGGTGGCCATGAACTGGGCGGC
>MWJO01000044.1 GCA_002027195.1 Streptomyces sp. GKU 895 | reverse complement strand
ACTGCGCGACCAGCCCCCACGCCACCCGCACCCGCACCCGCACCCGCACCCGACAACAATCAATGCCCGTTCTGAGCCAACCGCAGCAAATGCTCAGCCAGCGCCTGCCCACCCACCGGATCCCGGCTGATCAGCAACAACGTGTCGTCACCGGCAATGGTCCCCAAGATGTCATGCAGCTCGGCCTGATCAATGGCCGACGCCAAGAACTGCGCGGCACCCGGCGGCGTCCGCAGCACCACCAGATTCGCCGAAGCCTCCGCCGAGATCAGCAGCTCCTGTGACAACCGCCGCATCCGCTCTTCCTTGGCCGACTCCCCGAGCGGTGCCCGAGGCGTACGGAACCCGCCCTCGCTCGGCACCGCGTAGATCAGGTCCCCGTCGGTGTTACGGATCTTCACCGCGTTCAGCTCGTCGAGGTCCCGGGAGAGCGTCGCCTGCGTGACGCTCAGCCCGTCGTCGGACAAGAGCTTGGCCAACTGGCTCTGCGACCGCACCGGTTGCCGGTTGAGGATGTCCACGATCCGGCGGTGCCGCGCCGTGCGCGTCTGCGGCACCGCAGGCCCGCCGACCCCGTTCTGCTCGTGCTCCTGCGCCTGGCTCATCGACGTCTCATTTCTCCGGATCATCCGTCCCCGTCGGCCGCTTCCGCCGCCTTCGCCGCGTCAAGAACGCCGGGCAGCGCCTGGAGCAGCGCAGCCACCTCGTCGTCGCCGAGGTTCAGCGGCGGCATGAGCCGTACGACATCGGGGGCGGGCGCGTTCACCAGGAAACCGGCGTCCTGAGCCGCCTGCTGCGCCTGGGGCGCGAGCGGCTCGGTGAGCACGATACCCAGGAGGAGCCCGGAGCCCCGGACGTGGTCGATCAGCGGGTGTCCCAGGGACTCGATTCCCTCGTGCAGCGCGGCGCTCTGCCGCTTGACGTTGTCGAGCAGCCCGTCACCGGCGATGGTGTCGAGGACGGCGAGTCCGGCGGCGCAGGCGACCGGGTTGCCGCCGAAGGTCGTGCCGTGGTGGCCGGGCTGGAGCAGCTCGGCGGCCCGGCCGAAGGCGACGGTGGCGCCGAGCGGCAGTCCGCCGCCGAGTTGCTTGGCGAGGGTGACGACGTCGGGCAGGACGCCCTCGTGGGCCTGGTACGCGAACCAGTGCCCGGTCCGGCCGATGCCGGTCTGCACCTCGTCGAGGACCAGCAGCGCGCCCTTGGCCGCGGTGATCGCCCGGGCCGCCTTGAGGTAGCCGGCGGGCGGGACGACGACGCCGTTCTCGCCCTGGATGGGCTCGATGACGACGAGCGCGGTGTCCTCGGTGACGGCGGCGGCCAGCGCCTGCGCGTCGCCGTACGGAACGTGCGTGACGTCACCCGGCAGCGGGAGGAACGGGGTCTGCTTGGCGGGCTGGCCGGTGAGGGCCAGGGCGCCCATGGTGCGGCCGTGGAAGCCGCCCTGCGTGGCCACCATGTGGCTGCGCCCGGTCAGCCGGCCGATCTTGAAGGCGGCCTCGTTGGCCTCGGCGCCGGAGTTGCAGAAGAAGACCCTGCCGTCGCGGCCGAAGTGCTGGAGGAGCCGTTCGGCGAGGGCGATCGTCGGCTCGGCCATGAAGAAGTTGGAGATGTGGCCGAGGGACGCGATCTGCTTGCTCACGGCGTCGATGACGGCCGGGTGGGCGTGGCCGAGCGCGTTGGTGGCGATGCCGCCGACCCAGTCGTAGTACTGCTTGCCCTCGGAGTCCCAGACCTTGAGGCCTTCGCCGCGGACGAGGGGGAGGCGCGGGGTGCCGTAGTTGTTCATGAGCGAGCCCTGCCACCGCTGGGTGAGCTCCTGATTGTCGGTCATTCCCCATCCCCCTCTTGCGCGTCCGGCACGACCATGGTGCCGATGCCTTCGTCGGTGAAGATCTCCAGCAGGATCGAGTGCTGGACCCGTCCGTCGATGACGCGGGCGGTGGTGACGCCGTTGCGCACGGCGTGCAGACAGCCCTCCATCTTCGGGACCATGCCGGAACTCAACTCCGGCAGCAGCTTCTCCAGTTGGGAAGCGGTGAGGCGGCTGATCACCTCGTCGCTGTGCGGCCAGTCCTCATAGAGACCCTCGACGTCCGTGAGGACCATGAGAGTTTCCGCTCCAAGAGCAGCAGCGAGTGCCGCAGCCGCCGTGTCAGCATTGACGTTGTAGACATGTCCGTCGTCCTGGCTACGGGCGATCGACGAGACGACCGGGATCCGGCCGTCGGCGAGCAGGGCCTCGATCGCGCCCGTGTCGATCGCGGTGATCTCGCCCACCCGCCCGATGTCGATCAACTCGCCGTCGATCTCGGGCTGGTGCTTGGTGGCGGTGATGGTGTGCGCGTCCTCGCCGGTCAGTCCGACGGCCAGCGGCCCGTGCTGGTTGAGGAGCCCGACCAGCTCGCGCTGCACCTGACCGGCCAGCACCATCCGTACGACGTCCATGGCGTCCTCGGTGGTGACGCGGAGGCCGGCCTTGAACTCGCTGACGATGCCCGCCTGGTCGAGGGCGGCACTGATCTGCGGGCCGCCGCCGTGCACGACGACCGGCTTGAGGCCGGCGTGGTGCAGGAAGACGACGTCCTGGGCGAACGCGGCCTTCAGGTCCTCGTCGATCATGGCGTTGCCGCCGAACTTGATGACGACCGTCTTGCCGTTGTGCCGGACCAGCCAGGGCAGTGCCTCGATGAGGATCTGGGCCTTGGGCAGCGCGGTGTGTTTGCGGGTCACATTGCTCATGAGGAGTAGGCGCTGTTCTCGTGGACGTAGTCGGCGGTGAGGTCGTTGGTCCAGATCGTGGCGGTCTCGGCGCCTGCGGCGAGGTCGGCGACGATGTGGACCTCGCGGTAGCGCATGTCGACCTTGTCGCGGTCCTCGCCGACGCCGCCGTTCTTGCACACCCACACGCCGTTGATGGCGACGTTCAGCCGGTCCGGCTCGAAGGCGGCCTTCGTGGTGCCGATCGCGGAGAGCACACGGCCCCAGTTGGGGTCCTCGCCGTGGATGGCGCACTTGAGGAGGTTGTTGCGGGCGATGGAGCGGCCCACCTCGACGGCGTCCTCCTCGGTCGCGGCGCCCACCACCTCGACCTTGATGTCCTTGCTGGCGCCCTCGGCGTCCCGGATGAGCTGCTGCCCGAGGTCGTCGCAGACCTGCCGTACGGCCTCGGCGAACTCCTCGTGGGCCGGGGTGACTTCGGCGGCGCCCGAGGCGAGCAGCAGCACCGTGTCGTTGGTGGACATGCAGCCGTCGGAGTCGACGCGGTCGAAGGTGGTGCGGGTCGCGGCCCGCAGCGCCTTGTCCAGGACGTCGCTCGGGAGGTCGGCATCCGTGGTGAGGACGACGAGCATGGTGGCGAGGCCGGGGGCGAGCATGCCCGCGCCCTTGGCCATGCCGCCGACCGTCCAGCCGTCCTTGGTGACGACGGACGTCTTGTGGACGGTGTCGGTGGTCTTGATGGCGATGGCGGCCTTCTCACCGCCGTGCTCGGAGAGCTGGGCCGCGGCCGCCTCGACTCCCGGGAGCAGCTTGTCCATCGGGAGCAGCACGCCGATGAGACCGGTGGACGCGACCGCCACCTCGCCGGCGCCGATGCCCAGCACGTCGGCGACCTTCTCGGCGGTCGCGTGCGCGTCCTGGAAGCCCTTCGGTCCCGTACAGGCGTTGGCGCCGCCGGAGTTGAGGACGACGGCGGTCAGCTCACCGCTCTTGAGCACCTGCTCGGACCACAGGACCGGGGCGGCCTTCACACGGTTGGAGGTGAAGACGCCCGCGGCGGCACGGCGGGGCCCGGTGTTGACCACGAGGGCCAGGTCCGGGTTGCCGTTCTCCTTGATCCCGGCGGCGATGCCCGCCGCCGTGAATCCCTTGGCTGCCGTGACGCTCACGGTGCGACTCCGATCGTGGAAAGCCCGGTGGTCTCGTCGAGACCGAGGGCGATGTTCATGCTCTGTACGGCACCGCCCGCGGTGCCCTTGGTGAGGTTGTCGATGGCGCTGATCGCGATGATGCGGCCCGCGGTCTCGTCGTACGCGACCTGCACCTGAACGGCGTTGGAACCGTAGACGGACGCCGTCGCGGGCCACTGTCCCTCGGGGAGGAGGTGAACGAAGGGCTCGTCGGCGTAGGCCTTCTCGTAGGCGGCGCGGACGGCGTCGGCGGTGACACCCGCGCGGGCCTTGGCGCTGCACGTGGCGAGGATGCCGCGGGGCATCGGGGCGAGAGTGGGCGTGAAGGAGACGGTGATCCGCTCGCCCGCGACCGCGCTGAAGTTCTGGATCATCTCGGGGGTGTGCCGGTGGCCGCCGCCGACGCCGTACGGCGTCATGGACCCCATGACCTCGCTGCCCAGCAGATGCGCCTTGGGTGCCTTGCCCGCGCCGGAGGTGCCGGAGGCGGCGACGATCACGGCCTCGGTCTCGGCGATGCCGGCGGCGTAGGCCGGGAAGAGGGCGAGGGTGGCGGCGGTCGGGTAGCAACCGGGTACCGCGATGCGCTTGGCCCCCTCCAGCGCGGCGCGGGCACCCGGAAGTTCGGGGAGGCCGTACGGCCAGGTCCCGGCGTGGGCGGAGCCGTAGAACTTCTCCCAGTCGGCGGCGTCCTTGAGCCGGAAGTCGGCGCCCATGTCGACGACGAGGACGTCCGGGCCGAGCTGCTCGGCGACCGCGGCGGACTGACCGTGGGGCAGCGCGAGGAACACGACGTCATGACCGGCGAGCACCTCGGGGGTGGTCTCCTGGAGCACTCGGCCGGCCAGCGGCAGCAGGTGCGGCTGCAGGGCGCCCAGCTGCTGGCCGGCATTGGAGTTGCCGGTCAGGGCACCGATCTCGACCTCGGGGTGGGCCAGGAGCAGCCGCAGGACCTCGCCGCCCGCATAACCGCTCGCCCCGGCCACTGCCGCACGTACCGCCATGTCACCCTCCTCTTGGATGGCATGACTATACGCAGTGATGCACGTTTATGCAATCTTGGCGAGGTCCCCCTGGGAGGCGGGGCGCACCGAGGGCCGGCGGGGGTGCCGTCGTCGCACCACGCCCACGACCCCGAGCAGCAGGATGCTCGCGAACGCCACTCCCCCGACCGTCATCCCCAGCCTCAAGCCAGGCGGCCGGAAAGTACAGGTGAAGGCGTTCGAGGTGCCGTCGAGAGGCACGGAGATCAACCCGTGGTAATTCCCCGCCGGTACGGCGGCGGAATGGCCGGTGGCGCAGCGCCAGCCTGCGATTCGAGGGGCCGCGACCAGTGCGATTCCCTTGCTGCCGGCCGGAAGCTCCGCCCGGATCGTGCCGTCCGAGACCGTCACCTTCGTGGCACCGGTGGTCTTGAGCCGCTGGACGACGGTGCCCAGCCTGCCGGTGTCCAGGCAGCCGACCGCGCCGACCGGGATCCTGCCCGGGCGGTGGGCGGACAGCTCGATGGTCAGCCGCCCGGACGGCGGGACCGTGCCGAGCGGCTGCATGGCGGCGCGCTTGCTCGCATCGGACCGGAAGCGGGCGGCGGGTCCCGGAGCGCCGGTGAGCTGGGCCGTGCCCGAGAAGTGCGGGGCCCAGAGGTACGCCTCGCTGCCCGCCGGGCACCGGGCGGTGACGGTCTGGGCGCCCACGACGAGCCGAGGCACGGTGTAGACACGGGCGCCGAGCAGCAGTTCCTGGTTGCGGTACGGCGACGGCCCGAAGGCAGGCGAGGGGGCGGCCGTGGGGCGTACGGTCACCAGGGGCGGCACGTCCTGACGGGAGACGGTCACCCGGCCTGCGGGCTCGGGATACCGGCTCTGGTGCGGGTCCGGCGGTGAGTGCACCCGGGCGCCCACGGAGAAGATCGCGTCCGTGACGGCGTTGTCCAGGCTCTGCGGGCTGCGACCGCCCGAGGTCCAGCCGGCGCCGAGGGCGGTGAGTGTCCGGAAGAGCACGTCGGAGGTGTGGCTGCTGTAGTACTGGGCGCCCTGGCCGCCGACGAGCATCGGGTCGTTGGCCACGGTCTGCTCACGGCCCGGGTCGGTGCGGTAGCCGGGCCAGCCGTCGGCCTGCGCGATCGCCTCCGCCTGCCGCCGCTGCCGGTCACCCCAGGGCGCGTAGTCGTCCAGGTGCGCGAGCCGCAGCCGGGAGGCCACGGCGGAGGTGGCGACGGTCTCGCCGAACTGGGCGCCGAGAAGCAGCACCGCGGCGAGCGCGACCGGCACGGTACGGCGCGGACCGCCGAGGAGACGCCGGCTTCGGTCCCCGAGCGGACGCCACCCGCCCCGCCCGCTCACCCGGCCCAGCAGGACCAGCCCGCTCAGCGCGCCCGCCGTGGCCAGGAGCAGCACCGGCCAGGCGACCTGCCGCACCAGATCGCTCCGCGCGGCGACGGCCACGATCAGGGCGAGGAGACCCGTCGCCGCACCCAGCGCCCGCGGTGCCGGCACACCGTACGAGAGCGTGTGCCAGGCCGCCGTCACCAGCAGCGCGCACACCACGAAGGCCTGCCGGTACGGGCTGCCTGCGGGGCGGCGAAGGCGTGCCAGAGCAGATGGGTCGGGTCCCACTGCATCGACAGCGTCACCCCGGCCACCAGCAGCGTCCATCCGGCGCGCACCCGCCGGGGAGCCGCCCGGTGGAAGGGCAGGGCGAGGGCGAGCAGCAGGGCCGTGGTGCCGACGAAGAGGGCCGGGGAGCCGAAGCTGTACGTCGTCGGCAGCAGCCGCGCCAGCAGGTCCTCGGCGCCCACCGGCTTGAACTCCGTGAACCTGCCGGGCGAGGCGTGCTGGGTGCCGAAGTAGATCACCGTCACGAGGGGTGCGGCCAGGCCGGTCCCGAGTGCCGCGGTCAGTCCGGCGCGGCCCGCCACCGCCGCCTTCCGGCGCGACGGGAGACCGGACAGGGCCAGCCTGAGGAGAAGGACGAGACCGGCCGCCAGGGTGGCCATGTACGCCGTGTAGAAGTTCGCGATCCAGGCCCCCGCCACGACCAGTACGCCGAGGAGCGGTCGCCGCTGGTGCAGAATCCATTCTCCGGCCAGGCACAGCAGCGGCAGCGCGATGAGGCCGTCGAGCCACATGAGGTTGTAGACCGCCGCCGCCACGGTCCACCCGCACAGGGCGTACGAGGCTCCCAGCAGCCCCGCCGCCCACCAGCGGCCGGGGCGCAGCGTGAGCAGCAGCCAGGCCATGGCGGCGGCTGCGCACGCGACCTTCAGGACGGTGATCACGTACACCGCGAGGTCGATCTCGTCCCGTGGGAACACCGCCACGAGCAGGGCGAAGGGACTGGTGAGGTAGGTGCCGAGGTCGGGCAGGAAGCTGCTGCCGTACCCGGACTGCCAGTTGACGAGGAGACCGCCGTCGGCGCGGCCGTGCAGCAGGTCCCACAGGTGGGCGTGGAAGGGCACGTACTGGTTGCCGAGGTCGTTGACCGTGCGGGTGCGGGGACCGAAGGGGTAGCTGCGGGCGACGGCGTCGGCGGCGCAGAACATGACGGCGGTGACCAGCGCCGCGAGTCCGGCGGCGGCCCGCCGGGGCCGCGAAATACCGCTGTGCAATTCGGTCCCCCCGTCCGGGGGTTCGTCCCCCGCCTTTAATTCCGTGCGCCCTTTTAGACAGAGGGGGAATCCAGCGGGTTGTGCGTCCGCCGAAAGTGGCGGAATGAATTCCAGCTTATTCGGAGGTTAATGGCGGGTGCGCGCGACTGGAGTCCACTCCAGGCTCTACGGTCTTGTGCATGACTGACGGACGATCCGACATGAGCGGCAGCACCACCCGTGAGGAGCGATTCGCGCAGGGCCTGGAGGTGCTGCGGAGCGTCGACGGCGAGATCGGGCAGCGGGTCATCGACTCGCTCGCCGACATCAGCCCCGAGATGGGCCATCAGATCGTCGCCTGGGGCTTCGGCGAGATCTACTCCCGGCCCGAACTCCAGCCCAGGGACCGCCAGTTGGTGACACTGGGCATGCTCACCGCGCTCGGTGGCTGCGAGCCGCAGCTGGAGGTGCACATCAACGCGGCGCTGAACGTGGGTCTGACGCCCCAGCAGATCGTCGAGGCGCTGCTGCACTCCGCCGGTTACTGCGGTTTCCCGCGCGCCCTGAACGCCACGTTCGTCGCGAAGAAGGTCTTCGACGAGCGTGGGCTGCTGCCGGTCGACCGGCAGCAGCCCACGTCCCGGGAGAATCCGCCTACTTCTGCCTGATCCGCAGGAACGTGACGGAGTTCGCCGGGAAGGTGTACGTGAACGTGTCGGCGACCCCGTCGAACGTGGACCGTACCGGTGCGACCGGCGTCTCGGTCTCGGTGTTCACCGCGTTCGCGTCGGCCGTCAGCGTGGTGACCCGCGCCTTGGAGGCGACCTTCGCGCCACCGAGGTCGATCGCCGTACGGGCCGCGGCGGCCTGGGCGTTGACGACCTTGACGATCAGGTCACCGGTCTTCTCGTCCCGGGTGACGACCTGGCGGAACGGCTCGGCCGGCTTGTCGTCGGTGAAGCTGCCCCACTCCTGGCCGTCGAGGTACAGGGTGACCTGGCGGCCGCGCACCTTGACGTCGATGTCGTAGGCGCGGCCCGTCTCGATGGACCCGGGCTGGGAGATGAGCGTCGACTTGCCGCCGTCCACGGCCTGTTCGACGGCGGACTGGGTGTTGCCCCAGCCGCCCAGGTTCCACCAGTAGTAGTTGCCGGTGTCCTTGACGCCGAAGGCGACGAGGAAGCCCTCCTTGCCGGACTTCTTGGTGGCCTTCACCTTCAGGTCGTAGTCGTGCCAGTTCGGGTCACCGGCCGACACCATGGTGTTCTCGGCGGCGACGTCGGTCTGCACGTACTGACCGTCCTGGATGCTCCAGCTGCCGCCACCGGTGTGTGTCCACTGGGAGGCGTCACCGGAGAAGTCGTCGCTCAGCAGGGAGTTGCCGTCGGCGTCCGTGACCCGGACGTCGTCGTAGGCGGCGGTGGTCGCCCAGGTGGACAGGCCGACGGCGCCGGTGAGGGGGCCGGTGAGCGCGGGGGTGCCGGTGGCGGCCGACGGGACCACGCGGTCGCCGACGTTGTTCATGAACAGCTTCTGGACCTCGTAGTTGGCGGAGTTCCAGGCCGCGTGGTTGTTGAACCAGATGAGGTCCGGCTGCCACTGGACGTAGTCCTCGTTGGCGAACAGCGGGGCGTACGAGGCGAGTTTGACGACGTCCGCGTTGCGCTCCAGACCGGTCATGTACGCCGCCTCGGCGAGACCGTTCTTGAAGGCGTTGCCCCAGGAGGCGTATTCGCCGAGGAAGACCTTCGGGCCGTTCCGGTCGTAGGAGTCGTAGCGGTCGTTGTTCTGCAGGAACCACTGGGTGCTGTTGTAGTAGTGCTCGTCGACCATGTCGACCTTGGCGTCCTTGTTGAGCTGCCACGCCGTGTCGAAGGTCGAACCGGAGTCGTCCGGACCGGAGTTGGAGATGACGGTGATGCCGGGATACTTGGCCTGGACGGCGGCGCGGAATTCCTTGAACCGGGCGAAGAACGCCTCAGGCAGGTTCTCCTCGTTGCCGACCTCGATGTGGGTGAGGTGGAAGGGCTTCGGGTGGCCCATCCGGGCGCGCTTTCCGCCCCATTCGCTGGTCACCGGGCCGTTGGCGAACTCGATGAGGTCCAGGGTGTCCTGGATGTGCCGCTTGAGCAGCGCCTCGTCGTCGACGGCCCTGTTCTGGCCGCAGCCCGTCACCAGGGCGGGGACGACGGGCAGCGGCATGGCGCCGATGTCCTCGGAGAGGCGGAAGTATTCGTAGTAGCCGAGGCCGTAACTCTGGTTGTAGCCCCAGAAGTTGGCGTTGGTGGCGCGCTCTTCGACCGGGCCGATGGTGTCCTTCCACTGGTAGGACCGCTTGCGCTGGTAGCCGGAGGCCTCGCTGTAGTCCTCCATGGAGCCGGTGTTGACCAGGCAGCCGCCGGGGAAGCGCACGAAGCCGGGGTGCAGGGCCTCGATCTTCTCGGCGAGGTCCTTGCGCAGGCCGTTGGGCTCGTTGCGGTAGGTGTCGCGCGGGAAGAGGGACACCATGTCGAGCGCGGCCGCGGCGGCGGAGCCGACGGTGAGACGCCCTGCGCTGCTGGTGCGGGTCGCCGTGAACGTCGCCGTGTACTTGGCCCAGCCGCGTTTCGTCACGGCCACCCGGCGGGCGGTCGCGAGGCTGCCGTCGGCATCCTGGAGGGTGACCGTGAGGGTGGTGCCGGAGGCGGCGCGGGCCCACACCGAGAGGTCGTACCGCTTGCCCTTCTCGACGTGGATGCCGGTGTTGTAGCCCGCGTTCGTCACCGATGAACCGGCGCCCAGGGAGAGGTAGTTGCGGTTGCGGGCGTTGAGGCGTCCGGCGTCGTTCACGACCTGGCCGGCGCCGTCGACCGTCCACGCGGTGAGGGGCGTGTACGACGTGTTGTCGGCGGTGGAGTACTCGAAGGACCTGTTCTGCACGAGCTCGGCGTACAGGCCGCCGTCGGCGGCCCGGTTGATGTCCTCGAAGAAGACGCCGTACATGGTGTCGTCGATCTTCGCGCCCTTGGCGGTGGGGTCGACGGTGATGGCGTAGTCGGTGGTGTCCTCGGCGTGGGCGGGGGCGGGGACGAGGCCGGCCGCCGCCAGGAGGGCGGTGGCGGCGATGCCGTATCTCCAGCGGGTGCGTGACATGAATACTCCGCGGCTCGACAGGGGGGAGTCGGTCAAGGCAGGTTCGAGGCGTTCGGGATATCAGACACTGATCAGTACTTCGAACGGCAAGATAGGGAGGGAGATCGAAGAGCGTCAACGGGTCGCGCGGTACCGAAAGTGTCGAAAGGGAGGGGCCGATGGGCGAGTTCTGGCCGGTACCGGACGTGCTGACCTTTCTGGCCGGGAGCTGGCGGGCGGAACGGACCGTACGGGACCTGGCGAGCGGGGAGGCGGGCGCGTTCACGGGTACGACGGTTTTCGGCCCGTGGGAGGAGGACGGGCTCCTGCACCACGAGTCGGGCACCTTCACCTGGCTCGGCGTCCCGCGCCCCGCCGAGCGGACGCTGCGGTTCCTGCCGGGTGGGCGGCCGGGCACGGCGGACGTCCGCTTCGCCGACGGCCGGCCCTTCCACGACCTGGACCTGACGACCGGCCGCCATGTCACCGACCATCCGTGCTCGGCGGACCTCTACCGCGGCGAGTTCAGTGTCCTGGACGCGGACCACTGGCGGACGGTGTGGCGGGTGGGCGGCCCGGCGAAGGACCTGGTGCTGACGACCGACTACGCCCGCGAGGGCTGAATCGACTGCGTACGCGGGAGCTGAACCTACGTCCGCGAGGGCTGGGCCGACGCCGCGTCGAAGCGCAGGTTCCAGCGGCCGGCGTGGCCGGTGAGGGTGGTGGTCGACAGGGGGCGGACGTCGATGTTCCAGTACGTCGACGGGGGCGCCTTCAGGGCGTACACCAACGCCGCCCTGACCACCGAGGGTTCGGCGACGGCGACGATCCGGCCGCCGTCCTCGACGGGCCGGGTGTCGAGCCAGCCGCCGACACGCGTGATGAACGACAGCAGCGACTCGCCGCCGTGCGGGACGCCGCTCGGGTCGGCGAGCCAGGCGTCCACCGCCTCCGGCTCCCGCGCCATCGCCTCGCCCCAGCGTCAGTCCGCGCCAGCGGCCCATGTCGCAGTCCCGCAGCGCCAGTTGCACGAGCGGGGCGTAGCCGAGGGCGTCGCCGGTGGCGCGGCTGCGCGGGGTCGGCGAGCAGTAGCGCAGCTCGGCCGCCGACAGCGGCAGCAGCTCCTGCGCGGAGCGCTGCACCTCGTCCCAGCCGGCCTGATCGAGGGGCCGGTCGTCCTCGAACCGCTCCGCGAGCAGCGGGGAGCTGCGGGCGGCGGCGACGAATGTGACCCGGAGTGCCATGCGGTGATGGTGAGTGGAGAAAGTGCGCAGGTCAAGGGGCGTTACCCGGGAGTTACGCAGGGTCGGTAAACCCTCACAACGAGGTCGGGACGGGTCGGACAAGTCACCTGAAACGATGGGCCCTAGTACAGATACGCCATCCACTGGTCCGGCTGGGCGAGCGGCGCGAACCCGGCCTTCTCGTAGACGCCGTGCGCGTCGTGGGTGGCGAGCAGGATGCGCCGCAGCCCGTACTCCCGCAGGTGCTCGCGCACCGCCTCGACCAGCGAGGTCCCGATGCGCTTCCCGCGCACGGACGGATCGACGTACACATCGCACAGCCACGCGAAGGTGGCCTGATCCGTGATCACCCGGGCGTACGCCACCTGCTCCCCCGAAGCGGAGTCGTACACCCCGAAGTTCAGCGACCCGGCGATGGCCCGGTCCTGCTTCTCCCGGGACCGGCCGAGTGCCCAGTAGGCGTCCTCGGACAGCCAGCGATGCACCCGGTCGGCGTCGATGCGGTCGGGGTCGGTGGAGATCTCGTAGCCGGTGGCGAGGTCGGTCATGGCGGGATCCTCGCAGGGGCGGCGGTCGGGGTCGAACGGTTTCCCGCGCTCCCCTGGAGCACCCCGCCCCGGGCCGACCGAAGTCGTCGTACGGCTCCCTCAGAGCACCCCGTCAGCAGCCGACCGAAGTCGTCGTACGGGCTCCCCTACAGCACCTCGTCACAAGCCGTACGAAGTCGTCGTACCCCCTCCGCGATCTCCCCGGCCCCCGCGACCGCCGCGAAGCTCAACCGGATGTGGCCCGCCGGGGGTTCGGCGCTGAAGTAGGGGCGGCCCGGGGTGATGGCGACGCCGGCGCGCAGGGCCGCGGACGTCAGGGCGGGTTCGGGGAGGGCCTCGGGCAGGCGGAGCCAGAGGTGATAGCCGCCGGACGGGATGTGGGGCAGGGCCAGTTCGGGGAGGTGCAGGCGCAGCGCCGAGGTCATGGTGTCGCGGCGGGCTCTCAGGTCCGCGGAGATCGCCCGGAGATGGCGGGGCCAGGCCGGGGAGCCGACCAGTTCCAGGGCCGCCTCCTGGAGGGGGCGCGGCACGAAGAAGGTGTCGACGATCTGGATGGCGCGCAGGCGCTCCAGAACCGGGCCCCGGGCGGCGAGCGCGCAGACGCGGAAGCTCGGCGAGGTCGCCTTCGTCAGCGAGCCGACATGGACGACCACCCCGTCCGCGTCCTCGGCGGCCAGCGGACGCGGGAGTTCACCGGCGTCCTCGTGCACGAGCCGTCGTACGAAGTCGTCCTCGACGACGAACGCGCCCGCCTCGCGTGCGATGCGCAGCACCTCGCCCCGGCGCTCGGGGGCCAGGACCGCGCCGGTCGGGTTCTGGAACAGGGGCTGGCAGACGAACACCCGGGCGCCGGTGGCCCGGAAGGCGTCGGCGAGCAGTTCGGGGCGTACGCCGTCGGCGTCCACCGGGACCGGTACCGGGCGCAGGCCCGCCGCCCTCGCGATCGCCAGCATGCCGGGGGTACGTGGGCGACTCGACCAGCACCGGCGCCCCCGGTGGCGCCAGCGCGCGCAGCGCGATCGTCAGCGCCGACTGGCCGCCCGCGGCGATCAGCACCTCGGCCGCGCTCACCGCCCCGCCGATGCTCCGCGCGAACCACTCCCGCAGCTCCACCAGCCCCTCCATCGGCGGCCGGCCCCACGCCCCGGGACGCCGTGCGGCCCGGGAGAGCGCGGCGGCGAGGGCCTGCTCGGGCTGGAGGGAGGGGTGCAGATAGCCGCCGGTGAACTCGATGACGCCGGGCGGCGGGGTGTCGAGCGAGACGACGACCCCGGACGCGTCCACGGAGCGCGGCACGAGGTCGGTGGACGCGTCCGCGCTCAGGGCCACCTCCTGCCAGGAGGTGTCACCGGCGGGTGCGGCCGTCGTCCGGGGCCGGCTGCGGAACGCCCCGGCGCCGGGCGGGTCACCACCAGCCCCTCCGCGGCCAGTTGGGCCAGGGCGCGGGAGACGGTCACCGGGCTCACCCGGTACCGCTCCACGAGGGCCCGGCTCGACGGGAGCTTTCCACCTGGCGAGTAGCGGTCGAGCTCCTGCCGCAGACGTTCCGCCAGTTCACCGACGCTGCTACGCTCTTGCATGAGAGTACAGAGTAGCGCTACTGCCCCGGTCACGATAGCGGTCGACAGCCGACCGTCCCGGGCGACCGGCACCCTCCTCGCCGCGCTCGGTGTCGTCGCCTTCTCCCTGACCTTTCCCGCGACCGCGTGGGGCCTGGAGGGGTTCGGGCCGTGGTCGCTGGTCGCCGTGCGCTCCGTCCTCGCCGCGCTGATCGCCGGGGCCTGTCTGCTGGCTCTGCGCGTCCCCCTGCCGGACCGGCGGCACCGCGCCGGGCTCGCGGTCGTCGCCGCCGGGGTCGTCGTCGGCTTCCCGCTGCTGACCACCCTCGCGCTGCAGACCTCCACCACCGCGCACGCCGCCGTCGTGGTCGGTCTGCTCCCCCTCACCACCGCGCTGCTGTCCGCCCTGCGGATGGGCACCCGCCCGTCCCGCACCTTCTGGACGCCGCCCTCGCCGGCGCCGCCGCGGTGATCGCCTTCACCGTGCAGCAGAGCGGCGGCGCCCTCACCACCGCCGACCTCTACCTCTTCGCCGCCCTGCTGGTGTGCGCCGCCGGGTACACCGAGGGCGGCCGGCTGGCCGGGGTCATGCCGGGCTGGCAGGTCATCGGCTGGGCGCTGGTGCTGTGTCTGCCGTTCACCCTGCCCGCCGCCGTGCTGGCGTTGTCGTACGAGCCCGTCCATCTGACCTTCCACAGCGTGAGCGGTCTGCTGTGGGTCGCGGCGGGCTCGCAGTTCCTCGGTCTGGTCGTCTGGTACCGGGGCATGGCGGCGATCGGCATCCCCAAGGCCAGCCAGTTGCAGTTGGCCCAGCCGCTGCTCACACTGGTGTGGTCGGTGCTGCTGCTCGGCGAGCACCTGACGGTGGCCGCCCCACTGACGGCCGCGGCGGTGCTGGTGTGCATCGCCGTCACCCAGCGGGCACGCGGTTGAGGGCGGAACGCACCGGTTCCCACCGGGTCCTCGCGCCGTAAACTCAAGGCCACGGACCGCTGCTCCCGTACATGGTGAGGAGGCCCCGAAGATGCGTGCAACCGTGGGCGACCAGCTCGTCCAGCACGGCAGGGTGGTCGGACAGCACGACAAGGTCGGCGAGATCGTCGAGGTCATGGGACAGGGCGGCAATCCCCCGTACCGCGTCCGTTTCGAGGACGGGCACGAGGGCGTGTGCTCACCCGGCCCCGACACCGAGATCCGGCACCGGCAGCAGACCGCGCCGTAGCCCGGCGCGAGCTCAGCGCGGCGGCTGTGCCGGATCCTGGTAGTGGTCGGCGACCACCCGCGTCATGGCCCCGATCGGATCCGCCGCGACCTCGCGCGCGGCGAAGAAGACATGCCCGCGCACCTGAACCTGGTCGGACGCGAGCGCGAGGTGTCTCGACAGTTCGGCCGGGTCCTGCCAGGCGGCGGGCTGCGCCGGGTCGCCGGCCTTGTAGAGGGCCTCGCCGATGTACAGCTTCGTGCTGCTGCCCCGCGCCTGCTGGGCCCACCAGGGCACGAGCTTGGCGTAGTCGGCGACCGAGAAGCCGATGTTCCAGTAGATCTGCGGGACGATGTAGTCGATCCATCCCTCCCGCACCCACTTGCGGGTGTCGGCGAAGACGTCGTCGTACGCCTGCATCGCCTTGGTGTCGGAGCCGAGCGGGTCGGTGGAGGCGTTGCGCCACACGCCGAAGGGGCTGATCCCGAACTGGGCGGCCGGCCGGATCTGCTTGATCTTCGCGGCCATTTCCAGGACCAGCTTGTCGATGTTGCTGCGCCGCCAGTCCCCCCGGGTGTCGAAGCCGCCGCCGTAGGCGTCGAAGGCCGCGTCGTCGTCGAAGGTCTGGCCCGCGACCGGATACGGGTAGAAGTAGTCGTCGAAGTGGACCGCGTCCACCGGGTACGTGCGCACCGCGTCCAGGATCGCCTTCTCCACGAAGGCGCGGACCTCGGGCAGCCCGGGGTTGTAGTACATCTTGCCGCCGTACTTCACCACCCACCCCGGGTGCACCCGGGCGGGATGGGAGGCGACGAGCTTCGTCGGGTCGGTGTGGTTGGCGATCCGGTACGGATTGAACCAGGCGTGCAGTTCCAGACCGCGGGCGTGGGCCTCCTCGACCGCCGTGCCGAGCGGGTCCCAGCCGGGCGCCTTGCCCTGGGTGCCGGTGAGGACCTGCGACCAGGGTTCGTACGGCGAGGGCCACAGCGCGTCGGCCGTCGGGCGCACCTGAAGCATCACCGCGTTCAGCCGGCGCTCCACCGCCCGGTCGAGCAGCTTGATCAGTTCGGCCCGCTGCTGCGCGGCGCTCAGCCCCGCCTTCGAGGGCCAGTCGCGGTTGGCGACGCTCGCCACCCACATGCCCCGCATCTCCCCGGGCCCCCGGCGCCGCGGGGAGTCCGATCCACCCGCCATCGCCACGCCCGCCGCCACCGCGCCACCGCCGGCCACGAGAGCCGACAGGGCGGTCACCGCGAACGCCCGCCTCGACAGCCGCGCCTTCCGATGCATCCTCACTCGTACCTCCGTGGTTCCGTCCAGCGGCAGCCTGCCATGCGGACCCCCGGCATTCGATCAACGATCGCCGAAGGGAACGTGCAGATTTTGCGGCAGCAGCCGAGGCGCCCCGCACCGGCTCGGGTGAGCCGCAGGGCACACCCCGGGACCACCGGTCCGGTCGACCTCCGCGATCCGCCGTCGAGCATCTCCGACCCGATCGATCGATCATCGATACTTTCCAGTAACGTGCACGGATGGAGCAGGCAGCGAACCACGCGGGTCCTGCCGGATTCGTAGATCTGCGAAGGGGACGATGTGACCGACATCGAGCGCGTCGGAGTGGTGGGCTGCGGCCAGATGGGAGCGGGCATCGCCGAGGTGTGCGCCCGCTCCGGCCTGGACGTGAAGGTCGCCGAGACCACCGGTGAGGCCCTGGAGATCGGCCGGACCCGGCTGCTGAACTCCCTGGCCAAGGCCGCCGAGCGCGGCAAGATCACCGAGGAGGAGCGGGACGCGGCGCTGGCCCGGCTCTCCTTCACCACCGACCTCGGCGAGTTCGCCGACCGCGACCTGGTCATCGAGGCCGTCGTGGAGAACGAGCAGGTGAAGACCGAGATCTTCCAGGTGCTCGACCAGGTCGTGACCCGCCCGGACGCGATCCTCGCCTCCAACACCTCCTCCATCCCCCTGGTGAAGCTGGCGGTCGCCACCTCGCGGCCCGACCAGGTCATCGGCATCCACTTCTTCAACCCCGCCCCGGTGCAGAAGCTCGTCGAGCTGATCCCGGCGCTCACCACCTCCGAGGGCACCATCAGCCGCGCCCAGGGCTTCGCCGAGAAGCTGCTCGGCAAGCACGCGATCCGCGCGCAGGACCGCTCCGGTTTCGTGGTGAACGCCCTGCTGGTGCCGTACCTGCTGTCCGCGATCCGGATGTTCGAGTCGGGCATCGCGGGCCGCGAGGACATCGACAACGGCATGGAGATGGGCTGCGCCCACCCGATGGGCCCGCTGAAGCTGTCCGACCTGATCGGCCTGGACACCATCGTCTCCATCGCCAACTCGATGTACGAGGAGTACAAGGAGCCGCTGTACGCCGCTCCCCCGCTGCTCCAGCGCATGGTCGACGCCGGCCGCCTGGGCCGCAAGACCGGTTCCGGCTTCTACACCTACGGCTGACAGATCCCGGCAGGTTGCACAGTGCCCGTTTCAGGGTGCCGATTACACAGTGCGACGAACACGGGCCCGGCACTCTTCGGAGCGCCGGGCCCGCCGTATTCACACACCGTGTGCGCACCGGGCACGCATATGCCCGTCGCACACGCTCCCCACGCGCCCACCAGGGGGGTTGACTCTTCATGCGCATGCAAGGGATGTGATGACTACGGAAAGGAGCGGAAAAGTGACCGCCGACCCGGAGCATCCCGTGGTCCATGGAGAACTCGCAGAGTTACGCCGCCGCCTCGATGTCGCGTACGCGCGTGTCGAGGGAGGGCTCGCACTGCTCAGTCATCGCACGGAGGAGACGGACAAGGAAGTCGACGACCTGAGCGCACGGATCGTCGCGCTGGAGCACGCCCGTTGGCCGCTGCCCGCGGTCGCGGCCGTCACGGCCGTGGGCGCGCTCGTCGTCGCGGTCTGGCAGGCCCTCGGGCACTAGCCCGGGACGTGGTGGGGATCAGGGCAAGACGTCCTGCCCGAGCCTGAGATGGTGCAGCAGCAGGAGCGCGGCCGCCATGTTGGCGGCCGGGACCTCGCCGCGGGCGACCATGTCGGGGACGAGCTTGAGGGGCACCCATTCCCGACGGTCCGACTCGAAGTCGTCCACGGGGTGTCCGACGTACTCGCCCTCGTCGGCCCAGTAGATGTGGTGCCGGGCGTCGGTGAGCCCGTTGGACGGTTCCACGCTCATGAGGTGGTGCAGCGGGCCCGGCCGCCAGCCGGTCTCTTCCTCGAGTTCCCTGGCGGCCGCGCTCGCGACGTCCTCACCGTCCTCGACGACGCCCGCGGCCAGTTCCCACCCCCAGCTGTCGGTGATGAAGCGGTGGCGCCACAGGAGCAGGACCTCGTTGGCCTCGTTCACCACCGTGGCCACGGCGACGGGCCGCAGCCGTATCAGAAAGTGATCCAGGTGCCGCCCGTCCGGCAGTTCCACGTCTGCCAGATTGACGGTGAACCAGCGGTTTGCATACACAGTTTGTTCGTACTGTTTCGTCCACTGCACGGTTCTGCCACCTTCCGTCGAGTAAGTGGCAATATCGCAGCAGGGACTGTGGCTGTCCGCGTTCGGGAACCCGCCTACAGCGGTACGCGCAGTGCTCCGTCGATGAGTTCGGCCGCCTCGGACGTGCCCGCGCAGCCGCTGCGGACCAGGTGTTCGCGCACCGCCCGGAGTCTGTCGCGCAGTCGCTGCGACTCCATCCCGCGGGCCTGCTCGGCCATCTGCACCGCGGTGGCCACCGCCTTGTCGGCGTTGCCCCGGCGCAGCTCGATCGTGCTGAGCATCGCCAGCCGGTGCACCCGGCCGCGGTCGTGGGCCGGGTTGTCCACGGCCGCCGCGGCATGCTCGCCCGCGGCCACCAGTTCGCCGAGACTGAGCAGTGCCTCCGCCACCTGGACGTTGACCAGCCCCGGCTGGACATAGCCCGTTTCGTCGGGTTCGTATCCGCGCCGGATGCGTTCGGCGGCCTGCTCGGCACGCCGGATGCAGGACAGTGCGCTCGTACCGTCACCGAGGTGTGCGTACGCCTTCGCCTGCATCGCGTACAGGTCGGAGGCGAGGGCGGGGGTGATGTGCTTGCCGGCGGCGCGCAGCGCGGCCTCCGCGAAGGCGACGGCCTGCCGGTGCTCGCGCATGAACAGCGCCTGGTTGACGAGCAGCGCGATGATGTAGGCGCCGAGTCCCCGGTCCCCGCTGGCCTTCGCCAGCCGCAGCGCCTGGTGGAAGTAGCGCTGCGCGAGTCCGTGCGCGTCGGAGTCGTACGCGCAGATCCCCGCGATCGCCACCAACCCGCCGGTGGCCCGGTGCAGTTGGCGGCCGGTGGCGTCGGTGTAGCTGCCGCGCAGTAACGGCGCCGCCTCGGCGTTCAGGAACCCGACGATCCTGGTACGGGTCGCTATGCCGCCGGCCTTGCGGTACATCTGCTCGTAGTGCGTCCGGGCGGCCCGCAGCATCTCCAGGTCGCCGGGGGTCACCCGATGCCGGCCACCACGCGACACGTCGACGTCCTCGGGCGGGTTCTCCCACTCCCACACCGGCATCACGGCCGGTGTGCCGGTGACCGCGGGGGCGCCCAGGATGTGCGGGCGCTGCTGCTCGTCGGAGCGCCACAGGGCGGTGGCCCGCTCCACGAACCCGGACAGCGAGGTGGTGTGCGGGGTGGCGGGCTCGCCGGGGACGCCGAGGCCGATGTCGTCGAGCGTGACCGTGCGGTGCAGCCGGCCGGCGAGCACCTCGCAGATCAGGTCCGGCACCTGGCCGCGGGGCCGCTGCCCCTTCAACCAGCGTGCCACGGCGGTGTGTTCGTACCGGAGCGCGAGCCCGCGCGCCCGTCCCGCCTGGTTCACGTGTGCGGCCAACCCCGCGTGCGAGATCCCCGCCTCGTCCAGGATCGCGTCGAGCAGAGTATTGGGCTGCATATATGCCCCCCGGGTGGCTCGGTGCCGTCAGAGTAGTGGGTGCGTCTTCACACGGGGTGTGAACGGAGTGCTCGAATCCGCAGCGTGCGCGCACTGTCGCGGAGAGTTTCCAACCGGTTGACTGAAATGCCTCGCAAGAGGCCGGCCGCCGCCGGCTCCCCCTCGTACAGTGCGGCGGCCCGATTCCGCGCCGTCCGCCCAGCTGCCTGCCCGACACTCCGTGGCGGGGCGGACGGCTGCCGGTGCGCTGCGCTGGCCAACGCCGGGTGACTGGACGCCGTTGCGCTAGAGGTGCGTTGTCGGCTGCGGGTGCGATGTGGCTGGTCGCGCAGTTCCCCGCGCCCCCAAAGGGCGTTTCAGCTGGCGGTCGTTGCGAAGTACCAGTAAGGCGACGTCGTCCTTCGGTGTTCCCGAGTGCCGCAGGAGTGCCGTGAAGACCGAGCCCAGTAGTGACCGGGGGGACTGATCCGCAGCCTTCTCCAGCTCGCTCGGCAAGGAGAAGAACCGGCCATGTGCGTCCCTCGCGTCCTCGGCTCCGTCCGTGTGGAGGACCAGGGTCTCGCCCGGAAGGAGGTGGCCGCAGGGCATCGCCGGGAGGTGGGGCGGGAGCGGGAACGGCCCGAGCGGAGGGAGGGGATCCGCTCGGGTCGAGGGGGGCCACCTGGGGGCCGCTGAGGAGATACGGCCACGGGTGACCGCAGTTCAGCGCGTACAGCGCGCCGTCCTGACGGATCTCCAGGAGCAGTACGGTGACGAACTCCTCGGCGACCGGATGCTCCGGCTCCGCCCCGCTGGACGGGTGCTCGGCCCGGGCCCGCTCGCGCAGGTGCCGGGCGTGTGCCCGCTCCAGCCGCCGTAGGACACAGCCGAGTTCGGCCTCGTCGTGCACCGCCTCGCGGAAGCTGCCCAGGACGGCGGCGGCCGTGCCGATGGCCGTGAGCCCGTGGCCCCGCACATCTCCCATGACCGCGCGCACCCCGTGCTCGGTGGCGATGACCTCGTAGAGATCGCCACGACGGACGCCCCGCGGTCCGCGGACAACTGGGCGGCGGCGACGGTCAACCCGTCGATCCGCGGGGGCAGGGGTCGCAGCAGCGCGCTCTGCGCGGCCCCGGCGACCTGCCTGATCTGCCGCAGCTCACGCAGCAGCGCCTTGCGGACGTGGAGTATCAGCCCGGTGCCGACGGCGAAGAAGACGGCACTCGTGGCGAGCCGCGCCTCGAACCCGGTCTGCTGGGCGAGCGGGCAGGCCATCTTGTACGAGATCGCCACGGCACCCCACGCGGTGGGCAGCCCCAGCGCGAGCACCTTGCGGGGAACCCGACCCCTGATACGGATCATGCCGATGGCCCCCCATATAGGCCCAGACAGCAGAATCGGACCGACCCCGAAAGGCCGGTCCGATTCTGTCGAGCCATGGCCCGGATGGACCAGATCACTGGGAGTTCTCACTCAAACGAGTGAGGTGACGGATTCCTCAACCGCGCAGGACGGCTCCGGTCCGCTCCCCCGCCAGGGCGACCGCGGCATCCCGCGCGGCCGAGGCCTCGTCCACGGTCAGCGTCCGGTCACCGGCCCGGAACCGCAGCGCATAGGCCAGCGACTTCTTGCCGTCGCCCAGCTGCTCGGCGTTCTCGTAGACGTCGAACAGCCGGATGCCCTCCAGCAGTTCACCCGCGCCCTCGCGCAGCGCCGCCTCGACGTCCGCGTGCGGGACGAAGCGGTCCACGACCAGCGCCACGTCCTGCGTCGCCACCGGGAACGTGGAGATGGCCGGCGCCTGGGGCGTGTCGTCGCCGACGGCCTCCAGCGCGTCCAGGTCCAGCTCCATCGCGCAGGTACGGGCGGGCAGGCCGAAGGCCTTCACCACGCGCGGGTGCAGCTCACCGGCGTGACCGACGACCTTCTCGGCGCCCTCCGCCACGACCACGAGCTCGGCGCACCGGCCCGGATGCCACGGTCCGTACTGACCGCCACGGACGATCAGCTCGACCCCGGCCTCACGGGCGACCGCCCGCGCCGCCTCGATGGCGTCGGCCCAGTCGGCCGGACGGCCCTTGCCCCACCAGCCGGCCTGCTCGCGCGCCCCGGCGAGGACCGCGGCGACATGGCGCGGCTGCTCGGGCAGCGCGGCGTTCAGCTCGGCGATCTCCTCGTCGGTGGGACGCCGGTCCACCGGCAGCGCGGCGGCGATCTTCTGCTCGGCGCGCGGCAGGAACACCAGGCCCGTCTCGAAGAGGGCCAGGTCGTGCGAGCCGCGGCCGTCGTTGCGCCGCAGCGCGCCGAGCAGCCCCGGCAGCAGCGTCGTACGGAGCGCGGGCTCCTCGTCGTTGAGCGGGTTGGTCAGCTTCACGACACGGCGAGCCGGGTCGTCGGCCTCCAGGAGGAGCTGGTCGAAGACCTGCTCGCCGATGAAGGGGTAGTTGGGCGCCTCGACGTACCCGGCACCGGCCAGCGCCCGGCCGACCCGGCGGTGCAGGCGCTGCCGGTGGGTCAGGCCGCGGCCGGACGGGGGCTTGGGCAGCGTGGAGGGCAGGTTCTCGTACCCCTCCAGGCGGATGACCTCCTCGGCGAGGTCGTTGACCTCGGTGAGGTCGGGACGCCAGGACGGCACGGTGACGATCAGCTCGTCCTGCCCGTACACGTCACAGCCGACCTCCTGGAGACGGCGTACGACGGTCTCGCGGCCGTACTCCACACCCGCCACCCTGTCGGGGTGGTCGGCCGGCATGGTGATGGTGTGCGGCGCGGACGGCGCGACGACCTCGGTGACCCCGGCGTCGGCGGTGCCGCCGGCGAGGAGGACGAGGAGGTCGACCGTGCGCTGCGCGGCAGCGGCGGCGGCCGCGGGGTCGACACCGCGTTCGAAGCGCCGGGACGCCTCGGAGGACAGCTTGTGGCGACGGGCCGTGCGGGCGATCGACACCGCGTCGAAGTGCGCGGCTTCGATGACGACGTCGGTCGTGCCCTCGCCCTCCTCGTGGTCCGCGATCTCCGTGTTGGCGCCGCCCATGACACCCGCGAGGCCGATCGGGCCGCGGTCGTCGGTGATGACGAGGTCCTCGGAGTGCAGCTTCCGCTTGGCACCGTCGAGGGTGACGATCTCCTCGCCCTCGGCGGCCCGGCGGACGCCGATGGTGCCCTGGACCAGCCCGCGGTCGTAGGCGTGCAGCGGCTGGCCGAGCTCCATCATCACGTAGTTGGTGATGTCGACGGCGAGCGAGATCGGGCGCATGCCGACCTTCTGGAGGCGGCGCTTGAGCCAGATCGGGGAGCGGGCCTCGGGGCTGAGGCCGCTCACCGTACGGGCCGTGAAGCGGTCGCAGCCGAAGGGCTCGGAGACCTGGACCGGGTAGCCGTAGGCGTTGGGGCCCGGGACGTCGAGGAGGGCCGGGTCGCGCAGCGGCAGGCCGTAGGCGATGGCGGTCTCCCGGGCGACGCCGCGGATGGACAGGCAGTCGCCGCGGTTGGCGGTGACGGCGATGTCCAGGACCTCGTCGACCAGCTCCAGGAGCTCGATGGCGTCCTTGCCGACCTCGGTCTCCGGCGGCAGCACGATGATGCCCTTGGTGCCGTCGTCGCCCATGCCCAGCTCGTCGCTGGAGCAGATCATGCCGTGGGACGTCTTGCCGTAGGTCTTGCGGGCGGAGATGGCGAAGCCGCCGGGCAGTTCGGCGCCGGGGAGCACGACGACGACCTTGTCGCCGACGGCGAAGTTGCGGGCGCCGCAGACGATCTCCTGGGGCTCGCCGGTTCCGTTGGCGGTGCCGACGTCGACCGTGCAGAACCGGATGGGCTTCTTGAAGCCCTCCAGCTCCTCGATGGTCAGCACCTGGCCGACGACCAGGGGGCCCTTGAGGCCGTCGCCGAGCTGCTCGACGGTCTCCACCTCGAGGCCTGCCGAAATGAGCTTGGCCTGGACGTCACGGCCGGTTTCGGTCGCCGGCAGGTCGACGTACTCCCGCAGCCAAGAAAGCGGGACCCGCATCAGATCTCCATCCCGAACGGCCGGGTGAACCGGACGTCACCCTCGACCATGTCTCGCATGTCTTCGACGTTGTGGCGGAACATCAGCATCCGTTCGATGCCGAACCCGAAGGCGAATCCGCTGTACTTCTCGGGGTCCACACCGCAGGCCGTCAGGACCTTGGGGTTGACCATGCCGCAGCCGCCGAGCTCGATCCAGCCCTCGGAGGAGCAGGTGCGGCAGGGGCGGTCGGGGTTGCCGACGGACTCGCCGCGGCAGACGTAGCACACCATGTCCATCTCGGCGGACGGCTCGGTGAAGGGGAAGAAGTTCGGCCGCAGCCGGGTCTTCATGCCCTCGCCGAACAGGGCCTGGACCATGTGGTCCATGGTGCCCTTGAGGTCGGCCATGGTGAGGCCCTCGTCGACGGCGAGCAGCTCGACCTGGCGGAAGACCGGGGTGTGGGTCGCGTCCAGCTCGTCGGTGCGGTACACGACGCCGGGGCAGATCACGTACACCGGGAGCTCACGGCTCAGCAGCGAGCGGATCTGCACGGGCGAGGTGTGGGTGCGCAGCACGACACCGGACTCGGTGCCGCCCTCGGGGCCCTGCACGAAGAAGGTGTCGGCCTCGCCGCGGGCCGGGTGGTCCGGGCCGATGTTGAGGGCGTCGAAGTTGAACCACTCCGCCTCGACCTGCGGGCCCTCGGCGACCTCGTAGCCCATGGCCACGAAGACGTCCTCGATGCGCTCGGACAGGGTGGTGAGCGGGTGGCGGGCGCCGGCCGGTACGCGGTCGTACGGCAGCGTGACGTCCACCGACTCCTCGACCAGCACGCGGGCGTCGCGCTCGGCCTCCAGCTCGGCCTGGCGGCCGGCGAGGGCCTTGTTGACCGCGCCGCGGGCCTGGCCGACGAGCTTTCCGGCGGCGGCCTTCGCGTGCGGGGGCAGGGCGCCGATCTCGCGGTTGGCGAGGGCCAGCGGCGAGGTGCCGCCGGTGTGGGCGACCTTGGCCTCCTGGAGCGCGTCGAGGGAGTCCGCGGCGGCGAAGGCGGCGAGCGCCTCGTCCCGCATGCGCTCGATCTCTTCTGGCTTCAATGCCTCGACCTCGACAGGGTCGTACGACTTATTCGGTGCCGACATCTCTTCCCGTGCTTCCGATTGGCTGGCGGATGGTCCCCGTGACCGGCGCTCTAAGCCGTGTGCAGGACACAAAGGTGCCAAAGGCCGAGTCTAACGGGGTGGAGGTATACGAATGCGCCCGTGGGGCGCTCTCCGGCTCTCAGGTGAGATAGGCCGGGGCCGCCACGGGCAACGTAAATCGGAACTCGGCGCCGCCGCCGGGGGCGCGGCCGACCGTGATGGCGCCGCCGTGGGCCTCGACGATGCCCTTGACGATGTAGAGACCGAGGCCCGTGCCACCGCGCTTGCTGCCCCGCCAGAAGCGGGTGAAGACGCGGTTCATGGATTCCTCCGGGATGCCGGGCCCCTCGTCGCTGACGGTGACCGATGTGCCGGTGTCCTCCCCTTCCCGAGGGGACGCGGCGGGCGTGACGTCAATGGTGACGGTTCCCTCGCCGTGGCGCACGGCATTTTCCAGCAGGTTGCTGAGCACCTGGTCGATCTTGTCGGGGTCGGCCCAGAGCTGGGGCAGCGGCTGCTCGATGCGGAGCAGGAACCGGTCGGCGGTCTGCCCTGCGGCGACGTACGCCTGGATGTGCCGTCCGACGGCGGCCCCGATGTCGACGGGCTGGCGCCGCACCTCAAGGCGTCCCGAGTCGATCCGGGAGATGTCCAGCAGCTCGGCGATGAGCCGGGTGACCCGGTCGGCGTCGGCGTCGACGGTCTCCAGCATCAGCCGCTTCTGGTCGTCCGTGAACCGCTCCCACTTGGCGAGGAGGGTCGCGGTGAAGCCCTTGACGGAGGTGAGCGGGGAGCGCAGTTCATGGGCCACGGTGGCGATCAGCTCGGCGTGACTGCGCTCGGTGCGGCGCCGGGCCTCGGTGTCGCGCAGGCAGACGACGACGCGCTCGACGGGTCCGGTGGCCGTGCCGCGGACGTAGCGCGCGGAGACGAGGACCTCGCGGCCGCCGGGGAGCAGCAGGTTGCGCTCGGGCTGCCGGTTCCGGATGGCGAGCCCGCCGTAGGGGTCGGTCAGCTGCCACCAGCGCCGCCCCTCCAGGTCCTCTAAGGGCAGGGCCTTCTCCAGCCGCTGGCCGAGGGCCTCGGCGGCGGGGATCCGGGTGATGCGTTCGGCGGCGGTGTTGTAGCAGACCACGCGTCCCTGCTCGTCGGCGACGACGAGACCGTCGGGCAGATCGTTGGGGTCACAGGCGTGCGCGGCGTGCTCACCGGCCTGTGCCGCCGGCGCCCCGCTCGTCCCGACACTCATCCCCGTACCCCACCTCTCACGACGGCTGAGGGGCCCCCGAGCTGGTCAGCCTACTAGCTGTGGGTGACGGAACGGCACCCTCCGGAGGCGCGCTGTGCACGGGCCGACGCGTAGAGACATACGGCGGCGGCGGTCGCGAGGTTCAGGCTCTCGGCCTTTCCGTGGATGGGGACGCGCACCACGGCGTCCGCGAGTGCGCGGGTCTCCTCCGGGAGCCCCCACGCCTCGTTGCCGAACACCCACGCGGTCGGCCCGCCCATGGTGCCCTTGTCGAGCTCGTCGTCGAGATCGTCGGTCCCGGCGCCGTCGGCGGCGAGAATCCGCACGCCGGCGTCCTTGAGTCCCTGGATCGCGTCCTCGACGGGCACCCCGACGGCGACGGGCAGATGGAAGAGCGATCCCACGGAGGCACGGACGGCCTTGGGGTTGTAGAGGTCCACGGAGGCGTCGGTCAGGACGACCGCCTCGGCGCCGGCGGCGTCCGCGCACCGCAGGACGGTGCCGGCGTTGCCGGGGTCGCGGACGTGGGCGAGCACGGCGACGAGCTTGGGTTTCGCCGCGAGGATCTCCGCGAAGGGCGTGTCCAGGAACCGGCAGATCCCGACGAGCCCCTGGGGCGTGACGGTGGTGGAGATGTCGGCGATGACGTCCTCGGAGGCGAGGTGCACACGCGCGTCGACGGCGCGGGCCTCCCCGATGATGTCGGCATAGCGCTCCGCGGCCTCGACGGTGGCGAACAGCTCCACGAGCCCGTGCCCGGCGGCCTCCCGCACGGCCTGCGGTCCCTCGGCCAGGAACAGCCGCTCCTTCCCCCGGAAGTTCCGCCTGGCGAGCCGCCGGGCGGCGGAGACGCGGGGGGAACGGGGGGAGATCAGCTCGGGGGCTGCCGGAGACATGGGGCTCACTTTCACAAAGGACGACACGCAGGACAACAAGCAGGACCCGCAAGCCCGAAAGCCTGCGGGTCCCTCATGTCACGTCGGCTCGAAGCCAGCGCTTACGTCACGCGGCCTTGGGGGCGTTGACGTCGGCCGGGAGGGCCTTCTGCGCGACCTCGACCAGCGCGGCGAACGCGGTGGCGTCGTTGACGGCCAGCTCGGCGAGGATCTTGCGGTCGACCTCGATGTTCGCGGCCTTCAGACCCTGGATGAAGCGGTTGTACGTGATGCCGTTGGCGCGGGCAGCGGCGTTGATGCGCTGGATCCACAGCTGACGGAAGTCGCCCTTGCGCTTCTTGCGGTCGTTGTAGTTGTAGACCAGCGAGTGGGTGACCTGCTCCTTGGCCTTGCGGTACAGGCGCGAACGCTGACCGCGGTAGCCGGAGGCCTGCTCGAGGATCGCCCGGCGCTTCTTGTGGGCGTTGACTGCCCGCTTGACGCGTGCCACTTGTTAACTCCTTGTAGCGGGGCCGCGGTTGGACTCACACGGCCCGGAAATCGATGGGGTCCCGGTCTGGAGGTGGATCAGGCGCTGCGCGCCCGACCTCACTTGCCGAGAAGCTTCTTGATCTTCGCGGCGTCGCCCGGGGCCATCTCGGCGTTGCCGGTCAGGCGACGCGTCACGCGGGACGACTTGTGCTCGAGCAGGTGGCGCTTGCCGGCGCGCTCACGGAGCACCTTGCCGGAGCCGGTGACCTTGAAGCGCTTGCTGGCACCGCTGTGCGACTTGTTCTTCGGCATAGCGCCGTTCTCTCCTCTGGGTGGCGCTCCGATGCCCGGTCGTGAAACCGGGCACGGTGGAGCGTCGCTCTTGTATCGGTTACGTCCTGGGGACTCGCGTCCCCGGGATCACGCCTCGGCCGGAGCCTCGGTCTGCGCCTCGGCGGCCTCAGGAGCCTCGTCGGCCTGGGCCTCCGCGGCGTTCTGCGACTTGCCGGGGTTGGCCTTCGCGTCGGCCTTGCGGGCCTCCTGCGCCTGGCGAGCCTCGGCCATGGCCTCGGTCTTCTTCTTGTGCGGACCGAGAACCATGATCATGTTCCGGCCGTCCTGCTTCGGGTTCGACTCCACGAAGCCGAGGTCCTGGACGTCCTCCGCGAGCCGCTGCAGCAGTCGGTAGCCGAGTTCCGGCCGGGACTGCTCGCGACCACGGAACATGATCGTGATCTTGACCTTGTCGCCCTGCTTGAGGAACCGGACGACGTGACCCTTCTTGGTGTCATAGTCGTGCGGGTCGATCTTCGGCCGGAGCTTCATCTCCTTGATGACCGTGTGCGCCTGGTTCTTGCGCGCCTCACGGGCCTTCATGGCCGACTCGTACTTGAACTTCCCGTAGTCCATGAGCTTGCAGACCGGCGGGCGGGCGTTCGCCGCCACCTCGACCAGGTCGAGGTCGTACTCCTGCGCAAGCTCCAGGGCCTTGGCAAGCGGGACAATCCCGACCTGCTCGCCACTGGGACCGACAAGTCGCACCTCGGGAACGCGAATCCGGTCGTTGATGCGGGGCTCGGTGCTGATGGATCCTCCTCGGTAGCACCATACGGCGGTCTGGCGGACAGCCGCGTACGTCTCTTTTCGTAGGACCTAACCGCACCGAAGCACAAAAAATGCCCCGGACGATCACATGAGGGGGCTCCAAAGCACTACCGGAGCACCGCCACGATGATCGCGGGGCGCGATTTCGGGCGACTCCATCGTCCGTACGGAACGATGGCGGCCGCCTGACCGGGTGACCCGCCGCCCTGGGGGCGGTCAGGTGGGAGATCGGAGCCTCCACTTGTGGGCCGGACACGCGAGTATCCAGCCGGTCGTCACACAAGGTTAGCAGCAACCCGGGGGTGGTGCGAACCGGTGTGCAGCGGGCCCGGTGCGGAGCGGTCGGCACCGGGCCCTATCGTGTGGGACATGAGTGACACCCCTCCCGCTGACTCCCCCGACTTCGACGAGATGACCCGCGACATCGCCGAGGTCCCCGCCGTCGAGGTGATCGTGACGGTCGCCGTCAACCTGATGAGCGCCGCCGCGGTGAAGCTCGGTCTGACCGAGGAGGGCGACAAGTACAAGGACCTGGACGAGGCCCGCAAGCTGATCCACGCCCTCGCCGGCCTCCTCGACGGCAGCGCGACCGAGATCAGCTCCTTCCACGCGGCCCCGCTCCGCGACGGCCTGAAGTCCCTCCAGCTGGCCTTCCGGGAGGCGTCGATCGTCCCGGACGAGCCGGGCCAGGGGCCGGGCGAGAAGTACACCGGTCCGATCTACGGCTAGTTCATCCGCGTACTGGTTTCACCCGCGCACGTACAAGGGCTCGCCCGGAGGCGTGGCCGTGGCCGGCAGGAGTGCCAGGTCCAGGCCGCGCACCAGGCGGGCCCTCAGTGTGTCGTCGCGGCGATCCGCTCGGCGACCGCTCGGGCCGCCTCGGCGGGGGGCGCCGCCGGGTCGAGCACGAGGGCCAGGGTGCCGTCGGCCTGCCCGGGCCCGAGATGGGCGCGCAGTACGGCGGGCTCGGCGGCCACCGCTTCCCGTACCGCCGCGAGCACCGCCGGATCGGCGAGCGGGTCGGCCGTCGTGCGGCCCTCGGCGAGGGCCAGCAGCGCGGGGCCGGTCAGCTCGAACGTCACGGGTCCGGCCAGGTCCAGTACGACCGTGTCCGCCTTCTCGTGCGCGGCGGCCTGGAGCGCCTGGTGCAGGGGTACGGCGACGGGGCGGGCCGCCGGGTCCCAGCGGGCGAGCGAGTCGGTGGAGGTGAAGGCCGGCAGCGCGGTCCGGGGTCCGGCCTTGAGGGTCGGCACGGCCATGTCGCTGGTCTTCTCGCGGCGCAGTCCGTTCTCGTCTTCCTCGACCTCGCCGAGGACGGCCACGACCGGGACGAGCAGCCGGGCGTCCTTGAGCGCTTCCAGGACGGGGCCCACGGCGGTGCGGTCCGCGGCCCAGCCGGCGAGCGCCGCGCTCAGCCGGGGGTCGGCGGAGCCGTCGTCGTCGGAGAAGCCGGGGTCGGGAATGTTCTTGTTCGCCACGGTCACCGACCCTATAGGGGGGATGCTGCTGGCCTTGTGCGGGCCCGGAAACGCGCACGTGACCGTCTTCACCGGAATCTCAGATTTCCCTGACACACATCTAACGTCCGTCTAACGGTCCGCACAGCCGGTGCCCCCAGCATCACGGGCATGGAGTCCTCCAGAGCCCGCGGGAGCCGCCGCCGCGCCCGTCCGTCCCGGCGACGCCCTCTGATGTACACCGCCCTCGCCTCCGTGGCCATAGTCGGCGGTACGGCCGCCGGGACGGTGTATGTGAAGGCGCAGGCGCACTCCGGTGCCGGGACCGTATCGTCGGCGGCGTCGAGCCCGGCGGCGAGTGCGGCGAGCCCATCGAGTGCATCGAGCGAGGAGGCGTCCGTGGAGCCCGTGGCGGTACCGACCGTGGACCATGACGCGCTGCTGGCCGACGCGATGGACGCGGTGACCGTGCCGGACGACGCCGACGTCTCGGTGGCCGTGCTCGATCTGGACTCCGGCGACAGTGCCACGTACGGGGACGCCGCCTTCGACACGGCGAGCATCGTCAAGGTCGACATCCTGGCGACGCTGCTGCTCCAGGCGCAGGACGAGGACCGTTCGCTGACGGCGGCGGAGAAGTCGTACGCGACCACCATGATCGAGAACAGCGACAACGCCTCCGCGTCGGCGCTGTGGCGGATCATCGGCAGAGCGGCGGGGCTGGACGCGGCGAACAAGCGCTTCGGGCTCACGGACACCGAGGGCGGCGACGGCATGCTCTGGGGACTGACCCAGACCACGGCCGCCGACCAACTCACCCTGCTCCAGCAGGTGTTCGGGGACGACTCGAAGCTGAGCGGGGCCTCCCGGAAGTATCTCCGGGGGCTGATGGGGCAGATAGCCACCGGCCAGCACTGGGGGGTGTCGGCCGCCGCCGACGGCTCGTCGTGGGCGCTGAAGAACGGCTGGCTGCCGCGCAGCGCGACCGGGCTGTGGGACATCAACAGCATCGGGCGGGTGACCGCTGCGGACGGGAACGACTATCTCGTCGTCGCGTTGTCCGACGGCAACGCGACGAAGGAGAAGGGGATCTCGTTGGTGGAGTCGGCGGTGCGGGCGGCGGTGTCGGTGTTCGTGCGCGAGAGGTCGGAGGCATCGGCTTCGGCCACCGCCCGGTGACCTTCTAGAGGCCGTCGTACCGTTCCCTGCGGCCACGCCACAGCACCACCGCCGTCACCAGCAGGACGCCTCCTACGCTGCCCGCGAGCGGCGCCGCCCAGTCGGTCGTGCCGTCGTCCGTCCTGGGGGCGTCGGGGCCCGGGCCGAAGTAACGGTCGCCGTACGCCGCCGACTTCAGGCCCTCGGGGTCGAGCCGGGCCGCGGCCTTGAGGGCGGCGGCGGGGTCGACGAAGCCGTAGCCGCGCGAGTCGTCGCGGCCGCCGACGGGGGCGTCCCGGGCCGTGTCCTCCAGGAGCTTCTTGATCTGCGCCGGAGTCAGGCCGGGGTGGGCCGCCTTGACCAGGGCGACGGCGCCGGAGACGAAGGCCGCCGCGGCGCTCGTGCCCCAGCCCTCGTAGTACTTGTGGTCCGGGTCGGCGATGACGACGTCGTCGCCGGGGGCGGCGACCGTGGCGTACCAGCGGCGGGTGGAGAAGGAGGCGCGGGTGCCGTAGCGGTCGACGGCGGTCGCGGCGATGACGCCCGGGTAGGCGGCCGGGTAGGAGATGTGGTCGCCCTTCTCGCCGCCGTTGCCGGCGGAGGCGATGACGCTCACGCCCTTCTTCAGGGCGTACTGGACGGCTCGTCCTCGGCGGGTTCGGGGTGGGGCGGACTTGGAGTCGTCGCCCAGGGAGAGGTTGATGACGTCGGCGCCGTGGTCGGCGGCCCAGCGGATGCCTTCGGCGAGGGCGTTGCCGCGGGTGTTGCGGGCCTTGCCGCGGGCGGAGTCGCCGTCCTCCAGGATCACGCGGACGGGGAGGATCTTGGCCTCGGGGGCGATGCCCATGACGCCGTCGCCGTTGGCGTACCCGTGGCCATGGCCCGCGATGATGCCGGCCATCGCGGTGCCGTGGCGGGCCCAGGCGCGGTCGCCGCGGCCGGCACCGAAGCCGACCATGTCCTTGCCTTCGAGGACGTTGCCCACGAGGTCGGGGTGGTCGTCCTCGACGCCGGTGTCGAGGACGGCGACGGTGACGCCCTTGCCCTTCGTGGTCTGCCAGGCCTCCTGGGTGTGCATCGCTTCGAGGGCCCACTGCTTGGCGCGTATGCCGTCGGCGTGCGCGGCGGTGGGCGGGACGAGGGCGAGGGAGGCGGCGAGGAGGGCGCTGACGATGCCGGCCCGGCGGGTGTGGGGGGCGGCGCTCATGAGGTCGTTCCCGTCCCCTCCGTGGCCGGGGTGTCGACGGTTCTGCGCAGGCCGCGTTCGACGCGGTCGGCGAGGCCCTGTGCCTCGTGGCCGAGGCCGGCCTGGGCGACGGGGGTGGTGGCGCCGGACTGCATGGCCGCCGTGGCGGACTGCGGCTCGTCGACGGTGCGGCCGTCGGCCCAGCCGGAGACGGCGTAGACGACGACCGGGGCGTCGGTGAGGACGGAGATCGCCCAGGAGGCGCGCTGCTTGGCGCCGAACCGCGCGGCGGCCGTGTCCTCGGCGGGGTACGGGCGGGGCATCAGGTCGGCCCGGTCGCCGAGGCGCTCCTTGGTGAAGCGGGTGTCGAGGGCGGTCATGCCGGCCGCGTCGGCCTTGGTGAAGAGCAGGCCGACGGTGGTGACGTAGCTCTGGGTGGCGTCGGTGTAGGTGGCGCGCAGGAGGCGGCGGCAGCCGACGGGGGCGAGGGCCTTCGCCAGCAGCGGGTCGAAGGCGTCCTTGCAGCCGCTGTCCGGGGCGACGGCGATCCGCGTCCAGGTGCGGTCGCGCCGCCGGGCCGGCGCCCTGGCCCTCGACGGTGGGCGGGAAGAGCTGGTCCACGGGGACGCTGTGCCACAGCCCCTCGGCGGCGGTGAAGGAGTCCTTCTCCCCCGCCGCGGCCGAGTCCCCGACCAGCCAACTCCCGGTCACCGCACCGCCGATGAGCCCGAGCCCGAGCACCAGACAGACGGCCACGGCAGCGGTACGAGCCCCGGCCCGCACCGCCAACGGCCGCGGCCGGCCGCCCTCGCCGTACCCCTCGGGCTCCCCGAACGACACGACGGGCCGCCCGCTTCCGGGGGTACCACCGGAGGCCGGGGCGTTCCAGGAGAGGGCCGGGTCGGGTTGGAGGGGGCCACCTGGGAGGAGGGGGCGGACGGTGCGGGTACGACCGGGCCTGCCGCCGCGGCGCCGGAGGCCGAGGAGGCGCGTACGCCGCGGTCGTGACGCCGCGGGGCCGGAGGCGGGGGCGGAGGAGGACATGGGGTACGGGCCGGGCCTGCCGTCGCGGCGCCGGAGGAGGAGGTGGCGGGCGGGTGTGGATTCGGCCGGGGCGCGCTGGGTGTCGGTTCCGTTCGGACCCGCGGTCCGTGGGGACCGGGCGCAGCCGGAACGTCGTCTCCGAGGCGGACTCGGGGGCTGCGCCGTCGCGTCGCGGTGACGCCGGGGGGGCGGTGCGCCGGGCGCGGCGGTACGGCCGTGTCGGCACCGCCGGAGCCCGCGCTCCGGGCCGGCGGGGCGTCCGGGAAGCGGGCCGAGGCGCGCGGCGGGGGCGGGGTCGTACGGGAGGTCGAGGCAGCGTCCACGGAGCGTGCGCGCAGGCTCGGGAAGCGGGGCGGGACATCCGGGGCGGCATCGTCCGAGGGCCGATGCGAACACGAGGGACCGGCCCGGCACCACCACCGCCTTCGCGGGCCGCTCGAGACGCGCCCTCGACCTCGGCTTCTCGAGCCGGTCTGCGGGCGTGCCGCGCCCCTTCCCGGTGCGCAGCAGTGAGCGGTGTCCGCCTGCTGGTGGGGTCGTGGGCGGGCGGTGCGGTGTCGTGAGGTCCAGGGCGGGGTGGGTCCGTGGGCGGAATGGGGCCAGCGTGGGGAGCGTGTGCTCTCGCGCCCTGTTTCTCGGCCCGGGCCTGTCGTCGTACGGGCGTGGTGCCCGGGCCGGCGGATTTGTACCGGCGTTCTCGTCCCCCGTACACCATACGGCGCGGTGCCCGGCATCCGGCGCACCCGTCCTACGTGCGCTCATCTACGGCCGGTCCCCGGCGAACGGGAACCAGTCCACGAGCCCGGGGCATCTGCCCGGATCGTCCCCCTACCCTGCGGTAATCCTGTCTGGCAGGCTTCGTTCATGACTGCGCGCGCCGCCGACCGGGCCCGTTACGACCGGGCCACCGCCCACCTCGACGCCCCACTCGCGATCGTGGATCTCGACGCCTTCGACGCCAACGCGGACGATCTCGTCCGCCGAGCGGGCGGGAAGCCGATCCGGGTCGCCAGCAAGTCCGTGCGGTGCCGGGCGCTGCTCGAACGCGTGCTCGCCAAGGACGGCTTCGCGGGGATCATGTCCTTCACCCTGGCCGAGTCGCTGTGGCTGGCCCGCTCCGGGTTCGAGGACGTGCTGCTCGCGTATCCGTCCGTGGACAGCGCCGGTTACGCCGAGCTGACCTCCGATCCCAAGCTCGCCGCCGCCGTCGCCGTGATGGTCGACGACGTCGCCCAGCTCGATCTCATCGACCGCTCCCGGGACGGCGGAGGCGAAGTCGTCCGGGTCTGCCTGGAGTTGGACACCTCGCTGAAGCTCCTCGGCGGCCGGGTGCGCGTCGGCGCGCTCCGCTCCCCGCTGCACTCCCCCGCCCAAGTCGCCGAACTGGCCCGGGCGGTGGCCCGGCGACCCGGGTTCAAGGTCGTCGGGATCATGGCCTACGAGGGTCATATCGCCGGGGTGGGCGACTCCGTCGCCGGGCGTCCGTTCCGCTCGCGTGCCGTGCGGCTGATGCAGGCCACCGCCCGCCGTGAACTCGCCGAGCGGCGGGCCGCGGTGGTGCGCGCGGTGCGGGCCGTCGTGCCGGACCTGGAGTTCGTCAACGGCGGTGGTACGGGCAGTGTGCAGACCACCGCGGCCGAGGACGCGGTCACCGAGATCGGCGCCGGGTCCGGGCTGTACGTTCCGCGGCTGTTCGACAACTACACGTCCTTCAGCGGGCGTCCGGCCGCGCTCTTCGCCCAGCCCGTCGTACGGCGGCCGGGGGTCGGGGTCGTCACGGTCCTCGGCGGCGGCTATCCCGCCTCCGGTGCGCCCGGACCCGACCGGCTGCCCGTGCCCTATCTGCCGGAGGGGCTGAAGTACGACCCCCAGGAGGGTCCCGGCGAGGTGCAGACGCCGCTCCTTGGCGCTCCCGCCGACGACCTCCTCATCGGCGACAAGGTGTGGTTCCGGCACGCCAAGGCCGGCGAGCTGTGCGAGCGGTTCGACACGCTGCATCTCGTCGAGGGGGACGCGGTGACGGCGACGGTCCCGACGTACCGCGGGGAAGGCCGCACGTTCCTGTAGGTCAGCCGGTCGGGCCGATGCTGCTGCCCACGCCGCCGCCCCCGGTGTCGGCCAGGGACCGGATGCCCTTGGTGATCCGGTCCATGTCGGCGAGCGGCGGGCCGTCCTCGCCCGCGTCGAAGACGTAGCGCACGACGACCGGCGCCTCCGTGCCGACGCTGGACTGGAAGGCGAGGGACTGCACGTAACCGCCGGGCCCGTCGGCGGTCCTGACGCGCCAGCGCACGTAATACCCCGCGCGGCCCGCCACCGCGACCGGCCCCGCCTTCACCAGCTCGTGGGACTCGATGCCGCCGAAGGGCCGCTTGCCGACGAGGTCGCGGTCGTATGCGGCGTCGGCGGCCTCGGAGATGTCGGCCTCGGCGAGGGCCTCGGGGGACGTCTCGTCGTTGTCGGTGACCGTGCGGGAGAGGACGAGGCCGTGCCGGCACACGCCGGGGTCACCGGGGCAGTCGTAGGTGCCGTCGGTGGTCATGAGGACGTCGTCGTCGACCACGTACTGGGGCCGTACCCAGCCGTCGAGAAGCGGCACGGTGATGCCGTTGAGCTGGTCCTCGACGACGGCGGGGTCGTCGGCGGAGGGTTCGCTCACGGGCTCCGAGGGCGTCTCGGAGGTGGGTGCGTAGGTGGGGGTGACGGACTCGGTGGCGGCCACGTCGGCGCCGCTGCCGGCCTGGTGGTCGTCCCGCAGGACGAACGCGCCCGTGACGATCGCCGCGACCAGCACCACCCCGGCGGTCGTGAGGGCGATCGCCTTGGCCCGGCCCGAGGCGCCCTCGGCCGGCACCTGCGCCGGCGGGCCCGTGAGTGCGGGCTCGCGCCGGTGCTCGGTCCAGGCGGTGCCGTCCCACCAGCGCTCCAGGTGCGGGGCGTGGGGGTCGCGGTACCAGCCGGGCGGAGGCGTCATGCTCATCCCGGCACTGTAGGGCGAGGCCTACAGCGGTGTGACGTACGCCCCCGAGATTCCGCCGTCGACCAGGAAGTCGCTGGCGTTGACGAAGGAGGAGTCGTCGCTGGCCAGGAACGCGACGGCGGCGGCGATCTCCTCGGCCTCGGCGAACCGGCCCACCGGGATGTGGACGAGGCGCCGGGCGGCCCGCTCGGGGTCCTTGGCGAACAGCTCCTGGAGCAGGGGGGTGTTGACCGGGCCCGGGCACAGGGCGTTCACGCGGATGCCCTCGCGCGCGAACTGCACGCCCAGTTCACGGGACATGGCGAGGACGCCGCCCTTCGACGCCGTGTACGAGATCTGGCTCGTCGCCGCGCCCATCCGCGCCACGAACGACGCCGTGTTGATGATGGAGCCCTTGCCCTGCTGCCGCATGTAGGGGATGGCCGCCTTGCAGCACAGGTAGACGGAGGTGAGATTGACCTCCTGGACGCGCTTCCAGGCTTCCAGCCCCGTCTCCAGGATGGAGTCGTCGTCGGGCGGGGAGATGCCGGCGTTGTTGAAGGCGATGTCGACGCTGCCGTAGGTGTCGTACGCCGTCTTGAACAGCGCCTCGACCTGCTCGGCGTCGGTGACGTCGACCTTCACGAAGAGGCCGCCGACCTCGTCCGCGGCGGCCTTGCCGCGGGCCTCGTCGACGTCGGCGCAGACGACGTGGGCGCCTTCGGAGGCGAGGCGGCGGGCGGTGGCGAGGCCGATGCCGCTGCCGGCGCCGGTGATGACGGCGGTGCGGCCGACGAGACGACGGCACACGTTCTGTTCGGTCACTGTGCGGGGCCCTCCGTGCTGGTGGAGACGTCGCTGATGAAGACGTTCTTGGTTTCGGTGAAGGCGGCGAGGGCGTCCGGGCCGAGTTCGCGGCCGAGTCCGGACTGCTTGTAGCCGCCGAAGGGGGTCCAGTAGCGGACGCTGGAGTGGGAGTTGACGGACAGGTTGCCGGCCCGGACGGCGCTCGACATCCGCAGGGCGCGGCCCACGTCCCGGGTCCAGATGGAGCCGGAGAGGCCGTACGGGGTGTCGTTGGCGAGGCGGACGGCGTCCGCCTCGTCGGTGAAGGGGAGCAGGACGGCGACCGGGCCGAAGATCTCCTCGCGGGCGGCCTCGGAGTCGGGTGCCGCGCCGGTGAGCACGGTCGGCGCGAACCAGAATCCGGGCCCGTCGGGGGCGCTGCCGCGCAGGCCGGGAATGTCGTCCGGGGCCAACGCCCTCACGCGGTCCAGCTGCTGACGGGAGATCAGCGGCCCCATCTGGGTCTTGTCGTCGGCCGGGTCGCCCACGACGACGGCCTTCAGCGCGTCGGCGAGCAGCTCGCGCGCCTCGTCGTAGACGGACTCCTGGACGAGGATGCGGGTGCGGGCGCAGCAGTCCTGGCCGGAGTTGTCGAGGAAGGAGAAGGGGTCGAGGGAGGTGGCGAGATCGGCGTCGGCGAAGACGATGTTGGGGCTCTTGCCGCCCAGTTCGAGGGTGACCTGCTTGACCTGGCGGGCGCACTGCTCCATGACGGCGCGGCCGGTGCGGGTGGACCCGGTGAACACGATCTTCGCGACGCCGGGGTGCTCGACCAGGGCGTTGCCGGTGACCGGGCCATGGCCGGGCAGGACCTGGAACAGGCCCTCCGGCAGGCCTGCCTCCAGGGCGAGTTCGGCGAGCCGCAGGGCGGTCAGCGGGGTGGTCTCGGCGGGCTTGAGGATCACCGCGTTGCCGGCGGCGAGCGCGGGGGCGGTGCCCCAGGCCGCGATGGGCATGGGGAAGTTCCAGGGGGCGATGACCCCGACGACGCCGAGCGGTTCGAGGATCGTGACGTCGAGGCCGCCGGGGACCGGGATCTGGCGGCCGTTCAGCCGCTCCACTCCACCGGCCGCATAGGCCAGCAGATCACGGACGTTGCCGGCCTCCCAGCGGGCGTTGCCGAGCAGGTGGCCGGCCTCCCGCACCTCCAACTGGGCGAGTTCTTCGACGTGTTGATCGACCGCGTCGGCGAACCGGCGCAGGAGCCGTGCCCGGTCGGCGGGGGCGGCTGCGGCCCACTTGGCCTGTGCCGTGGCGGCACGGGCGACCGCCGCGTCCACGTCGGCCGCGGTGGCGGCGGGCACGGTCGCGACGACCTCCTCCGTCGCCGGATTGAGGATCGTGAGCTCATGCCCGTACTGGTGCTCGTGCTCGTGCTCGTGCGGCAAGGGTGAACCTCTCACATGCGTTCGAAGGAGCGGCGGAGCTCCCAGTCGGTCACCGCGGCGTCGAAGGCGTCCAGTTCGACGCGCGCCATGTTGCGGTAGTGGGCCACGACCTCGTCGCCGAAGGCGGCCTTGGCGATGGGGCTGTTCTCCCAGAGGTCGGCGGCCTCACGGAGGGTCGTGGGGACGTGCTCGTACTCGCCGGTGTAGGCGTTGCCGAGGCACGCCTCCGGCAGCTCCAGCTTCTGCTCGATGCCGTACAGCCCGGCCGCGACCAGGCCCGCGACCGCGAGGTGCGGGTTGACGTCGCCGCCCGGCAGCCGGTTCTCGAAGCGCATCGAGCGGCCGTGGCCGACGACCCGCAGCGCGCAGGTGCGGTTGTCGTGGCCCCAGGCGACGGCGGTCGGGGCGAAGGAGCCGGGCTGGAAGCGTTTGTACGAGTTGATGTTGGGCGCGTACAGCAGCGAGAAGTCCCTGAGCGCGGCCAGCTGTCCGGCGAGGAAGTGCCGCATGACCTCCGACATGCCGCCGTCCGCGGCCATGGCGTTGTTGCCGGCGGCGTCCGCGAGCGAGAGGTGGATGTGGCAGGAGTTGCCCTCGCGCTCGTTGTACTTGGCCATGAAGGTGATGGAGACGCCCTCCTGGGCGGCGATCTCCTTGGTGCCGGTCTTGTAGATGGCGTGCTGGTCGCAGGTGACCAGGGCGTCGTCGTAGCGGAAGGCGATCTCGTGCTGCCCGGGGTTGCACTCGCCCTTGGCGGACTCGACGGTCAGCCCCGCGCCCGCCATCTCGTTGCGGATGCGCCGCAGCAGCGGCTCGATCCGGCCGGTCCCGAGCACCGAGTAGTCGATGTTGTACTGATTGGCCGGCGTCAGCCCCCGGTAGTTGCTGTCCCAGGCCTGTTCGTAGGTGTCCTTGAAGACGATGAACTCCAGCTCGGTGCCGACCTGGGCGGTGTAGCCGTGCTCGGCGAGCCGCTCCAGCTGGCGGCGGAGGATCTGGCGGGGCGCGGCGACGACCGGGGAGCCGTCCTCCCAGGCGAGGTCGGCGATGAGCATCGCGGTGCCGGCGTTCCAGGGGACGCGGCGGAGGGTGGACAGGTCCGGGTGCATGGCGAAGTCGCCGTATCCCCGGTCCCAGGACGACATCGCGTAGCCGTCGACGGTGTTCATCTCGGTGTCGACGGCCAGGAGGTAGTTGCAGCCCTCGGTGCCGTGGTGGAGTACCTCGTCGAGGAAGAAACGGGCGGCGAACCGCTTGCCCTGGAGTCGTCCCTGCATGTCGGGGAAGGCCAGGACGACGGTGTCGATCTCACCGCTCGCGACGAGGGCGTGCAGCTCCTCGACGCTGAGTGGGGGTGTGCGGTCTGCCACGGGAAGGCTCCTTCGGCTTCTGCGCTTTTTTCGGCCGGGCCGGAAGCCATAAGGTATTGCCGAGAACCATTGCTTGGGAAGGGGGTGCGGCGGGATGTCGCTGGATCCGGAGGGCGGTCTGGACGGTCGGCCGGAGGGCCGGCTGGAGGACCGTCTGACGCCGGTGCTGCGGCCGGTGCGGGCGGGCAACGGGTTCGAGGAGGCGCTGGAGCAGATCCTCCAGGTCGTACGGCTCGGCCTGGTGCCGGGGGGCGAGCGGCTGCCCGCCGAGCGGGAGCTGGCGGAGCGGCTCGGGATCAGCCGGGTGACGCTGCGCGAGGTCCTGAAGGTCCTCCAGGACCAGGGGCTGGTCGAGTCGCGGCGCGGGCGGTACGGCGGCACCTTCGTGCTGCCGCGCGCGGCGGGCGACCTCGGCGAGGGTGAGCTGCGGCGGCGGATCGCCGAGGTCGACATCGAGGACGTGCTGCGCTTCCGTGAGGTGCTGGAGGTCGGGGCGGCGGGCCTGTGCGCGGCGCACGGGCTGACGGACGAGCAGGCGGACCGGCTGCGTGAGGCACTGGCCCGCACGCAGGACGCTCCGCTGACGGACTACCGGCGCCTGGACACCCTGCTGCATCTGACGCTGGCCGAGCTGTGCGGCTCCCCGACGCTGACCGCGCAGTACGCGGCGGTCCGGGCCACCGTGAACGACCTGCTGGACTGCATCCCGCTCCTGGTGCGCAACCTGGAGCATTCGCAGCGCCAGCACAGCGCGCTGGTGGAGGCGGTCCTGGACGGGGACGCGGACGGGGCGCGGGAGATGATGCGGGAGCACTGCGGGGGCACGGCCGCGCTGCTCAGGGGGTTCCTGGCGTAGGCCGGCGACCGGCGCGCTCTGCCCTACCGGCCTCGACTCCGAGCCCGTGCGCTCTGCCCCACCGGGCTCGGCTCCGGCCGCGTGGCGCCCTGCCCCACCGGGCTCGGGGCGGTGCGCTCTGCCCCACCGGGCGCGCTCGGGCCCGGGCGCTCTGCTCTACCCGGCTCGGCTCGGCCCGTGCGTTCTGCCCTACCCGGGCTCGGCTCGGGTCGGTGGGCTCTTGCCGTATCGGGCTCGGCTCGGCAAAGGTATGCGGGTAATCCATTGCGGAGCGGGAGGGCGTATGGCGGGCAGGCCGCTGATCGGCGTCAGTACGTATCTGGAGGCCGGGGCGCGCTGGGGCGTGTGGGAGCTGGAGGCGGCGCTGCTGCCCGTCGGGTACCCGCGCCTGGTCCAGCGGGCGGGCGGGCTCGTGGCGATGCTGCCCCCGGACGCGCCGGATCACGCCGCCGCGACCGTGGCCCGCCTCGACGGGCTGGTGATCGCGGGCGGTCCGGACGTCGAGCCGGTGCACTACGGCGCCGAGCGCGAGGCCCGCACCGGCCCGCCCGCGCGGGAACGGGACGCCTGGGAGCTGGCGTTGATCGACGCGGCTCTCGCGGCGGGCGTTCCGCTGCTGGGGATCTGCCGGGGCATGCAGCTGCTGAACGTGGCCCTCGGCGGCACGCTCGTCCAGCACATCGACGGCCACGCGGAGGTGGTCGGCGTCTTCGGGCGGCACACGGTGAAGCCGGTGCCGGGGACGCTGTACGCCGGTGTCGTCCCGGAGGAGACGTCCGTACCGACGTACCACCATCAGGCAGTGGACCGGCTGGGCACCGGCCTGGTGGCGTCGGCGCACGCGGCGGACGGGACGGTGGAGGCCGTGGAACTGCCCACCGCCGACTGGGTGTTGGGGGTGCAGTGGCATCCGGAGATGGGTGAGGATCTGCGGGTGGTGCGGGGGTTGGTCACCGCCGCTTCCTGAGCCAGGCCAAGGCCGCCTCGCCCTGGGCGCGTTGGAAGGCGCGGACCGTGGGGATGCCCGGCGGCGGGGGCTGGAGCGAGCGGTGGACGAAGTAGCCGGCCAGGCCCGCGAGGGCGGCGGTGACGGCGTCCGGGTCAGCGGCGCGGCCGAGGGGATGCGTGGCGAACAGCTCCTCCGGGTCGGCGCCCTGGGCCCTGGCCGCACGGAGGCATGAGCAGCAGGTCCAGCCAGGGGGCGCCCCGGACGACGTGCGGCCAGTCGACGAAGACGACGCGGTCGTCTTCGGTGAGCAGCATGTTGTCGGCGCGGAGGTCGCCGTGGGCGAGGGTGTCGCCGGTGACGGCCTCGGGCCAGGGGGTGGCAAGTTCGGCGAGTGCCGGGAGGTGCTCGGCGGTCCAAGGGTCCAGGCCGTCAGGGGTCGGCTCCGCCGAGAGCCGTTCCCAGCCGTCGAACTGATCGGCGAGTGCGTCGGCGGCGAGGGGTGCGTCGGGCACGGGGGACGGGGTGAGGGCGTCGGAGAGGTCGGCCACCGCGTCGAGGACGCGGTGCAACTCCGGTCGCCGCCAAGGGACGTGGGGCTGGCGCCCTTCGATGTCCTCGAGCACCAGGACCGTCCAGGTCCCGTCGTCGTAGGTGCCGAGGAGACGGGGTGCGGGGACGGTGGGCGGGAGCGCGGCGGTGTGGCGGGCCTCGCGGCGGTGGAAGACCGGGCTCGTGGCGTTGGTCTGCGCGCTGACGGCCTTCACGAAGGCTCGGTGGCCGTGGGCGGTGCGGACGCGGGCGGCGGTGCCCGGGGGAGAAGCCGCCGGGTTGGGTGGTGGCATGGGTGGACGGGGGCGCCGAGGAGGTCGACGACGGCGGCCTGGACGTGCGCCGGGAGTTCTTCCCAGGGGGTACGGAGCCTGCGGCGGGCGGGGCGGGGGCGGTGGGTGACATGGGGGAATGGTGCAGGTGGGAGGGGGTTGCGCACCAAGGGTTTTCGCCTCGCCACCCCTACCCGTCCCATCACTGGGGCTGCCGCCCCCAGACCCCCGCTTCGGCCCCGAAAGGGCCTCGTCTTCAAACGCCGGACGGGCTGGTTGGTCAGCCCCTCCGCGTTTGAAGAGCGGGGGTCCAGGGGGCAGAGCCCCCTGGGAGCGGGGTCGAAGGGGCGGCAGCCCCTGGAGGATGGGAACGGGTAAGGGCGGCGGGGGCGAGAAAAGCCCTACCCCCGCGTCAGCGACAACAGCTCCCGTGCCGGTCCCACCGGCCGATGCCCCGTCGGCCACACCGCCCGTAGGTCGCGGGCCAGGGACACGCCCTCCACCGGGACCCGCACCAGCCGGCGCATCGCCAGCTCCTCCCCCACCGCCAACTCGCTCAGCACCGACGGCCCGCCCCGCTCACCGCCGCCGCCTTCACCGCGGTGGTGGACGACAACTCGATCAGCGGACGGGCCAGACCGCCCAGCGCCGCGTCCAGCACCTGCCGCGTCCCCGACCCCTTCTCCCGCAGGATGAGCGGCGTCGACGCCAGCTCCTCGGCCGCCAGCGGGCGCCTGCGGCGGGCCCACGGGTGGGCCGGGGCCGTGACGACGATGAGACGGTCGTGGGCGATGACGACCGAGTCGAGGCCCGTCGGGACCGTGAGCCCCTCAACGAAGCCGAGGTCCGCCTCGTCGGACAGCAGGCGTGCCGCGACCGCCGCGGAGTTGCCGGCCAGCAACGACACCGCGGTGTCGGGGCGTTGGGCGCGCAGGGCCAGGAGCCAGCCCGGCAGCAGGTACTCCGCGATCGTCATGCTCGCCGCCACCCGCAGCCGCGAGTCCCGCCGGTCCCGCAGCGCCTGTGCGCCCGCGTCGAACGCCTCCGCCGCCTCCACGATCCGCCGCGCCCAGTCCGTGACCAGCGCCCCGGCGTCCGTCAGCCGGGAACCGCGGGGTGAGCGGTCCACCAGCGCGACGCCCAGCTGGCGTTCCATGGACCGGATACGGCTGCTCGCCGCGGGCTGGGTGATGCCGACCTCGCGGGCCGCCGCCCCGAGACTGCCGAGCCGCGCCACCGCGAGCAGCAGCTCCAGCGCCCCGAGGTCCGGCACCCGGTGCGCCAGGGAGGAGGCGACCAGGGACGGCGAGGGATCATGCTGCGCACTGCTCATAAGCCCAGTTTATGTGCCCATAGAAAGACCGTCCCTGGTGGGGAGCGCCGAACCGGGCGACGCTCGAAGCATGGTCACCGCAGCCCAGCCTCTCCACCCCGTCCGTGCCACCGCACGTCCCCCGCGCGCCACAGCCGTCCGTCACCTCGGACCGAACTGGTACGCCACCGTCATGGGCACCGCCGTCGTCGCCACCGCCGGAGCCGCGCTCCCGGTCTCCGTCCCCGGTCTGCGCCCCGCCCTCACCGGCGTCTGGGCGCTCTCGCTCGTCGTCCTGCTCGCCCTCCTCGGCGCCCGCGCCCTGCACTGGACGCACCACCGCGACCAGGCCCGCGCCCACCTCCTCGACCCCGCGATGGCGCCCTTCTACGGCTGCCTGGCCATGGCCCTGCTCGCCGTCGGCGGCGGAGCCCTCACCGTCGGCGCGGACTGGATCGGGACCGAGGCGGCGGTGGTGCTCGACGCCGTGCTGTTCACCGCCGGAACGGCGGTCGGACTCGCGGCCGCCGTCGCGGTCCCGTACCTGATGGCCGTACGCCATCGCATCGAGCCGGGACAGGCGACCCCCGTATGGCTGCTGCCGCTCGTCGCGCCGATGGTGTCCGCGGCGCTCGGCCCGCTCCTGGTGCCGCATCTGCCCGCCGGTCAGGCCCGGGAGACCCTGCTGCTGGCCTGCGTCGCCCTGTTCGGGCTCTCGCTGCTCGCGACACTGCTCATGCTGCCCCTCGTGTTCGGCCGGCTGATCACCGGCGGGCCGCTGCCGCTCGCCCTCACCCCGACCCTGTTCCTCGTCCTCGGCCCGCTCGGGCAGTCCACCACCGCCGTCAACAAGTTCGCGGACGTCGCCCCCGGTGTCGTACCCGCCCCGTACGGCGGCGGCTTCTCGGTCCTCGCCGTGCTCTACGGTGTCCCCGTCATGGGCTTCGCCCTGCTCTGGTTCGCGCTCGCCGTCGCCCACGTCGTGCGGGCCCGCCGGGCGGGCATGAGGTTCGCGATGACCTGGTGGGCGTTCACGTTCCCCGTGGGGACCTGCGTCACCGGGGCGGAGGGGCTGGCCCGGCACACCGGGCTGGCCGCCTTCGCATGGCTCGCGATCGGGCTGTACGCCGTCCTCGTCGCCGCCTGGGGTGTCGCCGCCCTGCACACCGTACGGGGGCTCGTCAGCGGCGAGCTGCTCGCAGGGCCTCGGCCAGTGCCGGTGGCGCTTCCCTGAGGGAGGGGCCGTACCAGGTCAGGTGCCGGCCGCTGACCAGGGCGCAGGGGATGCCGGGGAACGCCTCCGGGCCGTCGTCCGCCGTGAAGGCGTACGGCTCGTCCGGCAGGACCACCAGGTCGGGGCGCGAGGCCCGCAACTCGGGCAGGGGGATGCGGGGATAACGGTCGGCGTGGGTCGCGTACAGGTGGTCCACGCCCAGGCGGGCCAGCACGTCGCCCGCGAAGGTGTCCCGGCCCAGCACCATCCACGGGCGGCGCCAGATCGGTACGACGGCCCGTGCCCGGGCCTGCGGGGGCGGCAGCGTCGCCCAGGTCCGCTCCGCCTCGTCCAGCCAGCGCGGCCGGGCCGGCGCGCCGCAGGCCGCCAGCACCCGCGCCAGCTCCGAGAAGGCCTGCGGGACCGTGCGCACCTCGGTCACCAGGACCTCCACGCCCGCCTCGCGCAGGGCTGCCAGGTCGGGAGCGCGGTTCTCCTCCTCGTTGGCGATCACCAGGTCGGGGGCGAGGTCGAGGATCCGGTCGAGCTTGGGGTTCTTCGTGCCGCCGATCCTGCTCACGTCCAGGCCGGCCGGATGCGTGCACCAGTCGGTGACGCCGACCAGCGCGCCGGGCACGGTCTCGGCCACCGCCTCCGTCAGGGACGGGACGAGGGAGACGACCCTCACGGGCGCCGCCGGTCCTGGACCGCCTCGATGTGTTCCGCGACGGCGACGACGACCAGCCGGGTGTCCGACACGGTCGCCCGCCAGCGGTGCCTGACCCCGCCGGTGAGGTAGAGCGTGTCGCCGCGACCGAGCCGGTACGCCCGGCCCTCCGCCTCGATCTCCACCGCGCCGTCGGCGACGTACATCAACTGGTCGTTGCGGTACTGGAATTCACGGCCCGCGTCATGGTCGCCGGTGAACTCCTGGGCGTGCATCTGGTGATGACCGCGCACCAGGGAACGGGCCCGGGGGCCGGGCGTCGCCGGCTCGGGGTCGTCGGCGCGCACGACGTCGACGCTGCACGCCGGGTCGGCGGCGGCGAGGAGTTCGACGGCGGTGGTGCGCAGGGCGTCCGCGACCTTCTCCAGGGAGCTGGTGCTGGGGCGCGCCCGCTCGTTCTCAATCTGGCTCAGGAAGGGGACGGACAGGCCGCTGCGCTCGGCCACGACGGCGAGGGTGAGCTCCAGCGCGCGACGCCGCCGCCGTACGGCCGCGCCCACCCGCAGGGGCTGTTCTTTGTGGTCGCCCATCGCTCCGGCTCCCTCCTTCGCTCGTCGCTCGGCATCGGTGGCTGAACATGTCTCTGTTGAGTTGTCTGCACCCTACGCATGTTCGGCAAACCGTTTCATGCGCCCGTCACATTGCCGTAAAGCGGGTGTGGGCGATCTCGCCAACTCAAGCCAGTAGATCAGCTCTCCGGCCGCCGTGTGAGGGGATTCCTCCGTCAGGACGAACGGCCTGACCACGACGGCCGGATGAGGCTCAGGTGACGACGTAGCTGTATGTGGTTGTCCGATTTCTTTTCGTCGCGCTTATCGCGGTGTCATCCGCTCCACGACGTCCGGGTGCTTCTTCAGCCAGGCGTCGACGGCCTCGTCCTCGTGGCCCTGGCCGCGCGCGTTGATCTCGCCCTCCAGGGTGCCGAGCTCGCCCTCGCTCAGATGGAAGCCCTTGATCCACTTGGTGAGCTGCGGATACTGCTCAGGGAACTTCTCGTTGGCGATCGTGCGGATCGTGTTCCCCTCGCCGAAGAGCTTCTTGCCGTCCTTCAGCTTGGTGAGGTCGTACCGGCTGTACGCCCAGTGCGGCGACCAGAGCACGACGGCGACCGGCTTCTTCTCGGCGTACGCGCGCTTGAGCTCGGTGAGCATCGCGGGCGTGGAGCCGTCGACGACGTCGTACTCCTTGTCCAGGCCGTAGCCGGGCAGGACCTTGTTCTTCAGGAGGTTCATCTCGCCGGTGCCCGGTTCGATGCCGATGATCTTCCCGTCGAAGAGGTCGGCCTTGCCCTTGAGGTCCTCGTAGGACGTGATGCCCTTGACGTACGAGGGGACCGCGACCTCCAGCGAGGTCGGTTCGTACCAGGTGCCGAGGTCGGCGAGGTGGTCCTTGCTCTTCTCCCAGTAGTTCGCCTGCGCGTACGGCAGCCAGGCGTCGAAGTTGAGATCGAGGTCGCCGGAGGCGAGGCCGGTGTAGACGGGGCCGACGTCCATCTGCTTCAGGTTCAGCTTGTAGCCGCGCCGCTCCAGGACGTTCTTCCACAGGTGGGTGACGGCGATGTCCTCGTCCCAGGGGAACCAGGCGACGTCGATCGGGTTCTTGGCCTCGGCAGGCGTTGCCGCGGTCTTCGCGACCGGGGCCAGCTTGTCGACCACGCCGGGATTGCTCTTGAGCCAGCTGCGGACCGCGTCCTGCTGCTCGCCCTTGCCCGCCTTGTTGATCTCCGCTTCGAGGCTGGTGAGCTGCTTCTCGTCGAGCTTGAAGTCCTTCAGCCACTTGCCGACGACGGGGTTCTTCGCGGCGAAGCCCTTGCGGGCGACGGTGTGGATGCCGTCACCGGAACCCCACGCGCCCTTCGGGTCCTTGAGCTTCTTCAGGTCGTAGTCGTTGTACGCCCAGTGCGGCGACCAGAGCGTGACGACGATCGGCTCCTTCTTGCTGTACGCGCGCTTGAGCTCGGCGAGCATCGCGGGCGTGGAGCTGTCGACGACCTTGTACTCCTGGTCCAGGCCGTACGCCTTGAGGACCTTGCTCTTCAGCAGGGCCGTCTCGCCGGCGCTGGACTCGATGCCGGTGATCTTCCCGTCGAACTCGGAGGCCTTGCCCTTGAGGTCGTCGAGGGAGTCGACGCCCTTCATGTACGCCGGGACGCTCAGCTCCAGGGACGTCTTGTCGTACCAGGCGCCGAGGTCGTCGAGCCGGTCGCCGTACTTCTTCCAGTACTGCTCGTGGGTCGTCGGCAGCCAGGCGCCCGTCATGAAGTCGACGTTGCCCGAGGCCACGGAGGTGTAGAGGGGGCCCGCGTCGAGCTGCTTGGCCTCGACCTCGAAACCGCGCTCCTCCAGGACCTCCTTCCACAGGCAGGTGGAGGCGACGCCGTCGTCCCAGGGGACGTAGCCGATGCGGACCTTCTGGCCCTGGCCGACGTTCTTGCCGTCGGCGACGGGGACGGCGCCGTCGCCCTTGCCGGCGAACATGCCCATGCCGCCGGCCACGAGGGCCAGGATCACGATGCCGACCACGGCGACCTGGGGACGGGGGCGGTACGACCAGATCTTCAGCCCCTGTGCGGCACGGGCCCTGGCGGCGGCGCGGCGGCCCAGCGGGGAGACCTGGGTGCCGAGGGCGCCGGTCATGCGGTCGAGGTAGATCGCGAGGATCACGATCGCGACGCCCGCCTCTGAGCCGAGGCCGACGTCGAGCTGGCCGATGGCCTCGTTGACCCGGCCGCCGAGGCCGCCGGTGCCGACCATGCCGGCGATCGCGGCCATGGACAGGCCCAGCATGATGACCTGGTTGACGCCCGCCATGACGGTCGGCAGGGCGAGCGGGAGCTGGACGCGCAGCAGGGTGTCCCGGGGAGTCGTGCCGAACGCCTCGGCCGCCTCGACCAGTTCCTTGTCGACCTGGCGGATGCCCAGCTCGGTCATCCGCACGCCGGGGGCGAGCGCGAAGATCAGGGTGGCGACGATGCCCGCGGAGGCGCCGGTGCCGAAGAACAGGATCGCCGGGATGAGGTAGATCATCGCGGGCAGTGTCTGCATGAAGTCCAGCACAGGCCGGACCAGGGCGCCGACCCGCTCGGAGCGGGCCGCCCAGATGCCCACCGGCACCGAGATCAGCAGCGCGATGAGCGTGGCGACGAGGACGAGCGAGAGGGTCACCATCGCGTCGTCCCACAGTTCGAGGGAGTCGATGAAGGCGAACCCCGCGAAGGTGAGGAGGCCGGCCGTGGTGCCGCGCAGCCAGAAGGCGAGCACGGCGAAGATGCCCGCGAGGAGCAGCGGTTCGGGCGCCTGGAGGACGGCGTCGATGCCGTCGTAGGTCCCGGTGAAGACGGTCTTGAGGAAGTCGAAGAGCCAGCCCATGTGGGTGAGCAGCCAGTCGACGGCGTCGTTGACCCAGTCGCCGAGCGGAATCCTAGGCATGGGCGGCCTCCTCGTCCTGCTCGCCGAGGAAGCCGATCAGCCGCTGCGCCGGGATCACCCCGACGAGCTGCCGCTCCTCGTCCAGCACGGCCACCGGATGGCTCGTCCGGGCGCTGACGGCGCAGAGCTCCGCGAACGGGGTGTCGGGCGTGACGGTCTCGCAGTCGCTCGCACAGCCGCAGTCGGTCTCGTCGCCGCGTACGTCGGTGTCCATGACGGCGGACGCCGTGAGCACCCGGGAGCGGTCGACGTCCTTGGTGAAGGAGGCGACGTAGTCGTTCGCGGGCCGGACCAGGATGTCCTCGGCGGTGCCGTTCTGGACGATGCGGCCGTCGCGCATGACGGCGATGCGGTCGCCGAGGCGCATGGCCTCGTTGAGGTCGTGGGTGATGAAGACGATGGTCTTCTTCAGGGTCTGCTGGAGGGTGAGCAGCTGGTCCTGCATGTCACGGCGGATCAGCGGGTCCAGGGCGCTGAAGGACTCGTCCATCAGCAGCAGGTCGGCGTCGGTGGCCAGGGCGCGGGCGAGACCGACGCGCTGCTGCATGCCACCCGACAGCTCGTCCGGCCAGGACTTCTCCCAGCCGGCCAGGCCGCACAGCTCCAGGGCCTCGGTGGCACGCTTGACGCGTTCGGCCTTGGCCACGCCCTGGACGGCGAGACCGTAGGCGGCGTTCTCCAGGACACTGCGGTGCGGGAACAGCGCGAAGTGCTGGAAGACCATGCTGATCTTGCGGGCGCGGACCTCGCGCAGGTCGCGGGCGCCGAGGGCGGTCAGGTCCTGGCCGTCGAAGCGGACCTGTCCCGCGGTGGGTTCCAGCAGCCCGTTGAGCATGCGCAGCAGCGTCGACTTGCCGGAGCCGGACAGGCCCATGACGACGAAGATCTGGCCCGGGTCCACGGTGAAGGAGGCGTCGATGACGGCGGCGGTCGTGCCGTCGGCGCGCAGCTCCTCCCGGTCGGCTCCACTGCGCAGCCTCTCGACTGCCTCACTCGGTCGTCTGCCGAACACCTTGTAGAGATGTTCGGCCTCTAGCCTGGATGACACGCGTACCTCTTGCATCGGGGGCGGGGGTCAGTGGCCGCGCCTGCCCTCGGCCGACCAGGACAAACCGGTAAGTGGTTCAGTTCACAACCAATCCGTACGACCACCCCCTGCGGTCCGTAGGATCACCGTCGACGCTTCACATCGGTGCTGGGGGGACGGCTGTGGAACGACCGGACGACAGACGCGCATCCGTGCTGCGCTTCGCGACGGAGCTGGTGGCCTGGGTCGCCGCGCCCTGGGCGCTGGCCTCGTACTCCTGGGCGCTCGCGATCCTCGCGGTGGTGGTCCTCATCGGCCTGCCGACCGTGTTCTCCACGCCGGGCGACAAGGCGCAGGTGATCGTCCCGGTGCCCGGCGCGGTGACGATCCTGCTGGTGCTGTTGCAGCTCGTCGCGGCGGTCGTGGCGGCGTGGTGGGCCTGGCCGGCGTGGGCGGCGGTTGTCGTGTCGGTGTTGGCCGCCGCGACGCTCGTCACCGAACAACCGCGCTGGCGCTGGCTGCTGACCCGCGCCGACGGGTGACTGTCGGTGCCGTACGGCATGATGCGAGGCGTGACCGGACGACTGATGCTTCTCGACACCGCCTCGCTCTACTTCCGCGCCTACTTCGGCGTCCCGGAGTCCGTGAAGGCCCCGGACGGCACACCGGTGAACGCCGTGCGCGGGCTGCTGGAGTTCATCGACCGTCTGGTCAAGGACCACCGCCCCGATGAGCTGGTGGCCTGCATGGACGCCGACTGGCGTCCCCAGTGGCGGGTCGACCTGATCCCCTCCTACAAGGCCCACCGCGTCGCGGAGGAGCACGAGGTGGGGCCGGACGAGGAGGAGGTGCCGGACACGCTGTCGCCGCAGGTGCCGGTCATCGAGGCCGTCCTGGACGCGCTCGGCATCGCGCGCGTGGGCGTCGCGGGGTACGAGGCGGACGACGTGATCGGCACGTTCACCGGGCGGGCCAAGGGCCCGGTCGACATCGTCACCGGCGACCGCGACCTGTACCAGCTGGTGGACGACGCCCGCGGCATCCGCGTGCTGTACCCGCTCAAGGGCGTGGGCACGCTCCAGCTCACCGACGAGGCGTGGCTGCGCGAGAAGTATGGGGGTCGACGGGCGGGGGTACGCGGATCTGGCGCTGCTGCGCGGCGACCCGAGCGACGGTCTGCCGGGGGTGCCCGGCATCGGGGAGAAGACGGCGGCCAAGCTACTGGCCGAGTTCGGTGACCTGGCCGGGATCATGGCGGCGGTCGACGACCCGAAGGCGAAGCTCACGCCGTCGCAGCGCAAGCGCCTGGACGAGTCCCGGCCGTATGTTGCGGTGGCACCGAAGGTCGTCCGGGTCGCGGACGACGTCCCGCTGCCGGACGTCGACACGACCCTGCCGCGCGGTCCGCGCGACCCGGCGGCGGTGGAGGAGCTGGGCGCCCGTTGGGGCCTGGGCGGCTCGCTGAAGCGGCTGCTGACGACCCTGGCGCCGTAAGTCATCTTCTCTGCTGGGCGAATCAGCTGCTCATCCAAGGGCAATCACCCTCTTACCCTTGGCTTAATCTTGGCTTCGGGCAAGGGGTGTCAAGCAGGGGGGAGATGCTAACTTAGGTAAGCCTAAGCATGGGAGCAGGGAGGCCGCCATGGCAGAACGACCGGGACGCAAGCCGCGGAAGCCGCATTCCGCGCAGGTCGTCCGCACCGAGCGACTGACCCCGCACATGCAGCGGGTCGTCCTCGGTGGCGAGGGGCTCGCCGAGTTCGCGGCGGACACCTGCACCGACCATTACGTGAAGCTGCTGTTCCCGGCCGGGGGTGCCGTCTACCCCGAGCCCTTCGACGTGGAGCGCATCCGCGAGGAGTTCCCGCGCGAACAGTGGCCGGTGACCCGGACCTACACGGTCCGGCACTGGGATGCCGAGCACCGCGAGATGACCCTGGACTTCGTGATCCACGGCGACGAGGGCCTCGCCGGCCCGTGGGCGATGCGGGTCCAGCCGGGCGAGACCGTGCACTTCATGGGGCCGGGCGGCGCCTACGCCCCCGACGAGGCCGCCGACTGGCATCTGCTCGTCGGCGACGAGAGCGCGTTGCCCGCGATCGCCCGTTCCCTGGAGGCGCTCCCCGACGGTGTCACCGCGCACGCCTTCGTCGAGGTGGCCGGTCCCGAGGAGGAGCAGAAGATCGACTCCGATGTGGAGGTCGTCTGGCTGCACCGCGGGGACCGCCCGGTCGGCGAGGCGCTGACCGAGGCCGTGCGGGCGCTGGAGTTCCCCGAGGGGCGGGTGCACGCGTTCGTGCACGGCGAGGCGCACTTCGTGAAGGAGCTGCGGCACCTGCTGCGGGTCGAGCGGGAGATCCCCCGCGAGGACCTGTCGATCTCCGGCTACTGGCGGCTCGGCCACAACGAGGACGGCTGGCAGGCCTCGAAGCGGGAGTGGAACGCCCGGATCGAGAGCGAGCAGGAGGGCACGCCGGCGGCGTAGTCCAGCGGTCGGTGGTTTTCGGGAGTTCGGGAGGGCGCCGAGGCGCCCTCCCTCGCCTTTCCCGCCACACGGACCGCTGATACGGCACCAGACCGACCGCTGATACGGCACTACACCGACCGCTGATACGCCCTGAACGTCCGTATCGACAGCCACACCGCCGCCACCGCGAGCGCCAGCAGCGCCCCGCCGCGCCCCAGCACCGCCCCCCAGTCCGGGTTCTCCGACAGTGCCGAACGACCGGCCACCATCGCCCAGTTGAGCGGGTTGAAGTCGGCGATGTGCCGCATCCAGGACGGCATCTGACTCGGTGCCATGAAGGCGGAGGACAGGAACGTCAGCGGCAGCAGCAGGAAGGTGTTGATGCCGATGATCGACTCCCGCTCCCGCACCAGCATCCCCAGCGCGTTGGAGAACGCCCCGAAGACGGTGCCGAGCAGGACCGCGGCGAGGACCAGCACCGCGACGCCCGCGATCCCGCCGGGGTAGTCCGCCCCGCCCAGCAGCCCGAGCAGCACGATGACGACCGACTGCAGGGCGGTGACCAGTCCGTTGTTGACGACATTGCCGTTCATCAGCGCGGCCCGGCTGACCGGCGTGGTCAGGAAGCGGTCGAGGGTGCCGCGCTGGATCTCGTCGAGGGTCGTCATCCCGGCCCACATGTTGGAGCTGAGCGCGCTCATCACGACCACGCCCGGGACGAGGTAGTCCAGGTAGGAGGTGGTACCGAAGCCGCCGAGCTCGACGACGTGGCGGAACAGGCTGCCGAACAGGAACAGCCAGATGACCGGCTGGATCAGCGTGATGATCGCGTAGGCGGGCTGCCGTACGAACACCATGAGCTGACGCTGCGTCATGTACCAGGTCTGGGAGACGGCGGTGCTCATCGCTCACCTCCCGCGAGGACGAGCTCGTCGGTCTGCGTGTAGCGGCGGCCGGTGTACCGGAGGTACACGTCGTCGAGCGAGGGGCGGGCGACGGTCGCGGCGGCGACGCCGACCCCGGCCCGCTCCAGGGCGCCGAGCAGGGCGGGCATCGCGGCCGCCCCGTCGTCGGGCGCGGACGCTGGGCGCGGTGGCCGTCGACCACCCACCTCGGTGCACGCCCGGCAGTCCGCCGAGGGCGCCCTTGAGCAGCGTACGGCCGGCCTCGCCGATCGTGGCGCGCAGTTCCAGGTGGACGGCGTCGCCGCGGAGTTCGCCCTTGAGGGCGTCGGGGGTGCCTTCGACGACGACCCGGCCGCGGTCGACGATCGCGACGCGCTCGGCGAGCCGGTCGGCCTCTTCGAGGTAGTGCGTGGTGAGCAGGATGGTCAGCCCCTCCTCGCCGGCGAGCCGGCCGATCTCGTCCCACATCGCGCTGCGGGCCTGCGGATCGAGGCCGGTGGTGGGCTCGTCGAGGAAGAGGACCTGGGGGTGGTGCACCAGCCCGAGGGCCACGTCCAGTCGGCGTCGCATGCCGCCGGAGTAGCCCTTGACCTGGCGGTTCGCGGCGTCGGCGAGGGTGAAGCGGTCGAGCAGTCCGGCCACCCGGCGGTCGAGGTCGGCGCCCTGCAGGCCGTGGAGCCGCCCCTGGAGGCGGAGGTTCTCGCGGCCGGTGGCGCCCGGGTCGGCGCCGGAGTTCTGGGCGACCACGCCGATCGCGCGGCGGACCCGGTCCGGGTGGCGCAGCACGTCATGGCCGGCGACGGTGGCGGAGCCGGAGTCGGGGCGGGCCAGGGTGGTGAGGATCTTGACGGTGGTGGACTTGCCGGCGCCGTTGGGGCCGAGGAGCCCGAAGACCGTGCCGGGTTCGACGGTGAGGTCCATGCCGTTGACGGCGGTGACGTCACCGGGATAGGTCTTGATCAGTTGACGCGCCTCGACTGCGGGCGCACGGGTGGTCATGGCAGGTGCTCTCCTGGGTGAGCGGATGACAGCTGATCCGCTGGAGGGGCACCGGGCTATCCTGGGTGTGCCGCACCTCGATCGCCTGGATGTGCCTCACGGCGGATTCAGCTCGGGGTTCGAGGCCCTGGCACCGCTGCTGCAACAGCCGTGCCGGGGCCTGTTCTTGTGTGGGTTGCGCTTCAGATCACGTCTCGTGCAGGGCCTTCCACTCCTCGATCCCGGGCAGGGCGCCCGCCTTGAGTTCGTCGAGGAAGCCGCGGACCCACTCGGCCTCCGCCTCCACCATGTGGAGCTGGTACTCGTTCTCCACGAGGAAGAGCCGGGGCAGGGTCTCCGACAGCTTCTCCAGCGCGCCGCGGTCGGCGGCCGCCTTGACCAGCAGGGCTTCGAGCCGCTCCTCCAGCAGGGTCACCGCGTCGTCCGGGTGCAGCACGCCGAGCAGCGAGAGCGCGCTCTCGAAGATCGGGTACTCCTTGGCCGGGTAGGCGACCAGGTCCGACATCCACTCGGTGGTCTCCTGACGGCCGGCCGCGGTGATGCCGTACACCGTGCGCTCGGGCCGGTTGCCCTGCCGCTCCACGTCTGTGACCTCGACGAAGCCGTGCTTCTCGAGGCTCTGCACGACCGTGTAGAGCGAGCCGTAGTTGATCTTCGTGCTGGAGTCCTTGCCCTGGCGGCGCAGGGTCTGGGCGATCTCGTAGGGATGCATCGGCTTCTGCCACAGCGTCGCCAGCACGGCGAGCGCCAGGGGGTTGCGGAGCTTGCGTCGCCGCATGGGTCCGGCTCACCTCGCATCCTCACCCGTTTCCGAATATCCGTAGCCGAACATATCGCGAGCCGCGACCGACCGTCAATAGACACGATGTATCGCGTTCGGACGGGCCGCGCAAGGGCGTGAGGAGTTGGGACCGCCCTCGACATGACGGCGTCATCGGGGCGAAACAGCCTCTCCTTAATTTCTGTCGCCTGACAGGAATACCGCGTCGAAGGCAGGTGCCTCCGTGACGACCACCACCCCGTCCGACGTCCACCCCGACCCACCGCATTCCCCCGACGACCGCTCCCTCGCCGAGTTCGGCTACCGCCAGGAGCTGCACCGCAGCCTCGGCAGATACGCCTCGTTCGCGGCCGGGTTCTCGTTCATCTCCGTCCTGACGACCGTCTTCCAGTTCTTCGCCTTCGGGTACGCCTTCGGCGGCCCCGTCTTCTTCTGGGCCTGGCCCGCCGTGCTGCTCGGGCAGCTGATGGTGGCCGCCTGCTTCGCCGAACTGGCGGCGCGCTATCCGATCTCGGGCGCGATCTACCAGTGGTCGTCCCGGCTGTCGAACCTCACCTTCGGCTGGTTCGCCGGCTGGATCATGGTGATCGGGCAGATCGTGGTGGTCGCGGCGGCGGCCCTGGCCCTGCAGCTGGTGCTCCCGGCGATCTGGTCCGGCTTCCAGCTCGTCGGCACCGACCCGGCGGTGACGTCGACGGACGGCGCGGCCAACGCGGCGGTGCTGGGTGTGATCCTGCTGGTGCTGACGACCCTGGTGAACGTCCTGGACAACCGCGTGATGTCGGTCGTCAACCGGGTCGGCGTGACCGCCGAGATCATCGGCGCGGTCCTCATCGTCGTCCTGCTGCTCACACACTCCGAGCGCACGCCGGGCATCACCTTCCACACCGAGGGCGCGGCGCAGAGCGGCCTGTTCGGGGCGCTGCTGGTCGGTTCGTTCACGGCGGCGTACGTGATGATCGGTTTCGACAGTGCGGGCGAGATGAGCGAGGAGACGCACCATCCGCGGCGTACCGCTCCCCGGACGATCCTCACCGCGCTGGGCGCGGCGGGACTGCTCGGCGGGCTGATCGTGCTGGGCGGCCTGCTGGCGGCGCCCAGCCTCTCCGACGGGCACCTCGCGGTGGACGGGCTGAGCTACGTCCTCACCAGCAGCCTGGGCGACGGGGTGGGCAAGGTGCTGCTGGCCGACGTGGTGGTGGCCATCGCGGTGGCGACCCTGGCGATCCAGACGGCGGCCTGCCGGATGCTGTTCTCCATGGCCCGCGACGGCCAGCTGCCCTTCTCGGCACGGCTCGCCCGGGTCAACTCCCGCACCGGCATGCCGACCGCGCCCGCCCTGGTCGTCGGCACCCTCGCCGCCGCCCTGCTCCTGCTGAACTTCGCCTCACCGGACGCGTTCCTGGCCATCGGCACGACCTGCATCGTGATGCTGTACCTGGCGTACGCGATGGTCACCGGCCCGCTCCTGGTCACCCGCCTGCGCGGCCGGTTCACCACCACCGGCACCGACGAGACCGGCGCTCCGCTGTTCTCCCTGGGCCGCTGGGGCGTCCCGGTCAACGCCCTGGCCCTGCTCTACGGCCTGCTCATGGCCGTCAACCTGGCCTGGCCACGGGCGGCGGTGTACGACCCGTCGGGCGGCCACTGGTGGTTCCAGTGGTTCACGGTGCTGTTCCTCGGTGTGACCGTCGCGGCGGGCGTGGCCTACCGGGCGTACAAGGCCCGCACGCCGGTCGCCGCGGAGGCCGTCGTCCCGGCGTGACGATCTACCCTGGCCGGTGATGAGACGCAAGAACCGGATTCCGCCCTCTCCCCTCCCCCAGCGCGAGGGGGTGGACCCGGTGCGCGTGCGGCTGCCCCCCCGAGGGGCCGTGGACCACGGTCCGCGAGCACCTCGTGGAGCGGCTCAGCGGGGCGGAGGCCGGGGTCGTGGACGGGATGTTCGCGGCGGGGCAGGTCGTCGACGCGGAGGGCCGGGCCGTGTCGCCCGACGCGGAGTACGTCCCCGGCATGTACGTGTGGTTCCACCGGGAGCTGCCGGACGAGCCGGTCGTGCCGTTCCCCCTGACGGTCGTCCACCGGGACGAGCACATCGTCGTCGCCGACAAGCCGCACTTCCTGGCCACCACCCCGCGCGGCAGCCATGTCGCCGAGACCGCGCTCGCCCGGCTGCGCCGGGAGCTGGGCATCCCGACGCTCGGTGCCGCGCACCGGCTCGACCGGCTCACCGCCGGCCTCGTGCTGTTCACGGTGCGTCCCGGGGAACGGGGCGCCTACCAGACCCTGTTCGCCGAGCGGCGGGTCCGCAAGGAGTACGAGGCGGTCGCGCCGTATGATCCCGCGCTCACCCTTCCCCGGACCGTGCGCAGCCGGATCGTGAAGGAACGCGGGGTGCTGGCCGCCTATGAGGTGGCGGGCGAGCCCAACGCGGTCAGCCGGGTCGAACTCATCGACCACCGAGGCGAGTTGGGTTGGTACCGGCTGCTGCCGGCCACCGGGCAGACCCATCAGCTGCGCGTCCACATGAACGCCCTGGGTCTGCCCATCCTCGGCGATCCGCTGTACCCGGTGGTGGCCGACGCGGTGCCGGCCGGTGACTTCCGGCGACCGTTGCAACTGCTGGCGCGCTCACTGGAGTTCACCGATCCGGTCACAGGGGTGGAGCACCGGTTCCGCAGCGCCGCGACGCTGCAGGCCTGGTCCTCCTACGCCGCCTGGGCCGGTCAGTAGCCCCGCCACCACCGCAGGAACCGCCGCCAGGCGCCCATCGGACGCGCGGCCCGGGCGTCGGGCAGGGGGCGGCGGCGGTGGCCCGCTGGGCGGCGGGCCGGCGTGGGCTCGGCCGCCGCCGGCCGTCCG
>MWJO01000043.1 GCA_002027195.1 Streptomyces sp. GKU 895 | reverse complement strand
GTGCGGCAGCACGCGCGCGGGCAGCCGCCAGCGCGCGCCGCGGCGGTGACGAGGCGGGCGCGGGCCGTGGCGGCGAGGTTGCGGGCGGGGCCGTACAGCGAACTGACCGAGTTGGAGCCGCCGGTGAACTGGTTGCCCTTGGTCCGGGCCTCGGCCAGCGGGATGTCTATGTCGGTGAGCCGGGCGTCGAGCTCCTCGGCGATCATCATGGCGACGGCGGTGGTGACCCCCTGGCCGACCTCGACGCGCGGCAGGCGTACGACGACCTTGTTGTCCCGGGTGATCTCCAGGACCAGCATCTCGTCATCGGTGCCGGTCACGACGACGTCGGACCGGCGGGCCGTCGCACCCTCGGCCGCCGGCGCGTCGCAGCCGAGGGGGGCCGCGACGGTCAGCGTGGACGCCGCCAGTGTGTAGACCACGAACCGGCGGCGGGACAGCTCTGCCACGGCGCACTCCCCCTGTGAACGTCCTGTGTCTGCGATGTGGTTCAGCAGTTAGGAGGGCGCTGCGCCTGCGCTGGTTGCCTGGCGGGGCGCTTCCCTTTGCCCGGGGAGCGCTGCCGTCAGTTCGCCGTCTCCGGGCGGCCCGGTGTGGCCCAGTGGGTGTGGAATGCGCCCGGGCGGTCCACGCGGGCGTAGGTGTGGGCGCCGAAGTAGTCGCGCTGGCCCTGGAGGAGGGCGGCGGGGAGGCGTTCGGCGCGGAGGGTGTCGTAGTGGGCCAGGGCCGCGGAGATGGCCGGGACGGGGATGCCCCGGCGGTCGCGGAGGCGACCGTCTCGCGCCAGGGGACCTGGGCGTCGGTGATCTCCATGGCGAACTCCATCTCGCCGAGCAGGCTGACCAGGTCCCGGTCGGCGGCGTAGGCCGCGCGGATGCGGTCCAGGAAGGCGGCGCGGATGATGCAGCCGCCGCGCCAGATGCGGGCGACTGCGCCGAGGTCGATCTTCCAGCCGTACTCCGCGGCGGCGTCCTGGATCATCGTCCAGCCCTGGTCGTAGGCGATGACCTTGGAGGCGTACAGCGCGTGTTCCACCTGGGAGGTGAAGCGATCGGCCTCGGTGCGGCTGAGCGGCGGGGTGGTGCCGCCCGGCAGGCCCCGGTACGCGGCGCGCAGCTCGGACTGCCCGGAGGCCGCGCGGGCGAAGGTGGCCTGGGCCACCGCGGTGACCGGGGAGGCGAGGTCCAGGGCCGTCTGGACGGTCCAGCGGCCGGTGCCCTTCTGGCCCGCGGCGTCCGCGACGACGTCGACGAAGGGCGCGCCGGTGGCCTGGTCGGTGTGGGCGAGGACCTCGGCGGTGATCTCGATCAGGTACGAGCCGAGGCGGCCGGCGTTCCACCGGCGGAAGACGGCCGCGATCTCGGCCGGCGTGTACCCGGCGACCTGACGCAGCAGGTCGTACGCCTCGGCGATGAGCTGCATGTCGGCGTACTCGATGCCGTTGTGGACCATCTTCACGAAGTGCCCGGCGCCGTCGGTGCCGATGTGGGCGGCGCAGGGCTCGCCGCCGACGTGTGCGCTGATGCCCTCGAAGAGGGGGCCGAGTACGGCGTACGCCTCCGTGGACCCGCCGACCATCACGGACGGGCCGTTGAGCGCGCCCTCCTCGCCGCCGGAGATGCCGGTGCCGACGAAGTGCAGGCCGCGTTCCCGCAGGTCGGCCTCGCGGCGGCGGGTGTCGGCGAAGTGGGCGTTGCCGCCGTCGACGACGATGTCGCCCGGCTCCAGGAGCGGGACGAACTCCTCGATGACCGCGTCCGTGGCGGGGCCGGCCTGCACCATGATGATCAGCTTCCGGGGGCGTTCGAGCGCGGCGACGAACTCCTCGGCCGATTCAGCGGCCACGAACGTGCCCTCGTGCCCGAACTCCTGGACCAGCGCGCGGGTCCGTCCGGCCGAGCGGTTGTGGACGGCGACCGTGGCTCCGTGGCGGGCGAAGTTCCGCGCCAGGTTGCGGCCCATCACGCCCAGTCCGGTGACACCGATGGATGCGCTTGCGTTCATGTGGTCCGTCCCTTGGATCGTGGCGTGGTCTGGCGGGGCACGCGGCCCCGTGCCCGCTGGTACGCGTGGGAGACCCCACCCCGTTCAAGAGGTCAAACGAACATGTGGTTAACATATGAGCGCTGCCTAGCTCGAAAGATGGATCTTGTGACTGTCAACGAGGACTCGTTCACCAACTGGAAGACCCGCGAGGAGATCGCGGAGTCGATGATCCCGATCATCGGGAAGCTGCACCGCGAGCGGGACGTCACCGTCCTGCTGCACAGCCGCTCCCTGGTGAACAAGTCGGTGGTCAGCATCCTCAAGACCCACCGCTTCGCCCGGCAGATCGCCGGCGAGGAGCTGTCGGTCACCGAGACGCTGCCCTTCCTCCAGGCGCTCACCACTCTGGACCTCGGGCCGTCCCAGATCGACATCGGCATGCTCGCCGCGACCTACCGCACCGACGACCGCGGCCTGACGGTCGAGGCCTTCACCGCCGAGGCCGTCGCCGGTGCCACCGGCGCCAACAAGATCGAGCGCGGCGAGGGCCGCGACGTGGTCCTGTACGGCTTCGGCCGCATCGGCCGCCTCGTCGCCCGCCTGCTCATCGAGAAGTCCGGCTCCGGCAACGGTCTGCGGCTGCGCGCCATCGTGGTCCGCGGCGGCGGCGAGCAGGACCTCGTCAAGCGCGCCTCCCTGCTGCGCCGCGACTCGATCCACGGCCAGTTCCAGGGCACGATCACCGTCGACGAGGCGACCGACACGATCACCGCCAACGGCAACGCGATCAAGGTGATCTACGCCAACGACCCGTCCGAGGTCGACTACACGGCGTACGGCATCAAGAACGCGATCCTCATCGACAACACCGGCAAGTGGCGCGACCGCGAGGGCCTCTCGCAGCACCTGCGTGCCGGTATCGACAAGGTCGTGCTCACCGCGCCCGGCAAGGGCGACGTCCCGAACATCGTGCACGGCGTCAACCACGACACCGTGAAGCCGGACGAGCAGATCCTGTCCTGCGCGTCCTGCACCACCAACGCGATCGTGCCGCCGCTGAAGGCGATGGACGACGAGTACGGCGTGCTGCGCGGCCATGTCGAGACGGTCCACTCGTTCACCAACGACCAGAACCTGCTGGACAACTACCACAAGGCCGACCGCCGTGGCCGTTCCGCGCCGCTCAACATGGTGATCACCGAGACGGGCGCCGCCTCGGCCGTCGCCAAGGCGCTGCCCGACCTCAAGGCCCCGATCACCGGCAGCTCCATCCGTGTGCCGGTGCCGGACGTGTCGATCGCCATCCTCAGCCTGCGGCTGGGCCGCGAGACCACCCGTGAGGAGGTCCTCGGCTACCTGCGCGACGTCTCGCTGAACTCGCCGCTGAAGCGCCAGATCGACTTCACCACCGCGCCCGACGCCGTCTCCATGGACTTCGTCGGCTCGCGCCACGCGTCGATCGTCGACGCCGGCGCCACGAAGGTCGACGGCGACAACGCGATCCTCTACCTCTGGTACGACAACGAGTTCGGCTACTCCTGCCAGGTGATCCGGGTCGTGCAGCACGTCTCCGGGGTGGAGTACCCGACGTTCCCGTCGACGGCGGTCTGATCCACGTTCCTCGCGAAGCGGCCCCGGGTGTTCCCGGGGCCGCTTTCGTGTGCCTCAACTTGTCGGCCGTGCACATCCGTTGACCGGGGCGAGCGGTGACAGCAGAATGAGCGCGCGCCTTTGAGAGCGCTCTCAGACCTCTTCGTGCATCCCTCTAGGAGACCCATGCCCCTCAGCCGTCGCGCACTCATCGGGACCGGACTCGGCGCGGGCGCCGCGGTCCTCACCGCGGCCGGTGGGGGTACGGCGGGAGCATCGCCGCAGCGCCCGGGCGCCGCCCGGCATCGCGCGCGGGCCTTCCTCGCCGCCGCCATGGACGCCTATCCGGAGCACGGCACGATCCGGCTGGCGCAGAGCTACACCGACCAAGCCGGCCTGTTCAGCACGGCGTTCACCTACGACAACGCGCTCACGATCCTGGCGCTGCTCGCGGCCCGTTCGGGGGACGGCACCTCCCGGGCCACGGTGCTCGGCGACGCGCTCCTGTACGCGCAGGCCAACGACCCCGACCACGACGACGGTCGCCTCCGACAGGCGTACAACGTGGGCCCGTACACCTTCTACGACGGTTCCCCGCAGCCGGACGGGTTCGTCCGGGCGGACGGCAAGGCCAACGTGGGTTGGCAGTTCGGCTTCACCGGTACGGCGGTGGGTGACATGGCCTGGGCCGGGATCGCACTGGCCGCGCTCGCCCGCCGCACCGGGGAGCGCCGGTTCCTGACGGGCGCGGTGCGGATCGGCGAGTGGATCGACCAGGTCGGCCGGACCGAGGAGCCGCTCGGCGGTTTCAAGTTCGGGGTCGACGGGGCGAACGCGAAGCTCCCGTTCACCTCCACCGAGCACAACACCGATCTGGTCGGTCTCTTCGGGCAGTTGGCGCGGCTGACCGGGGACCGGGTGTGGCGGGAACGGCGGTCGGTGGCACGGAAGTTCGTCGAGAAGATGTGGGAGCCGGACGGCGGCTTCTTCTACACCGGCACCAACGACGGTGTGACGATCAACAAGTCCCCCATTCCCGAGGACACCCAGACCTGGACCCACCTGGCCCTCGACTCCCCCGCCCACGCACGCTCGTTGGACTGGGCCGCGCGCGAACTCGCCGTCCTGGACTCGGCCGACCGCCCCAACAGCACGGTCCCGGCGGGCCAGTCGTACACGGGAGTGACCTTCAGCTCCGCGAGCCTGCTGGCGAACGAGGACGCCCCGATCGCCTCCGGCCAGCCCAGGCCGGACCGCAACGGCGTGTGGTTCGAGGGCACGGCCCACCTGGCTCTGGCCCTGCGCGACCGCTGTGCCGCCGGGGACGACAAGCGCGCCCGGAACCTCCTCGCCTCCATCGAGCGGGCCCAGGAACTGCTGGGCGACGGGCAGACGTTGGGCTCCCGCCCCGTGGCCGCCGGGTCCGGCGTCGTCTCGGCGAGCAGCCCGCTCGACACCGGTTTCGGTTTCGGCTACTACCCGTACCGGCACACGGGCGCGACCGCCTGGTACCTGCTGGCGGCGACCGGGACCAACCCGCTGCGCGCCTAGGCGGAGACCAGTCCGGCGATATGGGCGGTGACGGTGTCGAGGATGTCCGTCCAGGCGTCCTCGTCACCGAGGACCAGGTAGTTGAGGGTCAGGCCGTCGGTCATGGCGGCGAGATAGCGGGCCAACGCCGGGACCGGGACGCGGAGTTGGAAGCCCATGGTGGTGGACAGCCGCTCGATGATGTCGGTGTAGAGCTCGCCGTAGAGCTCGTACTGGCGTCGGGCCAGATGCTCGAACCCCGGTTGCCGCAGGGCGTACTGGGTGAGTTCGTAGGTGAGCATGTGCTCGTCGGGATGGGCGCGCACATGGTCCCAGTAGGCCTGGAAGCCGGCCCGGACGGTCTCCTCCAGGGAGGCCCTGGGTTTCAGGGCCTCCTGCACGATGCCGACGTAGTGGTCGGTGATGGTCGTGATGACCGACTCGACCAGCTCCTGCTTGGAGTCGAAGCAGTAGTGGAAGACGCTCAGGGAGACGCCCGCCTCGGCGGCGATGGAACGGGTCGTGGTCCGGGCCACGCCGTCCCGGGCCATCGCCCGGATCGCCGCCTCGGTGAGCTGCCGACGCCGTTGTGCCGACGGCATGCGTGCCATGTGCGCGTCCCCCGTGGTGGTGTCGGGCGCCGTGACGCCGACTCCGTAGCGGTCCTGTCAGGCGCTGTGGACGCCGACCTCGTAGAGCGAGTATCCCCAGTCGGTGCCGCGGCCGAGCCCGTGGACCCGGACGTAACGGGCGGGCGTCCCGGTGAACTTGGCCGTGTCGAGGCCGCCGTCGCCGGAGGTGGTGGACCAGGCGGTCGTCCAGTTCGTGCCGTCGGTGGACAGTTCGATCCGGTACGACTTGGCGTACGCCCGCTCCCAGTCGAGCGTGACGCGGGAGACCAGGTGGGTGGCGCCCAGGTCCACCTGCCACGACTGGTCGTCGCTCCAGTCGCTGGCCCAGCGGGTGCCGTCGTCGCCGTCGACGGCGCGGCCCGGCTGGTAGCTGGTGAACGGGTTCCACTCCGAGGAACTGGCCGTCGCCGTACGCCCCTTGGCGAGGTTGACGCCGGCCTGGTGCTGCTCGGTGGCGCCCCAGGTGTGGAGGTAGGACTCGGCGCCGCGGAAGAGGTCGTCGACGACGTTCTGCCCGCCGACCTGGCGGATGTCCTCGATCCAGTCCGGGATCATGCCGACATGGGCGCCGCCGTCGGTGTTGTAGTCGAAGGTGCGTGAGCCGGTCGTCTGCTTGTCGATGACGGAGCCGCCGTCGACGCTCTTGAACGGGTACTTCACCGGGTTGGAGGTGTTCGCGCCGCGCGGCCCGGGGTGGTCTCCGACGCCGTTGAAGTCGGTGCCGAAGCCGTAGCCGACGCCGTACTTCTCGCGCAGCGCGTCGGTGCGGGCGGCCTCGGCGACGAAGCCCTCGGAGCCGTGCATGTACTGGGCGACGAACCCACCGAGGGAGTAGACGCGTTCGGTCCAGTTGAGGTCCATCCAGCTGTGCGAGGAGAGCACGCCGGGATAGTCGGCGGCCTCGAACAGGTCGAGGGCCTGGCCGGTGGCCTTGACGCTCATGTGGTCGATTTCGAGCATCATCTTGCGCTGCATCATGCCCTTCACGGCGTACTCACCGAGGTCGGTGAGCCCGCGGACGTTGCACTGCGCGTCGGCGTCGTAGGCCGGCACCTCGGTGCCCGCGGGCAGATCCTTCTCCGCGGCGGAGGAGGCGGTGCCGATGGGGTTGTCGTGCTGCGGGCCCTTGCACTTCTCGGTCTTCCAGAACGTGCCGGTGGACAGGAACTGCCCGACGTTGATGGCCGTTCCGAGCCCGCCCTCGTCGAAGCGGACGCCGCACAGCGCGTTGTCGAGCTTGTGACACAGGAACATGCTGCGCACGCCGAGGTCGTAGAGCTCGTCGAGCCCCTTGTCGATGTCCGCCTTGCTGCACTGCGGGATGTCGAGGATCTGCTTGCAGCCGAAGGGCTCGGAGGTCTCGACGCCGAGGACGACGGCGAGCTTGCCCGCCTTGATCACCTGCCGGGCCTGGGCGGTGTCGGTGACGATCCGGAACCAGCCCTTGCCGGGGCCGCCGTACATCGCGTCGATGTAGTCCTGGAGCTGGTACGTCAGCTTGGCCTGCAGCCGGATCGAGGTCATCTCGTCACAACTGCGGTCCTTGAAGGGGTAGACCGAGCAGATCACGCCGTTGGTGACGAGGTCGTTGACGAGCACCCGCTGCCCGCCGCGCCAGGCGCGCTCGATCCAGGCGTAGTAGTTGGCCTGGTGCGTCATCGAGTCGTACGCCGGCCAGTCCTTGAACGTCGGCCAGCCGACCGGATCGTGCCTGCCGTCACCGCCGTGGGTGATGTAGTCGAAGATCGCGAGGGTGCCGTCGGGGTAGTGCTCCGGACAGTCCTTGAGCGCGTCGGCGACGCCCTGCGGGGAGAAGACCTTGCCGCAGATGAGGCGGCCGCCGAAGGCCTCGTTGGAGAAGAGGTGGTTGTGGGCGTCGACGAACCCCCGTACCTCACCGGCGGAGTTGGTGCCGGTGAACGGCTCGCCGGTGACGTTGATCTGCGCGTCCGGCGCGGGACGTGCGGTCGGGTTCCACCAGTCGCTCGCGGCCGCGGAGCTCGGGGTGGGGCCGAGGGCGATGGCGAGCACGAGCAGGAGGAGCGACACGACGGTGACGTGTTTGCGTCTGCCGTACGGGCGTCGAGGTTTGGTCATGACCCACGTCCCTCGGTCGGCGGCCATGCGTCTTTGTCATGACCGGCGCAAATCTGTGGGACGAGGATGGCTACTGGCGAGTTATGAGTCAAGGGTCCGGGACAGTTGACCTGATACGAGGGCGCCGGTACGTACGGCACACGCGCGGCCCCGGTGCTGACTAATCTGGTGAGCAGGGCTGTTCAGGCAGTGCGTTCTTACGGGGTGGGTGCGTGACCGTTCCACGGCGGGTGTTCCTCAGCCATACCTCCGAGTTGCGGACGTATCCGGTCGTCCTGTCGTTCGTCGACGCGGCGGTCGATGCGGTGCACCGGGCCGGTCATGTGCCCGTGGACATGGCGTACTTCACCGCCCGGGACGGCAAACCCGCCGACTACTGCCGGGAACAGGTCGGCACGGCCGATGTCTACGTCGGCATCATCGGCTTCCGCTACGGCTCACCGGTCCGTGATCTGGAGCATCTGTCCTACACCGAGCTGGAGTTCGAGGAAGCGACTGAGCTGGGCCTGGAGCGCCTGGTCTTCCTGCTCTCGGACGATCAGGACCTGGGGCTGCCGGCCACGGCGGTCAAGGACGTCCACGGGGAACGCCAGGACGCGTTCCGCAAGCGGCTGCACGCGAGCGGCGTCACGCTCCAGAAGGTGCGCGGCCCGGACCATCTCTCGCTGCTGTTGTTCCAGGCGCTGCGAGGAACGGGCGGCCCGGCACCGGCACGCACTCCGACGAGCCTCGACGCTCCGGCCTGGGCCGGGCTCAAGGAGCTGCTGCACGGCGTCGGTCCGGGCGACTGGGCGGAAGACGCCTACCGCTTCGCCTTCGGCAAGACCGGCGAGCCGGGCTGGGTCGCCGCACCGTTCTCCAGGCCCGTCGGGGACCTGTACGACTGGGCCCTGGACCTGGACGAGCGCGAGCAGACGGACGACGCGCTGCCGAAGGTGCTGATGTTCACGCACGCGCTGGCGTCCGGATTCAGCGCAGGCCGGGACGGGGAGAGCCGAAGACGCGGCTTCGCGCTCGCCTCCTGGGTCCATGAGGTACGGCGCCGGCTCGCACTGCCCGAGCCCCCACCGCCTCCGGAGATCAACACGTTCGAGGTCACGATGGTGGTACGCCTCGACCAGGATCCGCAGGACCAGGACCGGGTCTTCGCGGAGATCCTGCTCCGGTCGGCACGCCACGCGGCGGACTGGAAGCGGGTCCAGCCGCCCGAGAACGCGACCGAACGCCTCCGTGTCTCCGTGGACGGCGCCCGCGAGCTGGTCGAGGAATGTCTGCGCACCTTCACGGCCAAGGCGGAGGCCCTGCGCCGCCGGGGCGCCGACTGCGGTCAGCCACCGAAGCTGCGCCGCATCGAGTTCGCCGTCACCGAAACCCTGCTGGACACCGCCTTCGACCAGTGGCTGTGCCACCTGGGCCTCTACCGGCCGTGGCGTCTGGGCGAGCGGTACGAGGTGGTGGTCCGCTGTCCCAACGCCCGGGAACTCGCGGACTTCGCCCACCTTTGGTGGACCCGCTGGACCTGGCTGAACCAGACGGATTTCCAGCACGAGAAGGCGGTCTTCTGGATCGGCGAGGAGGAACTCGGCGAACTGGAGCGGCATCTCGACGCCTGGGAGGACTGCGCGCACCCCGCCTGCGTGGCCATCGCCACGCGCGACGCCGAGCGGGTCTGGCGCCCGGCGCTGCACTTCGGGATGCCGGTCGTCCTGTGGCGCCGCGTCGGGCACTCCGCGCCGGCGGGGGCAGCGGGCCTGGAGAACCTGCGCCGTGTGAAGAACGTCAGCGAACTGCCGCGGGCGGTGAAGGCGCTGCGCAAGGGCGTCGACCCCGGGGTGGTGCTGCTGTACGACGACCCTCATCACCCGGTCGAGGCCGCCCTCCTCACCGACTCCGCTTTCCTCTGATGCCCTTCCCCGCAGCGGGGACACCGATGACCGGAGGTGCCGTGAACGACTGGTGGATCTACAAGGGGGACGGCCCAGCCGCCGACCGGCTCGACCGGCTCGCCGCGCACCAGCCGCCCTGGCGCGTCTTCGACGGCGAGATCGACACGGACCACGTGGTGCCCTCCCTGTCCGTCGCGGACCGGGAGCGCGGCGCCGGCTACATCGCCGACGACGCCGAGATCGACCTCGTCAACACCGCGCTCCACCTGCGCCGCCCGCTGCTCGTCACGGGCGTTCCCGGCGTCGGCAAGTCCACCCTCGCCTACAGCGTCGCCGAGGACCTCGGCCTCGGGCCGGTCCTGCGCTGGCCCGTCACCAGCCGCACCACCCTGCGGGACGGGCTGTACCAGTACGACGCCTTGCGGCGCCTGGAGGACGCCAACCTGCGACGCCTGGAACAGCCGGCGCCCGCCGAGCCCCGCGACACCATCGGCCGCTACCTCCGACTCGGCCCGCTCGGCACCGCCTTCCTGCCCGCCGAACGCCCCAGGGTCCTGCTCATCGACGAGATCGACAAGGGTGACATCGATCTGCCGGGCGACCTGCTGACCGTTCTGGACGAGGGACGCTTCGACATCCCCGAACTCGTCCGGATGTCCGAGACCGCACCGCGGGTCTGCGTCGGTACGGAGGACCAGTCGGGCACGGCGTGGATCACCGGCGGCCGGGTGCGCTGTCACGCCTTCCCCGTGGTCGTCCTGACCAGCAACGGGGAACGGGAGTTCCCGCCCGCCTTCCTCCGCCGGTGCATCCGGCTCGATCTGCCCCTGCCCAACGAGAACAAGTTGCACCGGATCCTGGTCCAGCGCATCGGCCAGGAGGCCGCCGACGCCGCGCGGGCCCCGGGCGGCGTCATCGACACCTTCCTGGCCCGGCGCAACACCGGAGAGCTGGCGACCGACCAGCTGCTCAACGCGGTCCAGTTGCGCCTGGCGGGCGCCTGGACGGCACCGGAGGACCTCGCCGACCTGGCCGAGGCGACCATGCACCGGCTGAGCGGCCCGGACGCCCGGTGATCTCGGACCTCCTGCCGCTGCTGGCCCGGGGCGGGGTGGACGATCCCACGCCCGAGGAGCTCGCGGACATCCTGTGGCTGGCCCAGCGGGTGCTCACGCTGGACCACCGGGCGCCGGAGCGGGCCGGCACCCCGGCTGACACGGCTCCCCCGTCGCCGCCGCTGCCGGTGCCCGCGCAGCCGCCAGGACCCGAGCCGCAGAGCGCCGAGCCGCACCGGAAACGGCACGGGGCCTCCGTACCCGACGGCAAACCCGTCCTCGACCTCCATCTCCCGGCGAACGTGGCCAAGTCGCCCGGCGAGGCCACGACCGGTACCGCCCTCGACATCCCGGCCGCCGCCTCCCTGCCGAACACCCTGGCGTTGACACGTGCGTTGAAGCCGCTCACCCGTAAGGTCGCGTCCCGGACGGTGTTCGAACTGGACGAGGAGGCGACCGTCACCCGGCTGGTCGACGAGCACATCCTGCTGCCCGTCCTGCGCCCCGCGCCGACGCGATGGCTGAGCCTGGCGCTCGTGGTCGACTGCGGCCCCTCCATGAGCCTGTGGCGGGACGAGGTCCACGAGGTGCAGCACGACGTGGTGCGCCTCGGCGCCTTCCGTGACATCCGCCGCTGGAACCTCCTGCCCTCGCCCGACGGGACCACGGTGGGACTGCGGCCTCATCCCGCCGCGGACCGTCCGGAACGACATCCCCGCGAGGTCGTCGACCCGGCGGGCGACCAGCTGATCCTCGTGCTCAGCGACACGGTGGGGGCGATGTGGCGGTCCGGCGCGGCACACCGGCTGCTGACCGACTGGGCCCGGCACTCCCAGGTGGCCGTGGTCCATCTGCTGCCGGCCGCGCTCTGGCACCGGGTCGGCATGACGCCCAGTCCGACGCTGGTGCACATCCCGCGGTCGGGGCTGCCCAACTCCCGGTGGCAGGTGGCGGATCCGGAGCGCGCCCCTGCGGAGCGTGTCCCGATGGGGGTACCGGTCCCGGTGGTCGAACTGGAACCGGGGCCGCTGCGGGGCTGGGCGGAGATGACGGCGGGCAGCGGACGGTGGGCCAGGTCATCGGCGTTGCTCCTGCCCGGGGTGCCGACGAGCGCTCCCCCACGTCCCGTCACCGCACGGGCCCGGGCGACCGCGCAGGACACGATCCGCCGCTTCCGCGCCTCGTCCTCTCCGGCGGCCTGGCGCCTGGCGGGCCTGCTGTCGGCGCGCTCCACACTCACCGTGCCGGTGGCCCGCCTCATCCAGCGCGCGTTGCTGCACGATTCGTCGCGCGGCGATCTGGCCGAGGTCTTCCTCGGGGGCATTCTCCGGCGCGTGGTCGAGCCCGAAGAGGCCCACATGGGCGCCCAGTTGGCGTTCGAGTTCCAGCCGGAGGTGCGCGAGGCCCTGCTGGGGGCGCAGTTCCGCGACGATGTGGAGGCGGTGCGGGAGCTTGTCCGCGCGGAGGTCACGGCGTATCTCAAACCGCGGTTCGCAGTCCTCGCAGCATCAAGGGGGCGGTGACCGGCGGGGCGGGGCGGGGCGCTGTGGTGCGGGTCGACGGGGAGGCCATCGCCACTGCCTCGCGCGCGGATGTGACGCGCATGGGGGGCTCCTCGGAGACCTCGTCGGCGCAGGAGGCCGCCGCCTCGACGCCGACGCTGGTCATCAGTCATGCCGGTGCGGATCGGGCCTGGGCGGAGTGGGTGGGCCGCCACTTGGAGGGGGCCGGGTACAGGGTCCGGCTCGATCTGTGGGACCCGGGGACGCACGAAGATCTCGTCGAGCGGATGAACACGTTGTTCCGGGGCGGGCACGGGGTCTTGGCGTTGTTCTCGCCGGCCTATTTCCGCTGGCGTCAGTGGACTGACGCGGAGGCGGCGGGGGTGTCGGGTGAGGGGAGTCGGTTCGCTGCCGTGATGGTTGAGGAGAGCCTCGGCCTTCCCGAGGCTCTGCGCCGACTGGTGGGCGACTCGCTGCACGATCTCGACGAAAGGGCCGCTGTCTCCGCTGTGTTGACAGCCGTCGCGGGCTTTGTGAACCGCGGGTCCCCGTCGCCGCCCCCTCCTTCGCCACCCGCTTTTCCCGACAGCACACCCCGGGTCTGGAGAACGTACGGCCACGCAACGCCCACTTCGCCGGACGCGAGGAGGTGCTTCGCGAGGTTCGCGAGAAGCTTGCCGACGGGCCTGGGCGGCGGGTGCACGCGCTGCACGGCATCGTCGGTGTCGGCAAGACCGAGATCGCGGTGGAGTACGTGCACCGATTCGCCAGCCAGTACGAGATCGTCTGGTGGATCGACGCACAACTCGATCGCATGCCGTTGCAGTTCGCGGAGCTGGCCTACCGGCTGATGACCTCCGCGCCCCCGGGCGCCGGCATCCAGGCCGCCGCTTTGGCGGGGCTCCACCATCTGCGCACCCGGGAACGATGGCTCATCGTCCTGGACAACGCCGACGACCCCGAGCGTCTGGACGGCTGGATCCCGTTCGGAGCCGGGCACCTACTGATCACGTCCCGCAACCCGGCCTGGCAGGACCTGGGCGGCGGCAGCACCGTGGACGTCCTGCCCCGCGCGCACTCCCGCCGCTGTCTGCAGAGCCGGCTCCCCCGCCTCGCCGACGACCGGGCGAGCGCGATCGCGGACACCCTCGGCGACCTCCCGCTGGCGCTCGCTCAAGCGGCCCAGGTCCTCACCGAGGGCACGTCCGCCCGGCAGTACCTCACGCTGATCCGCAAGAACGCGACTCCCGTCATGAAACAGGGGGCGTCCAACCGTAACCCGGAAACCCTCGTCCGCAGGCTGGACACCGCGGTCACCGAGCTGGCAGTCGAACACCCGGAGGCCGCGGACCTGCTACGGCTCACCGCCTACTTCGCGGCCGAGCCGATCCCGCTCGACTGGCTGGGGGCTCCGTCCGACCAGGTGAGGACTCTTCAACGCCGCGGCCTGGCCGACGTCGACGGCCCGCTCCTCCGGATCCACACGCTGACCAGGAGGTACCTCCGCCACCGTACGACCAGGATGGAGGCCGCCGAACTGCGCCCGCGCGTCAGCGCCATCCTGGCGGGGTCGACCCCGGAGACCCTGACGACCCGGCGTCCTGGCCCGGCTGGGCGGTGCTGCAACCCCACCTGACAGGACGTCCGGCAGCTGACGTGGCCGAGCTCTTCGACCGGCCCGGCCCCCTCATCGCCTCCGTTCGCTACCTGCTGCGCACCGGCCGGGCGCGGGAGGCCGTTGACGTGTGCGCCACGTTCCACCCCCGCTGCTCAGGCGTCCAGGGAGCGGATCACCCCGACACCCTCATGTGGGCCCACTATCTGGCCCGGGCGTCGACGATGTCCGGCGCCTGCGAGGAGGGACGCCGGCTCCACGAACGGGTCCGCCAAGAGCGCCTCCGCGTCCTGGGCGAGGACCACCCCGACACGCTCACCTCCACCCACGACCTGGCCAACGCCCTGATCGCACTGGGGCAGTGCGCCAAGGCGCGGCGACTCCACAACGACACGCTCCGCCGCCGCCGACGCGTCCTCGGTGAGGACCATCCCGACTCCCTCACCTCCGCCAACAGTCTCGCCAACGCTCTCCGGGGCCTCGGAAAGCAGCCCGAGGCGCGGCGGCTCCTGGAGGACACCCTGGAACGACGCCGACGTGTCCTGGGCGGGAACCACCCGGACACCCTCACCACCGCCGGCAACCTGGCCAACTCCCTACGGGGCCTGGGCAGCCTCGCCGAGGCGCGCCACCTGCACGAGGACGTCCTCGGCCGGCGCCGCCGCGTACTGGGGGAGGATCACCCCGCGACGATCGCCTCCGCCCACCATCTGGGCGTCACGCTGTACCGCCTCCAACTCCACGAGGACGCCGAGACGTTGCTCAAGGAAACGCTGGAACGGTGTGAGCGCGCCCTCGGGGGCGATCACCCCAGCACGGTCAGCACCAAAAAGGCCCTCATCTCGGTGTTCATGGCGACGAACCGGAGGGACGAGGTCGACGCACTCCTGGCACCGACAGCCAGTCTCGAACGCCCACCCCGGTGACCACCCACCCACCGTCCTCACGACCCGGCCGTCGGCACACCGGTGCCCCTGAGCGTCCCCTTGCCCGCACCCTCCGGGGAGTAGGTTGCGGCCGAACCCCTGAACGCGATCACCGAGGGACGTGATGTCAGCCATGACCACCACGCCGGACCAGCCAGTTGTCGTCACCGGCGCCACAGGTCGCCTCGGTGGGCGCGTCGCCCGCCTCCTGGCCGGGCGGGGCGCGGTGCAGCGGCTCCTGGTGCGCAGCGCGGAGCGGGCACCTTCGCTCTCCGGTGCCACCGCGGTACAGGCGGAGTACGCCGACCACCAGGCGGTCGTCCGCGGACTCGACGGTGTCGCCACCGTGTTCATGGTGTCGGCGTCCGAGAGCGCGGACCGGCTCGCCGAGCACAAGACGTTCGTGGACGCCGCCGTCGAGGCCGGGGTGCGCCACCTCGTCTACGTCTCCTTCTTCGGCGCGGCACCCGACGCCACGTTCACGCTGGCCCGCGACCACTTCCACACCGAGGAGCACATCCGCGCCACCGGGCTGGCGTACACGTTCCTGCGGGACAACCTGTACGCCGACTTCGTACCGGCCCTGGTGGGCGAGGACGGGGTCGTCCGGGGCCCGGCCGGTGAGGGGCGGGCGGCGTTCGTCGCCCAGGACGACATCGCGGAGGCCGCCGCGGCGATCCTGGCCCGGCCGGACGACCACGCCGGCGCCGTGTACGACCTCACCGGTCCTGAGTCCCTGTCGCTGGCGGAGGCCGCGGCGATCCTCACCGAGGTCCGGGGCCGCACGGTCACCTATCACCCGGAGACGGTCGAGGAGGCCTACGCCTCCCGCGCCTCCTACGGCGCCCCGTCCTGGCAGGTCGACGCGTGGGTGTCGACGTACACGGCGATCGCGGCCGGTGAACTCGCCGGTGTCAGCGACGCCGTGCCCCGCCTCACCGGCCGGCCCGCCACGGCCCTCGCGGACGTCGTCCGGTCGGCGGAGGGCTGAGCTCAGCGCCGGGGGGAGATGGCCGGATCTGCCGTCCTGACGCGACGGAACCCTACAACCCGTAGCCAGAGCGCGATCGGTGATCGATGATGAGCGCTCCGTGCGACTTTACGAAGGGTTCCGCCCGATGAACGTCAGAATCCAGCCCACCGCCCAGGTCGACGAGACGGCCACGATCGGCGAGGGCACGACCGTCTGGGATCTGGCCCAGATCCGGGAGGACGCCCGGCTGGGCGGTGGATGCATCGTGGGCCGCGGCGCGTACGTCGGCCCGGGCGTACGGATCGGCGACAACGTCAAGCTGCAGAACTACGCGTTGGTGTACGAACCGGCCGTGCTCGCGGACGGGGTGTTCGTCGGCCCGGCGGCCGTGTTCACCAACGACTACTTCCCCCGTTCCGTGGACACCGAGGGGAAGCTGAAGCGCGGCGGTGACTGGGAAGCCGTGGCCGTCACCGTGGCCGAAGGGGCGTCCATCGGGGCGCGTTCGGTCTGTGTCGCGCCGGTCCACATCGGTCGTTGGGCGCTGGTCGCGGCGGGAGCCGTGGTGACCAAGGATGTCCCGGACTTCGCACTCGTGGCGGGTGTGCCGGCACGCCGGATCGGCTGGGTCGGGCGGGCCGGCGTACGCCTGGTGGAACGCGAACCCGGCACGTGGGAGTGCCCGCGGACGGGCGGGCTGTACGACGAGAAGGACGGCGAACTGATCGAGCGGGCCTGACGCTTGTTTCCAGCCCGTTCCGCATTGTTTCCCTCGAATGACAGATCCTCGAACATTTACAGGCATAACATGTGTGCGAAGTGTGCAGGCCATGCACAATGACCACACGAGCCAGTAGTGCCCAGGGGGGGTTACGGGGTGGTGGGGACACCTGTGCCCGCGTCCAGGAAGTGAGAGCCGCTCCGGCGCCTGACGTCCGCCTTCCGTCGTAGGCCGATTGTGGCCCGACGTTTCACCAGTCTGTCCACAGCAGGGCCCACAGGGGGGTTGGTGTGTCCGAAAGATGACCATTTCACGTCTGGCCGCGCTCGGTCGTGAGGAACCGTCGCTGCTAGCCCTCGCCCAACGCCTGCTCACGGTGGCGGAGTTGGGCCTGCCGGCGATGCTGCTGCCCGGCAAGGAGGCCTTCGCCTTCACCCTGGCCGGACGCCGGGCCCCGGACGGCTCCTGGGCCCTGGACCGGCGCGGGACCAGCACCCGGTACGCGGCCATCACCGCACTCGGCGTGCGCTTCCTGCCCGAGGACCGGCAGCGGGCGGCGCTCGGTGGGCGCACCGCCCAGGAGTTCACGGGTCTGCTGGTGGAGTCGCTGCCCGGGGTGACCAACCTCGGGGACGCGGCACTCATCGCCTGGGCGGCCGCCGAGACCGGGCACCCGAAGCTGTCCGACGCTCTCGGGCGGGTCGAGGCGCTGGACGCCTACGACAAGCCGCAGTACACGGTCGAGGCGGCCTGGGTGCTCTCCGCCTACGCGGCGGCCCGCGAGACGGTCGATGTGGAGAGACGTTTCACCTCCGCGCGCGACCGGCTGCTGAAGGCCCGCATCGGCACCAGCCCACTGTTCCCGCACGCGACCGCGCCCGGCCTGCTGCCCTGGTACCGGGCGCATGTCAGCTGCTTCGCCGACCAGACGTATCCGCTCCAGGCACTGGCCCTCGCGCACGCGAGCGGCGACGGGGACACCGAGGCGCTCGCCGCGTCCGAGGCTTGTGCGAGGCGGATCTGCGAGCTGCAGGGTGACGGCGGGCAGTGGTGGTGGCACTACGACGCGCGCACCGGCGGAGTCATCGAGGGTTATCCCGTCTACAGCGTCCATCAGCACGCGATGGCGCCGACCGCCCTGTTCGATCTCACGGACGCCGGCGGCAGCGACTTCGGCGCGGCGATCCGCAAGGGCCTGCGCTGGATGACGGAGGTGTCCGAGTTCTCCGAGCACCCGGACGTCCGTGAGCCCTTGATCCTCGACGAGCTCGGCGTGACCTGGCGCAAGGTCTACCGGGGTGACCCGAAGAAGGCCGTCCGCGCTGTCCGGGGACTGACCACCCGGGCCCTTCCGGGGCTTCGGCTCGCCTCCCTGGACCGGGTGTACCGGCCGCTGTCCGTGGACCGCGAGTGCCGGCCGTACGAGTTCGGCTGGATGCTTCACGCCTGGCAGGGGGGCCGGATATGACGGGGCGTCAGACTCTGTTCGGTGTCGAGCTGGACCCGTTGACCATGGACCAGACCGTCGAGCGCTGCCTCGAAGCGGTGCGGGGCGGCAGGCAGTTGGAGATCGGCGTGGTCAACGCCGCGAAGCTGGTCAACATGCGGCGCGACGAGCGGCTCGCCAAGGCGGTGTCCGGCTGCGATCTGGTCCTCGCCGACGGACAGGCCGTGGTGTGGGCCGGGCGGGTGCTGAAGGCCCCGCTGCCGGAGCGGGTGGCGGGGATCGACCTGTTCCTGCGGCTGCTGGCCGAGGCGGAGTCGGTGGGCATCTCGGTGTACTTCCTCGGCGCCAAGGAGGACGTGCTGGAGGAGATGGTGCGGCGGGTGGCCGCGCGTTTCCCCGGCCTGAAGGTGGCCGGCCACCGCAACGGCTACTTCGACGACTCCGAGCAGGCGGCGATCGCCGACACGATCGCCTCGAGCGGTGCCCAGATGCTCTTCCTTGGCATGACCTCGCCGAAGAAGGAGATCTTCACCGCGGCCTACGGGGAGCGCACCGGCGCTCGCGTCGTGCACGGCGTCGGCGGCTCCTTCGACATCCTGGCCGGCATCACCAAGCGAGCCCCCAAGGCCTGGCAGCGCTGGGGCCTGGAGTGGCTCTACCGCGTGCTCCAGGAGCCGCGCCGCCTGGGCCGGCGCTACCTCACCACCAATGCTGCCTTCCTCCTCATGACGGCGCGCGAGCGTTTCCGGCTCACCCCGTCGACCGCTCCCGCGAACAGGAGTCACTGATGCGTGTCGTCGTGGTGGGACAGGGATACGTCGGGCTGCCGCTGGCCATCCGGGCCGCGGAGGTCGGACATGACGTCATCGGGTACGACGTCGACTCACGCCGGGTCAAGAGCCTCGCCGCCGGTGAGTCCTTCGTGGAGGACGTCTCCTCGGAGCGCATCCGGGCGGCGCTGGACAACGGCACCTACCGTGCGAGCGAGTCGGCCCGCGACTGCGGCGGTTTCGACGTCGCCGTCGTGACGGTGCCGACCCCGCTGCACGAGGGCACCCCCGACCTGCGGTACATCAAGGAGTCGGCGGTCACCCTCGGCCGCTATCTGCGCCCCGGCGCCACGGTGATCCTGGAGTCGACCACCTACCCGGGCACCACCCAGGAGCTGTTCGCGCCGCTCCTGGAGGAGGGCTCGGGTCTCGCCGCGGGCACCGACTTCCATCTCGGGTACAGCCCGGAGCGGATCGACCCCGGCAACGCGGTGTGGGGCTTCAAGGAGACGCCGAAGGTCGTCTCCGGTGTGAACGAGGCCTCCCTGAAGGCGGTCGAGGGCTTCTACGCCCAACTCGTCGACACCACCGTGCCGGTGAGCTCACCCAAGGAAGCCGAACTCGCCAAGCTCCTGGAGAACACCTTCCGGCATGTGAACATCGCACTGGTCAACGAGATCGCGATGTTCGCCCATCACCTGGACATCGACGTCTGGCAAGCCATCGAGGCCGCGTCCAGCAAGCCCTTCGGCTTCATGAAGTTCACGCCGGGGCCGGGGGTCGGCGGGCACTGCCTGCCCATCGACCCGTCCTATCTGTCCTGGCGGGTGCAGCGCGAACTCGGCCAGAGCTTCCGGTTCGTGGAGCTGGCCAACGACATCAACAACCACATGCCGGAGTACGTCACCCGGCGCATCACCGACCTGTTCAACACCAGACGAAGATCCGTCAACGGCTCGCGCATCCTGCTGCTCGGCCTGGCGTACAAGAAGAACACCGGCGACGCCCGCGAGTCGCCGGCCCTGCGCATCTCCCAACTGCTCCTCGACATGGGGGCCCAGGTCCGAGCCGCCGACCCGCATGTCGTCGAGAGCCTCCCGGTGGATGCCCGGCTGGTCCGGGTCGAGCCGGACGCGGAGGAGCTGGCCGCCGCCGACGTGGTGGTCCTGCTCACCGACCACGACGGCTTCGACTACGAACTCATCGCCGAGCAGGCCCCGTTCGTCCTCGACTGCCGTCGCCGCCTGTCCCCCGGCCCCACGATCGAGGTGCTCTGAACCATGCCGCGGATCGTCTGCGTCGCCGGGGCCCGCCCCAACTACATGAAGATCAAACCGGTGATGGACGCCCTGGAGCGCCGCGGCGCCGAGGTGCTCCTCGTCCACACCGGCCAGCACTACGACCCGGCCATGAACGACGTGTTCTTCGCCGACCTCGGCATCCGGCCGCCCGACCGCTTCCTCGGCGTCGGTTCGGGCAGCCACGCCGAGCAGACCGGACGCGTGATGACCGCTTTCGAGCCGCTCCTTGAGGAGGTCGCGCCGGACATCGTCGTCGTGGTCGGCGACATCAACTCCACGCTCGCCTGCGCCCTGGTCACCGCCAAGGCGGGACCGCTCCTCGCGCATGTCGAGTCCGGGCTGCGCAGCCGTGACTGGAGCATGCCGGAGGAGGTAAACCGGGTCGCCACCGACCGGGTCAGCGACTATCTGCTGGCCCCCTCCCCCGACGCCGTCGACAACCTGCGCGCGGAGGGGTACCGGGAGGACCAGATCCACCTCGTCGGCAACGTCATGATCGACACCCTGCTGGCCAACCTGGAGCGGGCCCGCGCCTCCGACGTCCTGGACCGGTTCGGTCTGACCCGGGGCGAGTTCGGCCTGGTCACCCTGCACCGCCCCGCCAACGTGGACGACCCCGAGGTGCTCACGGGGCTCCTCAAGGCCCTGGGCGAGATCGCCGGCCGCTGCCCGCTCGTGCTGCCCGTGCATCCCCGCGCGGCCGGCAGGCTGGCCGAGCTCGGCGTGCCCGGTGGCATCCAGCTCGTCCCGCCCGCCGGGTACTTGGACTTCATCGCACTGCAGGACGCCGCCCGCGTCGTACTCACGGACTCGGGCGGTGTGCAGGAGGAGACCACCGCCCTCGGCGTGCCGTGCGTGACGCTGCGGGACAACACCGAGCGGCCCATCACCGTCGAGCAGGGCACCAATGTGCTGGCCGGACGGGATCCCGCCCGGATCGTCGCCACGGTCAACCGAGTCCTGGACGCCCCACCGGCGCCGCGCCGCCCCGAACTCTGGGACGGCCGGGCCAGCGAACGCATCGCCGAGGTGCTCGTGAAGGGAGGCACCGCCGGCACCCGGCCGAGACTCACTGATCAACCGAGACCCACGGACCGAACGCTCCCCATATGATCCGCTTGCAACATACGCTCGTCGAACGTCTGGTCACTAGGGGGGACCATGGATCTCGCTGAGATCTTCCGAGTCATGCGCAGGCGCTGGCACGTCCTGCTGCCGGGGCTGCTGCTGACCGCGGGCCTGGTCTTCGGCGTGACCCGGTTGGTTCACGTGACCTACCAGTCGCAGAGCACGGTGGTGCTGCTGAACTCCCAGAAGGCGACCCGGGCTTATGACGGCAATCCCTTCCTCAGCACCCAGACCTCGCTCACCGGCATGGCCGACAGCCTGGCGCGCAACCTCAACTCCGACGACTCGCTCCGGGAACTCAAGTCCCGTGGGGCGAAGGGGACGTTCGAGGCAAAGCTCGCCGACAACGCGCAGGGGCCGCTGCTCTGGCTGACCGTCACCGGCACCGACCAGGCGTCCGTCCTGTCCTCGGACAAGATCCTGACCGCCTATGCCAAGGAGCGGCTGGACCAGTTCCAGCGGGACCAGTCGGTGGACCCCAAGGCCATGATCCGCATGACGACGATCGTGGCCCCGCAGACCCCGGTGGCGCAGACCAAGACCCGGCTCGAGTACATGATCATGGCGGGCGGCGCGGGGCTGGTGCTCAGCCTGGTCGCCGTCTTCTACGTGGAGGCGCGCAGAAGGCCGCGGCGGCCCGACGCACCGGCGGAGGCGGAGACCACCGACCGGGACGCGGAGACCACCGACCGGGACGCGGCGGCCGACGTGCCGGTCGTGGAGGAGACGCTGGCCATCCGCAGGCCGCCGAGCTGGTCGCAGCCCACCGGGAACGAGCGGAGCGCCGCCCAGCCCCAAGAACCACGGCCCGTCATGGCCGGAGCATCCGCCGCAGAGCCGCGCGACGAGGAGTCGACCCATGGACATCGCCCGCGCACCGGACAGCGCGACCGGTGAGACGAGCGACGCGCCCGCTCCTCCCCTTGCCGTAGAACCCGTCGAACCCGCAGAACCCGCAGAACCCGCAGTATCCGCCGCACCCGCCGCACCCTCTCTCGGCCGGAAGGTCCGCTCAGCCGCGCGCTGGAGCCTGATCAACACCGTCGTCCTGCGACTGGGCAACTTCGCGACCGGCATCGTCCTGGCCCGCTTCGCCCTCGGCCCCGCCGAATGGGGCGTGTACGGCATCGCCCAGACCGTGCTGCTGGTGCTGCTGTCCGCCAACGAACTGGGCGTGGGCCTGGCCATCGTGCGCTGGGAGGGGGACGCGCGGCGGTTCGCGCCGACCGTGCTGACCCTCAGCACCCTCTCCAGCGGGCTGCTGTACGTGGCCCTGTTCGCGTCCGCACCGACGGTGGCCGGTCTGCTCGACTCGCCGGACGCCGCGGGCGTGCTGCGGGTGATGTGCCTGTGCGTGCTCATCGACGGCGTGGCGCAGGTGCCGGGCGGCTTCCTCACCCGTGAGTTCGCCCAGGGCAAGCGGATGGTCATCGACGGCCTCAACTTCGTCGTCGGCACCGGCGTGACCCTGGTGCTGGCCTTCGCGGGCTGGGGCGCGATGAGCTTCGCCGTGGGGGCCGTCGCCGGGAACGTGGTGACACTGATCGGCTGCGCGCTGGCCGCGCCGGGCACCCTCAAGTACGGCTGGAACCCCGAACAGGCCCGGGCGCTGCTGCGGTTCGGGCTTCCGCTCGCCGGGGCGAGCATGCTGGCGCTCGCGGTGGTCAACGTCGACACCATGGTGGTCGGCGCGACGCTGGGCAACATCGCGCTGGGTTTCTATGTGCTCGCCTTCAACATCTCCGGCTGGCCGGTGCGGATCATCTCCGAGGCCGCCCGCCGGGTCTCCTTCGCCGGCTTCTCCCGCCTCGCCGACTCACCGCAGGCCCTCGCGCAGGGCTTCAGCCGCGCCCTGGGCGTCCTGATGACCGGCACCGTCCCGCTGTGCGTCCTGCTCGCCGGCCTCGCGGAACCCGTCATCCGCCTGATCTACGGCGACCGGTGGGCACCCGCGGCCGGGGCACTGCCGTGGCTGATGGCCCTCGGCCTGATCCGCATCGGCAGCGAACTCGCCTACGACTGTCTCGTCGCGGTCGGCCAGCGCCGCTCGCTCTTCCTGGTGCAGGGTCTGTGGCTGGTCGCCCTGATCCCGGTCCTGCTCGTCGCCGCCCGTGTCAACGGCACCGCCGGGGTCGCCCAGGGCCATGTCCTGGTCGCCGGCGGCCTGGTGGTGCCCGTGTTCCTGATCGCTCTCGGCCGGGGCGGCATCGGCGTCGCCCGGGTCGCCCGGGCCTGCGCGTGGCCCTTCCTCGGCGGGGCCGTGATGGCCGCGGTCGTCCTCGGCCTGGAGCCCCTGCTCGGTGACGGCCCGCTCGCCCTGCTCACCATCGGCACGATCGCCCTGGCCGGCTACACGGTGTGCGTCCTGCCCAGCCGCGACTTCCTGCGCGGCGTCGACCGGCCCCGCCACGGCCGGCACCGGGCGACCGCACCGGTCCGGTCTCCCCGACAGGACTTGAGGTGACCCCGATGTCACGGCCCACCCGCCGACGCTCACTCCAGGGGCTGCTGCTCGCGGCCTTACTGACGGTCGCGAGCGCGGCCTGCTCGGGATCGGGATCGGACGAGTCCGCCTCGGCGGGCTGCCCGAAGGACCAGCCGTCCTGCCGTACGAGCGCCTCCCCGAAGGCGTCGAGCGCCACGCCGTCGGCCGAGATCGGCGAGGCGACGAAGACCCCGGCCGCCTCGTCTTCGCCCTCGTCGTCCCCCTCGCCCCGCCCGTCCGCGTCGGCGAAGGCGCCCGCCCCGAGCGGCACGCCCGCCGCCCGGACCGGCTGCGCCTCCCCCCGGCGCCTGCGGCTTCCCCCGCCGCCCGCACCACCGGCCCGCGCACCCGCCTCACCCCCAAGAAGACCGGCTACAAGACCATCCGCACCGACGGCACCGTCATCCGGGGCCAGGACATCACCGGCTCCCTCGACATCTACGCGAACAACGTCACCATCATCGACACCAAGATCACCTCGGACAGCTGGTGGGGCATCAACCTGCGCCCCGGCTTCAGCGGTCTGCGGGTCCTGCACTCCACCATCACCGCCGTCCCCGGCACGGGCCCGGACAACGGCGGTGTGGACTACGCGGTGTCGAACATGGGCGGCAGCTCCATCGAGGTCGGCTGGTGCGACATCTCGGTGTTCGGCGACGCCCTGTCGATGGGGCAGGGCGACATCCACGACAACTACGTCCACGACATCGAGCCGTTCGTGAACCTCGGCGGCGAGTGGCAGCACACCAACGCGGTGATCAGCGGCGGCGGCAACACCGGGCACCTGACCATCCGCCACAACACCCTGCTCAACGAGACCAGCCTCAAGCAGGGCGCCTCGGGCAGCATCGGCCTGTTCGCGGACGTCGGCGTGGTCCGCAACGTCACCGTCGACGACAACTGGATCGCCGGCGGCGCGTACGCCCTCTACGGCGGTTCCACGGGGGCCACCGGGATCAAGGTCACCGACAACATCTTCTCGACGGAGTTCCACCCCGCCTCGGGCGGCTACGGCGTCGTCGCACACTGGAACGACAAGGGCGCGGGGAACGTGTGGCGCAACAACCGGCTGTCCGACGGCCGTCTCGTCACCCCGGAGCCCGCCTCGTGAGGCGCGTCGTGCGGCTGCCGTGGACGCTGCTCAAGGCGGTGTTCGGCTGGCTGGTGCTCTTCGAGGCCAGGAACAAGGTCCTGCTGGCGCCTTCCGCGGTGCGGCTGCGCCGGATCGAGGACGCCGAGGTCCGGCGGCTGTCGGCCGCTTGGCCGTCACCGCCCTCGGCCCTGGTCGCCACCGTCATCGCCACCCACCGGCGCCCGGACGCCCTGCGCGCCGCCGTCCGCTCGGCCCTGGCCCAGACCGTGCGCGACCAGGTGGTGATCGTGGTCGACGACGGCGCCGGACTCCCCGAACTCCCGCACGACCCACGGCTGTTCGCGGTCTCACTGGCCCGCAACACGGGCGTGGCGGGGGTCGTGCGCAATGTCGGCATCCGGCTCACGCGTTCGCGGTACGTCGCCTTCCTCGACGACGACAACCTGTGGGAACCCGACCATCTGGAACGGGCGTTGGCGGCCCTGGAGTCCGCCGACGCGCCCGCGGGTGTCTACACCGCGCTGCGCCGCGTCCTGCCGGACGGCAGCGAGAAGGACATCCTGTCGGTCCCGTACGACCGGCGCCGCGCCGCCCGCGAATCCTTCCTGGACACCAACGCCTTCGTCGCCCGCCGCACCCGCTCCCTGCACTTCAGCCGCCTGCGCCGCACCCCGGAGGTGCTGCCCCGGGAGGACTGGGAGCTCATCCACCGGTACGCCCGACGGCACCGGGTGCGGCATGTGCCGCACCCGACCGTGCGGTACCTGGTGAACCCCGCCAGCTTCTACACGGACTGGTGACAGACCGTGCCCTCCACTCCTCCTACCGTTCCGCTCCGACCTCAGGTGGTTGCCCCGATGCCCCGATCCCGCGCCCTCAGAAACAAGTTCGTCGACGCACCCGGCTCGCTGGGCGAACGGATGCGTGTCGCCCGCTGGGAGCGGTTCCGGGGCTGCTTCCCCGGCATCGAGGGCATGCGGGTCGTGGACCTGGGCGGCACGGCCGAGATGTGGCTGCGGGCGCCGGTGCGTGCCAAGCACGTCCACCTGATCAACCTGGAGGCGCACCCCACCGACCTGCCCGACTGGATCACCGCGGAGAACGCCGACGTCACCGACCCGGAGGTGGCCGCCGAGCTGAGCGCCCAGGGCGGCTACGACCTGGTGTTCTCCAACTCGACCATCGAGCACGTCGGCGGCCACAGCCAGCGGCAGAAGTTCGTCGCCGCGGTCGAGCAGCTCGCCCCGCTGCACTGGATCCAGACGCCGTACCGCTACTTCCCCGTCGAGCCGCACTTCGTGGCACCCGGCTTCCAGTTCCTGCCGCTGGCCGCCCGGGCCCGCCTCGTCCGGCGCTGGCCGCTGGTCCACAGCCGTCCGGACAGCCCCGAGTCGGCCATGAACGCCGTGATCAACATCGAGCTGCTCACCCGCACCGAGATGCGTTACCTGTTCCCCCGGTCGGTGCTGCTCAGCGAGCGGGTGCTCGGTGCCCCCAAGTCGCTCATCGCCGTGAGAACGGAGACCGCATGCTGAACAACCTGGTCAACAGACATGACGCGGACCGGCTCCTGCGCAAGGTGCGCAAACTCGAACTCAACCCCGTGCTGGCCAAGTTGCGGGTGCGGGGCGGGGCCCGGGTGGTCGAGCACTGGTCCCAGGTCGACCCGTCGCTGACCGAGTGGTGGGCGATCCCCTCGGTGATCAAGCGGTGGAATCTGCTGATGACCGGGGACGCCGAGGTGTCCTTCCCGCAGTACGTGGCCGCCAAGCACTTCGCGCCGCGCACCGATCTGCGCGGGCTGTCGCTGGGCTGCGGGACCGGCGGCAACGAGCTGCTGTGGGCGAAGACCGGCGCGTTCTCCCTGCTGGAGGGGGTGGACGTGGCGCCGGAGCGGATCGAGTTCGCGACCCGGGCCGCCGCGGACGAGGGGCTGGCCGACGTCCTGCGCTTCCGGGTCACGGACGTCAACCAGATGACGGCGGACGGTGAGCGCTTCGACGTGCTGCTGGGCCTGCAGTCGCTGCACCACTTCGACCATCTCGACGAGACGTTGCCCCGGCTGGCCGAACTCATCGAGCCGGACGGGCTGTTCGTGATCGACGAGTTCGTGGGGCCGACGCGGTTCCAGTGGACCGACGCGCAACTCGACGCGGCGAACGCGCTTCTCGCGCGTCTTCCCGAGGAACGGCGGCGGTTGGCCGACGGACGTATCAAGCGGCGGGTCGTGCGGCCCAGCCGGATGGCGATGGTGCTGGACGACCCCTCCGAGGCGGTGGACGCGGCGGCGTTGCTGCCGGGGCTGCGGCGGGAGTTCGAGGTCCTGGAGGAACGGCCGTACGGGGGCACGGTGTTGCACATCGCGTTCTCCGGGATCGCCCACAACTTCCGGGATCAGTCGCCGGAGACGTTGGAGTTGCTGGAGCGGTGTTTCGCTGCGGAGGATGCGGCTCTGGCGGATGTGGGGCATGACTTCGTTGCGATGGTGTGCCGACGTCGGCCGTAGGTCGTCTGCGAGGCGGTGGGGGCTGGTCGCGCCCACGCGGCGGAGCCGCATATTGACACAGCCCCGCGCCCCTTGGTGGGTCATGGGCCCGGCGTTTCATTCAGAACCCCGGGTCGAGTCAGGGCCACAGCTGCCGCCCTGCTCGCCGGGCGGCCCAGCGCCGCTCGTGACGTCTCCCTCAGCAGGACCGCCGCCCGGAATGCCGTCGTCGCCAGGCGGCCGTGCCTGCGGCCGTACAGACGGACGCGGTTGAGGGTGAGCAGTGTCCAGAGGCGAGGTGACACCTGGGAGTCGCCCCCCAGGTGCACCGCCTCGGCCCCCGGCTCCAGCTGCGTCGCGTACCCCAAGTCCCGTGCCCGCAGGCAGAATTCCGTCTCCTCCGAGTAGAGGAAGAAGGACTCGTCCCACTTGCCGCACGCGGCCGTGCACTCCCCGGAGATGGCCATCAACGCGCCCGTCGCCCAGTCCGCGCGCGTCGGGTGCTGGTACGCGGCCGGGTCGGTCACCAGCTCGCTCAGGGCCGGAAAGCGGCGGCCCGGGTGTTGCCGATGACGGCCTCGCCGAGCGCCCGCAGCACGGTCGACTCCCGGCGCAGGGAGCGATGAGGCGTGTCGCTCCCCTCCTCGTACAGCAGGGGTACGGCGATCCCGACGCCGCCGCCGAGGCTGTCCACCAGGCGTTTGGCGCAGCCCTGCCGCATCCGTACGTCGGGGTTGCAGATGAGGGCGACCCCGTGCTCCCCCGCCGCGTCCAGCGCCGCGTTGATCCCGGCCGCGTACCCGGCGTTGCGGCCGGTCTGGACGACCGTCGCCTCCGGGGCGAGGGTGCTCAGCACCTCGACCGTGTCGTCGGCCGAGTCGTTGTCGGCGACCACGAGGCGCCAGTCCAGCCCGGCCATCCCGTCGGGCAGGGCGGCGAGGAACCCGGGGAGCACCGCGGCGCTGTTCCAGGTGACGACGATGACGGCGACGGTGCTCATCGGGACTCCACGAGTTGGGGGACCTTGGTCTCGGTCGGCGTACGCGGGACGGGCGGTTCGGCGATCGTCTTAGCCTCGTGGCGCACGAAGCCCAGGTAGCTGCCGCCCGCTCCGAGGACCAGGAAGAACATCCCCGCGTACATGGGGAAGCTGAGCGCGTCGAAGGTGGCACTGATGACCAGGGCGACCAGGGCCGAGGCGAGGAACGCCTGGCCGAGTTCGCGGTCGGACTCGGTGCGGGCGAGGCGGCGGATGGCGCCGCCGGTGTGCATGCCGGTGATGAAGAGGGCGAACAGGGCGATCAGGCCCAGGACGCCCATCTCGGCCAGGGTCAGCATGTACTGGTTGTCCGTGAAGAAGTACAGGTCAGGGGTGAAGGTGCCGAACCCGCGGCCGAACCAGGGGTGTTCATTGAAGTACGGCACGATCGCGCTGTACTTCACCGTGCGCGCCTGCGTGCTGCTGTCGGAGTTGGACAGGAAGCTGGCGAACAGGTTCGTGATGGTGCCGATGAGGCCCGGGATGATCACCTTGAAGCCGGCCACCGAGCCCAGGATCAGGCCGATCGCGGCCCAGCGGCGCTGCGGCTTCCAGCGGGGCACCATCACCAGGATGACGATGAAGGCACCGATGATGGACGTCCGCGACACCGTCAGCGGAAGGGCGCCCGCCATGATCGCCACCGGTGCCCAGCGGCGCCACGCGCTCACGTGTCGTCGTACCGGATCGAAGGCCTGGTGGACGGCGAAGGGGACCAGGATGGCCAGCATGCCGCCGAACTCCAGCGGGTGGGCCGTGGTGGAGCGGGGCCGGGTGAAGGAGCCGCGGTCCATCGCGCTGATGCCGGCCGTGCTGGACTGGAGGCCGGGGATGTGGATGGAGTCGGCGATGTTGGTGGCGGCGAAGAAGTCGTAGTAGCCGATCAGCGCGACCACCGTGCCCATCACCACGAGACGGCGCATCAGGGTCTCCAGACGGCTGCGCTCCTGGATGCCGGCCGAGGCCAGCACCACCAGCGCCACCCACACCCCGAGCCCGATGAGGCCGCGGTCGGCCCCGAGGACCTCCTCGTGGCTGCTCTCCCTGCTCGCGTTCGCGAGGTAGGACAGGAGTACGGCCGCGGCGAGCAGGCACATCACCACGCGCACCAGCCGCGTGCCCCGGGCGGGCAGGATGCGGCCCCCCAGCCAGGTCGCGAGGTACCAGAGGAGGCCGAGGAGGGCGAAGACGTTGGCCGGTGTACCGACACCGCCCAGCGCGGGCAGGGTGAGGTTCGAGGGGACGAAGAAGGCCAGGGCGAGATAGCCGGTGAGGATCGTCGTGGCGTCCAGGCGCCGCGACAGCAGGCCCTTGGGGCGCTCGGGGGGACTGGCCCGGTGGCGCCGGGGGACGTATCCGGGCTGGGCACGGCCCCGGCGGCGGACCACCGCGACGCCCTCGGCCAGGATGGACAGCAGGAACGCGGCGACCATGCCGACGATGACGACCGCCGCGATGTTCTGGTAGCGGCTCTTGGGCTGCGAGACCGGAGTCTGGGGCAGGACGACCGGCGCGGCCTGCACCGCGTACACCGACGGCACCTTGGAGGCGGCCTGCAGGGCCTTCAGCTGCTCGCCGGTGAACTTCGTCAGGGTGGTGGTCTCACGGAGCACCTTCGCCCGGTCGGTGCCGGTCACGCTGAGGGTGAGCAGCGGGCTGTCGGCGTTCGGGGCGAAGCCGACCGTGTAGCGGTCCGTGACGCCTCGGGAGTGCAGCTCCTTGGCCGAGTCGCTCGACTGCAGCGTCCTGATCAGCACGTCGGCGGTGACGACGAGCGATCCCCCGGCATTCGACAGGGGGTTGCCGAAGGTCGGCGCCAGTTCGGCGATTGCCGTGGAGTCGAGCAGGGTGACGGAGCTCTGCGACTCGTAGGACACCGGGACGGTACGGAAGAGATAGCCGCCGGCGAGGATGCTGAGCAGGGTGAGCGGCACCATGCAGTACCAGCGCCTGCGCATGATCGCCAGGAGGTCACCGAGGCTCATGACCCCTCCCCTCGACGCAACCCGTGTGATCCGGTGGCGACTTGCCCCGGTTGATGCGAGTATCGCTGGCGACGGAAGGAATCACTGCTGTGTCGCCTCGTGAGGTCGCCGAAGCGCTGCTGCGCCGCTGGTACGTGCTGGTGTTCGCGCTCGTGCTGACGGCCGCCGGAGCGTACCAAGTGCTGCATCCCGCCCCGCAGTTCCTCAGTTCGGCGGTGGTCGTCCTCAAGCCCCCGGTCACGGGGAACCAGCCGAACCAGCTGACGAACCTGCAACCGCCGCTCGCCACGCTCTCGTACGGCGTCGTCCAGCAGCTGGAGTCGCCCGCAGGGCGCAGGGAGCTGGCGGCCGCCGGCGTCCAGGGGGCGTACCAGCTGATCCCGCGCAACAGCGGCACCAGCGCGACGCCCCGCTATCTCATTCCCTCGCTCCAGGTGCAGGTGAAGGGGTCGAGCGCCGCGGAGGCGGACACGGCGGTCAGCCGGGTCATCGACGTGTACACCCGGCATGTGACCGCGCTGCAGGAGGCGCAGGGGATCGCGGCCGGGTCGCGGATCAGCGCGTCCGTCCTGGTGGCGCCCAGCGCGGCCCCGGTGCAGGGCACCCGGACCCGCGCCCTGGCGGGGACGGCCCTGCTCGGGGGCATCGGCGGCCTGCTGGCCACGCTGTGGTTCGACCAGTTCGCGTCGCGTCGCAGGAGCCGGAAGGACGGCTCCCCGGAGCAGCCGCTTCCGGTGGAGGAGCTCGCGGTGGCGGGCTGAGTGGTTCACGGGCATCAGATTCCGCGGCGCTTCCAGGACTCCCACCACAGCCACTCCCGCCCGCGTTCGGCCACGGCCGACCACACCAGCGGCTGGAGGTACGGCATCGCCTTCGGGCCGATCCTTCTGCGCAGCCGCAGGGCGCGGTACTCGGGCAGCGTCCGGTAGCCGGGCAGGCACTCCTCGGCGAACGCCACGCACTCGTCGACCGGTACGACAGCGGTGCGGCCCCGGTCGTAGGCGCGGTAGGCGCGGCGCAGCGCGTAGCGGGCGAGGCGGGTGTGGACCTGGTCGGCGAGCCGGTCGGCGTCCGGGAGCCGGTCGCCGCACTTGGCGAGCACGGAGTCGTAGGCGATCAGGCGCTGACGCAGGTCGTCGAGCTGGCCGCCGAAGTCGGTCGTCGACATGTTGTTGCCGTGGACGCGGTAGAAGGCCTGGTCGGCGCCGCGGATGTAGCCTACGTCGGCGTGGGCGGCGAGCCGCATCCACATCTCGATGTCGCCGGCGTGCGGCAGGGCCGGGTCGTAGCCGCCGACCTTGCGCTGGAGGTCGGTGCGGACGACGACCTCGGGCGAGGTGATGCAGCCGGTGCCTTCCCGGAAGCGCCGCTCCAGCCACCACTGGCCGGGGTAGACGACCGAACCGGTGCTCCAGGTACGGGCCTTGGGCAGCGGACCGCCGTGCTGGAAGCGCAGGGGGCGCCCGTAGGCGAAGCCCGCCTCGGGGTGGGCGTCCAGGAGCGCGGCGGCGCGGGCCAGGGCGCCCGGGACGAGCCGGTCGTCGGCGGAGAGCAGGGCCACGTAGTCGCTGTCGGCCCACTCCAGCAGGCCTTCGTTGTACGTGGCGATGTGGCCCTTGTTGGTCTCGTGGACGTGCACCTCGATCCGCGGGTCGGAGGCGGCCAGCTTGCGGGCGACGTCCGCCGAGTCGTCGGGCGAGGCGTCGTCGATGATGAGCACCCGGAGGTCGACGCCGGGGTTCTCGTCCAGGACGCTGCTCACGCAGTCGGCGAGGAAATGGCCGTACTTGAAGCACGGGATGACAACACTGACGCTGCTCATCGGTGGGGGTAGCCAATCCCCGGTGGTGGTCTCCCCGTCGGGCGCGGGAGACCACCACCGGTGGGTTCTCGTCGGTCAGTTCTTCTTGGTGCGGACGGTCTTGCTGGTCAGGGTCCAGCTGTGGGACTTCACCTTCGCGTGGTGCTTGTCCTCGGCCGTGACCGTGACCTTGAACTTCGTGCCGTCCGGCAGCGGACCGGTCAGATGGACGGACACCTTGTGGGTGGCGCGGTTGTAGGAGACGACCGCCGTGACATGCAGCTTCTTGGCGGCCTTGGTGCCCTTCAGGATGGTCAGCCGCGCGTCGACGTCCGCCACCTTGAGCTGGTCGGAGACGGCCATGACGAGGGGATGCCTCGCGTCGGCGGTGTAGGTGACCGTGGACGCGCCCTCCTCGGAGGCCGTCTCCGCCGCCAGCGACCCGCTGGGGTTGGTGGCGGTGAAGACCGGGCCGACCCAGTAGTTCGCCGAGCCGTAGGAGCCGGTCGGGAAGGCGGAGTCGGCGCCGTACCGGTAGAGCCCGTTGTGGTGGGCCGTGGTGTCGGCGGTGCCGGTCAGCGGATAGGACTGGTGGGCCGAGGCGAAGTAGCCGCCGTCGACCGCGTAGTGGCCGTTGGGCGCGTGGTAGGAGACGACGTACGCCGTGTCAGCGGTGACCACCACCGGGGTGGCGAAGGTCAGCGTCTGCCAGCCGGTCGCCGATTCGTTGGTGAAGGTGCCGCTGGCCAGCAGGGTCCCGGAGTCGGTCCACAGGCTGCCGGTGTGGGTGCCCGTGTTGCCGGCGCCCTTGTAGAAGGTGACGCCGGTGATCCAGCCGGCCGCCGAGGACGTGAACCGGGTGCCCAGCTCCAGGGAGTTGGGGTCGGAGGTCATGTCGGTCGTGGACGGCACCGCGGAGGAACTCCACAGGGTGCAGGGGCAGGTGACCGCGGGCGGGGGTGGCGCTGGTGGTGAACGACCAGGTCACCGGGTCCGTCATGGCGTTGCCCCACACGTCGGAGGCCTGGACGGTCGCCGTGTACTTGGTGTGCAGCGACAGCTCGGTCGACGGGGTGAACGTCGCCTTGTTGGCCGCGGGCAGCGTCACCGATCCCGGCACGGTGTTGCCGTCCGGGTCCTTCAGCGTGAACGTCAGGTTGTCGGGGTCGACGGACGCGCTGAACACGGCCGACACCGACGCGGTGATCGCGGCGTCGGTCGCCCCCGAGGTCGGGGAGGTGGAGGTGACGGTGGGCGGGGTGGTGCTGGCCGTGGAGGTGTCCAGGACCACGTCGACCCAGTAGTTGCTGCCGGAGGCGGCCGAGGTCGGGAAGGCGCTCGTCGAGGTGTAGCGGTAGAGGCCGTTGCCGCCGTCGGTGCCGGACTTCAGGGCCGTCAGCGGCGCGAGGCCGGCGTCGCTGCCGGCGAAGGTCGTGTCGAAGGAGTAGCCGCCGTTGGGCGCGAAGTACGAGGCGACATAGGTGGTGTTGGCCTTCACGGTGACCGGGGTGGCGAAGTTGAGCTGCTGCCAGCCGGAGGCCGACTCGCCGGTGAAGGTGCCCGTGGCGAGCAGCTTGCCGTCCTTGGTCCACAGGTTGCCCTTGTGGGTTCCGGTGTTGTAGGGCGACTTGTAGAAGCGGACGGCGGTGACCGAACCGGCCACCGTGGTACGGAACTTGACGCCGAGCTCGACCGAGCCGCCGTCGCCCGCGTTGACGGTGCCGGGCACGGCCGTGGCCGGCCAGATGGTGCACGGGCAGGCCTGCGGGCCGACCGTGATCGGGATCGTGGTGACGGCACCGATGTTGACGCTGTCGTCGACCGCGCGGACCTTGATGGACGCCGAGCCCGGCGTCGACGGGGTCCAGCTGTAGGTCCAGGAACCGAGCCCGGTCGCGGCCTGCCAGGTCGTGCCGCCGTCCGTGGACACCTCGACGCGGGCGACCACACCGCCGGAGTCGGTGGCGGTGCCCTTGACGGTGACCGGCTTCAGTGCGGGCACGGTGACCCCGGAGGCGGGGCTGGACACGGTGATCGTCGGGCCGGTGGTGTCGGTGGACTTGCTTGCGGCGACGAGGTTGCTCTGCCGGGTCAGCGGCTGGACGCCCATGTCGGCGAGGAGGTTCACCGTCGCCTGTTGCATGCGGGCGTCCTCGGTGACGACCTGGTCCGCCGGGTCGTACGTCGGCAGATTGGTCAGGCCCCACGACCACTGGACGGTCCCCGCCCCGAAGACCAGGGCGCCGGAGTCCTGGTCGCGGAAGGCGACGAGGCTGTGCTTGGCGGTGCCGTTGCCGTAGGTGTTGCCCCAGTCCATGCGCAGTTTGCCGTCGTTGATGTCCACGGTGGTGGACGACAGGTCGATGGCGCCGGCCGGTCGGGTGGCGTTGTCGATGTCGCTGTCCCACTCGTAGCCGAGGGTGCCCTCCGGGAAGGTCGCCGTCTGGCTGGAGGTCAGGTTGGCGATGGAGGTGTTGCGCCACAGCCGGTTCTTGCCGTACGAGCCGGGGACGGTGATCGCGTCGGCGCGGTAGCCGTTCACCGTGAACATGGAGCCGGTGAGGATGTTCGGCGGCTGGTAGGACTGCCCGTACTGGGTGCTGGTCGGGTCCATCCAGGTGCCGGTCCACTGGCCGCTGGGGTCGGCGACGCCGTTGTTCTGCGCCATCTTGGTCATCTTGTAGCAGACCAGGGTGCGGTTGGCGGTGTTCGCCCCGTCGATGCTCGGCGTCAGGCGGGTCTTCCAGAAGACCTCGTTGCCGCTGAAGAAGGCCTCCTGCACTCCGGCCTTCCGGGCGGCGAGGACCTTGGAGTACTGGTCCTGCGTCCAGTACTCGTCATGCCCCGAGGACAGGTACACCTTGTGGTTCTTCAGCAGGGTCTCGCCGCGGGTCGACACGTCCACGCCGGACAGGTAGCTGACGTCGTAGCCGTTGCGCTCCAGCCAGGCCAGCATCATGTACTCGGAGCCGTAGATGCCGTTGTCGCCGCCGATGTCCAGCGGCCGGTTGTAACTGACCTCGTAGGCACGGCCGTCGGGCGCGGGCCCGGCGCCGCCGTACAGGTCCTGGCCGCCGTAGTCGTTGTAGGCCTGCCAGGTCTGGTCGCTGGTCTGGACGACGATGTCGGAGGTGCTGGAGTCCTTGCGGACCACGAACGGGTAGGGCATCAGACCGTCGCCGTCGGTCTGCGTCAGGTTCGCGATGTACAGGCCGGACACGGCGTCGCTGGGCACGGTCCAGCTCGCCGTCACGGGCCAGTTGCCGCAGTCGACCAGGCCGGTGCTGGTCTTCTTGGTGCAACTCGCCGGGTTGGATGTGTAGTTGGCGGGATAGGTCGTCGCCGCCTGCGCCGCCGTGGACATCAGGCGGGCGCCGTCACCGCCGTACCAGCCGAGCCGGTAGATCTCGATGCGGTACGAGGTCTTCGACTGGACCTTGAACTGGACGGTGTCCCCCGCCTGGACGCTCTCCTTGGTGGTGAACCCCTTGATGTCACCGTAGGAGTTGGGCGAGTACCAGTCCGTCGACGGGCTGCCCGCCTTGGAGTTCTCGCAGACGATCGGGTTCGAGCCCGATCCGCACGGATCGGCGGCCGCCTGGGCGGTTCCGGCCTGTGGGAGCACCGCCCATATCAATGCTGCTGCGACGGCCAGGCGCACGCCCCGGAACCGTCTGCTCCATCTGTTCATGTGTACCTCTCAGCGGTGCTGTGCAGGACCGACCCGTGCGGTCGGGGTGGAACGGGGACCAGTCAGCCGGCGAGCGCGTCGGTGAGCGTCTCGACGACGCGCTGCTGCTGGTCGGGGGTGATCTGCGGATAGAGCGGCAGCGACAGGATGCGGTCCGTCGCCTTCTCGGCGTGGGGGAAGTCGCCGCGCTCGTGGCCGAGGTGGGCGTACGCCGGGGTGAGGTGGACGGGGGCGGGATAGTGCACCCCGGCGCCGATGCCCTCGGCGTTGAGTTTGCCGACGAGGGCGTCGCGGTCGGCGTCGGTGACCTGGACGACGTACAGGTGCCAGACGTGGACGTTGCCGGGTGCCGTCACCGGCCGCAGGATCCGGCCGGCCTCGGCGAGCCCGGCGAGCAGCTCGTCGTAGCGGGCCGCCGCCGCCCGCCGGGCCGCGTTGCCGTCCGCGAGCCGCTTGAGCTTGGCCCGCAGGACGACGGCCTGGAGTCCGTCGAGGCGGCTGTTGAACCCGGGCACGTCGTGGCGGTACTTGGCGACGCCGCCGTGGTTGGCGATCGCGCGGACGAAGTCGGCCGCCGAGTCGTCGTCGGTGAGGACGGCCCCGGCGTCGCCGTAGGCGCCCAGGTTCTTGCCGGGGTAGAAGCTGGTGGCCGCGATGCCGCCGCTGCCGGGTGTGCGGCCGTCGTGGGTGGCGCCCTGGCACTGGGCGGCGTCCTCCATGACCGTCACATGGTCGGGCACCTGGCTCCGGAGCACGTCCACCTCGGCCATCTGGCCGTACAGGTGCACCGGCACGACCGCCCGGGTCGCCGGGCCGACCGCGGCCAACGCGGCCTGGGGATCGAGGAGATGGGTGTCGGGCAGGCAGTCCGCGAGGACGGGACGGGCGCCGATCCTGGCGACCGCACCGACGGTGGCGATGAAGGTGTTGGCGGGCACGACGACCTCGTCGCCGGGCCCTACTCCGCTTGCGCGCAGGGCGAGTTCGACGGCGTCGGTGCCGTTGGCGACGCCCACGACGTGTCCGACCCCGCCGAAGTCGGCGTACTCCCGCTCGAACTGGCGTACTTCGTCGCCGCCGATGAACGCGGTGCGGGCGAGGATCCGTTCGAAGCCGGCCCGCACCTCCTCGGCGACCTCTTCGTGGGCCGCCTTCAGGTCCACGAGCGGAATCTGGTTGTTCACGTGGCCGGTCCCCCCATAGTTCGCGTCACAAGTTCTGCCAGCGCCACAGCGCCCGCCTCGCGCAGCCGCCGGGCCGGGCTCCCCACCCAGACCTCGCCCGGCGTACGTCGCCGAGCACGCTGCTGCCCATGCCGATCTGCGACCAGGCGCCGATCGTGGTGTCTTCCCTGACCAGGGCGCCGGAGCCGACGTAGGCCCCCCGCTCCAGCCGTACTCCCCCGCCCAGCCGGACGCCCGCGGTGAGCGTCGCGAAGTCCTCGATCACGTCGTCGTGGGTGAGGACGACGTGCGGCATCACCGAGACATGCGCGCCGACGCGCACGGCGGCGGTCAGCACGCAGTGCGCGAGCAGCACCGAGCCGGGGCCGATCACCGAGGTGCCGGAGACCGCGGCCGTCGGGTGGACGACGGTGGCGTACCGCTCCTCGGGCAGACCGAACCGGCGGACCAGCCGGGCGCGGGCCGCGTAGTCCCGCGGGTTGCCGACGCACACCACGACCCGGGCCTCGGACAGGTCGTGCACCAGGTCGCCGCCGCCCAGCACGGGCACGCCGTCCACCTCGGTGCCGTGCAGCGCGGGGTTGTCGTCGAGGTGTCCGAGCAGCTCGAACTCGCCCGCGTCCCGCACGGCCTGTGCGGTCTCCCGGGCGAAGCCACCGGCGCCGACGATCACGAGTCCGGTCATCTCCGGGCCTGTTCGCGCAGGGCGGCCACCACGCGGTCCTGCTGGGCCTCGGTCATCGTGTGGAACAGCGGCAGGATCAGCGAGTCGCGGGTGATGCGCTCGGTGACGGGCAGCGGGGCGTGCGGGTGGTCGGCGTAGGCGGGTTCGAGGTGGGCGGCCATGATCCCGCGCCGGGCGGAGACCCCGGCGTCGGCGAGCGCGCCGAGCAGCTCGTCGCGGCCGACGGGGAAGTCCTCGTCCAGGAGCACCCAGCAGGACTGGAAGTTGGACTGCCCGTGCTCGGGATCGCGTACGAGGGTGAGGCCGGGGACATCGCGCAGCAACGCGTCGTAGCGGGCCGCCAGTTCACGGCGGCGGGCGATCATCGCGTCGAGCTTGCCGAGCTGGACCAGGCCGATCGCGGCCTGGACGTCGGTCATCCGGTAGTTGAAGCCGACCTCCAGGTAGCTCTCCAGCACCGGCTTGTTGCTGGCGTGGCGCTCGGCCGCCGAGGCGTTCATGCCGTGCTCGCGCAGCCGGCGCAGCCGGGCCGCCCACTCGGCGTCGTCGGTGGTGAGCATGCCGCCCTCACCGGTGGTGACGAGCTTGCGCGGGTGGAAGGACCAGGCGGCGAGCAGCGCCCCGTGCCCGACCGGCTTGCCGCCGACCGTGGAACCGATCGCGCAGGCCGCGTCCTCGACCAGGGGCAGGTCCCAGTCGGCGCAGGCGGCCCGCAGGGCGGTCACGTCGGCGGGGACGCCGCCCTGGTGAACGGCCAGCACCGCCTTGGTCCTCGGCGTCCGGACCGCGTCCACGGTGGCCGGGGTCAGGTTGCCGGTGGCGAGGTCGACGTCGGCGAACACCGGCTCGGCACCGACGTACCGTACGGCGTTCGCGGTGGCGATGAACGACAGCGAGGGCACCACGACCTCGTCACCGGGCCCGAGGCCGAGGGCGACGAGGGACAGGTGCAGGGCGGTCGTGCAGGAGCTGACGGCGATGCCGTGCTCGGCGCCGACCCGTTCGGCGAAGGCCTTCTCGAAGGCGGCGACGCGCGGGCCCTGGGCGACCCATCCCGACAGCACGGCGTCGGAGGCGGCCTGGGCCTCCTCCTCGCCGAGCCACGGGATCATCACCGGGATGCGGTCGGTGCTCACTTGGCGGCCTCCCGCTCCGCGCGCCACCACTCGACCAGGTCCTTCAGGCCCGTACGCAGATCGATCTGTGCCGTGAACCCGAGCCGTTCGGCGGCCCGGGAGGTGTCGGCGAGGCGGCGGCTCACGCCGTTCACGGCGCGTGCGGGGCCGTGCACCGGCTCAAGTCCCGTGGCGCCCATGGCCTCCAGCAGGCCCTCGGCGAGCTCCTTCAGCGAGGTCTCCGTGCCGCTGGCCACGTTGAACACCTCGTCGGTGAGGTCCGACTCGGCGGCCAGCACGTTGGCCCTGGCGATGTCACGGACGTCGACGAAGTCCATGGTCTGCGTGCCGTCGCCGAGGATCAGCGGCGGCTCGCCCGCCTCGATGCGTTCCATCCAGCGGATGAGCACCTCGGTGTACAGGCCGTGGATGTCCATGCGGGGGCCGTAGACGTTGAAGTAGCGCAGCGCCACGTAGTCCAGGTCGTACATGGCGTGAAAACTGCGCAGCATGCCCTCGTTGAAGGCCTTCGCGGCGCCGTAGAAGGTGTCGTTGTTGTACGGGTGGTGCCGCTCGGTCGTCGGGAAGTCCTCGGCCATGCCGTAGACGGACGCCGAGGACGAGGCGATCACCTTGGACACGCCCGCCGCGGCCGCCGCCTCCAGGACGTTGAACGTGCCGTCGACCAGTACCTCGTTGGCGAGCCGCGGCTCCTCCGCGCACTGGGTGATACGGATCGCGGCGAGGTGGAACACCAGGTCGGCGCCCTCGGTCACCTTCTTCACGGTGTCGATGTCGCGGACGTCGCCCTCGACGACCTCCACCACCCCGCTCGGCAGGGCCTGCGCGAGGTTGGCGCGCCGCCCGCGCACGAAGTTGTCGAGTACGACGATCTCGCGGGCGCCGCCTTCGGCGAGGAGGTCGACGAGGTTGGAGCCGATGGTGCCGGCTCCCCCGGTGACCAGGATCTTCTTGCCACGAACACTGCTCAACTGCTGTGCCCTCTCACGTGTGGTGACTTGCTTCAACGCCCGGCGCGCAGGCCGACGACCGCGCCCTTGAACTCGAGGCTCCGGGAGGCGGCTTCGAGGATGTCCAGCACCCGCAGGCCCGCCCTGCCGTCGGTCAGCGGCGCCCGCTGCTCCCTGATGGCGTCGCCGAACTCGTCGACCATGCTGCGCAGCGCCTCCTTCTCGCCGAGGGCGGGCGCGACCATGTCGCCGGAGCGGTACGAGACGAGCATGTCCCGGCGTTCGTCCGCGCCGATCTCCTGCGGCGAGGCCAGGTCGACGCCCCGGTCGTAGACGGCCACCCGCTGAAGGGGGTTGAGGTCGTCCCAGACGAGGGTGCGCTTGGCGCCGCCGACCATGGTGGTGCGGACCTTGGTCGGGGAGAGCCAGTTGACGTGCACGTGGGCGATGGCGCCGGTGTTGAGGGTGAGCGTCAGATAGGCGACGCAGGCCTGTCCGGCGCCGATCGGGTCGGCCCCGTGGGCGGCGACGGCGACCGGTTCGACTCCCGAGGGGAGGATGAAGTCCAGGATCGACAGGTCGTGCGGGGCCAGGTCCCACATGACGTCGATGTCCTTCTGGACCAGCCCGAGGTTGATGCGCACGGAGTCGACGAAGTGGATCTCGCCGAGTTCCCCGGAGTGGACCATGTCCCGGATGCGGCCCACGGCGGGCGTGTAGCAGTAGGTGTGGTCGCACATCAGGGTGAGGCCGCGCTCCTCCGCCTCCTCGACCAGGCGCATCCCGTCGGCGTAGGTCGCCGCGAGCGGCTTCTCGACCAGGACGTGCTTGCCGGCGCGCAGGGCGGCCAGGGCGATGTCGAGGTGGGTGCCGGCGGGGGTGGCCACGGCGACGGCGGCCACCTCGGGGTCGGCGAGGACGGCCGCGTAGTCGGCGGTGGCCTGGACCGTGGAGTAGCCGCCGAGGACCCGCTGGGCCCGGTCGACGTCGAGGTCGCACAGCCAGCGCAGCCGGAACCGGTCGCTGGCCTGGAAGTTGCGTACGAGGTTGGGGCCCCAGTAACCGGCCCCGACGACCGCGACCCCCATCGGCTCCTGCGTCACTGCGCTCCTCTTTCCTCGGTTCTTCGACAGGTCCCGGCTCATCAGTAGGCCCCCGTTCCGCGCACCACCGCGGACCCGGTGCGCAGCAGGATGGTCAGGTCGAGGCCCATCGACCAGTTGTCCACGTATCCGAGATCGAGCCGTACGGCCTCGTCCCAGGGCAGGTCGGAGCGGCCGCTGACCTGCCACAGCCCGGTGAGGCCGGGCTTGACGAGCAGGCGCCGTTTGATGTCCGCGGTGTACTCCTCGACCTCCGCCGGCAGCGGGGGCCGGGGGCCGACGAGCGACATGTGGCCCCGCACCACGTTGAGGAGCTGGGGCAGTTCGTCGAGCGAGCTGCGGCGCAGGAACGCGCCGACGCGGGTGATGCGCGGGTCCTCCTTCACCTTGAACAGCAGGCCGTCGCTGTTCTCGTTGAGGTGCTCCAGCTCCGCCTTGAGAGCCTCCGAATCGGGCCGCATCGTCCGGAACTTGAGCATGGTGAAGTGGTCGCCGTACCGGCCCACCCGCTGCTGACGGAAGAGTGCGGGGCCGGAGCTGTCCAGCCGTACGACGAGCGCGATGACCAGCAGGGGCAACGCCAGGAGAAGCAGCAGTACAGCGGCGAGGGAACGATCCAGCAGTTCCTTGGGCAGCCGGGCGAACCGGGAGAGGTTCGGCGGCTGGATCCGCACCAGCGGCACGCCGTTGGTGGGCCGGACCGCGAGCCGGGCGGCGGACACGTCGGCCAGCGTCGGGGCCAGCAGGAAGTCGACGCCCTGGGCTGCCGCCGTCCAGGACATCCGGCGCAGGACGAACGCGTCGAGCTCGGGCGCCGGGAGCACCACCATGGCGTTGACGCCCATGGCGCGTACGACGTCGTTCATGTCGTCGACGCCGCCGAGGACGGGAATGCCCAGCTTGCGGATGTCCGTGGCGTTCGCGGGATCGGTCAGGCACACTCCGGTCAGTTGCAGCTCCTGTGCGCCGCCGCGACGCAGCACGCCGACCAGCTCCAGGATGCCGCGCGAGGGCCCGACCAGAAGGGTCGAGCTGCGGTCCCGGCCGCGGGCCCAGCGCCGGAGCAGTCCGCGGCGCAGCAGGTGCCGGACCGGCAGGGCGATGACGACAGCGGGTATCGCGGCCATGGTCATGTCATGGAGAAGGGCCGAATCGTGCGCGAACAGCCCGTACGCGGCCGCGGCCAGCGCCGGCAGTGCGACGGCGCCGCGCAGCACCCTGCGGTATTCCTCGGTGCCCTGTCCCAGCGCACTGCGGTCGTACGTGCGATGCGCGAGCATCGCCAGGATCCACGTCGGCGGCAGCACAAGAGCCACCGCCCAGCGACCGTAGGCTCCGTGGATCACCAACGCCGCGGCCACGGCCGCGAGGCCGTCCGCGACCAGCAGAACGGTCCGGTACTTACGGTCCCAGGGTCTTCGTCGAGCTACCGGACGTCTAAGTTCCGCATCCAGGTGCTCATGCGTGACCTCAATGGTCATGGCCCCCCACCACAGGCGCAGCTACCCCTCGCCGCAAGAGATCAGGACATACCGTCGCACGTCCGCGGCAGGGCTGGATCAGTGCCGTCGTGTCTCCTCCACACAGCGACACCGGAATCAAGAAAGCAGAGCCGAGAAGCAATCAAGAAGGCCTGCGACGGTTCCCCAACCGCCCCATGCCCTTTACGAGTTGGTCAATGAGAGTTTCCCATCCGGTTACCAAGGCGGCGCCTTGACCTGCCTTCAGAGGCACATTCCTGTCCTCGTCGGCCCGGCGGCTCTCAATCTAGAGCATTGACCACAGCCACGGGAACAGTTGGACGAAACACACGTCGCAATCGCGACACCGACGTCATACTGCCCAGGTGACGAGCATCGTGATCCCGGCGCACAACGAGGAGCGCGTCATCGGCCGGCTCCTCGATTCGCTGCTGGACGACCCCGCGGACGACGGGGCGGACATCGTCGTCGTGTGCAACGGCTGCACCGACGACACCGCCCGGATCGCATCCGAACGCGGCCCGCGTGTCAGGGTGGTGGAGATCCCGGTCCCCTCCAAGCACGCGGCGCTGCGCGCGGGGGACGAGCACGCGCTCGGCTTCCCCCGGGTCTACGTGGACGCCGACGTCGTCCTCACGGGCGCGGACGTACGGGCCCTCGCCGAGCCCCTGGCCGACGGCGCCTCGGGCATTCTCGCCACCGCCCCCGAACGTCACCTCCCGCTGGCCGGCTGCGCCTGGCGGGTGCGCGCCTACTACCGGGTGTGGCAACGCCTCCCGGCGGTGCGTGAGGGCCTGTTCGGCCGGGGTGTCATCGCGGTCTCCAAGGAGGGGCACGCCCGGATCGCCGCGCTGCCTCCGCTGATGGCGGACGACCTGGCGGCGTCATTGGCCTTCACCGCCGAGGAGCGCCGCGTGGTCGGCGGGGCACGGGTCGTGGTCCATCCGCCGCGCACCTGGCAGGACTTGATCAAACGGCGGATCCGGGCCATGGTCTCCACGGCACAGGTGGAGGAGCACCGCAGGCCGCAGGAGGCGTCGGCACGCACCAGCACGGCGGACCTCAAAGCCATGCTCCGCAAGGAGCCGAAGCTGATCACGAGTGTCGTCGTCTTCGCCGCGGCGGCCGTCGTCGCCCGACGACAGGCCCAGAAGGCCATCCGGGCAAGGGACTTCGACACCTGGCTGCGGGACGACAGCAGCCGGCAGAACTGAGCACACCGCACCAGGAGTCCTGATCATGTACCTCACCGACCGCTCCGCCACGCCGGAGGCGGACACCTCCCCGGCCCGAAGACGCGGCCCGGGGCCCAAGGTCGCCCCGGTCGTGCTCGTGCTGGGCACGGTCAGTCTGATCACCGACGTCTCCTCGGAGATGGTCACCGCCGTCCTCCCGCTGTACCTCGTCACCACACTCGGCTTCAGCCCGCTGGGCTTCGGCGCCCTCGACGGGGTCTACAACGGCGTCAGCGCCCTGGTCCAGCTCACCGGCGGCCACCTCGCCGACCGGGTCCGCAACCACAAGCTGCTGGCCGGGCTCGGCTACGGCCTGTCCGCGCTGTGCAAGCCGCTGCTCCTGCTCGCCGGCAGCATCGGCGCCCTCGGCACCGTCCTGGCCCTGGACCGCACCGGCAAGGGCCTGCGCACCGCCCCGCGCGACGCGATGATCTCCCTGTCCACTCCGGTCGAGCGGCAGGGCCGGGCCTTCGGTGTGCACCGGGCGATGGACACCACCGGCGCGATGCTCGGTCCGCTGGCCGCCTTCTTCATCCTGCGCGCCGCGGCCGACGGCTACGACGCCGTGTTCGGCGTGAGCGCGTGCGTCGCGGTGCTGGGCGTGGTCGTCCTCCTGCTGTTCGTGCCCGGCAGGCGGCGCGAGACGCCGGACGGTGCCGGGGCCGAGCCGAGGCCGCCCGTCCGGGTCAAGGAGGCCCTCGCCCTGCTGCGGCTGCCGCGGCTGCGAGCGCTCGCCGGCTGTGCCGCGCTGCTCGGTCTCACCACCGTCAGCGACGCGTTCGTCTATCTGCTGCTGCAGCGCCGGGCGGGGGTCGGCGAGGAGTGGTTCACCCTGCTGCCGCTGGGCACCGCGGTGGTGTTCCTGCTGCTGGCCGTGCCGCTGGGCGCGCTGGCGGACCGGATCGGGCGCCGCACGGTGTTCCTCGCCGGCCACGTCGGCCTGCTGACGGCGTACGCCCTGCTGCTGTGGGCGCCGGACACACCGCTGCTGGTGCGCCGTGCTCGCCCTGCACGGCTCGTTCTACGCGGCCACCGACGGGGTGCTGCCGGCCGCGCTGGCCGGGGTGGTGCCCGAGCACCTGCGGCCAGCGGCCTCGCCATCGTCGGCACCAGCCAGGCGCTGGCCCGGTTCTGCTGCTCGCTCGCCTTCGGCGCCGCCTGGACCATGTGGGGTGACGGCACGGCACTGGCCGGCTCGGCGATCGGTCTGCTGTGCTGTGCGGCGGTCGCGGGCGTGGTGCTACGGCCGTCCGGCGGGCCACGATGACGCCGCACCCGCCTCAGACACCACCACGCCCCCTCCTCCCTCACGCGTCACCACGGAACCGACAACCGCTGCAAGGAACCCCATGACTTCGCTCCGCCGCCGCCTGCTCGTCCTCGTCGCGGCGGTCGTCCTGCTCGCGGGTCTGGCGACCGGCCTGGTCCTGCACGCCGCCGACCGCGCCGACAAGGCGAACCGGCCGCAGGCCGGCGGCCCCGCCGTCAGCTCGGGCAAGCTGACGCTCGACCGCAAGAACCTCCTGACGTTCGTCAACGCGGCCGCCGGCCCGCACCGCACGGCCGTCGCCGCGGTGCCGTCCGCCGACCCGGGAGCCGGCCGGACCGCGTCCGACCTGAAGTGCGCCCGCTTCTACGCGGCGGCGGGCACCGGCATCTGCCTCCAGTCCGACACCGGCGTCCTCAAGCAGAGCAACCGCGCCCTGCTCCTGGACGCCGAGCTGCGCACCGTACGGACCTTCCCGCTCGCGGGCGTCCCGAGCCGGGCCCGGGTCTCGCCGAGCGGCCGCTTCGTCGCCTGGACCGTGTTCGTTTCCGGCGAGTCGTACGCGTCCGCCTTCTTCTCCACCCGCACCTCGCTCCTCGACACCCGCACGATGAAGCTGATCCCCAGCCTGGAGACCTTCTCGATCACCCTGGACGGCAAGCCGTACAAGGCCGCGGACGTCAACTTCTGGGGCGTCACCTTCGCCTCCGACGACGACACCTTCTACGCCACCCTCAACACCGCCGACAAGACATACCTGGTGCGGGGTTCGATCTCGGGAAAGTCGGTGACCACGCTCGTCGAGAACGTGGAGTGCCCCTCCCTCTCCCCCGACGGCACCCGCGTCGCCTTCAAGAAGCGGGTGCTGTCGCGCACCGACCTCTGGCGTGAATACGTCCTCGATCTGCGCACCCTGCGCGAGACACCGCTCGCCGAACGCCACAGCGTCGACGACCAGGCCACCTGGCTCGACGACGACACCGTCGCCTACGCACTGCCCACGGACGGCAAGGTCGGCAGCACCGATCTGTGGAGCGTGCCGGCCGACGGCAAGGGCAAGCCGCGCCTGTTGATCGCGGGCGCGTCGTCCCCGGCCCCGCTGTAGAACCCGCTACAACTGCGGGAGCACCTCAGCCGCGATGAGCTCCAGGTGGTCGAGGTCCTCGAGGTCGATGAGTCTCAGATGGACACGGCTCGTGCCGATCGCGGCGAACTCGCCGATCCGCTCCACCAGTTGGGCCGGTGAACCGATCACCGGATCCTCCGGCGGCAGCGCGCTCTTGACGTGCAGCGGGGCGGCCCGCCGCCGCGCCTCCGCGTCGGTGTGGCCGATGGCGACGACCACACCGGCCGAGAGCACCAGCGGTGACCGGCCGGCATCGGACCGCCCCGTCCGCTCGCATGCCTCGGCGACCCGCCGGTACGCCCGCGCGGTTTCCGCCACCGACTTGAACGGCATGTTGAACTCGTCGGCGTACCGGGCCGCCAGCTCCGGGGTGCGCTTGGCACCGCGACCCCCGACGATGATCGGTGGCCCCGGGACCTGCACGGGCTTCGGCAGGGCGGGCGCGTCGACCAGCTGATAGTGCTCGCCGCGATGGCTGAAGTTCTCGCCGACGGGTGTCCGCCACAGGCCGGTGATGACCGCCAGCTGCTCCTCCAGGCGGTCGAAGCGCTCCGGGGCGGCCGGGAACGGGATGCCGTACGAGGTGTGCTCGCGTGCGTACCAGCCCGCGCCGAGCCCCAGCTCGACCCGTCCCCCGCTCATCCGGTCGACCTGCGCCACCGTCAGGGCGAGCGGCCCCGGGAGCCGGAAGGTGGCCGGGGTGACCAGGGTGCCCAGTCTGATCCGGGAGGTCTCCCGGGCGAGCGCGCCGAGCGTCACCCAGGCGTCGGTGGGACCGGGCAGGCCGGGATCGGTGCCCATCGTCTGGTAGTGATCGGCCCGGAAGAAGCCGTCGAAGCCGCAGGCCTCGACGGCTTGCGCGAAGCGCAGCTGGTCCTCGTGGTCGGCGCCGCGGTGCGGCTCGGTGAAGACGCAGACGCGCAGGCTCATCGGCCCTCCGCTTCGGCCGGTGCGGACATGTCCCGTTCCATGAGCAGCTCGTGCAGATCCGCGCTGCACCGGGCCACTTCGCCCAGGTGCTCGGTGCGGCCCAGCGTGCGCGGCCGGGGGACGGCGATGTCGACGATCCTGCGGATGCGGCCCGGACGCGGGGTGAGCACCACCACCCGGTCGGCGAGCAGCACGGCTTCGTCTATGGAGTGGGTGACGAAGACGACGGTGGAGGAGTTCGCGAGATGGATGCGCTGCAACTCCTGCGCGAGGTCTGCGCGGGTCAGCGCGTCCAGCGCGGAGAACGGCTCGTCCATGAGCAGCACCCGCGGCTCCCCCATCAGCGACCGGCACAGCGCGACCCGCTGCTGCATGCCGCCGGACAGTTCGTGCGGCCGGTGCTTCTCGAAGTCGCCCATTCCGGCCGTGTCCAGCAGGCGGCGCGCCCGTGCGCGGTGCTCGGCCTTGTTCCAGCCGAAGATCTCCACGGGCAGCAGGACGTTGTCCAGAACGGATCGCCAGGGCAGCAGGGCCGGTCGCTGGAACAGCAGAGCGACATCCCGCCGGGGCCCGGTGACCGGCTCGCCGCCGACGGTGATCTCCCCCTCGGTGACCGGCAGCAGTCCGGCGATCAGCCGGAGCAGGGTGGACTTGCCGCACCCGGACCGGCCGACCACCGCCACGAACTCGCCCTCGCCGATGTGCAGTCCGATGTCCCGCAGTGCCACGGTCGAACCGGACCGGCCGACGAAACTCCGTGACACACCCGTGAGTCTGATCATCCGGCGGTCTCCCCTCCTCACACCTGGCTCACAACTACCCGTCCCTCGTACGCTGTTGACCGCTACAAGTGTCATGCCCTCGACGGTTCGGTCCCACCGTTCGGAAAGGACAACACTGTGCGCACGAGCAGATTCGCCCGTACGGTCGCCGCGGTGGCCCTCACGACAGCGCTCGCGCTGTTGGCGGGCTGCGGCGACTCGGATTCCGACAACGATGCCGGTGGTGACGGCAAGGCGCTGAAGAAGGTGACCTATCTGACCTCCTTCGGCAACTTCGGCCGGGATTCCTACGCCTGGGTCGCCAAGGACAAGGGGTTCTTCGAGGAGGCCGGCTTCGACGTCACGATCAGGCCTGGTCAGGGCACCGGCGGCGTGATTCCGGCCATCGTGGGCGGCCAGGCGCAGTTCGGCCCCATCGACCTGACGGGCGGTCTGCTGAGCATGGGCAACGGCCAGGCGAAGGACTTCGTCGCGGTGGCCGCCGTCCAGCAGCACACGATGGCCGCGATCGCCACGACCGAGGGCAACGGCATCCGCGAACCGAAGGACCTGGAGGGCAAGCGCCTCGCCGACACACCCGGCTCCGTCGTCCGCAACCTCTTCCCGACGTACGCCCGGCTGGCCGGCGTGGACGCCACCAAGGTGAAGTGGGTCAACGGTGAGGCACAGACGCTGATGGGCACGCTCGCCGGCGGTTCGGTGGACGGCATCGGCCAGTTCGTGGTGGGCAAGCCGACCGTCGAGGCGGTGACGAAGAAGAAGGCCGTGCTGCTGCCGTACAGCGACGTGCTACCCGACCTCTACGGAAACGTGCTGATCACGTCGAAGAAGAACGCCGCGAACGACCCGGAGTCGGTACGGCGGTTCACCACCGCGCTCCTCAAGGGCCTGAAGTACAGCCTCGCCCACACGCACGAGGCCGCCGAGATCCTGAAGCGGAACGTCGACACCACCAACCCGGCCGCCGCGGCCGCCGAGTTGGAGCTGATGGCCGCGTACGTCACCCCGAAGGACGGTTCCGGCGCGGTGATCGGTTCGCTGGACTCCGGGCGGGTCGCGAAGAGCATCAGGATTCTGGAGGACGCGGGCACGCTGCCGAAGGGAATGACCCCTGACCAGATCATCGACTTCGACCTGGTACCGAAGGCCTGAGCGCGTCGGGCTCGGCACGGGCATGGGCGTCGCGCTGCTGCCCCTCGCCGGGCTGCTGGTCGCGTTCGGCGCGTGGTGGCTTCTCACCTCGGGGCTGGCGGTGATCCACCCGGCGGTGCTGCCCCCGCCGGGTGCCGTGCTCTCGGCGTTCACCGCGGCCGGCCCGGTTCCTGGAACACACCGGCCGCACCACGGTGGAGACGGTCGCCGGGTTCGTCCTCTCCACCGCCTGCGGAGTCCTGATCGGCCTGTCCCTGGCCACCTCGCGCGTACTCGAGCGCATGTTCACGCCGCTGCTGGTCGCGGTCAACGCGGTTCCGAAGATCGCGCTGGGGCCGCTGCTGGTGGGGGCGCTCGGCTGGGGGCAGAAGCCGGTCCTGACCATGGTGTTCCTGCTCTGCTTCTTCCCGATCGTGCTGTCCACGGCGACCGGCCTCGCCTCGACCCCGGCGGATCTGGCCGAGTTGGCGCGCTCACTGGACGCCTCACGCTGGCAGGCGTTCCGGAAGGTGCGGCTGCCCGCCGCGCTGCCGCAGATCTTCGTCGGCTTGAAGGTCGCCATGCCGCTCGCCGCCATCGGCGCGGTCATCGGCGAGTTCCAGGCCGGCGAGTCCGGCCTCGGCTATCTGATCGTGCAGGCCGGCGGGGTGGGCGACACCGCCACCGCCTGGGCCGCGATCATCCTTATCGGATGGATGAGCATCGTCCTCTACTTCGCCCTGGTCCTGCTGGAACGCTGGGCACTCCCCTGGGTCAGGGACACCACGTCCCCCCGCTGACCCGCCGTTCCCACGCCCGAGCATGGTGGTCTGACGGATAACCGTGCCCCGAACTATGTTGTCCCGCCACATGTGCGCCTGACCTGCGTGTTTCTACGGTGTGCGTCACGTACCCGTCCCCACAGCACACGAGGAAGTGGCGCTCATGGCCTCCGCAGCATCCGCTCCGCCCACGCCCACCACACCGGGCAACCTGAAGCGCATCGTCGCCGCCAGCCTCATCGGCACGACCATCGAGTGGTACGACTTCTTCCTCTACGGCTCCGCCGCCGCCCTCGTCTTCAACAAGCTGTTCTTCCCGGACTCCGACCCCCTGGTCGGCACCCTGCTGTCGTTCCTCACCTACGCCGTCGGTTTCGCCGCCCGGCCGCTCGGTGCTCTTGTCTTCGGGCACTACGGCGACCGTCTCGGCCGCAAGAAGCTGCTGGTGCTGAGCCTGCTGCTGATGGGCGGGGCGACCTTCGCGATCGGTCTGCTGCCGACGCACGCGACGGTCGGTTCGGCCGCTCCCGTGCTGCTGACGGCACTGCGCCTGGTCCAGGGCTTCGCGCTCGGCGGCGAGTGGGGAGGCGCCGTCCTGCTGGTGTCCGAGCACGGCGACGCCAGGCGACGCGGATTCTGGGCCTCCTGGCCGCAGACCGGCGCACCCGCCGGCCAGCTCCTGGCCACCGGTGTGCTGTCCCTGCTCACCGCGGTCCTCTCGGACAGCGCCTTCACCAGCTGGGGCTGGCGGATACCGTTCCTGCTCTCCGGCGTCCTGGTGATGGTCGGTCTGTGGATTCGTCTCTCTGTCGATGAATCGCCTGTGTTCAAGCAGGCGTTGGCGCAGGCCGAGGCCCGCAAGGCCGAGCAGGACACCGGCGCGGAGAAGCTGCCGCTGGTCTCCGTGCTGCGCCACCACTGGCGTGACGTCCTGGTCGCGATGGGCGCGCGCATGGCCGAGAACATCAGCTACTACGTCATCACCGCCTTCATCCTCGTCTACGCCACCACCGCCGCCGACGTCTCCAAGCAGACCGCCCTCAACGCGGTCCTGATCGCCTCGGCGGTGCACTTCGCGGTGATCCCGCTGTGGGGCGCGCTGTCGGACCGCATCGGCCGGCGCCCGGTGTATCTGCTCGGCGCGGCCGGCATCGGACTGTGGATGTTCCCGTTCTTCTCCCTCATCGACACCGGCGACTTCGGCAACCTGATCCTCGCCATCACCGTGGGTCTGGTGCTGCACGGTGCGATGTACGCGCCCCAGGCCGCCTTCTTCGCCGAGATGTTCGCGACCCGGATGCGCTACTCGGGTGCCTCGATCGGCGCCCAGTTCGCCTCCGTCGCGGCGGGCGCCCCGGCGCCGCTCATCGCCACCGCGCTGCTGGACGACTACGACAGCTCCACGCCGATCGCCCTGTACGTGATCGCCGCGGCGGTGCTGACGCTGATCGCGGTGGGCGCGGCCAAGGAGACCCGCGACCGGGACCTGGCCGACGTCGAGTCCGCGGCCGACACGGAATCCGTGACGGCGGCGACCGCTGACGCGCGCACCGTCTGATCACCTGCCCACCGGCCCCCGTACGCGCCGCGCGTACGGGGGTCAGTGCTGTGCGGGTGCGGAGAGTATGTGCAGCCGCAGCGCGAGCTGGATCTCCAGCGCGCGGGCGGGGCTCTGCCAGTCGTCGCCGAGGAGCCGGCCGATGCGCTCCAGGCGCTGGGCGACGGTGTTCACATGGACGTGCAGTTCGTCCTTGGTGCGGGCCGGGCTCATGCCGCAGGCGAAGTAGGCGTCGAGGGTGCGCAGCAGATCCGTGCCCCGTCGTCGGTCGTACGAGACGACCTGGCCGATCGTGCGGTCGACGAAGCCGGTGATGTCCCGGTCGCCGGCCAGCAGCAGGCCCAGGAACCCGAAGTCCTCGGCGGCCGCCCCGTCCCCGGTGCGGCCGAGGAGCCGCAGCGCGTCGAGGCAGCGCCGGCCCTCCTCGTAGGCGGCGGTCACGGTGTCCGGGCGGGTGGCCAGGTCCTCGACGGGGGCGGAGGCGCCTACGGTGACGGCCTCGTGGACGGCCGTGCCGAGATGGCGGGCGGTGCGGCGGGCCAGGTCGGTCGCGGTGTCGCCCGGTTTCAAGGGCAGCAGGAGGACGGTGCCGCCGTCGCGGGCGGCGGCCAGGCCGTGCCGGGTGGCGGCGAGGTGGGACGCGGCGGGCCTCGTCCTCGAACGCCGGACGGGCTGGGGGGCGTCACCGGCACCGTGGAGGTGGCCCGTGGCTCCCTCGGGTTCGTCGTGGCCGAGTGCCGTGGGGAACTGTCGGACGACGTACGGCAGTTGCTGCTCGCGATGCATCGGGCCGCCGGCGTTGAGGGCGTCGTGTCGGGTCAGGCCGCCAGGCGCTGCTCCGGGTAGCGCGTCGTCAGCCAGACGCCGAGGCCCGGCGTCAGCGGGACGTGCCGGGGGTGGCGGAAGCCCAGGGAGCGCAGCTGGTCGGTGTGGCGGGCCGCGAGGGTGAGGGCCACCGCCGTGGCGTCCTGCGCGTCCACCTCGGCGAGGCCGGGGGCGAGGAGATCGGCGACCAGGGCCGGTTCCCAGGCCTCAGTGTCGTCCTGGGCGCAGACGGTGACGACCGTCCAGTGCGGTTCGGCGGGGCCGGCCTTCTTCAGGGCCGCCGGGAGGAGCGGGCTCTCGGGCGGGCGTACGGCGAGTTCGCGGGCGAACAGAGTGCCCAGGCGGGCGTGCGGAGGCTCGGCGCCGGCGTCCGGCGGCATCCAGACGGCGGCCGCGAGCAGGTCACCGTCCGCGCGCTCGGCCACCCACACCTGGCCCTCCTCCAGCGCGTGGTGAGCCAGCAGCAGGCGCATGGCGCGCTGCGCCTGGTCCCAGTCGCCGGCCAGGCACTCCCCCGAGCGGAGCGCGGGCGACGGCGGGGTGATCAGCCGTACCACCGCCGGTACGTCGACCAGGCCGGCGGGGCGGATGACAGCGGTACGGGGGCGCAGCTGCAGGATCGTCATGTTCGGGGTCTGCCTTTCACAACGACCGGGCGGGGGCCGGTAAGTTCTACGGTTGCGGGGGTGAGGGACGGGCGGGGGGGCCACCACCACGACCGGAACCGTCCGGTTCGGGGTGTGGGGGGTGTGAGAGGTGCGCGGGCCACTCGAAGCACTGGGAGTGCTCGAAGTAGTCGAAGTAGTCGAAGTAGTCGACGCGCTCGAAGTGCTCGAAGTGCTCGACGTCTCCCGGGCGCGGCTCAGCAGCGTCACGCCGTACACCGCCGCCGCTGCCCCTGCCAGCGCGAGGAGCGTGCCCGTGCCGCCGTACTGGAAGCCCTCCCCGAGGAGGGCGATGCCGATGGCGGACGCGGTGACCGGGTTGACCAGGGTGAGGAGGGCGAGCGGGCCGCCGAGGCCGCTGCGGTACGCCTGCTGGGAGAGCAGCAGGCCGCCGACCGCGAAGCCCACCGTCAGGAGCCCCACCAGAGCCGTGTCCCAGGACACCGACGGGCCCACCGCCAGCTTCTGCGACAGCGTGGAGCCGACGCCGGAGGCGATGCCCGACGCCGCGGCAAACGCCAGGCCTCCCGTGCCCACGCTCACCAGTACCGCCACCGCGCCCGCCGCGAAGAGCGCGACGGCCATGACTTCGGTGATGCCCAGCGTGGCGTGCGGCGCCCCGCCCGTCGCCGTGACCAGGAGCAGCGTGCTCAGGCCTACGAGGGTGAAGGCGACGCCCCGCCACTGGGTGCCGGAGGTGCGGCGGCCCGTGGCCAGCGAGCCCAGCGGCACCGCGAGCACCAGGCTCAGCGCGCCGAGCGGCTGGACCAGGGTCAGCGGGCCGTAGCGCAGGGCGACCACGTGGAGCAGCGCGCCGCCCGCGTTGAGGGCCACGGACCCCCACCAGGCGCCGCGGGCCAGTGCGCCGCGCATGCCCGGCGTGGCCGCCGCCGTCCGTTCCTGGACGACGGCGGCCGTGGCGTAGCAGACCGCCGAGATGAGGGAGAGGGCCACGGCCAGCAGCACCGGGGACGCTGTCATCGGGCCCACCTCCTTGCCGGGCCGAGCCCACGCCCGACCGCATCAATACGAAACTGTTTCGTACAGATAGGCTACGGAGACTCTTAGCGAAACGCAAGCGTTTCTTTCAGCGGGGCGAAGGGCGGGCTTCCAGGATGGTGAAGGGCGGGGTGCCGGGGTGATGGCGGCCGCCGCGAAACCGAACAGCTCCGGCACCCCCTCCCCCCGGCGCGTGTCGTGGGTGCCTACGGCGGTGACGTTCATGTCTCCGTCGCCCGGCCGCCCCTCGACCGGGCGAGCGCGGACCGGCTCGCGCTGGAGCATGTGCTGTCCACCGCCGACAACATCGTGGACGACCCGCCGACCCCCTTCCCCGAGTACGCGGGCGCGCCGGCCTGACGCAGTGGCGGTTCTGGTGGGACTGAGCCGAGGCAGGACTGAGGGGACGTCGGGCTGAGTCGGCGCGGGTGGGATATGGACGGCCGGGCGGGGCGGTCGTACGGTTATCTCTGACTGAGTCAACCATCCGCGCCACCCTGCCCGCCTCGCCACCCGGGGGTCGCCCGTCATGACCGTCCAGGACATCCGCGCCTTCAACCGCTTCTACACCAACGTCATCGGTGCCCTCGACTACAGCCGCCAGCTCTACGCCCCGTTCACCCTCACCGAGTCCCGGGTCCTGTACGAACTCGCGCACTCCCCGCGTACCGACGCGGCCGACCTGCGGACCGAACTCTCGCTGGACGCGGGCTATTTGAGCCGAATTCTCAACAAGTTCGAGGAGGACGGGCTGATCGAGCGGACGGCCTCGCGGCGGGATCCGCGGCGGCGTCGCGTCACGCTCACCGTCCGGGGGCGGGAGACCGCCGCGCTGCTCGCCGAGCGGGCGGACGAATCGGTGGGCGCGCTCCTCGCCACCGTGCCCGCCGCCGAGCGGCCGCGGCTCGCGGAGGCCATGCGGACCGTCCGCGAGCTGCTCTCCGAGGGGCGGCCGCCCCGCCGTGAGGACGTGCTGCTGCGCGAGCCCGGACCCGGTGACCTGGGCTGGATCGTGCAGCGCAACGCCGCGCTCTACACGGCGGAGTACGGCTGGAACGCCGACTACGAGGGGCTGGTGGCGAGGATCGTCGCCGACTTCGCGGAGGATCACGATCCGCATCTGGAGCGGGTGTGGATCGCCGAACTGGACGGGCGGCCGGTGGGGTGCGTGATGTGCGTGCGCGACGAGGCGCCCGCCACGGCCCGCCTGCGGCTGCTGCTGGTCGAGCCCGACGCCCGCGGCCTCGGCATCGGGGACCGGCTGGTCACGGCCGTCATCGACTTCGCCCGCGAGGTCGGCTACCGGGACCTGGTGCTGTGGACCAACGACATCCTCAGCTCCGCCCGCCACATCTACCAGCGGCACGGCTTCGTACTGCTCGCCGAGAAGCCGCACCGGTCCTTCGGCAAGGATCTGGTCGGCCAGGACTGGCGCCTGGACCTGCACGGCACACGGGAGTGACGCGTAAAGTCCAAAACCATGAAACTCGCGTACTCCACTCTCGGTGTCCCCGGTCTCCCCGTCCCCGAGGTGCTGCGGCTGGCCACCGCGCACGGGTATCACGGCGTCGAGCTGCGCGCGCATCCCGAGGAGCCGGTGCATCCCGGGATCGGGGCGGAACAACGGGCCGATGTCGTGAGCGAGTTCAAGGCCGCCGGGGTGGAGATCCTGAGCGTGGCCGGGTACACGCGGGTGGCCGCGCCCGGGGACGACGCGCCCGTGATCGAGGAGATCCGCGCGCTCCTCGACCTCGCCCGCGACCTGGGTGCCCCGTACATCCGCGTCTTCCCCGGCGCGGCCCAGGGGCAGTCCCCCACGGAGGCCGACGCCACGGCCGCCCGGCGGCTCGGCACGGCCGCGGAGTACGCCGCCGACCTCGGCGTACGGATTCTGCTGGAGACGCACGACTCGCACCGCACCGGCGCCGACGCGATCCGCGTCCTGGGCCTGGTCGGCCACCGCAACGTCGGCTCGCTGTGGGACGTCATGCACACCTGGCTCGGCGGCGAGCAGCCGAGCGAGACCTACGCGGCGCTTTCCCCGTACCTCGGATACGTCCAGGTCAAGGACATCGCCTCGGCCGAGGACACCACCCCGCTGCGGCTCGGCGCCGGCGTCCTGCCGATCGCCGAGTCCGTCGAGATCCTCTCCCGGCACGGCTGGGACGGCTGGCTGTGCTGGGAGTACGAGAAGCGCTGGTACGAGGGGGCCGCGCCGCTTCCGGGACTGCTCGGTCGGGGGCGTGAGCATCTGAGCCGCCTCCTGAACGACAGCGCGTGACTAATTCGGTGGCCGGGGCGGCCGTCACCGGTTAGCGTCCCGGGGTGCATCAGCCCACCCCGCCCTCGCTCCCGCTCTCATGAGCCTGTCCGACGCGCTGCTCGACGTACGGCCCCTGCGCACCTCCCCCGTCTTCCGGCGGCTGCTGTTCGGACGCACGGTGTCCACGCTCGGCAGCTTCATGACCATGGTCACCGTCCTGTACCAGGTCTGGGACATGACCCACAGTGCCTTCTGGAGCGGCGCGGTCGGTGTCGCGCAGGCGGTGCCGATGGTCGGCGTCAGCCTCTTCGCGGGCGCCTGGGCGGACCGCGTCGACCGCCGCCGGCTGTATCTCACCGGCACCGTCGGCTCGGCGGTGTGCTCGGTGCTGCTGGCCGTGCAGGGCTTCGCCGGGCACGCGCCGGTGGCCGTCGTCCTCGTCCTGGTCGCGGTCCAGACGTCGTTCGCCGCGCTCGGCGCCCCCGCGGCCGGGGTGTTCGTGCCGCGGCTGCTGCCCAAGGACCAGGTGGCCGCCGGACTCGCCCTCCAGCAGGTCACCGGCCAGGCGATGATGCTGGTCGGCCCGGCCGTCGCCGGTGTCGTCCTCGGCTGGTGGGGCATCGGCGTCTGCTACCTCCTGGACGCCCTGAGCTTCGCCCTGTCGTTCTACGGCGCCTACGGCCTGCCCGCGCTGCCACCCGAGGGCACCAAGTCCCGCCCCGGCATCCACGGGGTGCTGGACGGCCTGCGCTTCCTGGTCGGCCACCGGGTGGTGCGCGGCGCCCTGATCACCGACCTGGCAGCCACCGTCCTGTCCATGCCGACCAGCCTCTTCCCGCTGGTCAACGAGGAACGCTTCGGCGGCGACCCGCGCACCCTCGGCCTGTTCCTGTCCGCGCTGGCCGTCGGCGGAGTCGCCGCGACCGCCTTCTCCGGCCCGGTGACCCGGCTGGCCCGCCCCGGCCCGGTGATGCTGTGCGCGTCCGCCGGCTGGGGCGCCGGCCTCTTCCTCTTCGGACTGACGACCAGCGCCTGGTGGGGCCTCGCCCTGCTCACGCTGGCGGGTGCGGCGGACGCGCTCGCCGTCCTCTCCCGTACGACCATCGTCCAGACCCGCACCCCCGACGCCCTGCTGGGCCGCGTCACGGCGGCCGAGACGATCGTCGGCCAGGCGGGCCCCCACCTCGGCAACCTGCGCGGCGGCCTGGTCGCGGGCTGGAGCTCCGGGGCGACCGCGCTGATCGCCGGCGGGCTGATGTGCCTGGCGGCGGTGACGGCGGTCGGTGTCACCACACCGGAACTGCGCACGGCCGGTGCCACCGCCCCCGGGGAGCCCCCGGCCACCGCGCCTACCGGACCCTGAACTCGGCCTCCAGGCAGCCCCTGGCACCCACGCCTACCGGACCCTGAACTCGGCCTCCGGGTCCAGGCACCACTCCAGCACCGACGGCCAGGAGCCGTACCCCGCGTCCAGGTCCAGGTGGGCGGCGCCGGGGAGGAGTCGGGTGGGGATGCCCAGCGGATCGCCGTAGGCGGACTGGGCGCCGCCCGGGCAGTACGGGTCGTCGTCGCCCGCCACCAGCAGCGTCGGCCCCGGAAGGGTGAAGTCCAGGGGCGGCGCGGTGAATTCGGCGACCTCGGGATACCGGGCCAGCACCGAGGCGGCCGGCGGCCCCACCAGCAGCACCCGCTCCACGTCCCCGACCCCGGGCGTCCCCCGCGCCACCGCGTGCAGCCACAGCACGGCCGACGCGCTGTGGGCCACCACGACATCCGGCCGCTCCGCCAGGTAGCGGGCCAGCTCGCCCAGCCACACCTCCAGCGACGGGTCGTCCGGGTCGGGCAGCTGCGGGTAGGTGACCTGATGGCCGAGCTCGGTGAGGCGGTCGGCGAGCCAGTGCTGCCAGTGGTCGGCCGGACGGTGGTTCTGCCAGCCGTGGAGGATGAGGTAGGCGGTCATGACCCTGATCGTTTCCGATCCCCACTCCCCCGGTCCAGTTAATCTTTCTCGATGGAACAGGTAAGCGAGACCTTCACCGTCGATCTGCGCCGCCTGACCGTCCTGCGGGAACTCCAGCGCCGGGGCAGTCTCGCCCGTACCGCCGAGGCCCTCCACCTCACCCCGTCCGCGGTCTCCCAGCAGATCGCCGCGCTGGCCCGGGAGGTCGGCGCGCCCCTCACCGAACGGGACGGCCGGGGCGTACGGCTCACCGGCCAGGCCCGGGTCCTGCTGGCGCACGCCGATCTGATCGCCGCCCAACTGGAGCGGGCCCGCGCCGACTTGGCGGCGTACGGGGAGGGCGGGCGCGGCTCGGTGACGGTCGGCTGCTTCTCCAGCGGCATCCTGGGGCTGCTGCCGGGGGCCCTGCGGGCGCTGGGCGCGCGGCTGCCGCACGTCCGGGTCGACGTCGTCGAGTCCGAGCCGCCGGATCTGTTCACCGCGCTGGACGGCGGGCAGGTGGACCTCGCGGTGGCGGTGGACTTCGCCGCGGGGCCGCCGCACACCGACCGCCGTTACAGCCGCATCGACCTGCTCACCGACGTCATGGACCTGGTGGTGCCGGAAGGCCACCGGCTGGCGGGGCGGAGCGGGGACGTCCCCTTGCGCGAACTGGCCGCCGACGCCTGGATCGTGGGGCATCCGCGCAGCTGTGTGGGGGCGGTGGCGCGTTCGGTGTGCGCGACGGCCGGCTTCACGCCGGACATCCGGCACGCCGTGAACGACTGGGCGGCGGTGGCGGCGCTCGTCGAGGCGGGGGCGGGGGTGGCGCTGATCCCGCGCCTGGTACGGCCGTTGTACGCCGGCCGACGCCTCGCGGTGCTGCGGACCGAGGGCGAGCCGCCGTCCCGGAACGTGTTCGCGGCGGTGCGGACGGGGTCGGAGGACGATCCGGTGCTGGCTGCTGTACGGGAGGAACTGCGGCGGGCGGCGGAGGAGT
>MWJO01000042.1 GCA_002027195.1 Streptomyces sp. GKU 895 | reverse complement strand
GTACGCGGCCGCCGGGACGGCCGGGGGGCCGGGGTGCTGGGGCGCGGCCGCGGCCCGCGGAGATCTGGTGGGCGGTCGTGCCCTACGAGGACGGGCCGGGTGCGAAGGACCGGCCGTGTCTGGTGCTGGCGGTGCACGGGCGGCGGGCGGTCGTCGCGAAGATCACCAGCAAGTACCACGACGAGCGGGCGGGTGTCATTCCGCTGCCGCCGGGTTCCGTGGGTGATGCCCACGGGCGCGCGAGCTTCCTGGAGACGGACGAGCTGCGCGAGGTGCCGGTGTGGGACTTCCGGCGCCGGGTGGGGGTGGTGGACCCGGTCCTGTGGGACCAGGTCCGTCACCTCGCCACTTAGCGGGTCACGCCCAGAGCTGGCCCTGGAGCGTCTCGATCGCTTCCTCCGTCGTTGCCGCCGTGTACACGCCCGTCGACAGGTACTTCCAACCGCCGTCCGCGACGACGAAGACGATGTCGGCGCTCTCCCCCGCCTTGACGGCCTTCCTTCCGACGCCGATCGCGGCGTGCAGTGCGGCGCCCGTGGAGACGCCCGCGAAGATGCCCTCCTGCTGGAGGAGTTCGCGGGTGCGGGTGACCGCGTCGGCGGAGCCGACCGAGAAGCGGGTGGTGAGGACGGAGGCGTCGTACAGCTCGGGGACGAAGCCCTCGTCGAGGTTGCGCAGGCCGTAGACCAGGTCGTCGTAGCGCGGCTCGGCGGCGACGATCTTCACGTCCGGCTTGTGCTCGCGCAGGTAGCGGCCGACGCCCATCAGGGTGCCGGTGGTACCGAGGCCCGCGACGAAGTGGGTGATCGAGGGGAGGTCGGTGAGGATCTCCGGGCCGGTCGTGGCGTAGTGGGCGCCCGCGTTGTCCGGGTTGCCGTACTGGTAGAGCATCACCCAGTCGGGGCGCTCGGCGGACAGCTCCTTGGCGACGCGTACGGCGGTGTTGGAGCCTCCCGCGGCCGGGGAGGAGATGATCTCGGCGCCCCACATGCCGAGCAGGTCCCGGCGTTCCTGCGAGGTGTTCTCGGGCATGACGCAGACGATGCGGTAGCCCTTGAGCTTGGCGGCCATGGCGAGGGAGATGCCGGTGTTGCCGGACGTCGGCTCCAGGATCGTGCAGCCCGGTGTCAGCCGGCCGTCCTTCTCCGCCTGCTCGATCATGTGCAGGGCCGGGCGGTCCTTGACCGAGCCGGTGGGGTTGCGGTCCTCCAGCTTGGCCCAGATGCGGACGTCGGCGGACGGCGAGAGCCGCGGCAGGCGCACCAGAGGGGTGTTGCCCACCGCGGCCAGCGGGGAGTCGTAACGCATCGACGATCAGGCCATGCCGCCGGCCACGGCCGGCAGGATGGTGACGTTGTCGCCGTCGGCGAGCTTGGTGTTGATGCCCTCGAGGAAGCGGACGTCCTCGTCGTTGAGGTAGACGTTGACGAACCGGCGCAGCTCGCCGCCGTCCACGATCCGGGCCTGGATGCCCGCGTGCCGGGTCTCGAGGTCGGTGAAGAGCTCGGCGAGGGTGTCCCCGGTGCCCTCCACGGCCTTCTGGCCGTCGGTGTACGTGCGGAGGATGGTCGGGATGCGGACCTCGATGGCCATGGTTGCGGGCTCCTGTCGGATGGTGTTCGGGTCGGTGGGCGCGCGGCAGCGCAGAACAGCAGAGGTGAGTGGCGCCGCGGCTCACAGCCGTACGGCGGCAGGGAGCAGCGTCAACAGATGGCGCTGGCGAGCCTGCACAGGTCGACGTGCAGCCGCGCCACGAGCAGCGTGCCCGGCGTCTTCTCGCTCACGTCGTGGGAAACCATGCGGTCATCGTATCGATTCCCGGTCCGGGTCCCGGAGTGTGATCCCACATGATGGACGGATTCCGGCCGGAAGCTGAGACGGCACAGCTCAGGCGGACGCTCGTACCGTCAGTCGGGTGGGTACGACGACCGCGGCCGGCTCCGTCGCCGGGTCGAACAGCAGCCGGGCCAGCAGCCGGCCCATCTCGGCGACGTCCTGGTGGACGGTGGTCAGCGGCGGGTCGGTGGACTCGGCGATCTCGGTGAGGTCGTCGAAGCCGACGACGGCCACGTCGTCCGGTACCCGGCGGCCGTGTTCCCGCAGGACGTCCAGGGCGCCGGCGGCCATGAGGTCGGAGGCGGCGAGACGGCGTCCAGGTCGGGGCACCGGTCGAGCAGCGCGGCCATGGCGCGGGCGCGCCCTGCCGGGTGTAGTCGGCGCGCTCCACGAGTTCGGGCGGGGCGTCGGGCAGGACGTCGCGGTAGCCGGCGAGGCGTTCGGCGGCGGAGTGCTCCTGGTCGTGGGGGCCGGTCGACGGTGGCGATGCGGCGGCGGCCGGCCGAGACGAGGTGCCGGACGGCCAGACGGGCGCCGCCGCGGTTGTCACCGTCGACGTAGGGGTGGGCGGCGCACGGTGTCGCCGTCGGGCAGGAGCGGGCGGCCGCCGAAGACGGCGGGGATGTCGAGGCGGTCGGTCATGCCGTGCAGGCGGCCGCCGGGGTGCAGGGAGAACAGGATCGCGCCGTCGACATGGCCACCGCCCAGGTAGTCGGCCACGCGGGCGAGGTCGTCGGGCTCGTCCAGGAAGAGCAGGACGGCTTGGGCGCCGTGCCGGGCGAGTTCACGGCGGATGCCGCGCAGGAGGCAGTCGAAGAACGGGTCGAGGAAGAGGCGGCCGTCCGGCTGGTCGGCGACGACCGCGACGGCTCCCGTGCGGTGGGTGACCAGCTGGCGGGCCGCCTGGTTGGGGACGTAGCCGAGTTCGGCGATGACCCGCCGGACCTCTTCGACGACCTCGGCTCGCACCTTCGGCTCGCCGTTGATCACCCGCGAGACCGTGGATCGGGACACCCCCGACCGGCGGGCGACGTCCTCGATCGTGGGGCGCTGTCCGTGCGGCCGTCGCGTCAACACCGTCTCCGATCCGCCGAGTTGGTCGGGCGTACGGTGATCAGTATGCCTCGACGATCTCCACGTCCTCCTCGGTGACCTCGCCGTCGACGATGCGGTAGGAGCGGAACTGGAAGTCGCCGAGTCCGTCGGTGTCGGCGGTCGAGACGAGGACGTAGTGGGCGCCGGGCTCGTTGGCGTAGGAGATGTCGGTGCGCGAGGGGTAGGCCTCGGTCGCGGTGTGGGAGTGGTAGATGACCACCGGCTCCTCGTCGCGGTCGTCCATCTCGCGGTAGAGCTTGAGCAGGTCGCCGGAGTCGAACTCGTAGAACGTGGGCGACATGGCCGCGTTCAGCATCGGGATGAACCGCTCGGGGCGGTCCGATCCGGCCGGGCCCGCGACGACGCCGCACGCCTCGTCGGGGTGGTCCTTGCGCGCGTGCGCGACGATCTGGTCGACGAGGGCCTGGGTGATGGTCAGCATGTCCGTCAGGATAAGCAGACGGGCCGCCCCGTACCGACAGGTGGTACGGGGCAGCCCATATGCCGGACGCCTTGAGCGGCAGCGACAGGGGGTTCCACGAAAACTCCCTGGGCTGGACGTCCTCGGGGGGTGGTCAGCCGACCTTCTCGAACTCCGGCTCGCGGCGTTCGGCGATCTGCGGATTGCGGCTCTTCAGCGCCACCCAGCCGATGCCGAGGGCGACGGCCCACACGCCGAGCACGTACAGGCTGATCCGGGACTCGGAGTCCTTCGCGATCAGGCCGGTCACGAAGAGCAGGAACACGATGGCGATCCAGGAGCCCACCGCGCCGCCCGGCGCCGGGAAGGAGGAGGCGGGGAGCCGGCCCGCCTCGACCGCGCGGCGGTAGAGGACGTGGCTGACGAGGATCATGAGCCAGGTCCAGATGCCGGCGCCGACGGCCACCGAGGTGACGTAGCCGAACGCCTTCTCGGGGACGACGTAGTTCAGGACCACGCCGATGCCCATGAAGAGCACGGAGACGGTGATGCCGAGGGCCGGGGTCTTGGTGGAGGACAGCTTGCTGAAGACCGCGGGGGCCTCACCGCTGTCGGCCAGGTTCCGCAGCATCCGGCCGGTGGAGTACATGCCCGAGTTGCAGGAGGACAGGGCCGCGGTGAGGACGACGAAGTTGACGATGCCGGCTCCGGCGGGGATGCCGATCATCGCGAACGCCTTGACGAACGGGCTGACGCCCTCGCTGAACTCGGTCCACTTCACCACGCACAGGATGACGGTGAGGGCACCGACGTAGAAGAGCGCGATGCGCCAGGGCAGGGTGTTGATCGCCTTCGGCAGCGTCTTCTCGGGGTTCTCCGACTCACCGGCCGTCACCCCGACCAGCTCGACGGCGAGGTAGGCGAACATCACGCCCTGCAGGGTCATCAGGGACGAGCCGATGCCGTGCGGGAAGAAGCCGTCGAACTCCCACAGGTTGGAGACGGCGGCGGTGTCACCGGCGTTGCTGAAGCCGAAGGTGAGGACGCCGAGACCGATCACGATCATGCCGATGAGGGCGGTGACCTTGATCATGGACGCCCAGAACTCGATCTCGCCGAACAGCTTCACCGAGATCAGGTTGGCCGTGAAGAGGACGACCAGGAACACCAGGGCCGTCACCCACTGCGGGATGTCCGGGAACCAGTAGTGGATGTAGATCGCGGCGGCGGTCAGCTCGGCCATGCCGGTGACGACCCACATCAGCCAGTAGGTCCAGCCGGTGAAGTAGCCGAAGAACGGGCCCAGGAACTCGCGGGAGTACTCGGCGAAGGAGCCGGAGACCGGGCGGTAGAGGAGCAGCTCGCCGAGGGCGCGCATGATGAAGAAGATGATCACGCCGGCGAGGGCGTACATCAGGATGAGGCTCGGACCCGCCTTGGCGATGTTCGCCCCGGCGTTGAGGAACAGACCGACGCCGATGGCGCCGCCGATCGCGATCATCTGGACCTGGCGACTGCCGAGGCCGCGCTCGTAACCCTCTTCGGAGGTGCCGGAGGTGTTCTCCGGACCCTTGTCGACCTGAGCGGAGGTCATGTGTGTGGTGCGCCTTTCTCCATACCGAACCTCGGCCTCTCGTCGGCCTCGGACCGGTTCTCGATCCCCCCGGATACTGGAGTTTTTCTGCCTGGCCGGTGGTTACCGGCTGGTGGCGCACCCGAGCGAACATGCGGGTGGTGTTCGTCGGGCGGTCGTGAAGATTTATCACGGCCGCAATATTGATCACCTGTGCGAGATGTGACCCAGAGCACAGGGAGAAGCGGACAAAAGGCCGCCTGGACGGGCATACGAGACCGTCGCGGTGACGCGATCGTTATCCGGATTTGAGCGTCCGCTGAGCGAACACAAAACCGTCACAAACTACGGCAGAAGCGTCGAGACCAGCGTCTCCTGCAACCCGCCCAGCCACAGATACGCCATCACCATCGGCTTGCGCGGATCCTCGTCCGGCAGCCGGTAGAGGAGGTCCGTGTCCTCCTCGTCGTGATCTCCAGTCGCGAACCGATCGCGAGGCGCAGGTCGTTGAGGGAGCTGAGCCACTGCCGGGACTCCTCCACCGACAGCTTCAGCACCGCCCCGCCGTCGTCCACCGGACGCAGCGCGTCCAGGGTGCGGATCACCGCGAGGGCGTTGTCGCGCTTGCCGGCCCTGAGGTCGTTCTCGGTGTAGCGGCGGAACTCGGACGAGTACGCGCGCTGCTCCTCGGCCTCCTTGGCCTCAGGGGTGCCCTCGGGGTCGCTGTAGGCGTCCGGGAAGAGCCGCTTGAGCACCGGGTCGGCGGGCGGTTCGCTCGGCCCCTCGGCGAAGAGCTCGGCGAGCGGGTCGTCCGGGGCGTCCTCGCCGGGTCCGGGGCCGATGAGCTCCAGGAGCTGGACGGCCAGCGACCGGATGATGGAGATCTCGACGTCGTCGAGGGCGACGGCTGCGCCGCCGCCGGGGAGCGGTTCGAAGGTGCCTGGCATGTCAGGGATCGCTACTTCCGGTCCTGCTGGAGGGTGGCCCACAGTCCGTAGCCGTGCATCGCCTGCACGTCGCGCTCCATCTCCTCGCGGGTTCCGCTGGAGACGACCGCCCGGCCCTTGTGGTGGACGTCGAGCATCAGTTTGGTGGCCTTGTCCTTCGTGTACCCGAAGTAGGTCTGGAAGACATAGGTCACGTAGCTCATGAGGTTGACCGGGTCGTTGTGGACGATCGTGACCCAGGGGACGTCCGGCTCGGGGACGGCGAAGACCTCTTCCGCCGACTCGGTGCGTTCGATCTCTACGGGAGCGGGTGACGTCACAGGGCCCATGCTGCCACGGTCTCCATAAATCGTCACACTGACGTAAAGGGGTGTAGCATCCCTTGCCATGAACACAGCGGACCTTGGGCTGCCGGTGGACGTTCCCTCGACGGCGCTCTTCACGGATCAGTACGAGCTCACCATGCTGCAGGCCGCGCTGAAGGCCGGTACCGCCGAGCGGCGGAGCGTCTTCGAGGTCTTCACCCGGCGGCTGCCGGACGGGCGGCGCTACGGGGTCGTGGCCGGCACCGGGCGGGTCCTGGACGCCGTGGAGAACTTCCGCTTCGACGCGGGCGTCCTCGGCTTCCTGCGGGAGCGCGGCATCGTCGACGAGCCGACCCTGGAATGGCTGGCCTCCTACCGCTTCTCGGGCGACATCTGGGGCTACCCCGAGGGCGAGGTCTACTTCCCGGGCTCGCCCGTCATGCGGGTGGAGGGGTCCTTCGCCGAGTGCGTGCTGCTGGAGACCGTCATCCTCTCGATCCTCAACCACGACTCCGCGATCGCGGCGGCCGCCTCGCGCATGTCCTCCGCCGCCGGGGACCGCCCGCTGATCGAGATGGGCGCCCGCCGCACCCACGAGCTCTCCGCCGTCGCCGCCTCCCGCGCCGCCTACGTCGGCGGCTTCGCCTCCACCTCCGACCTCGCGGCCGGCTTCCGCTACAACATCCCCACCGTCGGCACCTCCGCGCACGCCTTCACCCTGCTCCACGACAGCGAGCGGGACGCCTTCCAGGCCCAGGTGAACTCGCTGGGCCGGAACACCACCCTGCTGGTGGACACGTACGACGTGGCGAGCGCGGTGCGTACGGCGGTGGAGGTGGCCGGGCCCGAGCTGGGCGCCGTCCGGATCGACTCCGGTGACCTGCTGCTCGTCGCGCACCGGGTGCGCCAGCAGCTGGACGAGCTGGGCGCCCGGGACACGAAGATCATCGTGACCTCGGACCTCGACGAGTACGCCATCGCCTCGCTCGCGGCGGCGCCCGTGGACGCGTACGGTGTCGGCACCCAGCTGGTGACCGGCTCCGGGCACCCGACCTGCTCGATGGTCTACAAGCTGGTCGCGCGGGCCGAGTCCGCCGACCCGAAGGCGCCGCTGGTGCCGGTCGCGAAGAAGTCGTCCGGCGGGAAGACGTCGATCGGCGGGCGCAAGTGGGCCGCGCGGCGGCTCGACGAGGACGGGATCGCGGCGGCCGAGGTCGTCGGCACCGGGGCCGTCCCGGCCGAGCTCGCCGACCGGCAGCTGCTGGTGGAACTGGTCAAGGGCGGGGACGTGGTGGCGCGGGAGCCGCTGGACGCCGTACGGGACCGGCACACGGCCGCGCGGGACGGGCTGCCGCTGTCGGCGACGCAGCTGTCGCGCGGGGAACCCGTCCTTCCGACGGAGTACGTGCACGGGCGCTCGGGTAGCCAGTAACGGTGCGCCCGCCCGCAGTGCCCCAAGCCGTATCGCCGGACCGCCGAAGTCTCTAGGCTCGTAAGTTCATCCTCCCCCAGGCTCGGAAGAGCTGGGGGGACCCCATCGAAGGACACCCACCATGCGCCGCGCCTTGATCGTCGTCGACGTACAGAACGACTTCTGCGAGGGGGGCAGCCTCGCCGTGGCCGGGGGTGCCGATGTGGCCGCCGCCGTCACCGAGCTGATCGGACAGGCGGCGGGCTCCGGCTACCAGCACGTCGTGGCCACCCGCGACCACCACATAGCGCCCGGCGGCCACTTCGCCGACAACCCCGACTTCGTCCACTCCTGGCCCGCACACTGCGTCGCGGGCACCGAGGGCGTGGGCTTCCACCCGAACTTCGCCCCCGCCGTCGCCTCCGGCGCCATCGACGCCGTCTTCGACAAGGGCGCCTACGCGGCCGCCTACAGCGGCTTCGAGGGCGCCGACGAGAACGGCGTCCCGCTGGCCGACTGGCTGCGCGCCCGGGAGGTCACCGAGGTCGACGTGGTCGGCATCGCCACCGACCACTGCGTGCGGGCCACCGCCCTGGACGCGGCGCGGGAGGGTTTCCGTACCCAGGTGCTGCTCGACCTGACGGCGGGCGTCGCGGCGGAGACCACGGACCGGGCGCTGGAGGAGATGCGCGCGGCCGGCGTGGAACTCAGCGGGAAGCCCGTCGTGGCCTAGAGCCTGGCTCAGGCGGGTGCCGCGGGACTCCGCAGCAGGGCCCTGATCGGGTGCCACAGCTCCTGGGCGAGCTCCGGGCCCGGCGCCACGACAGCGTTGTCAGGGGCCGTCCGCCATATCAGGCCGTCCGGGTGATGGAGTACGGCGGTGATCTCGTCCGGCGTCGGCGGGGCCGCGTTGCCGCGCAGGTAGACGGCGCGCAGCCCGAGGTTGCGCAGCCTGGTCAGGGCGCGCGCCCGGTTGCGGGCGTGGACGAGGACACGGACGCAGTCCGTGCCGTCGGCGGCGGGTCTGGGCAGGTTCAGCGCCACCACCACGCTGCCGGTCGGCAGCTTGCAGAAACCTCCTGCGGCCATGCAGTCACACCCCCGTGTGCACCGGTGTCAATAAGAAAGTCATCAGGTGGCACCTAAACACGATCGGCGGCGACCCGCCAGGGGGTCGCCGCCGATAGCCTTCTGACCTGCGGAAATAAGGACTACTTCACCGCGGGGCCGACCTCGAGGGAGATCGTGGAGCCGTTCTTGGCCTCCTTGACGATCTTGATCTTGGTGTTGGTGTCAGTGACCTTGACGCCCGCGAAGGGGGTCGCCGCGTCGTAGTAGGTGCTGGTGTGGTCGTTGAAGACCGGCACCCCCTTCGACGACGGGATCCTGGTCGCGACGTCCGCCTTGTGCAGCGTCATGCCGTCCGTGCGGTACAGGCTGAACGGCGAGTCGTAGGACTGCAGGCGGCTGGACATCGCCGTGCCGTCGGACCACTTCAGGGCCTTCGCGTGGGAGTCGATCGGCAGGACGAGACCGGTGCCCGGGTGGGCGCTGGTGTTGTTGTCCGCCTGGGAGGTGTCCCACTTCCAGATCAACAGGCCGTTCTGGTAGGCGTAGTGCTCGACCCAGCTCGGACGGGTCGTGGAGAAGCCGAAGTTGTACGGGCCGACCTTCAACGTCTTGTCGTACGACACGTACTGGCGGTTCTCGGCGATGTAGTACTGCGCGTAGTCCTTGGTGAAGGACCCGCCCACGCGGGAGAAGCCCTTCGCCGTCCAGGCCGCGTCCGCGGTCTCGGCGTCGTCGCTGAACAGGGCGGCGCCGTCGGCGGTCACGGAGATCCGGTCGGCCGTGAAGCCCTTGCCGGCCACACCGCCGTCCGAGGAGTAGCGGAAGCGCACGTCGATCTTCTGGCCGGCGTAGGCGTCCAGCGGGAACGACAGCTTCTTGTACGTCTCCGAGGAACCGTTCAGCGCGGGCTGGTCGCTGGCGTCACGCGGGAGGGCCGTGCCGTCCGCGGTGCCGTCGACCGGGGTCCACTTGGTGCCGCCGTCGGTGGAGACCTCGGTGTAGACGTAGTCGTAGCCGGCCTCGGTGTCCCACCAGCCGTCCAGGGTCAGCGTCGCCGCCGACTTGCCGGTGAGGTCCACGGAACGGGACAGCGTGTTGTTGAGGCTGTTGCCGCTGCCGCTCCACCACTGGGTGGCGCCCTGGGCCGGGGTCACGATCTCGGTGGTGACCGCCTTCTTGGGCAGTTCGACGACCAGACCCTGCTTGTTCTTCGTGTTGTACTCGGCGACGCCCAGCCGGTGCTTGGACTTGGTCGCGGCCTTCGCCACGTCGTAGTTCAGCCAGCCCAGTTGGAGCTTGTCCCAGGCGGTCATGTCACCGGGCAGGTCACCGATGGCGTCCTTGCCGGTGCCGAGCCAGGAACCGGAGGACATCAGGGTCCAGAAGCCGGTGGAGTTGTCACCGCCGCCGCTGGTGTCGTAGTGGTCCGGCAGACCGAGGTCGTGGCCGAACTCGTGGGCGAAGACGCCGAGGCCGCCGTTCTCCGGCTGGATGGTGTAGTCGCCGACCCAGATGCCGGTGTCGCCGACCTGGGTGCCGCCGAGCAGGTTGCCCGCCGGGCCGGAGTTGCCGGCGTCGGTGCCGAAGGCGTACCAGCGGTGCGCCCAGATGGCGTCCTCGCCCTGCGCGCCGCCGCCCGCAGACTCGTCCTCGCCGGCGTGCACGATCTGGAAGTGGTCGATGTAGCCGTCGGGCTCGTTGAAGTCACCGTCGCCGTCGAAGTCGTAGCGGTCCCACTGGTCGAACTCGGCGAGGTCCGCCTTGATCTGCGCGGCGGTGCGCCCCGCTGCCTTCTGCTGGGCGACCCAGGCCGTGACGCCGTCCTGCACCGCGTTCCAGGCGCAGGTGTCACAGGAGTTGGAGCCGTAACGGGCCTCGTTGTAGGGGACCTTGACCCAGTCGGTGACCTCGCCCTCGACCGAGTAGCGGCCCGAGGACTGCTTCTCGTAGTAGGTCTTCATCGACGCGGTGCCGTCGCCGAAGTAGAGGTCCTCGTAGTGGGCGGTGTTGTAGTCCGCCTGCCACGCCGTGGAGTTGTCCTGGGCGCGGTCCGGCTGGGCTATCTCGTTGTGGGCGGGGCCGGCCGTGCCGCCGTAGCGGGGGTCGGTCCGGTCGCCGAACTCGACGAGGATCGTGAAGATCTTGTCGGTGCGCTCGCGGCCGAGTTCGACGTACTTCCTGTCGCCCTTGCGGCTCTTGAGCTCGACGACCTGTGAGCCGTGGCGCTGCTGCACCTTGGCGTTGCCGGATATGACCTGCTTGAGCGCCTCTTCGCGCTGCGCCTCCTGGGTCTTGGAGAGCGGGCCGTCGAAGTCGTGTTCCTGCGTGGTCTTCGCCGGCTGAGGGTCGGTCCGGTTCGCGGTGGCCGACTGAGGGGCGGCGGTACTGGCCTGGGCGACGGCGAACGTGGAGAACGTCGCGGTCGCGGCGGCCAGTGCGACGGTGGTCGCCGCCGCTCTGAACGTCCAGGATCTACTGGTCACTTGAGGTCCTCCCCCGCGTTCGGGCGCGCGGGGGCAGGAGGGGTCCTGATCATGGAGGGTCCGCGCGCGCGTGATCAACGCGTGTAGTCAAGTGACGACATTTGACTAGAGGTTCAGAAGAAAAGACAGATCTTGACCTGGACAAGACAAGTGCGCTATGCGGAGTTGGCGTCCGCTTTAACGAACACCTCGCGCCCCGGTCGACCGGCGCTCGGCTCTGTCCACTTGGTGGACGGTATGACTCCGTGCGCCCCCCGTGCACCGGTACTGTTGGTTAGGTCACGCTTACTGTTCGTTCCGCTCGGGCATGCACGCGAATAGAGTCGCTTGGCGGAACGTTCGAAATTCGGCGGAAAGCCAGGCCGACACCCCCGTGGACCCCCACTTCCGAGGACACGATTGCCATGCCTCGTCCGACTGCCGCACAGCTCGCCTACGGTTCGTTCACCGTGATCTTCTCGACGCTCGCCATGCTGCTGCTGTCACAGACGAGTTCGGGGCTCGGGATCGCGGTCATCGCCGTCTCGGCGCTCGCGCTCGGGCTCCTCGTCGCCATGACGGTGCCGATCCCCAGGTCGCGCGTGGTCACGGTGCAGAAGCCCGCCGAGGTCGCCGCGGCGGCCCCGGCGACGGCCGAGGAGCCCGTGGCCGCGGTGGCCACGAGCTCCCGGAAGGCTGCCTGAACCCGTACGTACGGCGGTGACGGTGGTGGTCAGCCTGTGCTGACCACCACCGTCTTCGCCGCCTTGTCGTGCAGCCCCTGCTTGTAGGGCTTGTCGAAGAAGCTCCAGCCGCCCGCGATCGCGGTCCAGACGCAGGCACAGCAGAACGCGAACGGGATCCACAGCACCAGGGAGCGGATCAGAGCGGTCTGCACGGAGGGCGTGGAGCCGTTCTCCAGGTTCGCCACCCGCATCTTCAGCCACTTCTTGCCGAGCGTCTGGCCCGACTTGGTGATCATGAAGGTGTCGTAGCCGATGTAGAGCAGGGCGGCGACCAGCGACTGCGCGAGGGACTTGCCGTACTCCACCTTGTCGGCGTCCACGTCGTACTCGTTGACCCCGAAACCCCAGGTGAGCAGGGCGACGACGATCCCGACCAGGATCATGTCGATGATCCGCGCGAGCGTGCGCCGGCCGCTGTCGGCGAGCGGGGGCATGCCGGCGAGGGGGTCGGTGGGGTAGCCGCCACCGCCGTAGGGGCTGCCTCCGCCGTACGGATCACCTCCGTAGGGCGGGGGCTGACTGCCGTACGGCGAACCGGAGTCGCCCGACGGCGGGGGCTGCTTCCTGAACGGGTCGTCTTCCGGCGGCTGCTGACCGGAGCCGGGGGGCGGTTCGCTGCTCATGGCCCGAGTCGACCGCGAACCCCCGGGCTCCGCATCCGGCGAGCGGCCGTCCGGAGTACGGAATCCGCAGCCTCTCCCGCCGTATCCGGCTATCCCGCTACGAACGTATGTGCGGCCTTGTCGTGCCAGCACTGGCGCCACGGCTTGTCGAACAGGCCCCATACGACGCCCACGACACCGATCGCGAGCAGGCCGGGGACGCTGTAGACCAGCCAGCGGCGCAGGGCCGCGCCGAAGGACGGGGGTTCGCCGCCCTCGATGTCCCGGACCTCCAGGCCGAGCAGCTTCTTGCCGAGGGTGCGGCCCCACTTGGCGGTGGGCAGCGCCTCGTAGAGGACGCCGAAGAGGAGGAGGACGGCGAGGATGACGCCGAGGTACGTCGACGTCGTGCCGTCCAGCAGCCAGACGGTGACGGTCTCGCCGCTGAGCTTCGCCGCGTCGATCTTCTCGTCGACGTGGTCGAGGGCCTTGGTGCCCAGCGGTACGGCCGCCACGGCGGTGACGCCGAGCACCACGACCGTGTCCAGCAGCCGCGCCGCCAGCCGCTTGCCGAGGCCGGCCGGACGGGCGGAGGCCTGACGCCGGGCGGCCGCCTGGAAGATGTCGTCGACGGGCGGCTTCCAGGGCAGGACGGGCTGGTCCTCCCCCGACGCCCCGGCCAGCCGGTGCACCTGCTGCGCCCAGGAGGGCTGCCCACCACCGGAACCGCTGCTCATGGGGGCGGAGGCGGGGGTGGGTTGCTGCGGACGGAGGGCGGCGGCCCGGCGACGGTTGGGTTGCGGGGCCGGAGAGGGCGGTCGGAGCGGCGGAGGGAGGCGGTGGCGGAGCGGGGCGGCCGCCTGGGCGGGAGACGCCTGCGCCTGCGCCGCCGGCCCGCTCGGCAGCCCTTCCGGCACCGGCGGGGCGGCGGGGCGGCGCTCCAGGCCCAGGGTGGTGAACGCGGGCCGCCGGAGCGGGGCGCCGAAGCGGAGGTGCCGGGCGCGGGCGGCGGACGCCGAGTGCCCGGGCCGGTGGCGGACCACCGGAAGCGGAGGCGGGCGCCGTGGCGGCGGACGATGGAGCGCCGGGGCGTTGAACGCGGGACCGCCGGTGGCGGGGCGCCGGACGCCGAGTGCCCGGCTTGTAGGCGGACCACCGGAGGCGGGGCCGCCGGTGCGCGGGCGCCGGACGCCGGATGCCGGGCCTGCGGAGCGGGGCCACCGAGGCGGGCCGCCGGTGGCGGAGGGCCGCGCCGAGCCGGTGTGGCGGCCGGCCGCCGCCGCACCGCCCGCGTGCGCCGCCCGTGCTCCTTCCTGCGCCCCGCCCTGCTGGGCCGTGCGCGGGGGGACCGCCCGGAAGGTCATGGTCCCCTCGTCACCCACGGGGCCAGCGGGCCCGGGGACACCGGGAGTTGCGGCGCCCGCGGGACGGCCGGCGGCGGAGCCGGCCCCGGCCGGGCCGCCCGCGGACGGGGCGCCGAAGGCCGGTCCACCGGACGCACCCGCGCCGCCCGCACCGGCGCCCGAAGCCACGGCACCCTGCCCGGCACCCCCCTGCTGTCCCGTCGTAGGCCTGCGGAACACGAACGTGTTGCCCGACGGGACGTCAGAGGCGTCCTGGGCGGGTGGGATCGTTGCCGTGCCGTCCGTGCTGGATGTCTCGGACGGGACGCGGGGGTCGGCGCCGGCCGGCGCTCCCCAGGAGACGCGGCGGTCCTGGTCGCCGCCGAAGCCGGACTGGTGTCCCCGGTCGGCGCCCCAGGCCGACGCCGGTTCGGGGCGGTTGCCGTGCTGCGCGTCGGACGGGGAGGCCTGCGGCCGCGGATCCTCGTCGAAGAAATGCGGGCCCGTCTCCTCGACCGGCGGCACCGCACCCCCCGTACCGCCGGAGCCCGCGCCCGCACCCGGCGGCGACGGCGGTGTGCCGTCCGTCGGGGCCGGGCGGCTGGTGCCCGGGACCCAGGCGGCGCCGTTCCAGTAGCGGACGTAGCCGGGGATGGACGGGTCCGGGTAATAGCCCTCGCGGGGCCTGTCGTCACCGGGGGCCGGGGTTGGGGCGCTCATGTCCGTCGTCCCGTATCTGCTCGGGGGTGAATATGGGGGGCTCCACATCTATCAGACCGGAGCAACCCCCCACCGCCAGTCCCACCGGACCCATACGTTCGAGCGTCCGGCAGAAGCCTCCGGAAAAAAGTTCTCCGAACCCGCGTAATGGTTCCGCCCCCTCCCCGCTCTCCACCCGTGCGGGCCCACCACAGGGCCGCGCACGAGCGGAGAGGAACGACCGACATGCACTACACCGTGGTGGAACGCGAGCTGGAGCTCAAACTCATCCTGTCGCCGGAGCGCAGCATCCCGGTGCCCGCCCGGCTGAGCTACCGCACCGACGATCCGTACGCCGTCCACGTCACCTTCCACATCAACTCCGACCACCCGGTGAACTGGACGTTCTCCCGCGACCTGCTCGTGGAGGGGGTGTTCCGGCCGTGCGGGCACGGCGACGTGCGGGTGTGGCCGACGAAGTCGGAGGGCCGCAGCGTCGTCCTGATGGCGCTGAGTTCACCCGACGGAGACGCCCTCCTGGAGGCGCCCGCCGCCCAGGTGTCCGCCTGGCTGGAGCGGACGCTGCGGGTGGTGCCCCCGGGGACTGAGGGCGAGCAGCTGGGGATCGACGACGCGCTCGACCAGTTGCTCGCCCAGTGAGGGCGGAACACCGACGCTCAGAACAGCTTGCCCGGATTCAGGAGGCCCAACGGATCGAAGACCTGCTTGATCTGCCGCTGCATCTCCACCCCGACGGGGCCGAGCTCGCGCGCCAGCCACTCCTTCTTCAGCACGCCCACCCCGTGCTCGCCGGTGATCGTGCCGCCGAGCTCCAGGCCGAGGGCCATGATCTCGTCGAAGGAATCGCGGGCCCGCCGGGACTCGTCGGGGTCGGCGGCGTCGAAGCAGACGGTGGGGTGGGTGTTGCCGTCGCCCGCGTGGGCGCAGACCCCGATGGTGAGGTCGTACTTCCCGGCGATCCGCTCGACCCCTTCGAGCATGTCGGCGAGCCGGGAGCGGGGCACGCACACGTCGTCGATCATCGTCGTGCCCTTGACCGCTTCCAGCGCGGTCAGCGAGAGCCGCCGGGCCTGGAGGAGGAGCTCGGACTCGGCGGCGTCGTCGGCGGGGACGACCTGGGTGGCGCCGGCGGCCTCGCACAGGGCGCCGACGGCGGCGAGGTCGGCGGCCGGGTCGGGGGTGTCGAAGGCGGCGAGGAGCAGGGCCTCGGTGGTCTCCGGGAGCCCCATGCTGGCGATGGCGTTGACGGCCTTGACGGTCGTACGGTCCATCAGTTCGAGGAGGGACGGGACGTGGCCGCCCGCCATGATCCGGCACACGGCGTCGCAGGCCGCGGCGGCCGAAGCGAACTCGGCGGCCAGCACCAGCTGCTGCGGCGGCTGGGGCCGCAGGGCGAGGACCGCCTTGACGACGATGCCGAGGGAGCCCTCGGAGCCGACGAACAGGCGGGTGAGGTCGTAGCCGGCGACGCCCTTGGCGGTGCGCTTGCCGGTGGACATCAGGCGGCCGTCGGCGAGGACCACCTCGAGGCCGAGGACGTACTCGGCCGTCACCCCGTACTTCACGCAGCACAGGCCGCCGGAGGCGGTGCCGATGTTGCCTCCGATGGTGCACATCTCCCAGCTGGAGGGGTCCGGCGGGTAGTAGAGGCCGTGTTCGTTGACCGCGCGGGAGAGGGTCGCGTTGATGACGCCCGGTTCGACGACGGCGATGCGCTCGACCGGGTCGATCTCCAGGATGCGGTCCATCTTGGTCAGGGACAGCACGATGCAGTCGTCGGTGGCGTTGGCGCCGCCGGACAGTCCGGTGCGGGCGCCCTGCGGGACGACCGGGACGCGCAGTTCCGTGGCGATGCGCATGACGTGCTGGACCTGCTCGACCGTGCGCGGCAGGACGACGACGGCGGGGGCGCCGGCCGGGCAGAAGCTGGCCATGTCGTTGGCGTAGGAGGCCGTGACGTCAGGGTCGGTCAGGACGGCCTCGGCGGGCAGACCGGCCAGGAGCCGGTCGACGAGGTTGCCGGTCACTTCGTCGCGGGGCGCTTCGATACGGCTCATGATCACAGGTTCGCACCCGGGGCCATCGGTGTGAACCCCGTCCGCACCGGCCTCCGCATACGGGAATGCGGTCGTCGTACTGACGCACAGTGAGCGCCATGGAGAACCAAGAGGAGGCCCGGCGGGGCGGACGACTCGGCCGCTGGGGACTGGTCGCCGCCCTCACCGGGTGTCTGGTGCTCGGCGCGACGCTGATGGTGGTGCCGGTGCAGCGGACGGGCCCGCGGGCCGTGCCGCCGGCGCCGGGCGCGCAGGCGCTCACGGCGGTGTCGGCGGGGGTGCCGGCCGCGCTGCCGGACCTCGCGGTGCTGATCGGTGAGCGGGAGAGGCATCTGCGGCGGAACCCGCGGGACGCCGCGTCGTGGGCGGTGCTCGGGGCGGCGTACGTCGAGCAGGGGCGGCGGACGGCGCAGTCGGCGTACTACCCGAAGGCCGACCGGGCGCTGCGGACCTCGCTGCGGGTGGAGAAGAGCGCCGCCGCCTACGACGGGATGGCGGCGCTGGCGAACGCGCGGCGGGACTTCCGGGCGGCGCGGACGTGGGGTGAGGCCGCGCGGAAGCTGGACGCGAAGCGGTGGACGACGTATCCGCCGCTGATCGACGCCTATACGGGGCTCGGCGACTGGAAGGCCGCGGGGCGGGCGCTGGAGCGGCTCCAGGAACTGCGGGGCGGGCCGGCCGTGATGGCGAGGGCCGGGGCGGTGTACCGGGACCGGGGCTGGCGTGAGGACGCGATGGCGCAGCTCTCCGACGCGGCGGCCGCGGCGAAGACACCGGCCGAGCGGGCGGCGTACCTGGAGCGGGTGGGGCAGCTGGCCTGGGAGCGCGGGGAACGGGAGGCCGCGCTGCGGAACTTCCGGGAGGCGGTGCGGATCGATCCCGACCAGCGGGCCGCGCAGGCCGGGCAGGGGCGGGCGCTGGCGGCGCTGGGGCGGACGTCGGAGGCGCTGAGCGCGTACCGGCTGGCGCTGGCCCATCAGCCGAGCCCGCAGTTCGCGCTGGAACTGGGTGAGTTGTACGAGTCGCTGGGGCTGCGGCAGGCGGCGCGGGCGCAGTACGACCTGCTGCGGGCGCGGGTGCGCAGCGCCGCCGCGGACGGGGCCGACGAGGAGCTCGTGCTCGGCGTGTTCGAGGCCGACCACGGTGACCCCGCCTCCGCCGTACGGCGGTTGCGGGCGGAGTGGCGGCGCCAGCCGGGGGATCGCGGTGGCCGACGGCGCTGGGGTGGGCGCTGCACCGGGCCGGGGCGGACGAGGAGGCGCTGCGGTACGCGGTGCGGGCGACGGACACGGTCCACGGGGGTGGCGTCCGCAGTGCGCTGTACGCCTTCCACCGGGGCATGATCGAGCGGGAGTTGGAGCGGCAGGGCCCCGCGCGGCGGCATCTTCAGGAGGCGCTGCGGATCAACCCGTACTTCTCGCCGCTCCATGTGCGCGCGGCTCGGGAGGCGTTGGCGGAGCTGGGCGCCGAACCGTCCTCGGAGGTACCGGAGTCGGTCACACGGCAGCCGTGCCGATCAGAGCGTTGCGACTGACCCGCGCCGCCAGCTCCTCCTCCGCGAGCCCTTCGGTGCCCTCCGGCCTGCGCGGCAGGACCATGTAGCGGCTCTCGGCGCTGGAGTCCCACACCGTGATGTCGACGGTGTCGGGCAGTTCCAGGCCGAACTCCCGCAGCACAGCCCGGGGTTCGCGGTCCACCCGGGAGCGGTAGGCCTCGGACTTGTACCAGCTGGGCGACGGGCCGAGCAGGCGCAGCGGGTAGCAGGAGCAGAGGGTGCAGACGATGACGTTGTGGGTGTCGGCCGTGTTCTCGACGACGCGCAGGCGCTGGTACGAGCCCTCCATGTAGCCCAGTTCGCGCACCGCCGCCGTACCGTCCGCCAGCAGGCGGGACTTGAAGGCCCCGTCGGTCCAGGCGCGGGCCACCACCCGGGCGCCGTTCGCCGGGGAGGAGGACGCGAGGAAGGCGTCGATGGCCTCGTCCACGCGCTCGCCGGTGATCAGGCCCTTCTCCTCCAGCAGGGTTTCGAGGCGCCGTACCCGCCGGGCGATCGTCGCGTCCAGGTGCTCACCGGTCACGGTCGGGATCCTCCTCCAAGTAGCTTTCCCACAGGTCCAGTACGACGTGGTGGTCGCCCTCGCCCCACAGGTCACGGGCCGCGAAGCGGACCGCGTAGATCTGCTCGACGGGCGCGTCCCCGCGGCCCTGCGCGCTGATGTCGGCGAGTTCCGCGGGGCCCTCGGGTTCGACGACCACGCCTCGCTTGCCGCGGGCGTAGCGGGGCAGGCGGGTGTGGTGCGGCGGGTCGTGGGGGAAGGTGCGGACGCGGGTGCCGGGCGGGAAGCGGTCGCCCTCAGTCATCCAGCTCACCCGGTTCCAGGACGCCCTTGGCCTCCAGCAGGGCGACGATCGCGGTGAACCAGCGTTCGTAGTACGAGGCCGCCAGGTACTCGGCGGGCGGCATCGACTCGATGGCGTCCCGGAACTCGTTGGTGTTGAACAGACCTTGGGCGCGCAGGGTGTTGAAGAGGCCGACGACCCGGGCCTCCCAGTCCGCGTGGAAGGGTTCGGTGTCGTCGGCGGTGTCGATCGCGCCGAAGCCCTGGGTGCCGCCCACGTCGTTGATCCTCGCCATGGGGCCAGCCTACGGCGGTACGGCGGCTGTGGCGCGGCACGGCGGCGCCCTGGCATCGCTGTGGCTGTGGCTGTGGCTGTGGCGCGGCTACGGCAGTGGCTTGGCGTACAGGGGAGAACCGGCGGGCGCCGGCCGGGCCCGACGCGAGGCCGATGTAGAGGCCCTTCCCGGTCCGGTGGCGGACGGCGAGGCCCTCCGGCTCGCGGTGGGTGAGGGAGCGGCCGGCCTCGGTGCGCATGCGCTGGAGCAGTTCGCCGGTGGTGAGGTCGACGCAGGAGAGGTGGGCGTTGCCGAACTTGGCGGGCGGGTTGGTCGCGGGGTCGTAGGCGGTGCCGGCGAGTTGGTAGAGGTGGTCGCCGTGCAGGGCGTACCCCTGGAAGGGGATCTTGGGGTCGGGGTGCGGGTCGGGCTGGCTATGTCGGCGATGGGGTCGTCGTAGTCGCGGTGGACGAAGGCGTCGAGGTCCCAGACGCGGTAGCGGGGCTTGCCCTTGCGGCGGTAGCGGACGGCTATGCGCTTGCTCGCCATGCAGACCGTGGGCTGGTTGTTGGTCGAACCCGGTATCGGTTTGCGGGTGTTGACGTCGTCGACGGTGCGGGTGGCGCCGGGGGCGAACCGGAAGCGGGTGACGGCCTGGCCGTAACCGCCCTTCGCCTCGGCCTCGGTCCAGATCCACACCGTGCCGTCGGCGGCGTTCTGCACGCCCATGCTGACGCCGTGCCCGAAGCCCTGGAGGTGCATGTGGCCGAGCAACTCGCCGTCGTAGTCGAGCTGGTTGAGGCAGAGGTTGCCGGCGCCGATGCCGCCGCGGCGGACCTGGAGGGCGTACAGGTGCCGGTGCACCTCGTCGAAGGCGAAGGACTGCAGGACCGTGCCCTCGTGCAGGGCCTTCTCGTTCAGCCGACGCTTGGCCGGTACGTCGAGGTCGACGCGGTCGGTCACGGTGGTGCTCCCCGGGTCCCACGGACGCCCTGGCGGCGTCCACGAGACCAGAGAGTGTCAACTCCCGTTCACCGGTTTCAAGGTTCCGCGAAAGCGCTTGTGGATTCACGGCACATTCACAGGTTTCCGCGGCTTCGCAGGTTTCCGCGGCTTCGCAGGGTCCCGTGGCTTCACGGGTTCCCGTGGCTTCACAGGTTCCCGCGGCGGGCCTGCTCGCGTTCGATCGCCTCGAAGAGGGCCTTGAAGTTGCCCTTGCCGAAGCCCATCGAGCCGTGCCGCTCGATGATCTCGAAGAAGACGGTCGGCCGGTCCTGGACCGGCTTGGTGAAGATCTGCAGCAGATAGCCGTCCTCGTCGCGGTCGGCGAGGATCTTCAGCTCGCGCAGGGTCTCGACGGGGACCCGGGTGTCGCCGACCCACTCGCCGAGGGTGTCGTAGTAGGAGTCGGGGGTGTCGAGGAACTGGACGCCGGCCGTCCGCATGGTCCGTACGGTCTCGACGATGTCCCCGCTGTTCAGCGCGATGTGCTGGACGCCGGCCCCGCCGTAGAACTCCAGATACTCGTCGATCTGGGACTTCTTCTTGGCGAGGGCGGGCTCGTTGATCGGGAACTTGACCTTGAGCGTGCCGTCGGCGACGACCTTGGACATCAGCGCGCTGTACTCGGTGGCGATGTCGTCGCCCACGAACTCCTTCATGTTCGTGAAGCCCATGACCTTGTTGTAGAAGCCGACCCATGCGTTCATCCGGCCGAGCTCGACGTTGCCGACGCAGTGGTCGATGGCCTGGAAGGTGCGGTGGGCGGGCGGCTCGACGAGAGGGCTCGCGGCGACGAAGCCGGGGAGGTAGGGGCCGTCGTACTCCGTGCGCTCGACGAGGGTGTGGCGGGTCTCGCCGTACGTGGCGATCGCGGCCAGGACGACGGTGCCGTGCTCGTCCTTCAGCTCGTGGGGCTCGGTGACGCTCGTGGCGCCGTGCTCGATCGCGTAGGCGTACGCGCGGCGGGCGTCCGGGACCTCGATGGCGAGGTCGACGACACCGTCGCCGTGTTCGGCCACGTGCCGGGCGAGGAAGTGGCCCCAGGTGGTGGCGGGCTTGATGACGGACGTGAGGACGAACCGGGCGGAGCCGTTCTCCAGGACGTAGCTCGCGGTCTCGCGGCTGCCGTTCTCCGGTCCGGAGTAGGCGACCAGCCGCATGCCGAAGGCGCTGGAGTAGTAGTGCGCCGCCTGCTTGGCGTTGCCGACGGCGAAGACGACCGCGTCCATTCCCTTGACCGGGAAGGGGTCGGCCTGCCGGGCGGTGTCGGGGGTCTGGTGTGTGGTCTGCGTCATATGGGCAGCGTTGCCCCGCGGCGGCAAGATGAGCAATGGATGGCGTATTCGCTGGACAATATGTCCGATGCCGGGCCCTTGTCGGCGGGCTCTCTGTACAGGATGACCACCGCGGAAGGGTATGGCTATGGGGATCGACGGACTGGACGGACGGATCATCGTGCTGCTCGCGCGGGAGCCCCGGATCGGGGTGCTGGAGATGTCCCGGCGGCTGGGGGTGGCCCGCGGGACGGTGCAGGCGCGCCTCGACCGCCTTCAGTCGAATGGCGTCATCCGCGGGTTCGGTCCCGAGGTGGACCCGGCGGCCCTCGGCTACCCGGTGACCGCGTTCGCCACGCTCCAGATCCGGCAGGGGCAAGGCCCGGACGTACGGGCGCACTTGGCGACCGTGCCGGAGGTGCTGGAGCTGCACACGACCACGGGCTCCGGGGACATGCTGTGCCGCCTGGTGGCCCGGTCCAACGCGGATCTTCAGCGGGTGATCGACCGGGTTGTCGGTTTCGATGGGATCGTCCGGGCCGCCACGGCGATCGTGATGGAGAACCCGGTTCCGCTGCGGATCATCCCGCTGGTGGAGCAGGCGGCGGAGAGCGAGGACAGAGACTAGCCGTCATGGGGTGACCGCGTGTGAGCTTCTGGGAGTACCTCGGCAGTCGCCATCAGCAGCTGCTCGCCGACGCCTATCAGCACGCCAGCGCCGTCTTCCAGTGCATGGTCGTGGCGACGCTTCTCGGGGTGCTGATCGGGGTCGTCACCTATCGCAGCGCATGGGCCGGGAACCTCGCGACGCTGACCACCTCGACCATTCTGACCATCCCGTCGCTCGCCATGATCGGTCTGCTCATCCCGCTCGTCGGCCTCGGCGTGCCGCCCACGGTGATCACGCTGACCCTGTACGGGCTGCTGCCGATCGTGCGCAACGCGATCGTCGGCCTGCGCGGGGTCGATCCGTCCCTGGTGGACGCGGCGACGGGCATCGGGATGTCGCGGCCGATGCGGCTGGTGCGCATCGAGCTGCCCCTGGCCTGGCCGCCGATCCTGACCGGCATCCGTATCTCCACGCAGATGCTGATGGGCATCGCGGCCATCGCCGCGTACGCCTCCGGGCCCGGCCTCGGCAACGAGATCTTCCGCGGGATCGCCTCCCTGGGCAGCAAGAACGCGCTCAACCAGGTGCTCGCGGGCACGCTCGGGATCATCGTGCTGGCCCTGCTGTTCGACGCCGCGTACGTCCTGATCGGGCGGCTGACCATTCCCAGGGGGATCCGTGTCTGAGACCGCCGGCGTCACCTCGGGAGCCTCCATCGAGCTGGAGAACCTCACCAAGCGCTACCCGGGCAACCCCCACCCCGCGGTCGACAACGTCACCATGGAGATCAAGGCGGGCGAGATCGTGATCTTCGTCGGTCCGTCCGGCTGCGGCAAGTCGACGACGCTCAAGATGATCAACCGGTTGATCGAGCCGTCCGGTGGCCGCATCCGGATCGGCGGTGAGGACGTGACCGACATCGATCCGGTCAAGCTGCGCCGCAAGGTGGGCTATGCGATCCAGTCGGCGGGCCTGTTCCCGCACATGACGGTCGCGCAGAACATCGCGCTGGTGCCGAAGATGGTCGGCTGGGGGAAGAGCCGGATCAAGGACCGGGTGGAGGAGCTGCTGGACCTGGTGGGGCTCGACCCGGGCGAGTTCCACGGCCGGTATCCGCGTCAGCTCTCCGGCGGCCAGCAGCAACGGGTGGGCGTAGCCCGGGCGTTGGCCGCGGACCCGCCGGTGCTGCTGATGGACGAGCCGTTCGGCGCGGTCGACCCGATCACCCGGGACCATCTCCAGGACGAGCTGATCAGGCTCCAGCACGAGCTGCACAAGACGATCGTGTTCGTCACGCACGACTTCGACGAGGCGATCAAACTGGGCGACCGTATCGCCGTGCTGCGCGAACGCTCGCACATCGCGCAGTTCGACACCCCGGAGGCGATCCTCACCAACCCGGCGGACGACTTCGTGTCGGGGTTCGTCGGGGCCGGGGCGGCCCTCAAACGGCTCAACCTCACCCGGGTGGGGAGCGTGGAGATCACCGACTACCCCACGGTGACCGTCGACGACCCGCTCCAGGACATCTTCAACCGGCTCCGGGACAGCGGCACGAACGAGATCCTCCTCCTCGACAAACGCGGCCGCCCCTACAAGTGGCTGCGGCGCGGCGACCTGATGCGGGCGAAGGGTTCGCTGGCGCGGGCGGGCACGCTCGTGAGCGACACGGTGACGCGGGACGCGACCCTGCGGGACGCGCTGGAGGCCGTGCTGACGGACAACGCGGGGCGGGTGGCGGTGACCGGGCGGCGCGGGGAGTACACGGGCGTCGTCGACATGGAGACGCTGATGAACTCCGTGCACGAACTGCTGGAGGCGGACCGGCTGGAGGCCATGGAGCACCAGCACGAGCTGGAGGAGGCCAGGGCCGCGCAGACCCACGCCGAACAGGAGGGCGACGGAGGGGAGAAGAAGGCGTGAGCGTGCCTGAGCTGGAGCAGGCGGAGGAGTCGGAATCCCTGGAGGAACGGGAGGCGCCGGCACCGCGGGTGGACCTGCGGCGCAGGATCACCTGGCAGAAGCTGACCTTCCTGCCCGCCGTCCTGGTGGCGGTGCTGCTGGCGACCTGGCTGTGGTTCCAGCAGGCGGACCTGGACTCGATCTCCGAGAACGCGCTGTCCAACGGGCAGGTCTCGAAGGCCCTTTGGCAGCATGTGAAGCTGACGGTGATCTCCACCTTCTTCGTGCTGATCATCGCGATCCCGCTGGGCATCCTGCTGACCCGGAAGATGTTCCGCAAGGCCACCCCGGTCGCCATGGCCGTGGCCAACATGGGCCAGGCGACCCCGGCGATCGGCCTGCTGGCCCTGCTGGTGATCTGGCTCGGCACGGGCACGAAGGCGGCCCTGATCGGCATCGTCATCTACGCGGTGCTCCCGGTGCTGTCGAACACGATCGCGGGCCTGAAGGCCAACGACCCGACGCTGCTGGAGGCGGCGCGGGGCATCGGGATGTCGCCGGTGGGAGTGCTGACGCGGGTGGAACTCCCGCTCGCGGTCCCCCTGATCCTCGCGGGCGTCCGAACGGCCCTGGTCCTCAATGTCGGTACGGCGACGCTGGCGACGTTCGGCGGGGGCGGCGGCCTGGGCGTCCTGATCACGACCGGCATCACCACCCAGCGCATGCCGGTGCTGATGCTGGGCTCGATCCTCACGGTGGCGCTGGCCCTGCTGGTGGACTGGCTGGCCTCGCTCGCGGAACTGGTGTTGCGGCCGCGGGGGCTGGAGGTGGGGCGATGAAGCGCGCGGTTGCTCTCACCGGCGCGGTGGTGTTGCTGGCCTCGGCCTGCGGTCTGACGAGCGGCTCCCCCATGGTCGACGACGTGCGGCCGGGGTCGATCGGCGGCGGGGAGCCGCTGAAGGGCGCGAGCCTGACGGTCACGTCGAAGGAGTTCACGGAACAGCTGATCCTGGGCGCGATCATGGGCATCGCGTTCGAGGCGGCGGGCGCGGACGTGCTGGACCGCACCGGCATCCAGGGGTCCATCGGGGCGCGGGAGGCGGTCAAGTCCGGTGACGCGGACGGGATGTACGAGTACACGGGCACCGCGTGGATCACGTACCTGGGCAACAGCGAGCCGATCGCCGACCCGAAGGCGCAGTGGGAGGCGGTCCGTGCGGCCGACCTGAAGAACGGCCTGACGTGGCTGCCCCCCGCGGCCCTGAACAACACGTACGCGTTGGCCATGAACGCGGCCAACGCCGAGAAGTACGGCACGAAGACGCTGTCGGACGTGGCGGCGCTGTCGAAGTCCGATCCCGGTGCGGTGACGCTGTGCGTGGAGAGCGAGTTCGCCAACCGCGCGGACGGGCTGCCGGGCATGGAGAAGGCGTACGGGATGAGCGTGCCGGCGAAGAACATCACGCAGATGGACACCGGGATCATCTACACCCAGGTGAAGAAGGGCAGTTGCACCTACGGCGAGGTCTTCACCACCGACGGCCGCATCAGGTCCATGAACCTCGCGGTCATGCGGGACGACAGGAAGTTCTTCCCCAACTACAACGCCGCCCCCGAGATCAACTCCAAGGCCCTGAAGAAGTGGCCGGCGATCGAGAAGGTCCTGGACCCGGTCACGAAGAAGCTGAACAACACGGTGGCGCAGGAGCTGAACGCCAAGGTGGACGTGGACGGGGAGGATCCGCACCAGGTGGCGCTGGACTGGATGAAGGCGGAGGGGTTCGTGAAGGAGGGCTGACCAAAGAAGTCGTTGCAAAGGAACCTTTGCATAGCTATCTTTGTACGCATGCCGGAAGAGCCCAACCTTCGGAAACTTGACGCGCGGTCACTGCGGGGACTGGCGCATCCGCTGCGCATGGAACTGCTCAACGCCCTGCGCCGACATGGCCCCGCCACCGCCTCGATGCTCGCCGAGCGGCTGGGCGAGTCCAGCGGCGCCACGAGCTACCACCTGCGGCAGCTGGCCACCCACGGCTTCGTCGAGGACGCACCGGACCGCGGCAAGGGCCGGGAGCGCTGGTGGCAAGCGGTCGAGCAGGGCATCAGCATGACCGACGACCTGTTGCAGAGCCCGGATCCGGCGGTGCGCGGGGCGGCCGACACCTTCCTCCACGAGGTCGCGACCGACCACGCCCGCGAAGTGTCGACCTTCGTGGCGACCCGCGACGACTGGCTCCCGAAGTGGTCGAACCACGCCATGGACCTGAGCGACTTCACGCTACGGCTGACACCCGAGCGGTCTCGCGAACTCCTCACCAAGCTGCACGAGTTGCTCAACAGCTACGACACGTTCGAGGCCGACAAGGACAACCCCGAGGCCGAGCGCGTGCGCATCCATACGCACCTCTTCCCCATCCACACGGACTGAGAGGCCCCGCCATGCACCCCGAGACCCACCTCGCCCTGCACCAGGCCCGCGCCGCCGACCTCCGCGCCCAAGCCGAGGCGCACCGCCTCGCCACCGAGGCCAAGCCCCCCAGGGAACTGCGCACCCGCCTCGGCTGGACGCTGATCGAACTCGGTCTCCGCCTCGCCGCCAACCCCCGCCCGGCGATGGCCTAACAGCTCGGAACCGACCCCTTCCCCGACTCCAGCGCCGTCAGGGAGCTCACCGCCCCCTTCAGCGTCGTCACCGGAATCAGCCGCAGCCCCTTCGGGAGTTCCGCCTTCGCGTCGCCGCACTCGTCCTCGGGGACGAGGAACACCGTGGCGCCGTCCCGCTTCGCGGCCTGCGTCTTCAGGGAGACGCCGCCCACCGCGCCCACCGTCCCGTCGGCGTCGATCGTGCCCGTACCGGCGATCACCCGGCCGCCCGTGAGGTCACCGCCGTTGCCGTCGCCGTCCAGCTTGTCGACGATGCCGAGGGAGAAGAGGAGCCCGGCGCTGGGGCCGCCCACGTCCGCCAGTTTCAGGGTGACCTTGATGTTCTTGTCGGAGAGGTCCAGGTAGTTCAGCGCGGCCTCGGTCGCCGCGTCCTGGGACTGCTTCATCTGCTCGGTGTTGTGCCGCTCGATCTGCTGCGTGGACTGCCCGCTCGGGTAGACCGAGTCGCGCGGCATGACCGCCTGGTCCGTGGCGAACCACGCGTCGAGCACGTCCCCGAGCGAGACCCGGGTGTCCGGATTGGTCGCCTCGATGGTCGTCATCCGCAGCTGCCCGGTCGTCGTACGCGTCTCGGCACCCGTGATCGTGATCACCGGGGTGTCCTGGTTCTCGCCGAGGACGTTCGCCGTCATGCCGGGCTGCGCCAGCGAGAACGGCAGGGGCGCGAACGCCGCGGTGGCGAGGAGGGCCACGACGGGCAGGGCGCAGACGGCGACGGCCCGGGGGCGCGTGAGGCGAGAGAGCACGGGATCAATCTAACGCGACGACCAGTTCCGGCCAGGAGCCGGTGGTGTCACGGGGGGAGGTGACCGGCGGACACTTCGCCGGTGGTGTCCCGGGGTGACCCACGGCCACCCCGGCCACCCTTGCCGAAAGGCTCAGCGCAACGCCTCCGCCACCTCCCGTGCCGCGTCCATCACCCGCGGGCCCACCCGTTCGGGCACCGCGTCCGCCAGCATCACCACGCCGACACTGCCCTCGACGCCCGTGACGCCGAGCAGCGGGGCGCGGCGCCGCTGGCTCCCGCCTCCAGTTCGCCGTGGGTGAGGGTGTAGCCCGGCTCGCCGGGCGGCTGGGTGCGGGCGGACAGGATCGCCCGGCCCGCGGCACCCCGGTCCAGGGGGTGGCGGAACCCGGCGCGGTAGGCCACGTGGTAGTCCGTCCACGTCGGCTCGACCACGGCGACGGCCAGCGCCTCCGCCCCGTCCACCAGCGTGAGATGGGCCGTGGCCCCGATGTCCTCGGCGAGGGAACGCAGGGCCGGCAAGGCGGCCTCGCGCACCAGCGGATGCACCTGGCGGCCCAGGCGGAGCACGCCGAGGCCGACCCGGGCACGTCCGCCCAGGTCACGTCGTACGAGAGCATGCTGTTCGAGGGTGGCGAGCAACCGGTACACGACGGTCCGGTTCACGCCCAGTTTGTTGGATAGCTCGGTGACGGTCAGCCCGTGGTCCGTATCGGCCAGCAGCTTGAGGACACGCAGTCCTCGGTCGAGCGTCTGAGAGGTCTCCGCGGTCACGACGCCCACTCCTCCAAGTGGTGAGGTCGGCGGCCTTGTCGCGGCGGTGCGTCATCGAGTCCCGTCGGCGACGCGCGTCAGAGGCCGCCGATCGGCCGGCGGCCCGGCATGCGTACCGGGCCGCGTCGCTTCACGGCTGCGCTCCGCGGCGGCGCTGCCACGGGGCGTGTGCGTAGCGGGACATTAGCGAAGCCGGTTCGCTGAGCGGAAGGCTCCGTCCAGAATCCGGTCAGTGGCCGGTACGGAGTACTTCTGTTTGTCCTGATACGTACGACGCCCAGCATCCTGCGAGCACAGCATCTGACATGCCCCGCACCCTCTCGGCCAGGGGCTCAGCGCATCCGGGTGGCCCACTCCTGGACCTTGGCGATGCGCTGCCGCAGCTGCCCGGCCGTGGCCTCGGCGCTCGGCGGTCCGCCGCACACGCGCCGCAGCTCGGTGTGGATGACGCCGTGCGGCTTGCCGCTCTGATGGACGTAAGCGCTCACCATCGTGTTGAGCTGCTTGCGCAGCTCCATCATCTCCTTGTGGGAGACGACGGGCCGCCGCTCGGCGGGCAGTTCCAGCAGGTCCGCCTCAGAGTCCGGCTTCTTGCGGCTGTGCGCGATCTGCCGGGCCTGCCGCTTCTGGAGGAGAAGCTGGACCTGGTCGGGTTCCAGGAGGCCCGGGATCCCGAGGTAGTCCTGCTCCTCCTCACTCCCCGGATGGGCCTGCATGCCGAACTCGGCCCCGTCGTACAGCACCCGGTCGAAGACGGCCTCGGACTCCAGTGCCTCGAAGGAGAACTGCTCCTGCTCGCCGGTGTCCTCGTCCTGCTCCTTGTTCGCCTCCTCCATCTCCTTCTCGGACTCGGCGTACGGGTCCTCCTCGCCCTCCTTCTTCGGCTTGTCGAGGGCGTGGTCCCGCTCCACCTCCATCTCGTTGGCGAAGGTGAGGAGGTCGGGGACGGTCGGGAGGAACACGGAGGCGGTCTCGCCGCGGCGCCGGGACCGTACGAAGCGGCCGACGGCCTGGGCGAAGAAGAGGGGCGTGGAGATGGTGGTGGCGTACACGCCGACGGCGAGGCGCGGGACGTCGACGCCCTCCGACACCATGCGTACGGCGACCATCCAGCGGTCGTTGCTCTGGCTGAAGTCGTCGATGCGCTTGGAGGCGCCGGCGTCGTCGGAGAGGACGAGCGTGGCCTTGGTGCCCGTGATCTCGCGGATCAGCTTGGCGTAGGCGCGGGCGGAGTCCTGGTCGGAGGCGATGACGAGCGCGCCCGCGTCCGGGATGGCCTTGCGGACCTCGGTGAGCCGCTGGTCGGCGGCGCGCAGCACGCTCGGCATCCACTCACCGCGCGGATCGAGCGCCGTGCGCCAGGCCTGCGAGACGGCGTCCTTGGTCATGGGCTCGCCGAGCCGGGCGGCGATCTCGTCACCGGCCTTCGTCCGCCAGCGCATGTTGCCGCTGTAGGAGAGGAAGATGACCGGCCGGACGACGTGGTCGGCGAGCGCGTTGCCGTACCCGTAGGTGTAGTCGGCGGCCGACCGCCGGATGCCCGCGTTGTCCTCCTCGTACGTCACGAAGGGGATGGGGTTGGTGTCGGACCGGAACGGCGTACCGGTGAGCGCGAGCCGGCGGGTGGCGGGCTCGAAGGCTTCGAGGCAGGCCTCGCCCCAGGACTTGGAGTCACCGGCGTGGTGGATCTCGTCGAGGATGACGAGGGTCTTGCGCTGCTCGACGCGGTTGCGGTGCAGCATGGGGCGGACGCCGACACCGGCGTACGTCACGGCGACGCCGTGGTAGTCCTTGCCGAGCGGGCCCGCGCTGTACTCCGGGTCCAGCTTGATCCCTATCCGCGCGGCCGCCTCCGCCCACTGCTTCTTCAGATGCTCGGTCGGCGCGACCACGGTCACCTGCTGCACGACGTGGTGGTGCAGCAGCCAGGAGGCGAGGGTGAGGGCGAAGGTCGTCTTGCCGGCGCCCGGGGTCGCCACCGCGAGGAAGTCACGCGGCTGCTCCTGGATGTACTTCTCCATCGCCCCCTGCTGCCAGGCACGCAGCTTGCTGGCGGTACCCCAGGGGGCGCGGCCGGGGAAGGCGGGCGAGAGGTGGTGGGACGTGGTGGAGGCAGACATAGGCGCGGGCCCGGAGGGCCCTCCGTTGAGGGTGGTGGCGGGTGACGGGCGGGCGGTAGTCACGGTCTCCGTACGAGGGTCGGGCGGCTCGGCTGGTGGTCCGTAAGGTCGGGCTACGTATGACAACCGGGCCACCCTACCGGCGGCCCGGTGCCGTCAACGTGCGGACGGGGCCGGGTCGCCCGTGGGTGGGACCGAGGTCACAGTCAGCGCGCGAAGCGCGGCAGATGGGCCGCGATCTTGGGCACGTCCAAGGCGCCCTGGCAGACATCCAGGACGAACCGCTCGGCGTCGTCCACATCGAAGGCCGGGTCGAGGGGGTGTCCGTTCATGTGCAGGAAGACCCAGGTCGCGTACCAGGCGATGCGCTTGTTCCCGTCGACGAGCGCGTGATTCCGCGCCAGCGACTCCATCAGCGCGGCAGCCTTCTGCCATACATCCGGATAGGCGTCCTGCCCGAACACACTCGACTGCGGACGGGCCAGGGCCGAGTCGAGCAGCCCGTAATCGCGCACCTCGTCGGCCCCGAGCCGCTTCGCCAGGTTCAGCAGCTCGGGCAACGTGAGGTAGTGCATCAGGCGAGCCTCCGGTTCAGCTCAACGCTGGCCTTCAGCACATGATCGGCCGCCTCGTTGAACAGACGTGAGTGCTCGTTTATGGCCGCGATCACCGCGTCGTGCGCGAAGGCCTGCATACTGCGCCCTTCCGCCGCCGCACGCTCACGCAGGGCGTCGAGCTCTTCGTCCGTGAAACGCAGGTTCAGTCCAGCCATACCTCGACGGTACTACGTGGTACCACGCGGTGTCACCGGGATTCGCTCCGCAACCGCCTCGTCACCCAGGCCCCCACCAACGCCACCCCCGCCATCGGCAGGAACACCGCCGCGAAGGCCGCCGGATGCGAGCCCGCGCCGGACGCCTCCGTCGCCGCATGGCTCACCGCGCCACCGCCCAGGGCGGCGAAGGCGGCGCCGCCCGCGGCCAGCAGGACGACGTTCGCGAGGGCGTCGGAGATCTGGAGGGACGCGGAGTTGGTGCCGGCCTCCTCGGGGGCGGAGAGCTGGAGCAGCAGCACGCTGGTGGAGGAGATCACCAGCCCCATCCCGAAGCAGCCGAAGGCCCACGCCACCGCCACCGTCCAGGCCGCACCGAGTCGATCAGCACACTCGGCGCCGCGGCGATCGACGCCGCCACCAGCACCATCCCGGACGTCATCAGCCGCTCCCGGTACGGCTCCACCCGCGCCCGCGACTGCACCCACGAGCCCAGCGCCCACGTCAGCCCGCCCGCCGCCAGCGAGAACCCGGCGAGCGTCGGCGTGAGCCCCCGCTGGGTGACCAGCATCAGCGGCACGAAGGACTCGGCGGCGATGAAGGAGCCCGCGGCGACCCCGCGCAGCAGGACGACGGAGGGCAGGCCGCGGGCGGCCCGGTAGGTGCCGCGGGGCAGCAGTCCGCGTACGGCCGGCACGAGGAGCGCGGCGCCCGCGACCGCCGGGACCGCCGACAGCCACCGCAGATCCTGGGCGGCGTACTGCAACAGCCCCGCGCCCAGCGAGATGCCGAGGGCGAGACGGATGCGGCGCCGGTCGAAGGAGGCGGTACGGGCGCAGCCGTCGACCGGTCCGCCGGCTCGTCGGCGTATCTGCGGCAGCGCGAGGGCCAGCGGAAAGACGACGAGTACCGGGATGCCGACGAACACCCACCGCCAGCCCAGATGCTCGGTCACCGCACCCGCCGCGAGCGGTCCGACGATCGACGGCACGACCCACCCCGCGGCGAAGGCGGCCATGATCGCGGGCCGCAGCCGCTCCGGGTAGGCCCGCCCCACGACGACGTACAGCGCGACGATGACCAGCCCGCCGCCGAACCCCTGCACGGCCCGCCCGAGGATGAACAGCCACATCGCCCCCGCGGTGCCGGACAGCATCAGTCCGGCGGCGAAGGAGGCGATGCCGGTGGTGAGCGGGCCGAGCGGGCCGCGCCGGTCCGACCACTGCCCGGACAGCACCATCCCGAACAGCGAGGTGGTGAAGTACCCCGAGAACGCGAACGCGTACAGCGACACCCCGTTCAGCTCCCGCGCCGCCACCGGCATCGCCGTCCCGACCGCGGTGGCCTCGAAGGCGATGAGCAGCACGACCGACACGATCCCGACACTGAGCGCCCGGAAGGCCCGGCTCAGCACCCCTTCCTCGCTGTCGGGGGCCAGGTCAGGGGTGGCGTGCGTGACGTCGGTGTCGCGCGGTTCGAGGGTGGTCATGGTCGCCAGCGTAAGGGTCGTGGCGGGGTTTGACCCCTGTCGGGAGGTGGCCTTGGGCTGAGACCTTGGTCGTACGACCAGAGCCGCGCCCCCGCCTTTCATGAACGGCGTGTGGCAGTCCCGTTGCAGGGCGGCCGATTCCCTTGAGCCCCTTCTCGTCCCGCCCGTACGGTCATCCCACCGAAGCCGGAACGGAGTCCAGGCTCTGATCCGGCGAAGGGCCGTGTGCCCGAGTGGCTTAGGGACTCGCCTGCAAAGCGAGGTACGTGGGTTCAATTCCCGCCACGGCCTCTGTGCCGAGCGTGACGAAAGGGCGGCGCCCCCGGTGGGGGTGCCGCCCTTTCCGTCGGCCGGGGTCAGGCCCTGGCGTACTCCCAGCCGCCGCACCTGTACGGCGTGCCGTCCGAGCCGTCCTGGAGGCAGGCGCGGATCTGGAGGGTGGTGCCCTCGGGGAAGGACAGGTCCCAGTCCTTGGCGACGGCGTAGCCGTTGCCGTTGTAGTACGAGTGGGTCGAGGAGCTGGAGTTGTAGCGCCACTGGGCGGCCGTGCCGTGGCCGTCCTTCAGCATGTCGAGGGCGGTGAGGATCTCACCGTCGGCGGCGAAGTACGTCTTCGCGGTGATGTCCGCCGAGACGATGGAGTTGGAGGCCTCGTAGACCTCGCCGGCCGCCTGGGCCGGGGCGATGCCCAGGGCGAGCGCCGACGCGGAGGCCGCGGCCACCCCGAGGGCGGTCGTCATTCGACGGTGGAGCTTGCGCACAGCGGCGGTCCTCTCTTCGAACAACTGGTCGCGCCCGAACTTACCTGAGGGGAAAGGGAGTTGGCTGATGATTAATGCGGGGTGGGGGGCAGGCGCGATGCGGGTCACCTTGTGCCGTTCGTTCCGTTTTGCTGTGAATCCTCCGATGAGTCAGCAAAGCGAAAGGTGTGTACCCACATAGGCTGTTTGTCTCCTCGGATGCCTGATCCGCTGCCATGCTGCCCGCACCGGAGCCGCTGAGGGGCTCCGCGCCGGCATCAGGGGGATGCGATGGGCGATCAGGCATATTGGAACGCCGGGGACCGGCCCCGGATCTTCATCAACTGGCAGTCCTTCACCGCGCAGGGCATCAGCAACGACTGGCAGGGCCCGGTCACGGACGCGGTGCTCAACGCGTACACGCGGTGGCAGCACGCGGGGGTCGACTGCCGCTTCCAGTTCTGGAACTACACCGACCGGACCGAGCCGCAGGACGGCGAGATCCTCGTGTCGATGAACGAACGGCACTTCGACACCACACGCGTCGCCTCGACGTTCACCAGCTGGCGCAAGGCGAGTCTGGTCATCCATCGCAAGAACGGGGCCGATCTCACACCGTGGCCGATCGTGCCGTTCAACGCCGCGCCGGGGCAGATCGATCTGCAGGGCGTCTTCCTGCACGAGCTGGGGCACTGCTTCTGGCTCGACCACAGCGCCGGCGACCAGGAGACCATGTGGGGCGACTACGGCTATCACCGGTACCGGTTCGGGCCGTGGGAGGGTGACGTCGCGCGTGCCAAGGCGATCTACCGGGACTTCGACCGCAACCGGCTGCGGGAGTTCCGGTCCGTCGACGGCGGCGGGTCGTGGTTCGCGCAGGGGACGCAGATCACCGACTACAACAACTACCAGGCACGGACCTGCCTGACGCCGGGCGTCACCTCCATCGGGACCAGCGGACTCTACGCGCTCGGCTGGAGCCACCCGAACCGCATCCCGACCTGGCTGCGCACCGACGGCGTCAACTTCCTCTTCAACGGCTGGGTCTACTACGGCGGTGAGCGCTCCGTGCACGGCCCCGCGCTCGCCGACGAACCCGGCGGGCTGATGCTCATGGCCTGGGTGCACAACGACAACAACGGCGGCATCCGCGTCGTCCGCTCCACCAACCAGGGACAGAGCTGGGCCTGGGCCGGCACCCCGGCCGGCGCCACCACCTTCGGCACCCCGGGCCTCGCCTCGACCGTGGTCAACGGCCGCCGCGCCTGGGTGCTGGCCTGGGCGCACTTCGACCGCGCCGACCACACCGGCACCGGCCGCATCCGCGCCAGCGTCTCCTACGACGACGGCTGGACCTGGTCGACGCCCGCCGTCGTGCCGACCAGCTACGACTACAAGTCGCTCGCCGGCATCTCGCTGGGCGCCGCTCCCGACAACCGGCTGGTCCTGGGCTTCTCCTGGGCGGGGCCCGACATCTACTCCATGAACCTGGTCCGCAGCCTCGACTGCGAGGTCTCCGGCGACCGGCTCGTCCAGCGCGGCACCGGCTACTCCAACGACCGCACCCGCACCCAGCCCGCCGTCACCTACGATCCCGGCCGCAATCTCTTCCACCTCTCCTTCCGGGAACAGAACTTCCTCACCTCGCTGCGCGTCGCACAGAAGGAGTGGCTCAAGACCTCCTGGTCCGCGGCCCAGCAGCTGCCCAACTCCACGTCCAGCACAGCGCCGGCCCTGGCCCACAGCCGCGTCGGCAACAACCTTCTCCTGTGGTACGGAGGCGAGTGAGCCATGGCGACGTATCTCACCACCACGCCGACCCTGCTCCAGCGCATCCGCGACTGCCAGGCCGTCGTCGTGCTGCGCGGGCGCACCCTGGAGTCCGTCACCGCCGACCACGAGGCCCGCGAGGAACGGCAGTTGGGCACCTTCCGGGCCACGCCCGCCGAGGTGCTCAAGGGTGACGACGAGGGCGCGCTGACCATCCGGATGCCCGGCGGCACCGGGTCCGCCGAGCAGGTGGCCTGGCGGCTCGCGCCGGAGGACGACCGGCCGCAGGTCGCCTTCCTGGTCCGGGAGAGCCGCAGCTCGTGGGTGCCGTACTTCTCCAGCGTCTTCCCGCTCGACGGCGAGACCGTACTGCTCTCGGAGGAGGTCGAGGACGACCGGGCCGACGCGGAAGGCGCCCTGGACCTCGCGGAGTTGCGGGCGCTCATCACCCGGGCCGCCGAGGAGGCGCGGGAGCAGCAGACCAGGCTGTGGGAGGCCGAGCCCGAGGTCGCGGCCCGCACCCGGCCCCATCCGGTGCTGGAGTCACCCGAGGCACCGGCACCGGGGGCGACCTCCGCCGCACCGGACGCCGCTGATCCCGGCGGGGCCTCGGCGGCGCCGGAGACACCGGAGTCGCCGGAGTCGCCGGAGGGGTGAGCGCGAAGGGCCGGGGCGAGTGGGGTCAGAGCAGCCCGCCCGCCTCGTCCCGCAGCGCCTGTGTCCAGTAGTGCCAGTCGGCGTCCGGTGCGCCGCCGGTGCGGTCGACCGTCGACAGGACCTGGATCATCGTGGCCGCCAGCTGGGCGTGCGGTCCCAGCGGCTCGTCCAGCACGCGGTTCCGGCCCTGCGACAGCTCCTCGTCGAGCATCGCCTCGCGGCTCAGCAGCCAGAGTGTGAAGGCGAGCGTGGAGACGTCCGTGTTCAGCGGGTGGAGCACCGCCTCGGGCTCGCTCCAGTGCAGGACCGCGCCGGTCCGGCCGTCGACCACCAGGCTGTTGTCCTCGACGAGGTGGCCGAGGCGTATCAAGTGGTCGGCGTCGCCCGGGAGTCCGGCGGCCGGGTCGTCGGCGTGGTGCTCGGTGAGGGTCGGCAGCGGGACGTCCGTGTCCAGGCGGAAGAGCGCCGTGTCCTCGGGCAGGCCCGTGTCGCGCAGGAAGCGGCGGGTGGGTTCATGGGTGAGGGTCGCGGGGAAGTCGACCTCCTCGAAGCGCCAGATCTCGCCCTGCCCGAACTCCTGGTCCAGCAGCCGGGACGGCAGGTCCAGCGCCAGCCCCGAGGCCCGGCCCGGGCCTGCCGTCAGCGACAGCGGACGGATCAGGGCCGCCGCCCGCCACAACGCCGGCACCTCGCCGCCCGTGCCCTCCTCGAAGATCGCGAGCAGCTGACGCGAGGCCTCCGCCGCCACCTGCGGGCCGTAACGGTCGGCGTAGGCCGCGAACTGGCCGCGCAGCTCCGTCAGTTCCTCCGTCGCCGTCGCGAAGCGCACCAGCTTCTCCAGCGACGGGGCCAGCGGGCGGCGCTCCATCAGGTCCGGGCGGTCCCACCAGAAGTCGGTCGTCGACACCTCGCCCGTCACGCCGTCGAGCAGGACCGACTCCGTCTCCCGGCCCTCGTCGTCGAGCAGTCCGCCTATGACCAGCTGGTCCCGCATGTCCACGGCCAGCCGCCCGCTGGGGTCGCCGGTCGCGTCCGTCAGGGTGCGCAGGCCCTCGCGGCCGAGCTCCGCGAAGCTCAACAGGCCGATCTCCACGGGCAGTCCGGGGCCCGTCAGCCAGCTGCGCGTGGACGCGTGCGTGACGAGGCGCTCCAGGTCGTCGTCGGTCAAGGTGATCACCGCGGGTGCGGTGCCGGTCGTGCTCATCGTTCCCCCGTGCGTGCTGGCTCTGTGTCCCCGAGCAGGGCAGGGCAGGGCGGGTTCGTCGTGAAGATCTCGCCGTCGTTCCCCACTGACCGGAACACTACGCCGCGCCACTGACAACGGCCCCCGACAGCCGGGACTCCACGGCCACACGGCCACGCCCCACGACACACAGACGCTCAAACCACCCTGGCGCGTTGCCTCCCCGCCGGAATCGCCTCCACCGCCTCCCCCGCCGAAAGCTCCGAGGTGTCCGGGCGCAGCCCGATCCGGGGCGTCACGTCAGGTAGACGCCGCCCAGCACGACCACCAGCGCGGCGAGCGCGAACACCAGGATCCAGATCAGCAACTTGCCGACGCTGGGCGGCGGTTCGTAGCGCTGCGGATCGTCCTGGCTCACTGTCCCGTCACCACCGCGGCCTGCGGGCGGATCGGCAGCCGGTTCACCGGGCGGCCGGTCGCGGCCCGTACGGCAGAGGCGACGGCCGCCGGTGACGTCACCACCGGCACCGCGCTCACCGCCTTCGCGCCGAAGGGCGCGACCACGTCCCGTTCCTCGACCAGCTTCACGATCCGGATGTCCGGGGCGTCCAGGGCCGTCGGCAGCGCGTACCCGGTGAGGTCGGGGTGCCGGATCAGCCCGCGCGCGGTGCGCAGGTTCTCGGTCAGCGCGATGCCCACGCCCTGAGTGACACCGGCCTCGATACGGGCCGCCAGCTGGGCCGGGTTCAGCACCCGCCCGACGTCCTGCGCGACGGCGAGTTCCACGACCCGGACCGAGCCGAGTTCGATGTCGACGTCGACCACCGCGCGGATCGCGCAGAAGGCCATGCCGACGAACGCGTCGCCCTGGCCCTGCTCGTCGAGCGGTTCCGTCGGGTGCGGGCGGCACTGGGCGGTGGCCCACAGCTCTTTGCCTTCCATGGCCTCGGTGACGGTGGTCGACAGGACGCCGTCGTACGAGGTGATCTTGCCGTCGGTGATCTGGAGCAGCTCGGTGGACATCCCGAACTTGTGCGCCAGCGGCTGGAGGAGCTGGGTGCGGACCATCTTCGCCGCGCGTTCCACCGCACCGCCGGAGACCCAGGTGTGGCGGCCTCGGCAGCCCGCGCCGGCCGGGGGCTGGTCGGTGTCGACGGGGGCCACGTGGACCTCGTCGATGCCGAGCGTCTCCTGGACGATCTGGCGGGCCAGCGTGGTGAAGCCCTGGCCGGTCTCGACGGCCGCGCAGAGCACGGTCGCGATGCCGTCGTGGACCTTGACGGTGGCCGTGGAGACCTCGTCGGCGCCCTCGGCGCCGAGCATGTGCACCATGCCCAGGCCGTAGCCCACACCCCGGCGGATCGCGCCGGGCTCCCCCGCGCCCTCGGGGCCGCCGGGCAGCAGCCACTCGTCCTCGGGGGTGTCCTTGGGCAGCGCGGGCAGCGGGAAGTCGCGTACGGCCTGGAGGAGTTCGGCGACCGGGGCCGGGCACGTCACGGTCTGGCCGGTCGGCAGGACGTCGCCGGTGGCCATGGCGTTGCGCAGGCGGAGTTCGGCGGGGTCGATGCCCAGCTTCTTCGCCAGCTTGTCCATCTGGGCCTCGTAGGCGGCGCACACCTGCATGGCGCCCTCGCCGCGGACATGACCGGAGGGCGGGTTGTTGGTGCGCACGGCCCAGCCCTCGATGAAGGCGTTCGGGACGACATAGGGGCCGCAGGCGAAGCCGACGGCGGCGGCCAGGGCCTCGGAGGAGGTGTCGGCGTAGGCGCCGGCGTCGAGCAGGATCTGCGCCTCGACCTTCACCAGCTTGCCGTCGGCGTCGGCGTGGTGGCGGTAGCGCAGGAGGGTCGGGTGGCGGTGCGCGTGGCCGAGGAAGGACTCCTCGCGCGTAGCGGTGAGTTTGACCGGGCAGCCCGTCTTCAGCGCCAGGAGGCCGAGCGGAAGCTGGATGCCCTGGTCCTCGCGGTCGGCGGTGGCGCCGGGGACGCCGGTGACGACGATCTTGACGCGTTCGGGTTCCAGGCCGTAGCAGGCGGCGGCGGTGTCCCGGTCGGTGTGCGGGTCGGTGGAGGCGAGGTAGAGCTCGACGCCGCCGTCGGGGCGGGGCACGGCGAGTCCGGCCTCGGCGCCGATGGGGGCCGGGTCCTGGCGGCCGATGCGGTACTGGCCCTCGACGCGATCTCGCCGGTCGCGGCCGGGTCGCCGTGGTGCAGCGGGATGTGCCGGATCAGATTGCCGTCGGCGTGCAGCGGCTCGGCCTCGAAGGCCAGCTCCGGGTCGGTGACCGGGTCGAGCACCTCGTACTCGACGATGACGGCCGCGGCGGCCATCCGCGCGGTGTCGGGGTGGTCGGCGGCGACGGCCGCGATGGGCTCGCCGTGGTGGCGTACGACCTCGGAGGCGAAGACCGGGCGGTCGGCCTTGCCGCGGCCGTACAGCGGGTGGCCGGGGACGTCCTCGTGGGTGATGACCGCGCGGACGCCGGGCATCTCCCGCGCGTGGGTCGTGTCGATGGACACGATGCGCGCGTGCGGGTGCGGGGAGCGCAGCACGGCCGCCCACAGCAGGCCCTCGGCCCACAGGTCGGCCGCGTACGGGAACGTGCCCTCGGTCTTGGCGCGCGCGTCGGCGGCCGGGAGGGAGGCGCCGAGGCCGTGCGGGATCGGCTCGGGGGCAGGGGCTGCCTCCGCGGGAGTGGTCGCGGTGGCGGCTTCGTTGCTCACGCCTGGCCTCCGTCCGGTCCGTACGCCTGGTCGTGCCGCGGCTCGAAGGCCGACGGGTTCACACCGCCGGCTCCCGGGCCCGCCTGGTGGGGAATACGTGCTTCGTCGCCGTCCGACTCGGAGGTCGCGGCGGCGTGTGCCTCGCGCTCGGCGACGACCTCCTTGACGGCGTCGACGACGCCCCGGTAGCCGGAGCAGCGGCACAGGTTGCCGCACAGCGCCTGGCGGGTCTCCAGCTCGGTCGGCGCCGGGTTGCCCTCCAGCAGGTCGTGCACGGTCATCGCCATGCCCGGCACGCAGAATCCGCACTGCACGGCGCCGCACCGGGCGAGGGCCCGCTGCACGTCGGAGGGGCGGCCGTCCTCGGCGAGGCCCTCGACGGTTCGGACCTCGCTGCCGGCGGCGGTGACGGCGGGGACCAGGCAGGAGGCGACGAGCCGCCCGTCCACCTGGACGTTGCAGGCCCCGCACTCGCCCTGCGAGCAGCCGTCCTTGGCGCCGGCGAGGCCGAGCCGCTCACGCAGCACGTAGAGCAGCGACTCGCCGATCCAGGCGTCGGCCACGGGCCGGTCGACGCCGTTGACGCGCAGGACGTAGGCGGCGAGGGGGTGTTCCTCGCCGGGGAAGGCGGGAGGCTGTTCGGCGCTGTCGTCCTCCGCGTCCTCGGCCGCCGGAGCGGAGCCGCCGTCCGCGGTGTGCTCGGCGCGCGGCCCGGATGCCTCTTCAGCGGCCTCCACGGCCCCTTGGGAGCCCTCGGGGGCCTCGGCCGCGGCGGCGTCCTCACCGTCGCCCGGAGAGGGCTGTGAGGCGGCTGCGGCGGGGGCGGCGTCGGAGGGGTGGTCCTGTGGTTCGGCGGAAGCGCGCGCCGCGTCCGGGGCGGACCCGTCCGGGCCCGCCGCCACGCGCGCGTGGCCGTCCGCGGCGGTCTCGTCGCCCACGGCGTCCGGCGGCACGTGTCCGTGCTCGTCGCCGCCCGGCAGGCCGTGACCGCCGTCGGCGGGGGCGTGCGCGTGTCCGTGCCCGGCTCCGGGAGCCGCCGGCTGCCCGGCATCCACCGCCCCCGTGTCCCACGGCTGTCCCGTCTGCGTCGCCCAGGGGGCCGGCGCGCCGCCGGGCAGCGTGGCCGGCGGGGTGCCGCCGCCCCACTGCTCGACGAGCGACGACGTGGTGAACTCGCCCGATTCGTCCGGAAGGTCACCCCCGGCGACGGGGATGGACCACTGTCCGGTGACGTCGTGGCCGGGCGCCGGAGCGGAGTCCGACGCGTCCTCGGAAGGTCCACTGCCCGGTCGCCCCCGGGTTGTACGTGAACTGGTCGCTCCCGGCCTGGTGCCCGTCCTGCGGCACGGCGTTGGGGTCGGGCCACTGCGCGCCGCCGGCCGGGGCCGCGGCCCAGGTGCCGGTGGCCGCCGGGTCGGTGTCCGCCGAACCGCCGGGCGCCACCGTTATCTGCGGCGGCACATAGCCGTGGCCCGGCGCCGCGAGCGGGCTGTCGGAGGCCAGCAGGGCGTCGATGCCGCCCTCGGGGAGCTTCACGAAGGCGGTGGCGCCGTCGTCGTAGTCGCCCTGGGGCAGCGGGTCCCAGCGGCCGCCGCCGTGGGGCGCGGCGCCTTCTCCGTGCTGGTCGTCGGTCACGACAGCGCCCTCCCCAGTGCTCGTCGGGCCAGCGCGGCGACGGTGCGCCGCAGGTGCAGTACGGCGGGCGGAAGCGGCTGCACGGAGCCGTCGGGCTCCGGGACCGGGTCCGGGATGCAGGCCGCGGCGACGTACTCGCCGAAGGCGTGCAGCGCCTCCGGGACGAGCGCGCGGTTGTTGTCCCAGTCGATCAGCCGGCCGACCCACTGCTCGGCGTCCAGGGGCCGCAGCGGCATCGGCGCTATGGCTCCGACGGCGCACCTGACTCCGCGCCGGGCGGGGTCGAGGACCAGCGCGACGGAGGCGATGGCCCGGCCGGGGCCGGTGCGGCCGGTGGCCTTGAGGAAGACCTGCGGCGCGTGCAGCAGCGGCACGCGCACGAAGCCGATGAGCTCGCCGCCGCGCAGCATGTCCACCCCGGCCAGCAGGTGCGACACCGGGATCTCCCGGCGGGCTCCGCCCTGGCCCGCGATGATCAGCGTCGCCTCCAGGGCGGCCAGCACCGGGAGCGCGTCGCCGGTGGGGGACGCGGTGGCGATGTTGCCGCCCAGGGTGCCCGCGTTGCGGATCTGCGGCGGGCCCGCGGCGCGCGCGGAGGCGGCGAGCGCGGGGATGAGGGCGGCGAAGTCGGGGCGGCCCATGCGCGCGTGCGTGAGCCCGGCGCCGAGCAGGGCGTGCCCGTCCTGGTACTGCCAGCCGCGGATCTCGCTGATCCGGCCGAGGCCCACCAGCGCGGCGGGCCTGAGCTGGCCGGAGTTCACCGCGGCCATGAGATCGGTGCCGCCCGCGACGGGCACGGCGGCGGGCGTGGCGGCCAGCGCCGCCACGGCCTCGTCGAGCGTCGTGGGCAGCGTGACGGCCTGCGCCGCCTGCGGTGCGTGCGTGGTCAAACCGGCTGCCCCTTCCCGCTGCCCCACCTGGTCCCAGCTGGTCCCGCCTGTTGCTGCCGTACGGTACGTGCTGACAGGGCGGACGTGGCAACTCTGGCACATCTTCGCAGGGCCCGAAGAACGGGGTCCGGTAGGAGGCATTCGCCCACCTCATCAGGGAGATGGTCCGTTTTCGTACGGCATCACCGGTGTGAGCGAATTGCCTCTCTTCAGTGATCCTGCCGGGGTTTCTCCGCTACTTGTCCGGCGGCGTCCCCTCGATCGGGCGACCGAGCACACCGGGGCGCAGCTGCCAGGGCAGGGGACCCGTGGGCGGCCGGTAGCCGACGCCGAGGGCGTCAAGTCGCCGGTAATGGGCGGCCATCCGCCGCTCGAACCCGGCGAAGTCCCGCTCGGCGGGGGCCGGCAGGCCGCTCCAGGCGACCTCGGCGAAGGCCGCGAGCCGGGGGAACGCCTGGTAGTCCACGCGCGCGGGGTCCTCCATCACCTCGGTCCACAGGTTGGCCTGCGTGCCGAGCACGTGCGCCGCCTCGTCCGGCGTCAGCTCCGCGGGAACGGGCTCGAACCGGTACACGTCCTCCAGGGTGCGGACGTAGCCGATGGGGACGGGCTCGTCGGGGCCGTCGGCCTGCCGGTGGTCCAAGTAGACCTGCTGTTCGGGGCACATGACGACGTCGTGTCCCGCGCGTGCGGCCGTCACGCCGCCCTCGTAGCCACGCCAGGAGGACACCGCCGCGCCCTCCGCGAGGCCGCCCTCGAGAATCTCGTCCCAGCCGATGAGCCTGCGCCCGCGCGCGGAGAGCCACGTGTCGAAGTGCCGTACGAACCAGGCCTGAAGTCCGTCCTCGTCACCGACGCCGAGTTCCTTGACGCGGGCCTGTGCCGTGGCCGACTGCCGCCACTGGTCCTTGAGGCATTCGTCGCCGCCGATGTGGACGAACTCCCCGGGGAACAGTTCCAGGACTTCCTCGAAGACCCCTTCGTAGAAACGCAGGGTGTTGTCAGTGGGGGCGAGTACGTTCGGAGAGATCCCCCAGTTGTCCCAGACGGAGAGGGAAGTCGTGTCGATCACATCGGTGTTGCCGAGTGCCGGGTACGCGGCGATGGCGGCCTGCGAGTGGCCGGGTACGTCGATTTCCGGGACGACGGCGATATGCCGCTCGGCGGCGTAGGCGACGATCTCCCGGATGTCGTCCTGGGTGTAGTAGCCACCGTGCGGCTTCTCCTCCCACAGCGGCGAGGCCCGGTGGCCGAATTTCGTTCGCGCCCGCCATGAGCCGACCCCGGTGAGCCGGGGGTATCTCTTGATCTCGATGCGCCAGCCCTGGTCGTCCGTCAAGTGGAAGTGGAAGACGTTGAGTTTGTGGGCGGCCATCAGGTCGAGGTAGCGCAGCACTCCGTCCTTGGGCATGAAGTGCCGGGCGACATCGAGCATGAGGCCGCGCCAGCGGAATCGGGGCGCGTCCTGGATCTCCGTCAGCGGCAGCCGCCAGGTACGGCCGGGAAGGGGTGCGCGCCGGAAGGCGTCGGGGCCGAGGAGCTGACGCAGCGTCTGGGCGCCCCGGAAGACCCCGGCGGGCGAGCACCCTGGAGGTGGACGCTGCGGGGGAGCGACGACGAGGCGGTACGCCTCCTCCCCCAGCCCGGGCCGCACGGACAGGTGGAGGACGTCGCGCTCGCCCCCGGGCCTGGGCGGCAGGGCGAGTCCGGTCGCCGCGCCGAGCGTTGCGCGCAGCCAGCGCGCGGTGCCCTCGGTGCCGGGCCCGGCCTCGATTCCGAAGCCGTCGCCGAGTTCCAGGAAGCCCTCGGTCCGCTCCACCCGGTCGGGCGCCGGAATGAGATCCATGAGTGATCAGACCTTTCAGTCCTTGACCGCTCCGCCCAGCCCCGAGACCAGACGTCGCTGCACGAGTACGAAGAACACCAGCACCGGAAGACGCTCGTCGCCGCCAACCCCGGGAACACCAGCGGGAAAAGGATCGGAAGCGGAACCGGAAATCGTGTCAGCAGGCTGCTGACGAAATACCGACCAAAATCCTGTTGGCCGAACACTCGCCGGAAGGAATCCGGTGCGTTGCGACATATGCAATGAAAATAGCGCTCTGCACAACGGAGGCTAGGGACTCCATGAACATGCCCACAAGAGGTCTCAACCACTTCGTGACCGGCCGGCGCATTCCGTGCAACGGCGGACAGCACAAAGGCCCCCGAGGCGCGCCGAAACGCACCTGGAGGCCTCAGTGGGACCCAGCCGGACCGGGCGGACCTACTTGTCGCCGCCGCCCTTGCCGTCGCCGTCCCCGCCGGCGCCCATGGACTCGTAGATCTCCTTGCACATGGGACACACCGGATACTTCTTCGGGTCGCGGCCCGGTACCCACACCTTGCCGCACAGCGCCACGACGGGGGTGCCGTCGAGGGCGCTCGCCATGATCTTGTCCTTCTGGACGTAGTGGGCGAAGCGCTCGTGGTCGCCGTCGCCGTGGGACACCTGTGGCGTCGGCTCTACGAGGGTCCCCGTACCAGTCCCGCGCTCGGGCTCAAGAGTGCTCATGAAAGCCAGGGTACTGAAGGTCACATGCTTCAGTTGAGCGAAGGGTCGTCCGGGTACGTGGCCACCATCGCCAGCTCGTTGCGCTGGCGGCGCAGGACCTCGCGCCAGAGTCTCTCCGGGGACGGCGAGGACACGTCACCGGGCTCGGACTCCACGACGTACCAGGCGCCCTCCACCAGCTCGTCCTCCAGCTGGCCGGGGCCCCAGCCGGCGTATCCCGCGAAGATCCGCAGCGAGCCCAGGGCCGAGGCGAGCAGTTCCGGCGGGGCCTCCAGGTCGACCAGGCCGATCGCGCCGTGCACCCGGCGCCAGCCCAGCGGGGCTCTCTCACCGGACGCGCCGCCGGGGATGACGGCGACACCGAGCGCGGAGTCGAGGGAGACCGGGCCGCCCTGGAAGACGACCCCGGGTTCGCCGGCGAGGTCCGCCCAGCCCTCCAGGATGTCGCCGACGTCCACCGGGGTGGGCCGGTTGAGGACGACACCGAGGGAGCCCTCCTCGTCGTGGTCGAGAAGGAGCACCACCGCACGGTCGAAGTTCGGGTCCGCCAGGGCGGGCGTTGCCACGAGCAACCGCCCTGTGAGCGAGGACACCTCGGTCATGCCAGACATGATCCCGCATCTTCCCCCCGAAGGGGGAGGCAATGCGGGGACGGGAGGGAATGCAGCTCAGAGCTGAAAGGGGCACGGCCCGCGCGCCTCCGCGCCGGTGACCCCATGTACCCGTGAGCGAACGGTGGGTGTTGTGACACAGCTATGACGTAGCTGGGCCGTACTTGGGCTTACGGAAGGGGGGTGGACGGCGATTACCCTTTCCCTTCTGGCCCCTGCCCCACCAATCGGAACGCGAGATACATGACCGTCAACGGCAATGACGACGTACTGCTTGTCCACGGCGGAACCCCGCTGGAGGGCGAGATCCGTGTCCGCGGTGCGAAGAACCTCGTACCGAAGGCCATGGTCGCCGCCCTGCTGGGCAGCGGGCCGAGTCGACTGCGCAACGTTCCGGACATCCGTGACGTGCGCGTCGTACGCGGTCTGCTGCAACTGCACGGTGTGACGGTCCGTCCGGGCGAGGAGCCCGGCGAGCTGGTGATGGACCCGACCCACGTCGAGAGCGCCAACGTCGCTGACATCGATGCCCACGCGGGTTCCAGCCGTATCCCGATCCTGCTCTGCGGTCCGCTGCTGCACCGCCTCGGGCACGCCTTCATCCCCGGCCTCGGCGGCTGTGACATCGGCGGCCGGCCCATCGACTTCCACTTCGAGGTGCTGCGGCAGTTCGGCGCGACCATCGAGAAGCGTGCGGACGGGCAGTTCCTGGAGGCGCCGCGGCGACTGCGCGGTACGAAGATCCGGCTGCCGTACCCGTCGGTGGGCGCGACCGAGCAGGTGCTGCTGACGGCGGTGCTGGCGGAGGGCGTCACCGAACTGTCCAACGCCGCGGTGGAGCCCGAGATCGAGGACCTCATCTGCGTTCTGCAGAAGATGGGCGCCATCATCGCGATGGACACCGACCGCACGATCCGCATCACCGGTGTGGACTCGCTCGGCGGCTACAACCACAAGGCGCTGCCGGACCGTCTGGAGGCCGCCTCCTGGGCTTCGGCCGCGCTCGCGACCGAGGGCAACATCTACGTCCGAGGCGCCCAGCAGCGGTCGATGATGACGTTCCTCAACACCTACCGGAAGGTGGGCGGAGCCTTCGAGATCGACGACGAGGGCATCCGTTTCTGGCACCCCGGCGGCCAGTTGAAGTCCATCGCGCTCGAGACCGACGTGCACCCGGGCTTCCAGACGGACTGGCAGCAGCCGCTGGTGGTCGCGCTGACGCAGGCCACGGGCCTGTCGATCATCCACGAGACGGTGTACGAGTCCCGGCTCGGGTTCACCTCCGCGCTGAACCAGATGGGTGCTCACATCCAGCTCTACCGCGAGTGCCTGGGCGGCTCCGACTGCCGCTTCGGCCAGCGCAACTTCCTCCACTCGGCGGTCGTCTCCGGACCCACCAAGCTCCAGGGCGCCGACCTGGTCATCCCCGACCTCCGCGGCGGCTTCTCGTACCTCATCGCGGCCCTCGCGGCCCAGGGGACCTCGCGGGTGCACGGCATCGACCTCATCAACCGCGGCTACGAGAACTTCATGGAGAAGCTCGTGGAGCTCGGCGCGAAGGTGGAACTGCCGGGCAAGGCGCTCGGGTAGCACCCGGCACACGCACGCGGGCAGCGCTCGTCGTCCGCACGCCAATGGGGCGGCCGACCCTCACCGGGTGGCCGCCCCATTGGCGTTACTCGCGCCTCGTACGTCGTCCCGGACGTACGGTCAGGCTCACTTGCCCTTGGCGGCTTCCTTGAGCTTGGAGCCCGCCGAAACCTTCACGCTGTAGCCGGCCGGGATCTGGATCGGGTCGCCGGTCTGCGGGTTGCGCGCGGTGCGAGCGGCACGGTGGGTGCGCTCGAAGGTCAGGAAGCCGGGGATGGTGACCTTCTCGTCGCCCTTGGCGACGATCTCGCCGACGGTCTCGGCGAAAGCGGCCAGAACGGCGTCGGCGTCCTTGCGGGTCACCTCGGCGCGGTCGGCCAGCGCGGCCACCAGCTCACTGCGGTTCATGTTCTTACTCCCGTGTTCTTCTTGCCGTTGAGGCGTGCCACGCGGCGGAGCCGCATGTTGGGCGCTGTCGTTTGCCGATGCGCCGCGCCCAGAGACGCATCCTGCCCCTACCTGCGGCGGGAAAGCCAATCCGGCACCCGTAGGAGTCGTGAGAACACCCTAGGGAGTCACACGAAAGGCCTGAGCGTGCCCGCCAACCTAACGGGCGGCCGTCGGCCAGGGGTTCCGCGACGCGCCGATGCAGGGGCCGTGGTGGTGATGCTCACAAGCCCGCACAACCACCCACAGCCCTTGCACAGTACGACACGGCTACGACAACGGCCCCCGGCGCCCGGCGCCACGAGACCGCGGCGCGACGTCACGACACCGCGGCGCCCGGCGTCACGCGGTGGCGCCCGCCGCCTTCGCCGCCTCGCGCACCGCACCGGCGACCGCGCCCGCGACCTTGTCGTTGAAGACGGACGGGATGATGTAGTTCGGGTTCAGCTCGTCCGCGCTCACCACGTCCGACAGGGCCGTCGCGGCGGCCAGCATCATGTCCGTGTTGACCGTGCGGGACTGGGCGTCCAGCAGACCGCGGAACACACCCGGGAAGACCAGCACGTTGTTGATCTGGTTCGGGAAGTCGGAGCGGCCGGTGGCGACAACCGCCGCCGTCTGCCGGGCGATTGCCGGGTCGACCTCGGGGTCGGGGTTCGCGAGCGCGAACACGATCGCGCCCTCGGCCATCGCGGCCACGTCGTCGCCGTCCAGGACGTTGGGCGCGGAGACGCCGATGAAGACGTCGGCGCCGCGCACGGCTTCCTTCAGCGTGCCGGTCAGGCCCTCGGGGTTGGTGTTGTCGGCGATCCAGCGCAGCGGCGAGTCCGCGGCGGCGTCGACGAGGTCCTCGCGACCGGAGTGCACGACGCCGTGGATGTCGGCGACGACGGCGTTCTTCACGCCCGCGGCGAGCAGCAGCTTGAGAATGGCCGTACCGGCCGCGCCGGCGCCGGACATGACGACGCGGATGTTCTCAATTGCCTTGCCGGTGACACGAAGTGCGTTCTTCAGGGCGGCCAGGACGACGATCGCGGTGCCGTGCTGGTCGTCGTGGAAGACGGGGATGTCGAGGGCCTCGCGCAGCCGCGCCTCGATCTCGAAGCAACGGGGGGCGGAGATGTCCTCCAGGTTGATGCCGGCGAACCCGGGGGCGATCGCCTTGACGATCTCCACGATCGCGTCGGTGTCCTGGGTGTCGAGGCAGATCGGCCAGGCGTCGATGCCGGCGAACCGCTTGAAGAGGGCCGCCTTGCCCTCCATGACCGGCAGCGCGGCCTTGGGGCCGATGTTGCCCAGGCCCAGCACGGCCGAGCCGTCCGTCACGACCGCAACGGAGTTGCGCTTGATGGTGAGGCGGCGGGCGTCCTCGGGGTTCTCGGCGATCGCCATGCAGACGCGGGCCACACCGGGGGTGTAGATCATCGAGAGGTCGTCACGGTTGCGGATGGGGTGCTTGGACGCCATCTCGATCTTGCCGCCGAGGTGCATCAGGAACGTACGGTCGGAGACCTTGCCGAGCGTGACGCCCTCGATGCCGCGCAGCTGCTCGACGATCTCGTCGGCGTGCGCCGTGGAGGTGGCCGCGATGGTGACGTCGATCCGGAGCTTCTCGTGGCCGGAGGCGGTCACGTCGAGGCCGGTCACCGAGCCTCCGTGGGACTCGACGGCCCCGGTGAGCTGGGAGACCGCGGTTCCGCTCGCGGGCACCTCCAGCCGGACCGTCATCGAGTAGGAGACGCTGGGCGCCGTTGCCATGGCCGACTTCCTCTGCTTTCACCTGTGATGCTGTATGACGCGGTATGCCGTCCGATCGTCGCACCTACTGATGAGTAGGCGTTAGCCGCGCTGGATTGCGAACGTTTTGTTCACAGCAAAAGAGGCCCACGTCACGTTTTCCGCGACGTGGACCTCTTCTTCCGCTCAGTGACACCGACCCGCCATGCTCGCCTCGCGGCAAGTGGTCCCTCTAAGGGACGAAGGTTGGGCCCGGGGGCTTGGATCGGGCCGGTGCCACACCCAGGCTAACAAACGGATCCCGTAAGGCCATTCCCGTCTCGAGTGTTCTTCGAGAACCCGGCCGTGGCCTAGGGCCTGTCCGGCGGATCATGCCGCAGACGCGGGGTCTGGCACGCCGGCCTCAAGCAGGTGCCGCCGATTTCCTGCGGCCTGATCCGCCGGACAGGCCCTAATCCCGCAGCAGGTCAGGCACACCGGTCCCGTCCGGCTGGTCCCGGTCGCCCGACACGATCGTCAGCTGCTGGGTCGCCCGGGTGAGGGCGACGTACAGCACCCGCAGGCCGGCCGGCGACTCGTCCGCGATCTCGGCCGGGGAGACGACGACCGTGGCGTCGTACTCCAGGCCCTTGGCCTCCAGGCTGCCGAGGGCCACCACCCGGTCGCCGAGCCCGGCGAGCCAGCGGGCGGCCTCCTCGCGGCGCTGCATGGCGACGACGACGCCGACGGTGCCGTCGGCGAGGTCGAGGAGACGGGCGGCCTCGGCGCGGACGGTGGCCGCGAGCGAGTCCCGTACGACGGTGAAGCGCGGCTCGACGCCGGTGGAGCGGACCGCCGAGGGGGACGCGGACCCCGGCATGGCCAGGGCCAGCACCTTCGCGGCCAGCTCGGCGATCTCGGCCGGGTTGCGGTAGTTCACCGTGAGCTGGAAACGGCGGCGGGGACGGGTGCCGAGGGCCTCGTCGCGGGCCTCGGCGGCCTCGTCGGGGTCGGACCAGGAGGACTGGGCCGGGTCGCCGACGACCGTCCAGGTGGCGTGCCGGCCGCGGCGGCCGACCATGCGCCACTGCATCGGCGTGAGGTCCTGGGCCTCGTCGACGATGACATGGGCGTACTCGGTGCGCTCCTGGGCGAGCCGCTCGGCGCGCTCGCGCTGCGACTCCTCGCGCACCGGCATCAGCTCCTCCAGGCCGGTGAGCTGGTCGAGGGGGTCCAGTTCGCGCTTCTTCTTCGGGCGCGCCGGGGTGCCGAGGATGGCCTGGAGCTCGTCGAGCATGGCGATGTCGTGCACGGACCACCCGTCCCGCTTCAGCGAGCGGGCGACCCGGCGGACCTCGCCGGGGTTGAGGATGCGGCGGGCCCAGCGGCCGAGCCGGCGCTCGTCGGCCATGGCGGCCATGACGTCCTTCGGGGTGAGCTCGGGCCACCAGGCGTTCAGGAAGTCGAGGAAGGCGTCCTCGGAGCTGACGTCCTCGTCGAAGGAGGAGCGCAGCTCGGCGGCGAGCTCGGGGTCGGTGTGCCGGCCCGCCGCGCCGGACTGCGCCCACAGGGCGTCGAGGAGGAGCTTGCGGGCGCGGGGGCGCAGCAGGTTCACCGGCGCGGTGCCGCCGAGGGCGCTCTGCCGGATGCGGTCCAGCTCGGCCGACTCCAGCTCCAGTCGGCGTCCGAAGGCGACGACGCGGAGGCGGGTGGGGGTGCCCGCGGGGCGGGCGGTGGTGTCCTCGTCGTCCTCGCCGAGGGCGAGCTGTCCGCCGGCGGGCCTGGTCTCCAGGGCGCCGCGGGCCGCCTTCCGCAGGACCTTGAGCATGCGGTACGAGCCCTTGGCGCGGGCGGTGGACGGGCTGTCGTACAGCGTGGCCTCGGCACCGTCGACGAGCGAGCCGATGGCGCGGATCGCGACCTGGCCCTCCTCGCCGAGGGAGGGCAGGACGCCCTCGGTGTAGGCGACCAGCAGCGGGGTCGGCGAGACGATCAGGATGCCGCCCGAGTAGCGGCGCCGGTCCTGGTAGAGGAGGTAGGCGGCGCGGTGCAGGGCGACGGCCGTCTTGCCGGTGCCGGGGCCGCCCTCGACGTAGGTCACGGAGGCGGCGGGGGCGCGGATGACCAGGTCCTGCTCGGCCTGGATGGAGGCGACGATGTCCCGCATGGTGTGGCTGCGGGCCTGGCCGAGCGCGGCCATCAGGGCGCCGTCGCCGATGACGGGCAGTTCGTGGCCGTCGAGGAAGGCCCTGAGCTCGGGGCGCATCAGGTCGTCCTCGACGCCGAGGACGCGGCGGCCCTTGGAGCGGATGACCCGGCGGCGCACGACCCGGCCCGGGTCCACCGGGGTGGACCGGTAGAACGGGGCGGCGGCCGGGGCCCGCCAGTCGATGACGAGCGGGGCGTACTCGGAGTCGAGGACCCCGATGCGCCCGATGTGCAGGGTCTCGGCGATGTCGGCGGTGTTGTCCTCGCGCACGGCGCCTTCGGCGGGCTCCACGGCGGTGTAGGCGCCGTCGGGTCCCTTCTTGCCGTCCTTGCCGAGGAGGAGGTCGATACGGCCGAAGAGGAAGTCCTCGAACTCGTTGTTGAGGCGGTTGAGGTGGACGCCGGCCCGGAAGACCTGGGCGTCCCGCTCGGCGAGGGCGCCGGGCGTGCCGACCTGGCCTCGCTTGGCCGCGTCGTTCATGAGGAACTCGGCCTCGTGGATCTTCTCCTCGAGACGCCGGTAGACCCGGTCGAGATGGTCCTGTTCGACGCTGATCTCCCGGTCACGAACGGAGTCGTGATCCGGGCCGACCGCGGTTTCCTGCTGAGCCTGAGCGGCCACCGGGCCCCCTTCTGACGTGCTGGGCAGCCGTCAACCCTAAGTGAAGGGGGCCGGTGGAAGCTACGCGTCGGCCGTCACGCGTTCTACGCGTCGACCTGGACGAGCTTCTTGCCGTCGAAGGTCATGACCTCGAAGTGGTCGATCTGGTTCGGGTCGAAGGCCGCGCCGCCGTGGACGTAGAGGGGCTGCTTGGCCGCTTCCGTCTTGGCGTTCGGGATGCCGTAGCCCCAGTTCGGGACGGACCAGGAGGTGACCGTCTCGCGTTCGCCGTTCTTGCCGACGGCGATCAGGGAGCACTTCTCGGGACCCGTCACGTTCTTCAGCTGGAGGACGGCGTGGGTGCCCCAGTCCTTCTTCTCCACCGCGACGGTCGCGGTGACGTCGGTGCTGGGGTCGGTCGCGGTGACCTTGTCCTTGATGACGTCGAAGGCTTCCTTGGCGGGGCTGACCGTGGTGTGTGCCGAAACGTTCCCACCCGAGTCGTCGCCCGTCGCTCCCACGGCGACCAGCGGACCGCCGATGATCAGCGCGGCAGCGGCGGCGACCATGTAGAAGCTTCGGCGGCGCTTCTGGGCGCGGCGTTCGGCGACCTCGTCGACCAGCTTGTTCACCAGCCGCGGGCTGGGCTTGGCGGACAGCGACTCGCCGATCGCGGGCGACCCGGTCCCGGGCAGGTCCGCGAGCGCGGCCAGCATCGGTTCCATCCCGGCGAGCTCGTCGAGCTGCTGGGCGCACCACTCGCATCCGGCGAGGTGCATCTCGAAAGCGGTTGCCTCGGCGTCGTCGAGGATCCCGAGGGCGTAGGCGCCGACGGTCTCATGCTCACTCGGCACCGGAGATCCCTGCATAGCACCAGACATACCCGAACCACCTGTGCCGAATCCCTGGTTTCCCCCGTAAACACTCATCACGCCGTCACCCCCCGCTCCTCCAGTGCCAGCTTCATCGACCGCAGGGCATAGAAGACCCGCGAGCGGACGGTGCCGCTGGGGATTCCGAGCGTCTCGGCCGCCTCATTGACGGTACGCCCCTTGAAGTACGTCTCGACGAGCACCTCCCGGTGGGCGGGGGTCAGGTCGTCGAGCGCGTCCGACAGCGTCATCAACCACAGCGCCTTGTCGATCTCGTCCTCCGCGGGGATGACCTCCAGCGGCGACGGATCGACCTCCTGCGGCCGGGCCTGCCGGCTTCGGTGGCCGTCGATGACGATGCGCCGGGCAACCGTCACCAGCCAGGGGCGTACAGATCCGGTCGCTCGATTGAGCTGACCGGCGTTCTTCCAGGCACGGATCAGCGTCTCCTGCACGACGTCCTCGGCTCTTTGCCGGTCTCCGGCGACCAGCCTGAGCACATACGCGAGCAGGGGTCCCGCGTGCTCTCTGTACAGAGCACGCATGAGCTCCTCATCAGGTTCCGAGGGCTGGGACATGCGATGTCGGGCCCTCGATCCACGTTCATTGGCCACGACGGAATCCTTGCGCACGCCCACCTCCGATGTCCGGGGGTTCCCCCAGCCGGTCGCTCAACACGGGGTACGGACGCGGGCTGTTGTGTGTTCAAAGTGACGTGACAGTTTTCTTCCGGGTGACGTGACGAGGGGGGACATGCACGCACATTCCCACCGTGCGATCTTTACATTTCCACCACATCGGCAAGATCGGCTCGGCCGCCCGTGACGCGGCGGGAGTAAACGACGTGTAATCGAAATCACTTCGACGTCCGTTCCGCAGAAGCCGCATAACGGACGCCCGGCTTCCGCCGTGGTCCCCTCAAGCGCGGGCGAGGGCCGCTCGACGGCGGTGCCGGGCCACCCTTTCGCGGTTCCCGCAGACCTCACTGGAGCACCAGCGCCTCCTGCGTCCCCGTGACGTGTCGAGGTAGACGATCGGGCAGTTGTCACCGGCGCACTGCCTCAGACCCGCCCGCGCGAGCGGATCGGTGAGCAGTTCCACGGCGTCCCGGGCGATCGCCCCGAGCAGCGCGGCCAGTTCGGGCGGGCCGTCCAATTGCCGTACGAGAGTGCCGTCTTCGGCCGATACGGCACGGGGGGCCGGGGGCGCGGCCCGGGCGAGTTCGTTGACGCGGGCGAGCGCGATGTCCGCGCCGGTGGATCCGGTACGCACCAACTGTCCGAGTCGGCCCCTCAGTTCACGGAAGCCCACCAGCCAGGAGACGCCGGCGTGTGTCAGCGGGGTGCCTGCCGGGACCAGTCCGGAGGCGACGATCCAGGCGCAGAGCACCTCGACCGAGTCGAGCCGTTCGACGGGGTGGGTGGTCGCGAGGAGATCGAGGCAGATCCGTCCGGCGTCGAACCGCAGCTCGTACGGGGCCGCGGCCGTATCAAGTGCCATGTGCCAGTCACCGCCTAGGGGTGCCGTGCCGTGGGAGAACGGTTCCGGGAGAAACGGTTCCCTCTCACAGTGCCCTCCCGCCCGCGCCGCCGGAAGTCCTCGTACCGGCGGGCGTGGACGCAGGCGTATGGGGCTGGGCGTCTCGGCCATGTCGGCGGCGGTTGCGGGCCCGTTGACTGGAGGACATGACGAAGCGGAGCGGTACGACGGGCGGGGTACTGGGGGCGGCCACGGTCGCCATGGGGCTGATCGCGGGGACGTTCTACGTGTTCGCGTGCGCGGTGATGCCGGGCCTGGCCCGCAGCGACGACCGGATCTACGTCGAGGTGATGCGGAACATCAACGACGTCATCCAGAACCCGGTGTTCATGCTGAGCTTCCTCGGGGCACTGCTGCTGACCGGGGTCGCGGCGTGGCAGAGCCGCGGGGAGCGGCACCGCCGGTGGGTCTGGACGGCCCTCACCGCGTACGCCCTCGCCTTCCTGGTGACCGTCGCCTTCAACATCCCCCTCAACAACGCCCTGGCCACCGCCACCGACCCGGCCACCGCCCGCGCCGACTTCGAGAACGCGTGGGTGGCGTGGAACGTGGCACGGGCGGTGCTGTCGACGGCCGCGGTGGCGTGTCTGGCGAGGGCGCTGCTGCTGCGGGGGCGGTCGGATGCGGCGGCGTAGTCGGCATCGGCGGCGGGGTCCGGGGCCGGCCGGTCACCCCGCCGGCCGGCGTTGGCCGGTGGGCCCGCCTCGCCCTACGCGTCCGCGTACTTCGCGTCGGCCGCTGGGTCCAGGGCGAGGCGGTAGCCGCGTTTCACCACCGTCTGGATGAGCTTCGGGGCGCCGAGGGCTGTGCGGAGGCGGGCCATGGCGGTTTCCACCGCGTGTTCGTCGCGGCCGGCGCCCGGCAGGGCGCGGAGGAGCTCCGCGCGGGCGACCACCCAGCCCGGCCTGCGCGACAGTGCGCGCAGCAGGGACATCCCGGCCGGCGGTACGGGACGCAGGGCGCCGTCGACGAGGACCGCGTGGCCGCGTATCTCGACGCGGTGGCCGGCGATGGGCAGGGTGCGGGCCCGGGCCGGGAGCTCCTGGCAGAGGAGCTGGACGAGCGGGCCGAGGCGGAAGCGCTCGGGCTGGACGGTGTCGACCCCGCGGGCCTGGAGCGGGAGGGCCGTGACCGGGCCGACGCAGGCCGGGAGGACGTCGTGGTTGAGGGCGGCAAGGAGTTCCGGAAGCAGACCTCGCTCCTCGGCCCGGCTCAGGAGGGACGCGGCGGCGGGAGCGCTGGTGAAGGTCAGGGCGTCCAGGCCCCGGGAGACGGTGGCGTCCAGGAGGCGGTCCACCGGGCCGATGTCCTCCGGCGGCATCCACCGGTAGACCGGCACACCGAGCACGTCCGCTCCCCCGGCCCGGAGCGCCTCCACGAAACCGGGCAGTGGTTCACCGTGCAGCTGGACGGCGATACGGCGGTCTTCGACGCCCTCCTCCAGCAGCCGGTCCAGCACCTCGGCCATGGACTCGGACGACGGCGACCAGTCCTCGGTCAGCCCGGCGGCCCGGATCGCGCCCTTCACCTTGGGGCCGCGCGCCAGCACCTCGACGCCACGCAGCCGCTGGAGCAGGTCCTCGCCCATCCCCCCAGCCGTCGGCGGCCTCGATCCAGCCCCGGAACCCGATCGCGGTCGTGGCGACGACGACATCCGGTACGTCGTCGATGACCTGCTTGGTCGCGGCCAGCAGCTCGCTGTCATCGGCGAGCTGCACGATCCGCAGGGCCGGTGCGTGCAGGACGGCGGCTCCCCGTCGCTGCAGCAGTGCGCCCAGCTCGTCGGCCCGGCGCGCGGCTGTCACCCCGACGGTGAAGCCGGCCAGGGGGCCGTGTTGTTCTGGTCGCTGCTCTTCGTCGTACATAACTCTCGTCCCGCAGTCGAGTCGTTAGCACCTACACCGGGTGTGACGGCACCTGCATGCCGACCGAGCCTGTCAACGGCGCGTGACAGGCTCGGTTCGGCTTCATTGCGCTGGTGTTACGTCACACCTCGGCGTAGCTGAGCTGGGGCTTCGTCTCAGCGGCAGCCGTCGCCTCCGTCCTGGCGGCGGTGCGGCGAAGGTATACGGCCCACGTCACCGTGAAGCAGAGGGCGTAGTAGACCAGGAAGGTCACGAAGGCGCCGGTGCCGGAGCCGTTCGACAGGAACGACTGGCGGAAGGCGAGGTTGATGCCCACGCCGCCGAGCGCGCCGACCGCGCCGATGAGCCCCATGGAGGCGCCGGAGAGCCGGCGGCCGTAGGCGACGGCCTCGTCGCCCTGGAGCCCCTTGGCGAGGGCCTTGGTGTGGAAGATGCCGGGGATCATCTTGAACGTCGAGCCGTTGCCGACCCCGCTGAGGACGAACAGCACCACGAAGGCGGTGGTGAACAGCGGCAGCGACTTCTGCATGCTGGCGAAGACCAGGACGGCGGTGGCGGCGCCCATGCCGACGTAGTTGTAGAGGGTGATCTTCGCGCCGCCGTACTTGTCGGCGAGCCAGCCGCCGAGCGGGCGGATGAGCGAGCCGAGCAGCGGGCCGATGAAGGTGACGTACGCGGCCTGGAGCGGCGTACGGCCGAACTGGACCTGGAGCACCTGGCCGAAGGCGAAGGAGAAGCCGATGAAGGAGCCGAAGGTGCCGATGTAGAGGAAGGACATGATCCAGGTGTGGCCGTCCTTCGCCGAGTCGATGGCGGCACCGGTGTCGTTCTTGACGCTCGCGAGGTTGTCCATCTTCAGGGCGGACAGCGCGGCGGCGACGACGATCAGCGGGATGTAGATCCCGAGCAGCACGCGCGGCCCGCCGGAGGCCCCGATGACCGCGAGGGCGATGAGCTGGATGACCGGCACGCCGATGTTGCCGCCGCCCGCGTTGAGCCCGAGCGCCCACCCCTTCTTACGAAGGGGGAAGAAGGCGTTGATGTTGGTCATGGAGGAGGCGAAGTTGCCACCGCCGATACCGGCCAGCAGGCCGACCAGCAGGAAGGTGCTGAAGGAGGTGCCCGGCTCCATCACCACGAAGGCCGCGATGGTCGGGACGAAGAGGAGGCTGGCCGAGATGATGGTCCAGTTCCGGCCGCCGAAGATCGCGACGGCGAAGGTGTAGGGAACCCGGACGACGGCGCCGACGAGCGTCACCATCGAGGTCAGCAGGAACTTGTCGGCCGGGGTCAGGCCGTACTCCGGGCCCATGAAGAGCACCAGCACGGACCACATGGTCCAGATCGAGAATCCGATGTGCTCGGAGAGCACGGAGAAGAGGAGATTGCGGCGGGCGACCTTCTCTCCCGTCTCGTTCCAGAAGGTCTCGTCCTCCGGATCCCACTGCTGGATCCAGCGGCCGCCCCTGCTCGGGGGTGCGGGGGCTGTGCTAGGGGCTGTCATGACGCCTCCACGGTGCTTCGGGGCTCGGGGCTCTCTGAGCGGCTGGTTCCCGAAGGTAGGGAGGGCGCGTTTCCTCGCTGTGGCACAGGGTGACCGGAAGGGAACTTTGCTCTCACCCGGCGGGCGGGCGGGATGAGAGGTACTTGCGGCCGTTTGTTACGAACAGCTCCCAGCGGCGCGGGCCGCCCCTGAGATCACCCCTGCGGCGCCTGCCAGTTGGGGTTCTGCTGGGGGTAGGGCTGCTGCGGCGGTACGGCTGCTGCTGCGGTAGGACTGCTGCGGGCGTACGGGCCGGGGCGGCCGAGGCCGCTGGGGGTAGCCGTAGGCTGGGCTGGGGCTGGCGGCGCAACCGGGCGGGCGGGTACGGCTGCTGGGGCGGTACGGCTGCTGGGGCGGGTACGCTGCTGCGGTTGCCCGCCATACCCGGGCTGGGGCTGCTGCCCGTACCCCGGCTGGGGCTGCTGCCCGTACCCCGGCTGCGGCTGGTTGCCGTAGGGACCGGCGGCGAAGGGGTTCGGCTGCCCCGGCATCTGGGTGCCCGGCGGCAGGTATCGCACCCGGCCGCTCTCGTCGGTCACCGGCATGAACCCGGCGGCCTGGAGCCGGCCGGCGAACTTGACGTTGCGCTTGCCGTTCACGACGAAGCCGATGCCGATCACCGCCAGGAGCACGACCCAGATGACGGCCGCGGCGACGAAGTCCTCGGAGCGGCCGCCGAAGCGGTACCCGAGAACCAGGCACGCGACGCTGGCACCGGCGACGGCGTAGCCCAGGCGCTTCTTGGCCTGCCCGGTGAGGTCGAAGTTGATCCGGGCCTTGAGGAGCTCGAAGGCGTCGGGAACGAGGGGCGGCACGGAAACCCCGTCACCGGCGTTCGGATACTGCGCCCAGTTCTGCGCGGCGCGGCTGCGGGCCTGCGGGCTGGGGTCGGGGACGAGCAGCATGACGAGGGCGTTGTTCCGGCCGCCGCCCTGCCGGACGTCGGCGTACTCGTAGCCGAACTGCTGGGCGATGAAGGCGAGTCGGGCGAGCTTCTTCACGGAGGCCATGGGGCTGGTGAGCTCGACGGCCTCCCCGCTCGCCATCAGCCGCAGCATCTTCTGCACTTGCCGCTTGCTCATCGCCGTCCCACTCCCCACCGGCCCCTTCGGACCACCCCGTTCACTTCCGCAACCGGGGCAGTCTCGCATGCCGTATGCCACGGGGACACCTCGGTCCCTTGCGGTTTACAGGATCTTGGCGCGCGCACCCACGCCGGTAATCTCCGGGTCACCTGTGATCGGTCCGGATATCTGCCGTACGGGCTGCTGGGGTCGGACGGACGCACTGCGCCGGGCGGCCGACGGCAACCGGAACACCTTGGGTCTGTGGGCTGCCAAGTAGCGAGGCGGCC
>MWJO01000041.1 GCA_002027195.1 Streptomyces sp. GKU 895 | reverse complement strand
AGGGGCGGACCCGGTGGACACCCCCACCGGGTCCGCGAGCCGGGCAGGCGAGGGGGGAGTCCCTGCCCGGGTGTGGAGTGGCTGATGACGGCGACAGCGTGCGGCCGGACAACGTTGTCGAGTGGTCTAAACCTCACTTTACCGCGTCAATGGACCGCGAAGTCAAGCGAGTTGGGTTGACCCGTAAGAGTGGCTCCGCGGTGCCGTCGCACGGCTGTCCGTGACCCCGCGTGGTACGGCTGGCGCACGTGAAGCCCCTGATGCTTGCCGCCACTCTGGCCATGGTGTTCGCCGGTGTCGCCGCCGCGCCCGCCACACCCTTCGCGCCTCCCGAGCTCGTCGACGACCCCACCCCCTACGTCGATCCCCTCATCGGCACCCGCAACGGCGGCAACGTCTTCCCCGGCGCGGTCACCCCGTTCGGCATGCTCTCGTGGAGCCCCGAGAACACCCGCGGCGACGCCACCCGCACGGCGGCGCCCGGCGGTTACCACTACGACGCCACCCGCATCCGGGGCTTCAGCCTCACCCACCTGTCCGGCACCGGGTGCGCGGGCGCAGCGGTGACATCCCGTTCTTCCCCTACGCCGGACAGGTCGCCTCCTCGCCCGCGAGCGACACCGGCGACGCGGTGTACGCCGCCGACTTCGACCACGCCGACGAGACCGCCGAACCGGGCCATTACAAGGTCGCCCTCGCTTCCGGCGTCACCGCGGACCTCACCGCCACCGCCCGCACCGGATCGGCCCGCTTCACCTACCCGCCCGACCGGCCCGCCTCGTTGCTCATCCGCACCGCCAACTCCGAGGTGGGCTCCACGGATTCGACGGTCGAGATCGACCCGGAGACCCGTACCGTCTCCGGTTCCGTCACCTCCGGCAACTTCTGCGGCCACCTCGACCCGGAAGGCCGACGCGCCTACTACACCCTGCACTTCACCGCCCGCTTCGACCGCGCCTTCAAGGCGACCGGCACCTGGCGGGACGACCGGCTCGACCCCGGTTCCCGCGCGGCGAGCGGCGGCACCGGCGGCTTCGCCGACGGAGGCCGACCGGTCGCCGGCAAGGGGGCCGGGGGATACGTGGAGTTCGCGCCGGGTGCCGGGCCGGTGAATGTCAAGGTCGGTGTCTCGTACGTCAGCCGGGCGGGCGCCGAGGCGAACCTGGCGGCGGAGAACCCGCCGTACCGCACCTTCGACGACGTACGGGAAGCGGCCCGCCGGGCCTGGCGGGACGATCTCGCCGCCGTCCGCGTCGGCGGCGGCACGGCCGCCGAACGCACCACCTTCTACACGGCCCTGTACCACTCCCTCCTGCACCCGAACGTCATCAGCGACGCCGACCGCAGGTATCGCGGCCCCGACGGTGAGGTGCACCGGACCGGGCGGCGGGCGCAGTACGGCACCTTCTCCGGCTGGGACGTCTACCGCGACCAGGTGCAGCTGCTCACGCTCCTCCAGCCGCGTACCGGGTCCGACATCGCCCAGTCGCTGTACGAACTCGCCGAGCAGAACGGCGGGATCTGGGACCGCTGGCTGCACGGCGCGAGCGGCACGCACGTCATGAACGGTGATCCGTCCGCCGTCGCCCTGGCGGGCATCCACGCCTTCGGCGGTACCGACTTCGACCTGCGCGGGGCGCTGGACTCACTGGTCCGCGCGGCGACCGTACCGACCCCGCAGGATCTGTCCGCCGCCGGGAAGCCGGTCCTGTCGGTGGGGCAACGGCCGTCTCTGGACCGCTACTTGAAGCACCACTACATGCCGTCCGTGTCCAACGCCTGGGGCGGTGCCGCGGAGACGCTGGAGATGTCCGGCGCCGACTTCGCCCTCGCGCAACTCGCCGAGGCGGCGAGGGAGAAGGGCGTGGCCGACGAGTTCGCCGGGCGCTCCCAGTGGTGGCAGAACAACTTCAACATCGGGGCCCACCCGAGCGGCGGCTACATCGCCAACCGCAAGCACGACGGGAGTTGGGTCACGGGCTTCACCCCGGTCACCGGCAACGGGTTCGTGGAGGGGACGGCCGCCCAGTACACCTGGATGGTCCCGCACGATCCGGCCGGGCTCTTCGCCGCGATGGGCGGGCGGGAAGCGGCCCGCGCTCGGCTCGACTCCTTCTTCCACGCCGGCGACGGAAGTTGGGCCTTCACCGGGAACGGTGGCGAGAAGGCCGAGCTGGACAACGAGCCGTCGATCAACGTGCCCTACCTGTACGACTACGCGGGCGCCCCCTACCGCACCCAGGAGACCGTACGCGCCGCCATGCGACAGCTGTGGTCGACACAGCCGGGCGGCATCCCGGGCAACGACGACCTCGGCGCGATGTCCGCCTGGTACGTCTTCGCCGCTCTCGGCATGTATCCGCAGGTCCCCTCCCGCGCCGAACTCGTCCTGGCCTCACCGCTGTTCCCGGATCGAGATCGACCGCCCGGACGGCAACGGCATCTCCGTCCGCGCGAAGGAGCCGCCGCGACGCCGTACATCCACTCCCTGCGGTCAACGGGCACACAGTGAACGGCCTGGCTGTCCTCCGCTTTCGTGGACGGCGGCATCTCGACCACACGCTCCGGCACGCCCGACCGCGCGTGGGCGCGGACGCCGCTGCCGCCCCGCCCTCCTTCCGCGAGGGCGAGCAGCCCTACCAGGTCGGCATCGGGCCGACCGCGGTGACGCTCGCCCCGGGCGGCAGCGCGAAGGTCGCCGTTCGCGCCCTCGCGCTGAGCGGCGGTACCGGTCCCGAGGTCCGCTTCCGAGTCGACACGCCGGAGGGGATCGAGGCAAGTCCCGCCGAGGGGAGGGTCGTCGACGGGGCTCGGGAGATCACGCTCAGCGCCGGCGAGGACACCCCGCAGGGCTTCTACGACGTCGAGGTCGCCGTCGACTCGTACGCGCAGCCGGTCTTCCTGACCGTCGCCGCCCCCGGCAGTCTCCTCGCCGCCTACGACGGCACCGGGATCTCGGACGACTCCGGCGACCACGACGAGGGCGACTTCGACGGCGGCGGCTGGAGCTACTCCCGGCAAGCTCTGGCAGCGGCTGGGCTGAGCCCGGGTGGGCGGGGCCGGGTGGGTGACGGCCTCGGTTTCACCTGGCCCGGCTCGCCGAACGGGCGGCCGGACAACGCCTCCGGGAACGGGCAGACCGTGCAGTTGGCCCAGCCTGTCAGCCAGTTGGCCTTCGTCGGCAGCGCGGTCAACGGGGATCAGCGGGCTCGTGCCACCGTCACCTACACCGACGGCAGCACCGACACCGTCGACCTCTCCTTCACCGACTGGACGCTCGGCGGGGGCGGCGGCAGTGTCCGGTACGGCAACGAGGTCGTCGCGAGGACCCCGTACCGGAACGTCCCTGGCGCCGGGCGGGAAGCGGTCGCCACGTACGTCTTCGCCACCGAGCCGTTCAGGGCGCCCGCGGGGAAGGCCGTCGCGGGTGTGCGGCTGCCCCGCGAGCCCGACCTGCACGTGTTCACGCTGGCGACTCGCTGAACAGCGCGTCCAGCCAGTCGAGTTGGCGGCGCACATGGACCGCGTCGCCGCCCTCGTGGCCGTTGTACGGGTAGGCGTGGATCTCCCTGCGCGGGTCGGCGCCGGACAGTTCGGCCCAGCGGTTGAAGGCGGCGTACGCGCCGCTGGGCGGGCAGACCGTGTCGCGCAGGCCGACGCCGAAGTGGGCCGGGGCGTGGGCGCGGCGGGCGAAGGAGATGCCCTCGACGTAGGACAGGGTGCGGTACGCGGCCTGCTCCGCGTCCCGGTGCACGGAGAGGTAGGTGCTGATCTCGCCGTACGGGTGGGCGTCGGTGAGATCGAGGGCGCGGCGGATGCCGCACAGCAGCGGGGCGGTGATCAGGGCCGCGGCCAGGTCGGGGACGAGTCCCGCGACGGCGAGGGCGAGGCCGCCGCCCTGGCTGTTGCCGACGGCGACCGTGCGGGAGGCGTCCACGCCGGGCAGGGCGCGGACCGCGCTGACCGCGCGGACGGCGTCCGTGATGAGGCGACGGTAGTGATGGTCGCGGGGGTCGAGCAGGCCGCGGGTCATGGGGCCGGGGCCGCCGGGGGCCTGGGCGTGCGGGTCGGGGGTGGCGCCGCCGTTGCCGTACTGGTCGCCCTGGCCGCGGTTGTCCATGAGCAGCACCGCGTATCCGGCGTTCACCCAGGTCAGGCGCTCGTGCGGGAGGCCGCGGCCACGGCCGTAGCCCGCGTACTCGACGACCGCGGGCAGGGGTTCCGGCACCCCGGCGGGGCGGGAGAACCAGGCGCGCACCGGATCGCCCGCGAAGCCCCGGAACGTCACGTCCCAGGAGTCGGTGAGCCGCAGGCCGGTCTCCACCGGCCGCACCGACACCAACACCTCCTCCTGGGCGGCCTCCTTGAGGGTCCCGCTCCAGAACTCCTCGAAATCGGAGGGCTCTTCGGGGAGCGGGCGATGGCGCACGAGTTCCGTCAGCGGCAGGTCGAACGCGGGCACGGGACACCTCGCAGGAGTCGGACTCGAAAGGGAAACTTGCGGAGATCAATGCATCTGGCCCACGGGTTCTACCCCGTGCCCAAGGGACTTCAACTCCCCACCCACGCCTCAAAAGACCGCTGCGACACCCATTGACAGCGCTTTCCATGTGCCTTTAGGTTGCCGCGAAGTTACCGGTAAGAGCTCGAAAGTTTCGGTTCAACTCCCCTCTCCTGAGAGGACCGAGCAATGAGCACGTCCACCAAGTCGGCCTCTCCGCCGGGCGTCCAGGACCCACCCGCCCCCGCTCCACCGCGCAAGCCCTCCGCGCGCGTCACCTGGAGACGGGCACTGCGCCGCGACTGGCAGCTGTACTCGCTGGCGGTGCTGCCGCTGCTGTTCTTCCTGGTCTTCCGCTATCTGCCGATGCTCGGCAACGTGATCGCCTTCCGGCGCTTCGAACCGGGCGGCTCGATGTTCGGCGAGCAGTGGGTCGGCCTGCGCTATGTCGAGATGTTCCTCAGCGACCCGACCTTCTGGCAGGTCTTCCGCAACACGCTCTGGCTCGGCGGACTGACCCTCGTCTTCTGCTTCCCGGTGCCGATCGTGCTGGCCCTGCTGCTCAACGAGGTGCGCCGGCGGTCCCTCAAGCGGTTCGTGCAGTCGGTGTCGTACCTGCCGCACTTCCTGTCGATCGTGATCGTCGCCGGCATCACCCTCCAGATCCTCGCCACCGACGGCCCGGTCAACCATGTGCTCGGCTGGTTCGGGCACGAGGAGATCCGGTTCATCCAGGAACCCGAGTGGTTCCGCACGATCTACGTCGGCTCCGAGATCTGGCAGACCGCCGGCTGGGGCACGATCCTCTACCTCGCCGCGCTCACCACCATCGACGAGGACCTGTACGAGGCCGCCCGCATCGACGGCGCCGGCCGCTGGCGGCAGACCTGGCACGTCACCCTGCCCGGTATCCGACCCACCATGATCACGCTGCTGATCCTCAACGTCGGCACGTTCATGGCGGTCGGCTTCGAGAAGGTCCTGCTGCTGTACAACCCGCTGACCTACCAGACCTCCGACGTGATCTCGACGTACGTCTACCGGACGGGCGTCGAGTCCAACAGCTTCAGCTACGCCGCCGCCATCGGCCTGTTCGAGGCGGTCATCGGACTGGTCCTGATCACCTCCGCGAACCAGCTCTCGCGGCGCACGGTGGGGACCAGCCTGTGGTGAGGCCGAGCCGCTCCCACCGGGTGTTCCAGGGCGTCAACGGGGTGATCCTCAGCCTCGTCGTGGTCGTGACGCTGTATCCCTTCGTCAACATCGTCGCCCGGTCCTTCAGCGGGGAGCGGCAGATCCGCGCCGGTGAAGTGACGCTGTGGCCCGAGGGGTTCAACCTCACCACGTACAGAATCGTGTTCCAGGACTCGATGTTCTGGCGGAACTACGGCAACACCGTGTTCTACACGGTCGTCTCCACCGCCGTCGCCATGATCCTGACGACCTGTTACGCGTACGTCCTGTCGAAGAAGCACCTCAAGGGGCGGACCGCGCTCGTCGGCGTCGCCGTGTTCACCATGTTCTTCACCGGCGGTCTGATCCCCAACTACGTGCTGATCACCACCCTCGGCCTGAAGAACAGCGTGTGGGCGATCGCCCTGCCCAACGCGATCAGCGTCTTCAACCTGCTGGTGATGAAGGCCTTCTTCGAGAGTCTGCCGGGGGAGCTGGAGGAGGCCGCCCAGATCGACGGGCTGAGCACCTACGGCACCCTGCTGAGAGTCGTGCTGCCGCTGTCCAAGGCGGTCGTCGCGACGATGGTCCTGTTCTACTCGGTGTCCTTCTGGAACTCCTGGTTCAGCGCGTTCCTCTACATGGACAGCTCGGACCTGATGCCGGTCACCGTCTATCTGCGGAACATGATCCTGGGCGCCACCGGCGGCTCCACCGCGGGTGCCGGCACCGAGCAGCTCAGCCAGGTCGGCGCGAACATCCAGGCGGTGACCATCGTGCTCACCTCGCTGCCGATCCTCTGCGTGTACCCGTTCGTCCAGCGCTACTTCGTCTCGGGCGTGATGCTCGGCGCGGTCAAGGGCTGATCCCCCGACTCGCCTGAGCCGTCCAGAGCTCATCCCGACTCACCTACGGAACAAGGGAGTTCCCGTGAAGAACGCAGGAGAGCTGTCGCGGCGCCAGATCCTGGCCGCCGCCGGCTTCATCGGTCTCGCCGGCCTCACCGGCTGCGGCAGCGGCGACGACGGCGGCGACGGCAAGGACCTCTCGAAGAAACAGAACGGCGCGATGAAGGAGTACCGCGCCGGGCAGCAGTTCAAGGCCGCCAAGCCGCTGTCGTTCTCGATGCTGCACAACAACAACCCGGTCTACCCGTACAAGAGCAACTGGCTGTTCTGGAAGGAGGTCACCCAGCGCACCGGCATCACCCTGAAGCCGCTCGACGTCCCGCTCGCCGACTACGAGAAGAAGCGCAGTGTCCTCATCGGCGCGGGCGACGCCCCCTTCCTGATCCCCAAGACGTACCACCCGGGCGAGGTCGCCTTCGTGTCCTCCGGCGCGATCCTGCCGGTCAGTGAGTACGTGCACCTGATGCCCAACTACCAGGACAAGGTGAAGAGGTGGAAGCTCGAACCCGAGCTCGACTCCATACGCCAGTCCGACGGCAAGTACTACCTGCTGCCCGGCCTGCACGAGAAGCCCAAGGCCGGCTACTCCCTCTCCTTCCGCACGGACGTCCTCGACAGGCTCGGTCTTACCCTGCCCACCAGCTGGGACGAGGTGTACGCGGTCCTGAAGGCGCTCAAGACGGAGTACCCCGACAAGTACCCGTGGACCGACCGCTGGAGCACCAACACCCCCTTCCCCTGCGGGGCGCTGTTCCAGTACCTCGGCCAGGCGTACGGGGTGAAGGCGGGCTGGGCGTACGACAACATCACCTTCGACACCAAGACGCAGAAGTTCGTCTTCACCGCCACCCAGGACAACTACCGGGCGATGATCGAGTACCTGAGGAAGATCGTCGCCGAGAAGCTCCTCGACCCCGAGAGCTTCACCCAGCAGGACGAGCAGGCGACGCAGAAACTGCTGGCCGAGAAGTCGTACGTCATCAGCGCCAACCCGCAGGAGCTGGTGCAGAACTACCGCTACAACCTGGAGAAGCAGGTCAAGGGCGCGAAGATCGAGATGGTCCCGGTGCCGCTCGGACCGGCGGGCCCGGTCGTCCTCGGCGGGGTCCGGCTGGAGAACGGGATCATGGTCTCCAGTAAGGCCCTCAAGAGTGACGGCTTCGTCGCGATGATGCAGTTCGTGGACTGGCTCTGGTACTCGGACGAGGGCCAGAAGCTGTGCAAGTGGGGCGTCGAGGGCGTCACCTACACCGAGTCCGGCGGCACCTACAAGCTGAAGCCCGGCATCTCTCTCATGGGCTCCGACCCGGACGCCCCGAAGGACCTCCAGAAGGACTTCGGCTTCTTCAACGGCGTCTTCACCTACGGCGGCAGCTGGGAGCTGGTCTCCTCCAACTTCGGCCCGGACGAGAAGAAGTTCCAGGACGCGATGTCCCAGCGTGAACAGCTGCCCATCGACCCGGCGCACCCCCTGCAGTCCGTCGAGCAGGAACAGGCGACCCTCTGGGACACCCCGCTCAAGGACCACGCCATCCAGAACACCCTGAAGTTCGTCCTCGGCAAGCGCCCGATGTCCGAATGGGACGCCTACGTCGCCGAGTTGAAGGCGAAGAACCTCCAGCAGCTCGTCGACCTGCACAACAGGGCGTACGACAGGTTCAAGAAGGAGAACGGATGATCCACGTCCCCGCCGAACCGACCGGGGAACTCTCCGACGCCTGGCGCCACTGCGTCGGCACCGGCCGCATCGAGCTCGCCCTGCGCCGCGACTACCAGGACTCACTGAGGCTGCTCCAGGACGAGATCGGGTTCCGGCACATCCGCGGTCACGGCCTGCTGAGCGACGGCATGGCGGTCCACCGGCCCTACGAGTGGCAGGGCGCCCGGCACGTCCACCACTCGTTCACCTACGTCGACCAGGTCGTCGACGCCTACCTCGACCTCGGCATCCGGCCGTTTGTCGAACTGGGCTTCATGCCGACGGAGTTGGCATCGGGCGAGCAGACGGTCTTCTGGTGGAAGAGCAATGTCACCCCGCCCCGGTCCTACGAGGAGTGGGCTGACCTGGTCCGCGCGACCGTCGCCCACCTCGTCGACCGCTACGGCCTCGACGAGGTGCGCACCTGGCCCATCGAGGTGTGGAACGAGCCGAATCTGTCCATCTTCTGGGAGCACGCGGACGAACAGGAGTATCACCGGCTGTACGAGGTGACGGCGGCCGCGGTGAAGGAGGTCGACGCCGGGTTGCAGGTCGGCGGCCCGTCCCTCTCGCTCGGCGCGGACGACTGGCTGGGCCGTTTCGCCGAGTTCGCCGAACGCCGGGACGTGCCCGTCGACTTCGTGTCCAAGCACGCCTACACCTCCGGCCCGGCGGACCACGTGCCCTTCGGCACCCATCAGACGCTGGCGCCCGCACAGGACCTGCTGGACCAGTTCGCCACGCCCCGGGACCTGCTGAAGGGCACCCGCCTCGGCGGACTGCCGGTCCACATCACGGAGTTCAACTCCTCCTACCGCCCCGACAACCCGATCCACGACACCGCCTTCCACGCCGCCTACCTGGCCCCCGTCCTCGCCCACGGCGGCGACCACGTCGACTCCTTCTCCTACTGGACGTTCAGCGACATGTTCGAGGAGGCCGGCCCGCCGACCGCGCTCTTCCACGGCGGCTTCGGACTGCTCACCCACCGGCAGGTGAAGAAGCCGACGTACCACCTGTACGCGTTCATGGCCCGCATGGGCACCCAGCTCCTCGCCCGCGGCGACGACCACCTGGTCACCCGGCACACGGACGGCCGCGTCACCGTCCTCGCCTGGGCACCGGTCGACGCGAGCGGGCAGACGCCGGGGCCGGAGCGGCACCGGCTGAAACTGTCGGTGCCGCTGAAGGCCGCGGGGGAGGCCTTCGTACGGCGGTCCGGCGTGGACGAGGAGCACGGCAACGCCCGCACGGCCTGGCAGCGCATGGGCAGCCCCCGGTCACCGCGCCCGCACCAGCTCGACGTACTCCACGAGGCGGCCGAGCCCGGCCGGCGGCATCTGCGGCTGCCGGTGGCGGACGGGCGGGTGGAGCTGGACCTGACGCTGAGCCGTCACGAGGTGACGCTGGTCGAGGTCAGCGCGGTCGTGGACGAGGCGCCGCCCTGGACGGACGAGGGCCGGCTGCTCGGCGGGGAACCGCGATGAGCACACCGTCGTCCGCCGCCTTCGGCGCCGGCTCCCTCTCCCGGGCCGCCGCCCTCATCCACACCCTCCTCACCGTCGAGGCCCTGCTGCTGGCCGCCGCGAGCCCCGGCCTCGCGGGCCTGCTCCTGCTGGGCGCCGACCCGTCGAACCTCCCCCTGGCCGCTGTATGCCTCCTCCCGCTCGGTCCGGCCGCCTCCGCCGCCGTCTACGCCCTCCACCACCGCGACCGCGACCTCACCGACCTCCACCCGGCCCGCGCCTACCGGCGCGGCTGGCGGCTCAACGCGCTGCCCGCGCTGCGCCTGTGGGCGCCGCTGCTGGCCTGGCTCACGGTCATCGCGTTCACGCTCACGCACTTCACCGCGACCGGGCTGCCCGGCTGGTGGGCGGTGCTGCTCGGCGCGATCGGGGCCGGTTCGCTGCTCTGGGGAGCGCACGCGCTCGTCCTGACCTCCCTCTTCAGCTTCCGCAGCCGCGACACCGCCCGCCTGGCCGCGTACTTCCTGTTCCGGCACGGCCGCGCCACCCTCGCCGCCGGTTCGCTGCTCGCCCTGGCCGCCGCGGGAACCGCCCTGCTGACCGAGGCCCTGCCCGCCCTGCTGGCCGCCCCGCTGCTGCTGTCCCTGCTGCACGGCAGCCGTGCGGTGATCGCCGAGACCGAGAGGGACTTCACCGCATGACCGGCAGGATTCCGTACGGCGGCGACTACAACCCCGAGCAGTGGCCGCCGGGCGTCCGGGACGAGGACCACCGCCTCTTCACCCGGGCCGGCATCGACACCCTCACCGTCGGCGTCTTCTCCTGGTCGCTCACCCAACCCGCCGAGGACACCTACGACTTCACCGTCCTCGACCGCATCCTCGACCGCGCCGCCGCCGAGGGCCGCCAGGTCTGCCTGGCCACCGGCACCGCCGCCCTCCCGCCCTGGCTCGCGAAGAAGTACCCCGAGGTCAACCGCACCGACTTCGAGGGCCGCCGGCACCGCTACGGCCAACGCCACAACTTCTGTCCCAGCTCACCGGCGTACCGTCGCCTGTCCACCGCGATGGCCGGACGTCTCGCCGAACGCTACGCCGACCACCCGGCGTTGCTCGCCTGGCACATCAACAACGAGTACGGCGGAGCCTGTTACTGCGACCTGTGCGCGGACGCCTTCCGCGACTGGCTCCGAAACCGGTACGGCTCACTCGACGCCCTCAACGACGCCTGGTGGACCACCTTCTGGTCGCACCGCTACACCGACTGGGCCGAGATCGAACCGCCCAGCGCTCTCACCGAGCACTGGCGGGGCCCCGACCACACCGCCTTCCAGGGCACCACTCTCGACTACTTCCGCTTCACCACCGACGCGCTGCTCGGCTGCTTCCTCGCCGAGAAGGAGGCGATCCGCCGGCACGACCCGGAGACCCCCGTCACCACCAACTTCATGGGCATGTTTCGCCCCCTCGACTACCACCGCTGGGCACCCCACCTCGACTTCGCGTCCTGGGACAGCTACCCGCCCCTCGACGCCCCGCCCACCTGGGCCGCCCTGGCCCACGACCTGATGCGCGGCCTCAAGGACGGCGCCCCGTTCTGGCTCATGGAGCAGACCCCGTCGACGACGGCCTGCCGGGACGTGAACCCCCTGCGCCGGCCCGGCGAGTTACGCCTCGCCACCTTCCAGGCGGTCGCCCACGGCGCCGACGCCGCCCTGTACTTCCAGCTGCGGGCCTCCCGCGGCGCCTGCGAGAAGTACCACGGGGCGGTCATCGGCCACGCGGGCCGGGACGACACCCGCGTCTTCAGAGAAGTCGCCGATCTGGGCGCGGAGTTGAAGCTCCTGGGCGGCGCGACCCTGGGCGCCCGCACCCCCGCCCGCACCGCCCTGCTCTTCGACTGGGACAGCTGGTGGGCCCTGGAGATCTCCGACGGCCCCTCCCGGCTGGTCAGGTACCAGGAGGTCGTCCACGCCTACTACCGCGCCGCCCGCGAGGCCGGCGCCGACGTGGACGTCGTACCCCAGACCGCCGACCTGACCGGGTACGACGTGGTCCTCGCCCCCGTCCTCCACATGGTCAAGGGCGACCTCGCCAGCCGCCTCGAAGCCGTCGCCGCGCGCGGCGGCACAGTCCTGACGACCTTCCTCTCCGGCCGCGTCGACGCACACGACCGTGCCTTCCTCACCGACGTCCCCGGCCCGCTCGCCCCGCTCATGGGCGTCCGCGTGGACGAATGGGACGCCCGGCCGCCCGACATCACGCAGGCCATACCGGAGTTGGGGTCCGAGGCGCGCCTCGTGTTCGAGATCGTCCAGCCGCGCGGCGCCGAGCCGGTCGCCACGTACGGCGGCGACTTCTACGCGGGCGCACCGGCGGTGACCCGCAACGCCTTCGGGGACGGCGAGGCCTGGTACGTCGCCACCGCCCTCGACCAGCCCGGCGTCGACCAGGTGATCCGGCGCATCCTCGCCCGTCACGACCTGCTCGGCCCGTACGCCGACCACCCGGCCGTCGAGACCGCGACCCGCGTCACCCCCGACGGCACCCACATCCTCTTCGTCCTCAACCACGTGACGGAAGCTGCCCACTTGACCGCCCCCGCCGGGGTCACCGACCTCCTCACCGGCAAGCGGACGGAGCAGGGCGACCCCCTGTCCCTCGACCCGCTCGGTGTGGCCGTGCTGCGGCTGCTCAGTTGATGACGACGACACGTGCCCACGACGGCGGGGTGTCCGGGACGTAGTCCGGGTCCTGCTCGTCCGCGCCCGACGCGGGGCGCGGGAAGAGCCCGACGACGGTCCGGCAGGGCGGGGCCTCGGACGGCCAGGGGGTCTGGCCGTCCGTCAGCGCGACGATCACGTCCGGGCGGGGCCGGGAACGCAGGGCCCGGGTGAAACCGGAGCGCAGGTCCGTCCCTCCGCCGCCGATCAGTTCGATGTCCTCGGCACGGCAGAGCGGGGCGGCGAGCCCGGCCGCCGCGTCGCAGGAGATCACCGAGACCAGGTCGCGCCGGCCGCCCACGGCCCGCGCGATCGCCGCCACCTCCAGCAGCGCGCTGCCCAGCTCGGCATCGCTCACCGAACCGGAGGTGTCGATCACCACGCAGACCCGGGGCGGGGTGCGGCGCAGACTCGGCAGCAGCACGCCCGGGACGGCGGCCGAACGGCGGGACGGACGGCGGTACGTGTGGTTCTCGCCCACCCCGGCGCACCCGCCGCCGAGCGGATCGCCGCGCCCAGCAACTGCCGCCAGGGCTGCGGCGGATGGAACGCCTCGTCGGCCCAGCGCCGCCAGCCCTCCGGAGCCTCGCCGGGCCGCCCCTTGATCCCCTAGGCGACCCGGAAGCGCACCGCGTCACGTTGCTGCCGGGTCAGCCCGTTCGCCCCCTCGGCGCCCAGCTCCCAGGGCCGCGCCTGCCCGTCGGCGCCGCTGCCGCAGTCCAGCCAGGCCAGGTCGGCGGCGAGCCCGGACATGGAGGACGTCCGCAGGTACTCCTCCATGAGGAGGTCGTTGTCCAGGCCCAGCAGCGACGGCAGGACCGCGCCGAGGGGGCGGGGCAGGCCGTAGCCGTAGATGTCGTCGTTGATCTCGAAGTCGGCGGCGATGTTGCGGCGCAGCCTCCCCCAGCCTTCGGCCGGGGGGACCCCCGTCTCGCCGCGCTCGCCGGGGCCGTACTCCTCGTTCTCCCGCGCATAGCGCTCGCCCCGGCCGTGGTGGTCCCGGAGGAGATGCGACACCTCGTGCACCCACACGCCGGCCAGCTCCTCCACCGGCATGCGGGCCACGAAGGCGGGGGAGACGTAGCAGCGCCAGTGCGCGTCGACCGCCATCGTCGGCACGGACCGGTCCTCGACGACGTGGAGCGCGAAGAGGGCGACGGCGAGATAGGGGCGGACCTTGACGGCATGCAGGCGGGCGGCGAGCAACTTCTCCATGTCCAAGGGGAGGTGAGGTGCCCCTGGTTCCGTGTCGGGCCGTTGCGGCAGCGTGGCCCGCACCGGGCGCGGTGGGGGAGGGGGTGACATGGGGCGCGGTACGGGACGCGGCGCGGACCTTGTCATCGGCCCCGCCCCAGCCCGGCCTCCACCCGCTCCACCGACTTCTCCGCCCGGTCGGCGATGCCGACCACCCTGGCCAGCCGTTCCACCGCCGCCGGCACCTCCCACCCGTCGCGCCGCAGCCCGGCCAGCGCCTTGGCCGGGGCGACCAGCAGATCTGGGGCGCCGGTCTCCATGGCCCGGACCAGCACCGCCCAGCCCGCCTCCCAGCGTTCCCGCTCCGGCCGGGCACCGACCGCCGCGACCACCGCCTCCAGCGCGGCCTGCCGCAGGTCGCCGCGCTCGGGCAGCTCGGCCGTCGGCGGGTCGGCCAGCAGCGACTCCGGGTCCGGCAGGTCCATCCGGTCGAGGTGGGCGAGCAGTTCGAGGCCCGGTCCGTCCCCCACCGCGCCCCGCACCAGCAGCGCCAGCACCTCACGGGAGACGCCGGCCGCCGTGCCGAAGGCCAGCAGGGTCAGCGCCGTCTCCCAGCTGCGCGGCGACGGCCACGCTCCGCCGCGCCGCGTCTCGGTGCTCGGGAGCCGGTGGATCAGCGTCGGCCGGGCGTGCAGGAAGCCGCAGACCGCGCGCCGCGCGAACGCCACCGCCTCCGCCAGCCGCTCCGGATCCAGGCGGGGCAGCTCGGCCCGGGGCCACACCCCGCCGAGGCCCCGCACCACCACGTCCCGGTCGTGCACCCAGTACAGGTGCACGAACCGGTTGGCCAGCGGCGGGCTCAGCTCCCAGCCGTCCGCCGCCGACGCCCGCGGATTCGCGGCGGCCACGATCCGCACCCCGGGCGGCAGCTGGAGCGCGCCGACCCTGCGCTCCAGCACGACCCGCAGCAGCGCGGCCTGCACGGCAGGGGTGGCGGTGGACAGTTCGTCCAGGAAGAGCAGCCCCCGTCCGGCCCGGACCAGCTCCACGGCCCACTGCGGCGGAGCCATCGGCACTCCCTGCACCGCGGGGTCGTCGCCCACGATGGGCAGCCCGGAGAAGTCGGTCGGTTCGTGAACGCTGGCGATCACGGTCGTCAGCGGGAGGTCGAGGGAGGCGGCGAGCTGCGTCAGCGCGGCGGTCTTGCCGATGCCGGGCTCGCCCCACAGCAGCACGGGCAGGTCGGCCGCGACGGCGAGGGTGAGCGCTTCGAGCTGCTCGTCGGGGCGGGGCTCGGTGCTGGTGGTCCGGAGCAGCTTCAGGAGGTCGTCGGCGAGGACGAGTTGGGGGTTGGCGGGCAGCAGGGCGTGCGAAGTCATGGGCATCACCTGAGGGGGTGGGAGGGGGGTCCCGGGACGGGATCCCGAAAGGAAGGGGGAAGTCGAGTTCAGACGGCCAGGCCGGTACGCGGCCGGGCCCGGCGGTTGCGCTTGCGGCGCATCTCATGAGGGATACGGCGGTCGAGCCGTGGACGGCGCCCCTCCTCGGCCACTTCGGCCGCGGGGTGCTCGGGGACCAGCCCCGACCGGTAGAGGCCGTGCTCGAGGCGGCGGGCCGCGGCCGACTCCAGCTCCTCCCGGAGCGGACCGTCACGCAGCACCGCACCGGGACCGAGCAGCGCCTCGACGACGGCCAGCGCCCCGACGACGTCGCCGTGACCGAGCCGCTCCCGCACCGCGGGCAGCTCCTCCGGATTCCGGTGCACGGCGTCGATCGCCCGCAGGCAGGGCAGGGGCGGTCCGCCGAGCACCACCAGCAGCTCTTCGCGGCGCAGTTGGGCGGGGTCGTGATCGACCGCCGTCAGCACGCCGTCCCGCAGCGCGATCCGGTGGACCTGGCCCCGGCACTCCACGCGATGCGGATCGCGCACCTCGGGGGCGGGGGCGGCCGTCTCCACCTCCGGGCGGTGCACCGCCAACGCGGCGGCGACGAGCGGATGCAGCCGGTCGACCGGGACCAGTCCGGCCCGCACCAGTTCCAGATCCGGCAGCACCCGGGCCGCCGCTTCCGGCAGCACCGGCAGCGCCGCGACCTCCTGAGCAGGCGGCTGCTCCCGCAGCGGCCGCACCGTCGGTACATGACTGTCGTCGGGCGCGACGAGTTCCAGCACGGTACGACTGCGCGGACCGAGCCGCACGGTGAAGGCCCCGCGGGGAAGACCGTCGGCACGGAACATCAGCTCCGCCTCGGGGGCCCAACGCTCCCTGGCCCAGGAGGAGTCGGCGTCGTCGGCCCCACGCGCCCTGCCCCATGAGGAGCGCCACGCGAGTTCGCGACTGCGCCCCGCATCCCACAGATGCCGATGCAGATCGAGCCGGAAACGCCGGTCGGGATGCGGATGCGGATGCGGTCCGGGATCGCCGTCCCCGGACTCCTCCCACAGCGCGAGCGCCATCCGCTGACCGGCGTCCGCCCAGGCCGGCGGCGTCCGCACCACCAGTTGCAGCGGTACGGCACCCCGATAGCGGGCCAGGGTGAGCGTCAGGCCCGGCCGGAGCCGCCCGTCGGGGGCGACCCGGGGCATGTGCCAGCGCAGCAGATCCGGCGCCAACCGGCGCAGATCCGCACGGAGTTGAGCCGTGACTTCGGTGCCGTGACGACGACGCACGGCGCGCAGATCGAGATCGACGTCGACCCGGGCGGCAGCGCAGGCGCCCGCCCAGTCACCGGCGGTACGCCGGACCGTCGAGGTCTCGATCATGGACGGTGGCACGGCGTACGCACGCACGCGCTGCCACATCAACAGGCGGGTCGGAATCCCGTTCGCGAGGTGGGCTGCCATCAGCACTCACCTGTAGCGAACGAGTCCCCCAATCCGAACGAGGAGAAGGTCTTCATCGGCGGCATCATAAGCACGGCGCTCAAGATCTGTCAGTAAATAGTCCGCCCGTGCCGGTCCGGGACCCCGGACTTCCGGAGGAAGTAGCTGTTGATCTGGTCCCGCCACTCGCGCGCACTGCGCAACTGCTCCTCGAACAACCCGGCCACCCGCGCATGCCGCACCGGATCGACGGCCCCGGCCAGCGCGTCCCACCTCCGCCGGGCCTCCGCCACCTCGTCCACGCCCTCGAAGTGCGTGTCGTAGATGTGCTGGATCACGGTCTTCCCGCTCTTGAGCACATGCCCGTACGGCACATGATGGAAGAACAGCAGCAGCTCGTCGGGGCAGGACGCCACCGTCTCGTACACCTCGGCCCACCGCTTGCCGTACTGCCCCGCGAACCCGGTGCCGGACGCCACGCTGCGATCGACGCCCACGCCGTCCCGGTCGGCGAAGTGATAGGTCCCCCACGGGCTGTACTCGTACCCGTCCACGCTCGGCCCGTAGTGATGCCCCGGCTGCACCATGAAGCCCACTCCGAGCGGAGCGGTGTACTTCTCGTACGTCCGCCACGAGCCCGCCATGACCGCCCGCACGCCCGCCGTGGCGTCCGCCCCGAAGGTGAGCCGGATCCACTCGTCGAGGATGCCGTCGACATCCGCGTCCGGCTGCCAGGCCAGCCGCCCGAAGGTGTGGAGATTGGCCTGCGCCAGCGGATGCCCGGTCCAGAACGGGTCGTCACCGACGTTCGACACGGCGACGAGCCCGCCGCGCGCCAACTCCCCGACACGCACGCCGTCTTCCGGCTCGAACCGCAGCGCCTCGCTCCACATCGGCCCCAGCCAGCACACATGCCGCTGCTGCCCGGTGTACTCCTGCGTGGCCTGCAACTCCACCGCGAGCCGCGTCCCCGGCATCGCACCGATCAGCGGCGACACCGGCTCGCGTACCTGGAAGTCCATCGGTCCGTGCTTCACCTGGAGCACGGCGTTCGCCGCGAACTCCCCGTCCAGCGGCGTGAAATGGTCGTACGCGGCACGTGCCCGGTCAGTCGTGCGGTCCCGCCAGTCCTGGTGGTGGTCGTAGACGAACGCCCGCCAGTGCACGGTGCCGCCGTACGGCTCCAGCGCGGCGGCCAGCATGTTCGCCCCGTCGGCGTGACTGCGGCCGTACGCGAACGGGCCGGGCTGCCCCTCCGAGTCGGCCTTCACCACATACCCGCCGAAGTCGGGGATCGCCTCGTGGACCCGCGCGGTCGCCGCCGCCCACCACGCGCGCACCTCCGGATCGAGCGGATCGGCGGTGGCGAGCCCGCCGAGCACGACCGGCGCCGCGAAGGTGACCGACAGATGGGTCCGGATGCCGTAGGGCCTGAACGCCCCTGCCAGCGCGGCGACTTCATCGATCCGGTCGGTCAGCAGGCGCGCCTCGGCCGCGTGCACATTGACGTTGTTCACGGCCACGGCGTTGATCCCGCAGGACGCCAGCAGCCTGCCGTACGCGGCCACCCGCTCGAGATCTCCGCGCGCCCTGCCGTCCTCCCAGAACAGCGAGCCGCCCGCGTAACCCCGCTCCACCTGGCCCATGACCGGGTGCACGGCCACGTTGTCCCAGTGGTCCAGCATGCGCAGTCCCACCGCCGGCCGATGGGTCTGCCGCACCGGCTCGCCGAGGAACGCCTCCTCGCCGAGCCGGACGACATGGAAGAAGCCGTACAGCAGCCCGCGCGCACCGGACGCGGTGACGGTGGCACGTCCGGCGCCGCGTTCGTACGTGAACCCCTCGGAGTCGTCGGCACCGCCGAGTTCCAACAGCAGGTCGTGCGGCCCGGGTTCGCGCGAGACATCGCCCCCGTACCGCGCGCACGCGTCCGCCAGCTCGCCGTACACCGTGTCCACCAGCGGGCCCGAGCCGCGGATCACCGTCCGCCGGTGCCGATCGGCCGGAACACCCCGTCCGGCAGCCAGGCCGGATCGACACCCCGCATGATTCCTCCAACAGCCCTGCTCAGCCGAGCAGTTCGAGTTCCGACACCACCGCCTCACCATCGAGCACCAGGCGGTACTTCCGGTACGTACCCGGAGACCCCACGGTGAACGCCCGTGTCTGCCGGTCCCAGGCGAAGGACTCCCCGGACCGCCGGTCGAGGGTCTGCCACGTGGTGCCGTCGTCCGACCCCTGGAGCGTCCAGCCGGTCGGCGCCCTGGTGTGGTCACCGGCCGACGTCATCGTGTACTGCACGCCCTTGACCGGTCCGGACACCGGAAGGTCCACCGAGGTCACGGAGGCGTCGGTCGCCGAGGTGTCGTCGAACAGCTTCCCGTCGCCCTTCAGCACATCGCTGCGCGGGCTCGGCACCTTGTCGTCCTGCGTGATCGACACGGGCGCCGAGTCCTTGCCCCACGCCGACGGCCGCGGACCCATGTCGAAGTCGAGCACCGCCCCCTTCGCGAGCAGCGTGTGCGGGAGCGAAGTCGACGACCAGGAACGCCCGTTGACCCGCAGCCCCTGGACGTACACATTGCGGGAGTTGTTCTTCGGCGCCCGCACCACCAGGTCCTTGCCGTTGTCCAGATGGACGGTCGCCTTGGTGAACAGCGGGGAGCCGACGGCGTATTCGCCGCTTCCCATCACCAGCGGGTAGAAGCCCAGCGCGGAGAACAGGTACCAGGCCGACTGCTCGCCGTTGTCCTCGTCGCCGTGATACCCCTGCCCGATGTCGCTGCCGACGTACAGCCGCGACAGCACCTCACGGACGGTGCGCTGGGTCTTCCACGGCTGACCGGCCGCGTCGTACATGTACGTCACGTGGTGGGCGACCTGGTTGGAGTGCCCGTACATGCCCATCCGCACGTCCCGCGCCTCGGTCATCTCGTGGATGACCCCGCCGTAGGAGCCGACGAAGTCGGGGGAGGCGGTCTCCGGGGTGGCGAAGTACGTGTCGAGCTTGTCCGCCAGCCCAGCCCGTCCGCCGTACAGGTTGGCGAGTCCGCGCGAGTCCTGCGGGGCGGTGAAGGCGTAGCCGTATCCGTTGGTCTCGGTGTAGTCGTACCCCCAGACCCGCGGGTCGTACGCCGAGGACTCCACCCGCCAGTCCCCGGTGCGGTTCCGCCCCTGGAAGAAGCCGGCCTTCGGGTCGAAGAGGTTCACGTAGTCCCGGGCCCGGTCGAGGAAGTACGCCGACTCCTCCGCGTACCGCTTCTCACCCGTCTTCTCGTACAGCGCCCGGCCCATCCGCGCGATGCCGTAGTCGTTGAGGTAGCCCTCCAGCGCCCAGGACAGGCCCTCGTGCGTCTCGGTGCTCGTGTAGCCGAGGAAGGGCGAGGTCTCCATGCCCTTACGGCCCACGCCCGGCATCGGCGGCACGACCGTCGCGTTCTTCACAGCCGCCTCGTACGCCGCCTCGGCGTCGAAGTCGACACCCTTGACGTAGGCGTCGGCGAAGGCGACGTCCGAGGAGGTGCCGGTCATCAGGTCGGCGTAGCCGGGGGAGGACCAGCGCGAGGTCCAGCCCCCGTCCTTGTACTGCTGCACGAACCCGTCCACCAGCTCGCCTGCTTGACGGGGCGTCAGGAGCGAGTATGCCGGCCAGGTGGTCCGGTACGTGTCCCAGAAGCCGTTGTTGACGTACACCTTGCCGTCGACGATCTTCGCGCCGGTGTGCGTCGGGGTGTCGGGTCCCGGCATGGGGGAGAACGGGGACGCGTATTTGTACTCCGAACCCACCTTCTCGAAGCCCGAGTTGGGATACAGATACAGCCGGTACAGGCTGGAGTACAGCGTCGTCAGCTGGTCCGGTGTCGCGCCCTCGACCTCCACCTTGCCGAGCAGCCGGTCCCACTGCCGCTGTGCCCGGTCCCGTACGGTCTCGAAGCCGGTGCCGTCCGGGATCTCCTGCCGCAGGTTCTCCTTCGCCTGGTCGAGGCTGATGAGCGAGGTCGCCAGGCGCAGGGTGACCGTCGGGGCGTCGAACCGCAGATAGCCCTTCACCCCCTGCGACGCGCCGTCCGTCACCGGCTGGTCGAACACGCCGTAGACGAAGAGCCGCGTCGCGCCCGTGGACAGCCCGGACTTCACGTCCGAGTAGCCGGTGATCACCCCCGCCGCCTTGTCGAGCGTCAGCCCCGCCTGATCGGTGACGTTGTCGAAGAGGACGCTCGCGTCGTCGCCGGGATAGCTGAAGCGAAGCACCGCCGCATGGTCGGTCGGCGCCATCTCCGCCTTCACGCCGTTCTCGAACCGCACCCCGTAGTAGTACGGCCGCGCGGTCTCGTTCTCGTGCCGGAAGGCCAGCTCCCGCGCCTCCCGGCCGGTCTCCGGGACGCCGGAGGCCGCCGACGGCATCACCTGGAAGGTCTGCCGGTCACCCATCCAGGGGCTCGGCTCATGACTCGCGCTGAACGCCTGGATCGTGGGCAGGTTGTCGTCGTTGTTCCCCCGCGCGTAGTCGTACAGCCAGCTCAGCGAGCCCGCGTTGGTCACCGGCGTCCAGAAGTTGAAGCCGTGCGGCACGGCCGTCGCGGGGAAGTTGTTGCCGCGCGAGAAGCCGCCGCTGGAGTTGGTGCCGCGGGTCGTCAGCGCGTAGTCGGACAGATGGGCCTTCGGCCGCTCCGGCGCGACCGACTCGATCCGCACGTCGTCCAGCCAGCCGCGGAACTTCGCCGGCCCGCGCGGGGAGTCGTACGCCACCAGGATCCGGTCGACGGTCTTCCCGGCCGCAACCGCCCCGATCCGCGAGGCCACGCTGTTCCACTGGTTGACGTACAGCACCTTCGCGGCCCCCTGGGCCTGCGGCGACAGCCCGAACCCGTGCTGGTCCGTCGCCCCGAGCCCGCTCAGACGGGTGCCGTCGGTGAAGGCCAGGTCCACGGCCACGTTCGTGGCGGCGTAGTCCCGGTCGCCGTCCGCCATCGACGGGAAGACGCGGTAGGACAGCCGGGTGTTCCGGCCGACGGCCACATTCACGTCGTAGACCTTGTTGTACGAGTACGCCCGCCCGTCCGCCGTGTGCCGCCCGGCGTACCGCAGCGCCCGCTTGCCGGTGAACCCGGCGCGTGCCTTCGCCGTCGGCGAGCCGATCGGGCCGCGGTCGACCAGCGTCAGCATGTCCTGCGGGACCGGCCCGGCGCCGCCCCCCGTGGAGAGCTGCACGTCGGCGAGCTGGAGGATGCCCTGGGCGCCGTTGTTGGCCGTGATCTCCAGGCGGAAGTGCGGGTACTCCGCCGGCTCCGGGAGGTCGTACGACTTCGTCTGGAACCGTTCGTCGAACGTCTCGCCGGAGCGGGTGTCGAGGGTCTTCCAGTCCTTGCCGTCCGTCGAGCCCTGAAGGGTCCAGTCCCTCGGGTCGCGCTCGGCGTAGTCGTTGGCCGAAGTGAGGGCGTACGTGGTGATTTTGTAGGGCTTGTCGAGGTCGAACTCGGCCCAGCCGGTGGGGGCGAAGGTCAGCCACTTGGTGACCGCCTCGCCGTCGGCGAGGTTCTCCTTCACCTCGCCGCCGCCGGTGTTCTCGGCGCTCGCGCGGACGTCCGTGACATGGTCGGTGACATTGCCCGGGATGCCGCTGCTGTAGCCGCCGTCGACGCCGGAGGCGCGCTCCGGGGTGCTCAGCCAGTCGGGTGCGGGGTCGTCCGCCTCGAAGGAGGACGCGAACTCCCCGGCGGCGCCGGGTGGCGCCTGTGGCAGGGCGGCCGAGGCCCCCTGGGAACTCATGGCCAAAGCGAAGGCGGCCATGAGAACGACCGCCGAACTGTGTCTGTGCCGCATGTGCCAGCACCCTCCCGCCATCGCGGACAACGTTGTCAGTTCGATGCGCAAGGATCAGTAGTGGCCCAAGTGGCGAGCTATGTCAAGGGTGTTGGGTGGGGCGTTCGGGGGTATTGCCGGTGATATTTCCGTCCGTCGTCGCACAGCTCGCACATATTTCCGCGAGGTCTCAACTCGGAAAAGACCAATGGCCAACCTTGCATTCGATCTTGCTCCGCTGGCGGGAAGTGGACTATACCTGTCGGCGATTCACCCGATCCGTTCGTGCGCACCCCGCGCACGATCTGCATGATCCGCACTTCCTGCACGACCCAGCGTGACCCGATCGCGGTGCCCGGCGAGGATCCGGTTCACCGCCTGAGTCCTGGAGAAGGCGAGGACTTGAGCATGGGATCCACTTCCGCCGAGAACGACAAAGGCTCCGTCGGCCGCCGTGATCTGATCAAGCGGTCCGCCGCGCTCGGTTTGATCACCGTACCCACGATGAGTTTCCTGTCCGCGTGTGCCAGCGGGGGCGGGGACGACGACTCCGGCAACGACACCCCCAAGGGCAAGACCACCAAGGACAACCCCTTCGGCGCCGAGAAGGGCAGCAAGCTCGACGTCGTCATCTTCAAGGGCGGCTACGGCGACAACTACGCGAAGGTGTGGGAGGCCGACTTCCAGAAGAAGCTCGGCATCACCTCCAGCCACACCGGGACGCAGGAGATCACCGGCAAGCTCCAGCCCCGCTTCAACGCGGGCAACCCGCCGGACATCGTGGACGACTCCGGCGCCCAGCAGATCAAGGTCGACGTCCTCAACAAGAACGGCCAGCTCCTCGACCTCGCCGAGGTGCTGGACGCCCCGTCGGTCGACGACCCCTCCAAGAAGGTCCGCGACACCCTCATCCCCGGCACCCTCGACCCGGGCACGTTCGAGGGCAAGGTCGTCGCCCTGAACTACATCTACACGGTCTGGGGCCTGTGGTACTCGGGCAAGCTCTTCAAGGAGAAGGGCTGGGAGGAGCCCAAGACCTGGGACGACTTCCTCGCCATCTGCACCGACGCCAAGAAGCAAGGCATCGGTGGCCTCGCCCACCAGGGCAAGTACCCGTACTACATCAACGTGGCCATCATGGACCTGATCGCCAAGACCGGCGGTCTGGACGCCATGAAGGCGATCGACAACCTCGATCCCAAGGCCTTCGTCGGCTCCGACGCGGCCCAGGCGGGCGTCGAGGCGATCTACGAGGTCGTGGAGAAGGGCCTGTTGATGCCCGGCACCAACGGCCTGACCCACACCGAGTCGCAGACCCGCTGGAACCAGTACAAGGCCGCGTTCATCACCTGCGGTTCCTGGCTGGAGAACGAGCAGCTCAAGACGACCCCGGCGGACTTCGACATGAAGTTCCTGCCGATGCCGCTGCTGCCCGACAGCAAGCTGCCCTTCGAGGCGATCCGGGCCGGCTCCGGCGAGCCCTTCATCATCCCGAGCAAGGCGAAGAACCTCGCCGGTGCCAAGGAGTTCATGCGGCGCATGCTCTCCAAGGAGTGGTCGACGCAGTTCGCCAAGGAGGCCAACTCGCTGACCATCCTCAAGGACGGCGTCGACTCCAGCGTCACGCTGCGCCCGGGGACCCAGTCCACGGTGGAGGCGTCCAAGGCGGCGGGTGACAACACCTTCCGCTACCTGTATGTCGACTGGTACAGCGAGATGGGAGCGGCCATCGAGGCCGCCTCCAACGAGCTGATGGCCAAGCGCATCCAGCCGAAGGAGTGGCTCAAGCGCGCCCAGGCCGCGGTCGACAAGCAGGCCAAGGACCCGGCCTCCAAGAAGAACCACCGGGACTGACCAACGCCGTTTCCCGGGCCGGATCCGCTCCGGCCGGGAAAGGACATCAGGGGCAGGGAACGCCAATGCGCAAAGGGCAGCACAGGTTCGTCGCGGGATTTCTTCTCGTCCCCGTGGCGCTCTATCTGATCTTCGTGATCTGGCCGTACATCCAGACGTTCGGCTATTCGCTGACCGACTGGAAGGGACAGTCGCAGACCTTCAAGTTCGTCGGCCTGGACAACTACAAGGCGCTGTTCGACGACGACGTCTTCATGCAGGCCATCTGGCACAACATCCTGTTCCTGATCTTCATCCCGGCGATCACGATCCTGCTCGCGCTGTTCTTCGCCTTCATGCTGAACGCGGGCGGACGCAGCCGGGCCGGCGGGGTCTCGGGCGTCGCCGGATCGTCGTTCTACAAGATCGTCTACTTCTTTCCGCAAGTGCTGTCACTGGCGATCGTCGCGGTGCTTTTCAACGCCGTGTACCGCAGTGACGGCGGCGGTCTCCTCAACGGCATCCTGATCAAACTCGGACTGGTCGACGCCCAGAACCCGATGGAATGGCTGAACGAGCCGAACCTGGTGCTGTGGATGCTGATGATCGCCGTGGTCTGGCACGGCGTCGGCTTCTACCTGGTGCTGTTCTCCGCCGCCATGCAGTCCATCCCGAAGGACATCTACGAGGCCGCCCTGATCGACGGCGCCGGCCGCAACCAGTCCTTCTTCCGCATCACCCTGCCGCTGCTCTGGGAGAGCGTGCAGACCGCCTGGGTGTACCTGGGCATCGTCGCGATGGACATGTTCGTCCTCGTCTCCTCGATGACCCAGAACATGGGCGCCTACGGCGGCGGTCCCGATCACAGGAGCGACGTGATGTCGACCGTGATGATGCGCAACTTCCAGTACTTCGGCAAGAGCGGATACGCCTGCGCGATGGGCGTCGTCATGCTGCTGCTCACCCTGGTCCTGTCCGTGGTCATGCTGCGCGCCACCCGCCGCGACCGCGTCGAGTTCTGAGCGGGAGAGATACGACGATGAGCGCACCCATCAAGGAGACGGCGGACGCCCCCGTGCGGCGGCCCGTGGCCAAGACCCCGGCCCGCCCCGGCGACGAACGCAGCGAGGGCGTCGTCCTGAACGTCTTCTCGCACGGCTTCCTCGCCCTGTGGGCCCTGCTGATCATCCTGCCGCTGCTCTGGCTGGTCCTGAGCTCCTTCAAGACCGACGGCCAGATCGGCGGCTCGGCCTTCGGCTGGCCGCAGAACTGGTCGCTGGACGTCTTCGGAAGGGCCTGGGACAAGGGCATCGGCGACTACTTCCTCAACACCGTCATCGTGCTGGTCTTCTCCGTGCCGCTGACGATGCTGTTCGGCTCGATGGCGGCGTACGTGCTGGCCCGCTACGAGTTCTGGGGCAACCGGTTCCTGTACTACTTCTTCGTGGCCGGCGCGATGTTCCCGGTGTTCCTCGCCCTCGTCCCGCTGTTCTTCATGGTCAAGCGGCTGGACATGCTGAACACCTACCAGGGGCTGATCCTGGTGTACGTCGCCTACTCGATGCCGTTCACGGTCTTCTTCATGCACGCCTTCTTCCGGACCCTGCCCACGGCCGTCTTCGAGGCGGCCATCCTGGACGGCGCCTCGCACAGCCGCACCTTCTTCCAGGTGATGCTGCCGATGGCGAAGCCGGGCCTGCTCAGCGTCGGCATCTTCAACACCCTCGGCCAGTGGAACCAGTTCATCCTGCCGACGGTCCTCATGCAGCCGCAGAGCGGTGACGATCCCGAGCGCTACGTCCTCACCCAGGGCCTCATCCAGCTCCAGCAGCAACAGGGGTACGCCTCCGACCTTCCGGTGCTTTTCGCCGGTGTCACCATCGCGATGATCCCGATGCTGGTCGTCTATCTGTCCTTCCAGCGGCAGGTGCAGGCGGGCCTTACGTCCGCGACCTTGAAGTAGCGCTCCGAGAGCGCCCGTGAGCGCACCGTCCCCGCCCCAGGTGACGGTGCGCCGAGGCGTGTCCACAGCCCCGGATACTGTTCAACCTCTTGACGGGAGGCGACCCGAACGGCTCAGCTTAGAGTTCACTAGTTGGACATAGACGGGGCCTCATCGAAGCGGTCCCGCGCGCAGGAGGTCGTCGTGGAGACTCCGGGGTCGCAGTCGTCGCTGCACCGAGCCAACCTGGAACGGGTCGTCCGGGCCGTCCGGCTGGCCGGGTCGCTCACCCAGGCGGAGATCGCACGGACCACGGGTCTGTCCGCGGCCACCGTCTCCAACATCGTCCGCGAGCTCAAGGACGGCGGAACCGTCGAGGTCACGCCCACGTCGGCCGGTGGCCGCAGGGCCCGCAGCGTCTCGCTCAGCGGCGACGCCGGCATCGTCATCGGCGTCGACTTCGGCCATACGCACCTACGGGTCGCCGTAGGAAATCTCGCCCACCAGGTGCTCGCCGAGGAGTCCGAGCCGCTGGACGTCGACGCCTCCTCCACACAGGGCTTCGACCGGGCCGAAGAGCTGGTCAACCGCCTGATCGCAGCAACGGGCGTGGACCGGTCGAAGATCGCCGGAGTGGGCCTCGGCGTCCCCGGCCCGATCGACCTGGAGTCCGGCTCCCTGGGCTCCTCCGCGATCCTGCCGGGCTGGATCGGCACCAAGCCCGCCGAGGAGCTGAGAGGCCGCCTGGGCGTCCCCGTGCACGTCGACAACGACGCCAACCTGGGCGCCCTCGGCGAGATGGTCTGGGGCAGCGGCAGGGGCGTCAGGGACCTCGCGTACATCAAGGTCGCGAGCGGTGTCGGCGCAGGTCTGGTCATCGACGGCAAGATCTACCGGGGTCCGGGTGGCACAGCGGGAGAAATCGGGCATATTACTCTTGATGAATCCGGACCGGTCTGCCGCTGTGGAAACCGGGGCTGCCTGGAGACCTTCGCGGCCGCGCGCTATGTGCTGCCGCTCCTCCAGTCCAGTCACGGCACGGACCTGACGATGGAAGGCGTCGTGCGGCTGGCCAGGGACGGAGACCCTGGCTGCCGTCGGGTGATCGCCGACGTCGGCCGCCATATCGGCAGTGGAGTGGCCAATCTCTGCAATCTCCTGAACCCGAGCAGGGTGGTCCTCGGCGGTGATCTCGCCGAGGCGGGCGAGCTGGTTCTCGGGCCCATCAGGGAGTCCGTCAGCCGCTACGCCATTCCCAGCGCGGCACGTCAACTCACCGTTCTCCCCGGGGCACTTGGAGGCCGTGCGGAGGTGCTCGGAGCACTCGCCCTCGCGCTCAGCGAGATGGGTGATTCGACCCTTTTGGACGGCACGCTGCACTCAGCGGCTCCTGCCTTCACTTAGAGAACGAAACCCGCCGTTGCCAACCCGTTAAGTATTTACTTCTTGACGTCGCACGTGTGGCCGAGTTGACTTCCAGCCACCTCGGCCGCAACGACGCGGCCTCGTCAGGGAGGTTTCTGAAGTGAACACGCTTATGCGTCGTGCGGCTGTCCCCGTTCTGGTCTCGGCCCTCGCCCTCACGGCCGCCGCTTGCGGCAAGGCCGGCGACGACAACGACTCCGACGGCGGCAGCAGCTCCGGCTCGGGCAACAAGTCGATCGGCCTGCTCCTGCCCGACAGCGTCACCACGCGGTACGAGCAGTTCGACAAGCCGTTCTTCGAGGCCAAGGTCAAGGAGCTGTGCAGCGACTGCACCGTCTCCTACGCCAACGCCGGAGCGGACGCCGCCAAGCAGGCCCAGCAGGTCAGCACCATGGTCACCAAGGGCGTGAAGGTCATCGCGATCTCCGCCCAGGACTCGGCCGCCATCAAGTCCTCGATCGAGGCCGCGACCAAGAAGGGCGTCAAGGTCATCGCGTACGACCGTCTGGCCCAGGGCCCGGTCTCCGCGTACGTCTCCTTCGACAACGAGAAGGTCGGCCAGCTCCAGGGCCAGGCCCTGCTGGACGCCCTCGGCTCCAAGGCGACCCCCAAGTCCAAGGTCGTCATGATCAACGGTGACGACGCCGACCCGAACGCCGCGCTGTTCAAGAAGGGCGCCCACAGCGTCCTCGACGGCAAGGTCGACATCGCCTACGAGCAGTCCGGCCTGTGGAAGGACTCGGTCGCCGCGCAGAAGATGAAGGCGGCCATCACCCAGCTGGGCGCCAAGAACATCGCGGGCGTCTACGCCGCCAACGACGGCATGGCCGGTGGTATCGCCACCACCCTCAAGGGCGCCGGCATCTCCGGCATCCCGCTGACGGGCCAGGACGCCGAGCTCGCCGGTATCCAGCGCATCGTCGCCGGCACCCAGTCCAGCACGGTCTACAAGGCCTTCAAGCCGGAGGCCGACGCCGCCGCCCAGCTCGCGGTCAACCTGGTCGAGGGCAAGAGCATCAGCGACCTCGCCACCACGACCATGACCAACGGCTCCGGCAACAAGGTCCCGTCGCAGCTGCTGACCCCGGTCTCCGTCACCGTGAAGAACATCAACGACACGGTGGTCAAGGACAAGCTGTACACCGTCGACCAGATCTGCACCTCGGCCTACGCCGCCGCGTGCAAGAAGGCCGGCCTGCAGTAACCCACCGCCTTCCGGGGCGTGCCTGAGCCACGGCACGCCGTCGGCAGGTGCAAGCCCCTCCGGCGCCCACCCCGCCTCCACTACCCCGCTGGCGGGGCGGGCGCGACGGAAACATCCTGTGCGCGCCCGTTGCCAACTCGGCCGGACTGCGCGCAAGTTCATCTAGTAAATCGTGCTTCGAGCACATCCTCCGCGCCTTACCCCAAGCGCGGCATCCCCGCCGGTCAGGCGGCGAAGGAGATGGTTCACGTGTCCGCTACGCCCGTGCTGGCGTTGCGCGGAGTCTCCAAGCGATTCGGTGCGGTGCAGGCACTCACCGATGTCGAACTGGAGGTCCACGCCGGAGAAGTCGTCGCCCTGGTCGGCGACAACGGCGCAGGAAAGTCCACGCTGGTCAAGACGATCGCCGGTGTCCACCCCATCGATGAGGGCGTCATCGAGTGGGACGGCAAGCCGGTCAGCATCAACCGGCCGCACGACGCCCAGGGACTCGGCGTCGCGACGGTCTACCAGGACCTCGCGCTGTGCGACAACCTCGATGTCGTCGGCAACCTCTACCTCGGACGCGAGCTGCTGCACCGCGGCGTCATCGACGAGGTCACGATGGAGCAGAAGGCCCGCGAGCTGCTGTCCACGCTCTCCATCCGCATCCCGAGCGTCCGCATCCCGATCGCGAGCCTCTCCGGTGGCCAGCGTCAGGTCGTCGCCATCGCGCGCGCCCTCATCGGTGACCCCAAGGTCGTCATCCTCGACGAGCCCACCGCCGCCCTCGGCGTCGAGCAGACCGCGCAGGTCCTCGACCTCGTCGAGCGGCTGCGCGAGCGCAACCTCGGCGTCATCCTCATCAGCCACAACATGGCCGACGTGAAGGCTGTCGCCGACACCGTCGCCGTGCTGCGCCTGGGTAAGAACAACGGTTCCTTCTCCGTGAAGGACACCACCCACGAAGAGATCATCGCCGCCATCACGGGCGCCACGGACAACGCCGTGACCCGTCGTGCGGGGCGTCGCAGCACGGAGGCGGCAAAGTGAGCGACACGTCGAAGGTAGAGAAGACGGACGGCGTGGTCGAGGAACAGACCACGGTCGCCCCCGCCGACGACCCCACGGCCGCCCCGGTCGCGGTCGTCGACCCGCGCCTGCTGATCCGCGAAGAGGGTCTCAAGGGCTACTGGACCGAGTTCAAGCGCAAGGTGAAGGGCGGTGAGCTCGGCTCGCTGCCGGTGGTCGTCGGCCTCATCGTCATCTGGACGATCTTCCAGGTGAAGAACGACCTGTTCCTGAGTGCGGACAACCTGTCCAACATCAGCTACTTCATGGCCGCCACCGGCATGCTGAGCATCGGCCTGGTGTTCGTGCTGCTGCTCGGCGAGATCGACCTGTCGGTCGGCTCGGTCAGCGGTCTGGCGTCCACGATCTTCGCGGTGTTCGTGGTCAACCACGGCATGGGCCAGTGGCTGGCCCTGATCCTCGCCGTGGTGACCGGTGTCGCGATCGGTGCCCTGCACGGTTGGTTCTTCGCCAAGATCGGCGTCCCGGCGTTCGTCGTGACCCTGGCCGGCTTCCTCGGCTGGAACGGTCTGATGCTGTGGCTGCTCGGCGACAGCGGCACGATCAACATCCCGTCCGACAGCGGCCCGATCCAGCTGCTCGGCCAGAGCTCCTTCTTCATGGACCAGGCCATCATCGGCGCCTACCTGCTGGCCGGTCTCGCGGTCCTGTCCATGCTGGTGGGCTCGTTCATGGACCAGCGCCGCCGCAAGGCCGCGGGTGTGCCGTTCCGGCCGACCAGCGAGATCCTGCTGCGCGTCGGCCTGCTCGCCGTGGCGTCCTTCGCCGCCGCGGTGGTGCTGAACAACTCCGCCGGTGTCTCCAACGCGCTGGTGATCTTCCTCGCCTCGCTGGTGATCGTGGACTTCGTGCTGCGTCGTACGACGTACGGCCGCAAGGTCTTCGCGGTCGGCGGCGGCATCGAGGCGGCCCGTCGTGCCGGTATCAACGTGCCGATGATCCGCATCACCGTGTTCGCGATCTCCGGCGGCTTCGCGGCCGTCGGCGGCATGTTCTTCGCCGGCCAGACGGCGTCGGCGACGCTGAACGCCGGTGGCGGCAACACCCTGATGCTCGCCATCGCGGCGGCCGTCATCGGTGGTACGTCGCTGTTCGGCGGTCGCGGCAACGTGTGGTCCGCCCTGCTCGGCATGCTCGTCATCCAGTCGATCCAGACCGGCCTCGACCTGCTGAACATGAACACCTCGATCCAGTACATGATCACCGGTGGCGTTCTGCTCGGCGCCGTGGTCATCGACTCGGTGTCGCGTCGCAGCCAGAAGGCGGCCGGACGCGGCTAGCACGTCCGAGAACGCCGGCGCTGAAAATCCAGCGCCGGGCCGTTTTCATGTCGTACGAACGATGGATCGTGGGTACAGCCGATCGCGTGACGTATGACGCACCTCCCGAGCGCCGTCCGCAAAGGCGGAACATTAGACTCGACAAGCCCGGCAACAGCTCTACTGCAAGGAGGCACGGGTGCCGCTGCTGACCCGCATCAGGGGACCGCGCGATCTGGACCGGCTCAGCCTGGAGCAGCTGGACCAGCTGGCAGAGGAGATCCGGACCTTCCTCGTCGACGCCGTCTCCAAGACCGGCGGCCACCTCGGCCCGAACCTGGGCGTGGTCGAGCTCACCATCGCGCTGCACCGTGTCTTCGACTCCCCGAAGGACAAGGTGCTCTGGGACACCGGACACCAGTCCTACGTCCACAAGCTGCTCACCGGCCGGCAGGACTTCTCCCGGCTGAAGATGAAGGGCGGCCTGTCCGGCTACCCCTCGCAGGCCGAGTCCGAGCACGACGTCATCGAGAACAGCCACGCCTCGACCGTCCTCGGCTGGGCCGACGGCCTCGCGAAGGCCAACCAGATCCAGAAACGCGACGACCACGTCGTCGCCGTGATCGGTGACGGCGCCCTCACCGGCGGCATGGCCTGGGAGGCGCTGAACAACATCGCCGACGCCAAGGACCGCCCGCTCGTCATCGTCGTCAACGACAACGAGCGCTCCTACGCGCCGACCATCGGCGGCCTCGCCAACCACCTGGCGACCCTGCGCACCACCGACGGCTACGAGCGCTTCCTGGCCCGCGGCAAGGACCTCCTGGAGCGCACCCCGGTCGTCGGCAAGCCCCTCTACGAGACCCTGCACGGCGCCAAGAAGGGCCTGAAGGACTTCATCGCCCCGCAGGGCATGTTCGAGGACCTCGGCCTGAAGTACGTCGGCCCCATCGACGGCCACGACATCGAGGCCATGGAGTCCGCGCTGGCCCGCGCCAAGCGCTTCGGCGGCCCGGTCATCGTCCACGTCCTCACCGAGAAGGGCCGCGGCTACCAGCCCGCCCTCCAGGACGAGGCCGACCGCTTCCACGGCATCGGCCCCATCCACCCCGACACCGGCCTGCCGATCAAGGCCTCCGGCGCCGACTGGACCTCCGTCTTCGGCGACGAGATGGTGCAGCTCGGCAAGGAGCGGGCGGACATCGTGGCCATCACGGCGGCGATGCTCCAGCCGGTCGGCCTGAAGAAGTTCGCGGACACCTTCCCGGACCGGATCTACGACGTCGGCATCGCCGAGCAGCACGGCGCGGTGTCGGCCGCGGGCCTGGCCCACGGCGGCCTGCACCCGGTCTTCGCCGTCTACGCCACCTTCCTCAACCGCGCCTTCGACCAGGTCCTGATGGACGTCGCCCTGCACAAGTGCGGCGTGACCTTCGTCCTGGACCGTGCGGGCGTCACCGGCACCGACGGCGCCTCCCACAACGGCATGTGGGACATGTCGATCCTCCAGGTCGTCCCCGGCCTGCGGCTGGCCGCCCCGCGCGACGCCGACCAGGTCCGCGCCCAGCTCCGCGAGGCCGTCCAGGTCGACGACGCGCCGACGGTCGTACGGTTCTCGAAGGGCGCCGTGGGCCCGGCCGTCCCCGCCGTGGGACGCGTCGGCGGCATGGACGTCCTGCGCGAGCCCGGCACGGACACCCCGGACGTGCTCCTGGTCTCCGTGGGTGCCCTCGCCCCCATGTGCCTGGAGATCGCCTCGCTCCTCGACAAGCAGGGCATCACCACCACCGTCGTCGACCCGCGCTGGGTCAAGCCGGTGGACGAGGCCATGGCCCCGCTCGCCGAACGGCACCGCGTGGTCGTCACGGTCGAGGACAACTCCCGCGTCGGCGGCGTCGGTTCGGCGATCGCGCAGGCGCTGCGTGACGCCGGCGTCGACGTCCCGCTGCGTGACTTCGGCATCCCGCCGCGCTTCCTCGACCACGCCTCGCGCGCCGAGGTGATGGCGGAGATCGGTCTGACCGCGCCGGACATCGCCCGCCAGGTCACCGGTCTGGTCTCCAAGCTGGACGGCAGGTACAGCAGTGCGGCGGCGGCCGAGGAGCCGGAGCCCGCGCGCGACTGACACGCCTGAATGGGCCGGTCGTACCACCGTCAAGGGTGGTACGACGGCCCATTTGCGTGAATCCCCACGCGCCGGGGCATACGCAGTACGCCCCCTCTCGATCATGTCGAGGACGAGACAGCGTGGGAGGTACGCCCGTGAGCAGCACACTCTTCCGGACGAAGAGAGTCGAGCAGTCCATCCAGGACACCGAGGAACCAGAACACGCGCTGAAGAAATCCCTCTCCGCGCTGGATCTGACCGTCTTCGGTGTCGGCGTCATCATCGGCACCGGCATCTTCGTCCTGACCGGCACGGTCGCCAAGAACAACGCGGGACCGGCGGTCGCCCTGGCCTTCGTCGTCGCCGGCGTCGTCTGCGCGCTCGCCGCGCTCTGCTACGCGGAGTTCGCCTCCACCGTCCCGGTGGCGGGATCGGCGTACACCTTCTCGTACGCCTCCCTGGGCGAACTGCCCGCCTGGATCATCGGCTGGGACCTGGTCCTGGAGTTCGCGCTCGGCACGGCGGTGGTCGCCGTCGGCTGGTCGGGCTACATCGCCTCGCTCCTGGACAACGCGGGCTGGCACCTTCCAGAGGCGCTCAGCGGCCGCGACGGCGCGGACGGCTTCGGCTTCGACATCCTCGCGGCGGCGCTCGTCCTGGTCCTGACCGGCATCCTGGTCCTCGGCACGAAGCTGTCCGCGCGCGTGACGTCGATCGTCGTAGCCGTCAAGGTGACGGTGGTCCTTGTCGTCATCATCGCGGGCGCCTTCTTCATCAAGGGCGACAACTACGACCCGTTCATCCCCAAGTCCCAGCCGGTGGAGGCGGGCGGCGACCTGCAAGCCCCGCTCATCCAGCTGATGTTCGGCTGGGCACCGTCCAACTTCGGCGTCATGGGCATCTTCACGGCGGCGTCCGTCGTCTTCTTCGCCTTCATCGGCTTCGACGTGGTGGCGACGGCCGCGGAGGAGACGAGGAACCCGCAACGCGACATGCCGCGGGGCATCCTCGGCTCCCTGCTCATCTGCACGACGCTCTACGTCGCCGTGTCGATCGTCGTGACCGGTATGCAGAAGTACACCGACCTGTCGGTGACGGCCCCGCTCGCCGACGCCTTCAAGGCCATCGGACACCCGTGGTTCGCGGGCTTCATCAGCTTCGGCGCGGCGGTGGGGCTGACGACGGTCTGCATGATCCTGCTGCTGGGCCAGACCCGCGTCTTCTTCGCGATGAGCCGCGACGGTCTGCTGCCCCGGTTCTTCTCCCACGTCCACCCGCGGTTCAAGACCCCGCACCGCCCGACCATCCTGCTCGGCGTGATCATCGCGATCGTCGCCGGCTTCACCCCGCTCAGCGAACTCGCCGAACTGGTCAACATCGGCACCCTGTTCGCCTTCGTGGTCGTGGCGATCGGCGTCATCATCCTCCGCCGCACCCGCCCCGACCTGCCCCGCTCCTTCCGCACCCCGTGGGTCCCGGTCCTGCCGATCCTGTCGGTGCTGGCGTCCCTGTGGCTGATGCTCAACCTGCCCACCGAGACCTGGCTCCGCTTCGCGGGCTGGATGGTCCTCGGGTTCCTCGTGTACTTCCTGTACGGGCGGTCGCACAGCCGGCTGGCCAAGGGGGAGCGGACAGGGGTGGGGCAGCCGAACGGGAGCGCGGAGTAGCCCGGTCCGCAATCACCCGGCCCGGTCCCGCACGAGGCGTTACGACGCCCTGTGCGGGGCCGCGGAACGTGTGCGCTAGCCGCGCACACTCCGAGGCCCCGCCACCTCCGCCCCCAACTCCCCGACCCGCCGCCGCAGTTCCCGATCCGCGGTCACCACCAGGCAGGGCCGTCCACCCGCCTCGGCCACCGCTCCACCATCCGGTCGTCCCGCTCGGCGCCGACTCACCCGCACCCCGCCACGGACTCCACCCCGCGCCGCCCTCCACCCCAGCACGATCTCCACAGGCCCTCCGCCCGGCACCCCTCCGCCGCCAGCCGGTCGCAGCGCCCGCGGCGCGCGCCGTCGCGCCACCAGCCGTCGGGTACCGACCCGACGACGTTGGCGGCATCGACGATCACGAGGAGCGGGGCATCGGTGTTCATGGAGTCAGGGTGTCAGTCCCCGTCCTTCTCGTCGAAGCTGGCGTAGTAGGCCGCCGCCATGTCCTCGTCCCCGTGCCCCTGCGCCGCGGCCCGCTCCAGCCGCGCGGCGCTCGCCGCCGCCACGTCCAGGCGTACGCCGTTGTCCTCGCCCGCCGTCACGATCAGGCGGGCGTCCTTGGCGGCCGTGGACACCGCGAACTGGGCCGGGGCCAGCCGCCCGTTCAGGACCAGCCCCGCCTTGGCGCGCAGATAGCCCATGTCCAGCGGGCCGCCCTCGATCAGCGCGAAGAAGTCCTGCGGGTCCACGCCGAGCGCCTGGGACAGCGCCAGCACCTCGCCCGTCGCCGCGGTCGCGGCCAGCACCCAGCTGTTGGCGACCAGCTTCAGCCGGGTCGCGCTGCCCGCCTCGCCGGTCCACACCGTGCGGGCGCCGACCGCGTCGAAGACGGGGGCCACGGAGTACCGGTGGGCCTCGGGGCCGCCCGCCAGCACGGTGAGCTGCCCGGCCTCCGCGGGCTGCCGGGTGCCCAGCACGGGGGCGTCGTAGAAGACCAGGCCGTGCGCGGCGGCGAAGGCGGCGAGTTCGGCGAGCCCCTCGAGGCCGGCGGTCGTCGACTGCGCCCACACCACACCCGGGCGCAGCGCGGGCAGCGCCGCCTCCATGACCTCCAGGGCGGCAGGGCCGTCGTACAGCATGGTCAGGACGACGTCCGCGCCCTCCACGCCTCGGCGGGGGAGTCGGTGACACGGATGCCGTCGGCGGTGAGGGGTTCGGCCTTGGCGCGGGTGCGGTTCCAGGCGCGGACGGTGTGCCCGGCCCCGGCGAGGTTGCGGGCCATGGCGGCGCCCATGATGCCGGTGCCGAGAACGGTGACGGTGAGCTTGTCGGTCATGCAGCCAAACGTAGACGCGTGGGCAGGGGGTGGCCAGGCGACCAGGCGGGCCCCCGGACCGTCGGCGCCCGCCCGCCCCCGCATAGAGTGAACCGGTGAACGGCGACTGGCTTCTCCGCGGCCGCGACGGCCGGCTCAGTGTCTATCTGCCCTCGGGCGACGCCGTCCTGTGCCGGGCCGAGCTCGGCCCTGGCGGCCCCTGGGAGGCGTCCGCGCGCAAGGTGGGCGGCGACCAGAAGCTCCGCCCCGGCCCGGCCGTCGGTCAGGGCCCCGACGGCTACGCCCATCTCGTCTCCTGGCGGCCCACCAAACCTGGCGAGGCCGGGCTCGTGCACTCCACGCACTTCCGTCCCCGGCTCGCCGCCCTCGACTGGGTGCCGATCGGCCATCCGGACAAGACCGGCGACCGTACCGGCGCGCCCGCCGTCGCGGTGGACGGCGAGGGACGCGCTCATGTGTTCGTCCGCAACAAGGGCGGCGGGGTGAGCATGGTCGCGCAGAAGGAGAAGGGCGGATGGGACCCGTGGCGGGACCTCAAGGGAAGTGACGTACAGGAGGATCTGGCCGCGGTGACGGGGGAGTCCGGGCGCGTGGAGCTGTACGCGGCCGTCCCCGGGGGCCTGTTGTACTGGCGGCAGGGCGAACCGGGTACCCCACCGGTCCTGGAGGAGGCCGTCGAGACCCCGGTACGTCCGGGCACGCTCCGCGCCCTGGCCACCTCCGCCGGCCGCACCACCCTCTTCTACACCGACGACTCCGGTGAGCTGTGCGCCTGGCGTCCGGGAGGCAAACCCGTCGCCCTCCTCGCCTCGGCCGGTCCCGGCCCGGTCTCCGCCGTCCGCTGCGAACTCGACGGCCACGACTGCACGTTGCTCGCCCAGCGCTCGTCGAGCGGCCGGGTCGCCTTCGCCGCGTATCCGACGGAACAGGAGGCCGCGGGGGCGTGGTGGACGGAGTCGGGGCCCCAACTCCCTTCGGACGCAAGGGTGTCGCTCGCGACCGACGAGAACGACCGGGTCGTGGCGGCAACGTTGTCCCCGTCGACCGGCCGACTCCTGCTCACCCGGCGCAAGGACGAACCGGGACTGGCGCTGGAGGCGTGGCGGGAGGCCTGAACCCGGCCTAATTCACATGACCGTCCGGGGCCGGGTGCGCGACCATGACCGCGTGGACGACACCGAACACCTCGTCGAGGCCTGGCAGCGCATCCTGGAGCCCTTTCCGGGGTGTCCTGGGTGCTGTTCGAGAACGGCACATGCGTGATGCTCAAGGAACCCGACGGCGAACTCGCGGGACAGGCCGTGGAGATCCTCCGGCAGTACGGTCCCGTGCGCGCCGGCGGCCCCGCGGGCGACTTCGGCACGCACCCGCTCAAGGACGGCACCGGCTGGCTGGTCACCGGCCACCACCCGGACGTCGTCACCTACGTCGGCTCCGACGAGCCCGCCGACCCGTCGGACCTCGCCGTGGGCCTTCACGGCCGCAGCAAGCGCCACCGCGACGGCACCGACCTCCAGGTCGTACACGTCGAGGACGCCCGCTGAAACACCGGTGCCCCGCAAGCCGACCGGCCTGCGGGGCACCGCCGTTCACAGTCGAACGCGACGGTTACGCCGGGACGCTCGCCACGCCCGGCGCCAGGAACTTCTTGCCGTTCACGCGCTCCGAGACACCCTCGCGGTCCAGGTACGGCGTGATGCCGCCCAGGTGGAAGGGCCAGCCGGCGCCCGTGATCAGGCAGAGGTCGATGTCCTGGGCCTCGGCGACGACACCCTCGTCGAGCATGAGCCCGATCTCCTGGGCGACGGCGTCGAGGACGCGGTCACGCACCTGCTCCTCGGTCAGGACGACATCGCCCTGCTTCAGCAGCGCGGCGACCTCGGGGTCCAGCTCCGGCTTGCCGGAGTCGTAGACGTAGAAGCCGCGCTTGCCCGCCTTGACGACGGCCGCGAGGTTGGGGGAGACCGTGAAGCGGTCCGGGAAGGCCCGGTTCAGGGTCTCGGAGACGTGCAGACCGATCGCGGGGCCGACCAGCTCCAGCAGGACCAGCGGCGACATCGGCAGACCCAGCGGCTCGACCGCCTTCTCCGCGACCTCGACCGGCGTGCCCTCGTCGATGACGTTCTGGATCTCGCCCATGAAGCGGGTGAGGATGCGGTTCACGACGAACGCCGGGGCGTCCTTCGTCAGCACCGCGGTCTTCTTCAGCTTCTTGGCGACGGCGAAGGCGGTGGCCAGCGAGGCGTCGTCGGTCTTCTCGCCGCGGACGATCTCCAGGAGCGGAAGCACGGCCACCGGGTTGAAGAAGTGGAAGCCGACGACCCGCTCGGGGTGCTGCAGCTTCGACGCCATCTCCGACACCGACAGCGACGAGGTGTTCGTCGCGAGGATCGCGTGCGCCGGGGCGACCGCCTCGACCTCCGCGAACACCGTCTGCTTGACGCCGATCTCCTCGAACACGGCTTCGATGATGAAGTCCGCGTCGGAGAAGCCCTCGGCCTTGTCCAGCACACCGGTGACCAGGGCCTTGAGGCGGTTGGCCTTGTCCTGGTTGATACGGCCCTTGCCGAGCAGCTTCTCGATCTCGGCGTGGACGTAGCCCACACCCTTGTCGACGCGCTCCTGGTCGATGTCCGTGAGGACGACCGGGACCTCGAGGCGGCGCAGGAACAGCAGCGCCAGCTGCGAGGCCATCAGGCCCGCGCCGACGACGCCGACCTTGGTGACCGGACGGGCCAGCGACTTGTCCGGGGCGCCCGCGGGACGCTTGCCGCGCTTCTGCACCAGGTTGAACGCGTAGATGCCGGCGCGCAGTTCGCCACCCATGATCAGGTCGGCGAGCGCCTTGTCCTCGGCGTCGTAGCCCTGCTGGAGGTCGCCGTTCTTGGCGGCGGCGATGATGTCCAGGGCGCGGTAGGCGGCCGGGGCCGCGCCGTGCACCTTGGAGTCCGCGATGAAGCGGCCCTTGGCGACGGCCTGGTCCCAGGCCTCACCGCGGTCGATCACCGGACGGTCGATGACGATCTCGCCCTTGAGGACGGACGCCGTCCACAGCAGGGACTGCTCCAGGAAGTCCGCGCCCTCGAACAGCGCGTCGGCGATGCCCAGTTCGTAGACCTGGGCGCCCTTGAGCTGCTTGTTCTGGTTGAGGGAGTTCTCGATGATGACCGAGACGGCCTTCTCGGCGCCGATCAGGTTCGGCAGCAGGGTGCAGCCGCCCCAGCCGGGGACCAGACCGAGGAAGACCTCGGGGAGCGAGAAGGCGGGCAGGGCCGCGGAGACCGTGCGGTACGTGCAGTGCAGACCGACCTCGACGCCACCGCCCATGGCGGCACCGTTGTAGTACGCGAAGGTCGGCACCGCGAGGCCCGCGAGGCGCTTGAAGACCTCGTGGCCGCCCTTGCCGATGGCGAGCGCGTCCTTGTGCTCCTTCAGCAGCTCGACGCCCTTGAGGTCGGCGCCGACCGCGAAGATGAACGGCTTGCCGGTGATGCCGACACCGACGATCTCGCCGGCCGAGGCCTCCTTCTCGACCTGGTCGATGGCGGTGTTGAGGTTCGCCAGCGACGCCGGGCCGAAGGTGGTCGGCTTGGTGTGGTCGAAGCCGTTGTCGAGGGTGATGAGCGCGAAGCGCCCGGCACCGAACGGCAGGTCGAGGTGGCGTACGTGCGCGGACGTCACGACCTCGTCGGGGAACAGCTCGGCCGCACCCTTCAAAAGCTCAGCGGTGGTGCTCACTTGTCCCCCTCGAAGTGCGGGTTCTCCCAGATGACCGTCGCGCCCATGCCGAAGCCGACGCACATGGTGGTCAGGCCGTAGCGGACCTGCGGCTGCTCCTCGAACTGGCGGGCCAGCTGCGTCATCAGACGCACACCGGAGGAGGCCAGCGGGTGACCGAAGGCGATGGCGCCGCCGTACTGGTTGACGCGCGCGTCGTCGTCGGCGATGCCGTAGTGCTCCAGGAACGCGAGCACCTGGACGGCGAAGGCCTCGTTGATCTCGAACAGGCCGATGTCGTCGATGGTGAGCCCCGCCTGGGCGAGGGCCTTCTCCGTGGCCGGGATCGGGCCGTAGCCCATGACCTCCGGCTCCACGCCCGCGAAGGAGTAGGAGACGAGGCGCATCTTCACCGGGAGGTCGTTCTCCCGGGCGAAGTCCTCGGAGGCGATGATCGAGGCGGTGGCACCGTCGTTCAGACCGGCGGCGTTACCGGCGGTGACGCGGCCGTGGACACGGAACGGCGTCTTCAGGCCGGAGAGGTTCTCCAGGGTGGTGCCCGGGCGCATCGGCTCGTCGGCGGTGACCAGACCCCAGCCGGTCTCACCGGCCTCCGGGTTGGTGCGGCGCACCGAGATCGGCACCAGGTCGGCCTGGATCTTGCCGTTGGCGTACGCCTTGGCGGCCTTCTCCTGCGAGCGCACGGCGTACTCGTCGGCGCGCTGCTTGGTGATGGTCGGGTAGCGGTCGTGCAGGTTCTCCGCGGTCATGCCCATGAACAGGGCGGACTCGTCGACCAGCTTCTCGCTCACGAACCGCGGGTTCGGGTCCACGCCCTCGCCCATGGGGTGGCGGCCCATGTGCTCGACACCGCCGGCGATGGCGACGTCGTAGGCGCCGAAGGCCACGGAACCGGCGACGGTCGTGACGGCGGTCAGGGCGCCGGCGCACATGCGGTCGATGGAGTAGCCGGGCACCGACGTCGGCAGACCGGCGAGGATGCCGGCCGTGCGGCCGATGGTCAGGCCCTGGTCACCGATCTGCGTGGTCGCGGCGATGGCGACCTCGTCGATCTTGGCGGGCTCCAGAGCCGGGTTGCGGCGCAGCAGCTCCCGGATCGCCTTCACGACCAGGTCGTCGGCGCGGGTCTCGTGGTAGATGCCCTTCGGGCCCGCCTTGCCGAACGGGGTGCGGACGCCGTCGACGAAGACGACGTCCCTGACGGTACGAGGCACGATGGCTCTCCTCCAGATGCGGGATGGCACTGCTGGCACGGCTGCACGGCGCAAGCGCTGAGCACGCGCTCAGGCCCATGCTACTTGTGGGTAACGTAGCTGCCCAGTCCTGGGGGCGGGAGCGGCGAAGGTCACATTCCCACAAGGGGCAGGGTGATGCCGCGAACGGGCGCGGGACTGTCTCGAACTGCGGCTCCGCCGCCGGGCGCGACCAGCCACGACGGACCCGCAGCCACGAACGGCGCTCACCGGGACGGCGGTGCAGTGGACCCCCGAGGCGTCAGCACCGGAGTAGGCACGGGATGCGACTCGACCCCATCCCCCGTGATCACCCCGAACAAGGTCCGAGCCGCATCCGCCCCGAACCCGTGCACGTCATGACTCATCGCGGACAAGGTCGGATGGGTAAGCCGGCACAGCTGCGAGTCGTCCCACGCCAGCAAGGAAACATCGCCCGGCACCGACAACCCCATCTCCGCGGCCACCGACAGCCCCGCCACCGCCATGATGTCGTTGTCGTACACGATCGCCGTCGGCCGATCGTCCGGCGCGGCCGTCAGCATCGACCGAGTCGCCCGCGCCCCCGCCTCCCCCCGAGTAGTCGGTCGTCACCTGCCACGCCTCGGCCAGCCCCAACACCCTCGCCGCCTCAGCGAACGCAGTGCCCCGCGCCGCCGTGTGCCCGAGCGCCGCCGCCCCGCCCACCCGCGCGATCCGCCGATCGCCCCAGCGCCGCCAGGTACCGCACCGCCTCCGTGACGGCCGTCGCGTCATCGGTCCACACCGACGTCAGCCCACCCGTGAGCGAGGGATGCCCTACGGCGACCACCGGCATCCCCAGCCGCCGGGCCGCCGCCACCCGCGGGTCGTCGGGCCGGAAGTCGACGAGGATCGCCCCGCCGATCTGCCGCCCCCGCCACCAGGTCTCCTGCAGTCCGACCTCTTCCTCGACGTTCCGCACGAGCCGCAGCAGCAGCGAGCACGCATGCTCGGTGAGGACGCTCTCCACCCCCGAGATGAACTCCATGTAGAACGGTTCGAGCCCGAGCAGCCGGGCGGGCCGGCAGATCGCCAGCCCCACGACGTCCACCCGCGACCCCGCCAGCGTCCGCGCGGTGAGGTTCGGCGCCCAGCCCAGCTCCCGCGCGGCCCGGAAGATCCGGTCCCGGGTCGCCTCGGACAGCCCCGGCTTGTGGTTGAAGGCGAGGGACACGGCACCCTTGGACACCCCGGCGCGCGCGGCGACGTCCTTGATGGTGACGCGGGAGGCCGGCTGGGCAGTCATCGTGAGGGCTCCAGGCAGTACAGGGCGGCGCGGGCGGCGTCCGCGTCGGGAGTCTTCCAGCCACTGACCCCGATGGTCACCCGTTCGCCGGGCAGCAGCGTCACGAGCCCCCGGTCGGCCCGCGCGTCCGGGTGCAGCCGGTCGGCTTGCAGCAGCAGATCCCGTAGGAGGCTACGAGCCCCGACCGTCACCGAGCCGTCCGGCGTGACCGTCACGTCGAACTCGGGCCGCGGATAGGGGATGTCGCGGTCAGGCGCGGGGAAATGCCACGCCCGCACCCCCTCCGCGTCCGCGACGAGGAACTCCTCGGGCCCGGCGGGCATCAGCTCCTCCGGTACGTCGAGACGCGCCACCGCCCGCGCCGCGGCGCCGAACTCCACCCCCGCCTCGCCGATCACCGCCCCCTCCACGGTCATCCGCCGCAACCGCGCCACCCCCGCCCACGCCTGCGCACCCTGATTGACGACGGCCAGCACCCGCCCCTGCACCGTCAGCAGCCGATCGGCGTAGAGCCGCCGCAGCTCGTGATAGAGCGGCTTCTCCCGTCCGTCCCCGTCGATCGCCGCCCAACTCGTCACCGGCCAGCAGTCGTTGAGCTGCCAGACGACCGTGCCCGCACACACCGGCCAGTTCGCCCGCCAGTGCTCGATCCCGGTGGCCACGGCCCGCGCCTGGTTGACCTGGGTGAGATAGTGCCACCGGTCGAAGTCCCCCTCGGGGTACACGAAATGACGCTCCAGCCCGCGCCGCAGCTTCCCGTTCCCGTCGTCGGCCTTCTGGTGGTGCAGCATGCCGGGGGAGTCCGCCGCGAGCTCCTCACCCGGCAGCGCCCGCCGCAGCGTGGCATGGGCGGGCGGCGCCTGCCAGCCGAACTCGGCCATGAATCGCGGCACTTCACGCCGGTACGCGGCGTAGTCCTCCCGGTTCCACACCTCCCACGAGTGGCGCGTCCCGTGCGCCGGATCATTCGGGTGGTGATCCCACGACCCGGACCACGGACTGCCCGCCGTGTAGGGCCGCGTGGGGTCCAACTCGGCCACCACACGCGGCAGCAGGCCCAGGTAGTACGCCTCGCCCCACGACGCCCCGGCGAGCCGCTCCTCCCACCCCCAGTCCCGGAACCCCCATAGGTTCTCGTTGTTGCCGTTCCACAGCACGAGCGAGGGATGCGGCATCAGTCGTACGACGTTCTCCCGCGCCTCGGCCTCCACCTCGCCCCGCAGCGGCTGCTCCTCCGGATAGGCGGCGCACGCGAACGGGAAGTCCTGCCAGACCAGCAGCCCCAACTCGTCGCAGACGTCGTAGAAGTCGGTGCTCTCGTAGATCCCGCCGCCCCAGATCCTGACGAGATCCACGCCCGCGTCGGCGGCCTGGGTGAGCCGCTCCCGGTACCGCTCCCGGGTGATCCGGGACGGGAAGACGTCGTCCGGGATCCAGTTGACACCCCGCGCGAAGAGCCGCTCCCCGTTCACCACGAACGTGAACCCGGTGCCGTGCTCGTCCGCCGACCGGTCCAGCCCGACGCTGCGGAAGCCGACCCGCCGCCGCCAGACGTCCAACACCGAGTCCCCGTGCAGAAGCGTCAACTCGGTGTCATACATGGGCTGTTCACCGTACCCGCGCGGCCACCACAGGCGCGGGGAGGACACTTCGAGCCGTACGACCCCTTGGGTGCCGTCGACCGCGGCGCGCACCCGCTCCCCGGCGACCGTCGCCTCGACGGTCAGCGGCGCCTCGACCCGGGTCCGCTCCACCTCAACCGCCAACTCCACGACCCCTACGCCCCGTTCGACCGTCACCAGCGGCCGCACCCGGGCGATCCGGGCCGTCGACCACTGCTCGAGCCGCACCGGCCGCCACATCCCGGCCGTCACCAGCGTCGGCCCCCAGTCCCAGCCGAAGGAGCAGGCCATCTTGCGGACGTACTGGAAGGGCTCGTCATAGGCGGCGGGCCGCTCGCCGAGCGCGCTCCGCACCGCCTCGGCCTCGGCGTACGCCGACCGGAACCGCACCACCAGCCGCCCCGACAGCCCGGTCACGTCGAAGCGGTACGAGCGGTGCATGTTCCTCGTCCGCCCCAACACCCGCCCGTCCAGCAGGACTTCGGCGACGGTGTCCAGCCCCTCGAAGACGAGGTCGGTCTGCTCGTGGCCCGATCCGGTGCGCAGGTCGGTCTCGTAGGTCCAGTCCCGCCGCCCCACCCACGCGACCTCGGTCTCGTTCCGCCCGAGAAAAGGGTCCGGGATCACCCCGGCCGCCAGCAGGTCGGTGTGGACGCAGCCCGGCACCGAGGCGGGGAAGGCCTCCCCGTCGTGCCGCAGGATCCATCCCTCGGTGAGCGGTGTGGCCTGAAGCATGTACGCACTCCCTAAACCGATCAAGTCCAGTACGGGGAACACCTTTGGCATCGTTGGCGAGATACGGACTTTACCGGTTAAGAAAACGTTGTCAGAGTTCCGAACCAGCCAACCCCCCTCACCGGTAAGGCAACCCGAACGTGCTCGTCCGTCCCGCGAACGTCCCGAGAACGGAGCTGATGCACATGAACCGCCGTCACATCCTCGCCCTGGCCGTGGGATCGGCCCTGCTGGCCGCCGGCTGCACCGGCACCGCGGGCACCTCGAAAGGCGCCGACGCCGAAGCGCCCGACGACCCGGCCAAGGTCACCGGCACCATCAAGGTCCTCACCGTGCGCACCGACCTCGTGCAGGACGGCACGATGGGCCGGTACGCCGCCGAGTTCAACAAGACCTACCCGAAGGTCAAGGTCGAGTTCGAGGGCCTCACGAACTACGAGGCCGAGGTCAAGATCCGTATGAACACGGAGAACTACGGCGACGTCCTGATGATCCCCGGGGTCATCAAGAAGAGCGACTACCCCAAGTTCTTCGCCTCGCTCGGCACGGTCGCGGAACGCAGCGCGAAGTACCGGTTCACCGACTACACCGCGGTCGACGGCAAGGTCTACGGCCAGACCGCCGACGGTGTGATGCCCGGCTTCCTCTACAACAAGCGGGTCTGGCAGGAGGCCGGCGTCACCGACTGGCCCGCCACCCCGGACGAGTTCCTCGCGGACCTGAAGGCGATCAAGTCCAGGACCGACGCGACCCCGTACTACACCAACTTCGCCGCCGGCTGGCCCCTGACCTCCTGGACCTCCGTCAACGGCACGGTCCACTGCGACCCCCAGGCCACCACGAAGATCGCCGAGGGCGACCCCTGGGCCGCGGGCGCCGACCTGCGCGTCGGGGACACGCTCCTGTACGACATCGTCCACGAGGGCCTCGCGGAGAAGGACCCGACCACCTCCAACTGGGAGGCGTCCAAAGGGCAGTTGGCCAAGGGGCGGATCGCCACGCAGTGGCTCGGCACCTGGGCGATCATCCAGTTCCGGGACGCCGCGAAGAAGGCCGGGGCGGACCCCGACGACATCGGCTTCATGCCTTTCCCGGCCCGGACCGGCGGCAGGTTCTGCGCCACGGTCGGCCCGGACTACAACCAGGCCGTCAACGTCCACTCGAAGCACAAGGAAGCCGCCCGCGCCTGGCTCGACTGGTTCACCGACAAGTCCGGCTACGCCGACGACAACCTCGCCATCTCCCCGCTCAAGGACGCGCCGATGCCGACCGTCCTGAAGCCGTACGAGGAGCAGGGCGTCAAGCTCATCGAGCTGAACGACAGCAAGGGCGCCGAGGTCAAGGCGATCGACACCGAGTCCGAGGTCGGCATCAACACCCCTGACTACCGGCAGGAGTTGGTCGACCTGGCGCGCGGCGCCAAGAAGGGCTCGCTCGACGACTATCTGGAGGGCCTGGGCCAGAAGTGGACCGAGACCCAGAAGACCATGGGGTCCTGATGACGGACACCACCGCACGGCCGCCCGTCACGAAGGAGCCGGTACCCGACACCCCGCTGCCGGCTCCGGCCCCCCGCCCGGGCCCGCCACTGTGGGCCGCCACCTGACCCCCTGGACTCCTTCCTGATCGCCCCCCTCGCCCTCCTGATCACCTTCACCTACGCGCCGATCGTCAACATGATCGCGTACAGCTTCACCGACTGGGACGGTGTGAGCCCCGAGCTGCACTACACGGGCCTGGAGAACTACACCGAACTCTTCACCCGCCCCGAGCTGTTCGAGGTCTTCTTCGTCAGCGGCTACTACCTGGTCGCCTCCGCGATCCAGATCGTCGCGGCCCTCTACTTCGCCACCGTCCTGAGCTTCGACGTCCGCTTCCGGAACTTCTTCAAGGGCGTGCTGTTCTTCCCGTACCTGATCAACGGGGTGGCGATCGGCTTCGTCTTCCTCTACTTCTTCCAGGACGGCGGCACCCTCGACTCGGTCCTCGCCCTGTTCGGCCATCACTCCGACCACGCCTGGCTCGGCACCCCGTTCGCCGCCAACTCCTCGCTGGCCGCGGTCTCGATCTGGCGCTATCTGGGCCTGAACTTCGTCCTGTTCCTCGGCGCGATCCAGTCGATCCCGGGGGAGTTGTACGAGGCGGCCGAACTGGACGGGGCGAACCGCTGGCACCAGTTCCGCCACATCATCGCGCCGGGCATCAAGCCCGTGCTGACCCTGACGGTCATCCTCTCGGTGTCGGGCTCCCTGTCCGCCTTCGAGATCCCGTACATCATGACGGGCGGCGCGACCGGCACGGAGACCTTCGTGATCCAGACCGTGAAGCTCGCCTTCCAGTTCAACAAGACCGGCCTGGCCTCGGCCGCCGCCCTGGTCCTCCTGCTGATCATCCTGCTGGTGACCTGGCTCCAGCGCCGGCTCGTCCCCGACGACAAGGTGGACCTGGTATGACCCGCCGAGCCGTGGCCCGCACCCTCGTGTACGCGTCCCTGATCCTCGCGACCCTCGTCGTCCTGCTCCCGCTGGGCGTGGTCCTCCTGACGTCGCTCAAGACGAATCAGGAGATGACGGCCGGCAGCGGAGCCCTGACCCTCCCCGACGACCCGCTGAACTTCCACAACTACGTGACCGCGTTCCAGGACGGCCGGATGCTCCCGGCCTTCGTCCACACGGCCCTCATCCTGGTCTTCGCCATCGCCGGCACGGTCCTGATCGGTTCGATGACGGCGTACGCCATCGACCGCTTCACGTTCCGCTTCAGGAAACTGGTCGTGGCCCTGTTCCTGCTGGCGGCGCTGGTCCCCGGCGTCACGACCCAGGTCGCGACCTTCCAGATCGTCAACGGCTTCGGCATGTTCGACACGCTCTGGGCGCCCATCGCCCTCTCCATGGGCACCGACATCGTCTCGATCTACATCTTCCTGCAGTTCGTGCGCTCGATCCCGGTCTCGCTGGACGAGTCGGCCCGCCTGGACGGCGCCAACGCCTTCACGATCTACCGAAAGATCATCTTCCCGCTCCTGAAACCGGCCATCGCCACGGTCGTGATCGTGAAGGGGATCACCGTCTACAACGACTTCTACATCCCGTTCCTCTACATGCCGTCCCAGGATCTTGGCGTGATCTCGACGTCCCTGTTCCGCTTCAAGGGCCCGTACGGCGCCCACTGGGAAACGATCTCGGCAGGAGCGATAGTCGTGATCCTGCCGACACTGATCGTCTTCCTGGCCTTGCAGCGCTACATCTACAACGGCTTCACAAAAGGCGCGACCAGGTAAAGGGCCTCTAGGGGCGCGGGGAACTGCGCGATCAACCGCAACGGACCCGCAGCCGCCTCGCGACCGAACCCTTACGGCGTCTAGGCGGACAACGCACTCACCAGAACCGGCGCCACAAGCTCGACCTGCCACGGCCGAGCCCCATGCCCACTCAACGCATCCCCGACAGACTCAAGGTCCACCACCTTCGGCGGCTCCCAGCAGACCCGCCGCACCGTGTCCGGAGTGATCAGGTTCTCCTGAGGCATGTTGAGCCGCTCGGCCAACGCCGAGACTCCCGCACGAGCCGCAGACAACCGAGCCGCGGCCGCGGGATCCTTGTCGGCCCAGGCCCGCGGCGGCGGGGGCCCCGTCACCGGCTGCCCAGGCGCAGGCAACTGCGCCTCGGGCAGCGCCTTGGCGCGATCCACGGCCGCCTGCCACTGCTCCAGCTGCCGTCGCCCCATCCGTTGCCCGAACCCGTTCAGCCCGGTCAGCACATGCACATTGGCCGGAAGCGACAGCGCGGCCTCCACGATCGCCGCGTCGGACAGCACCTTGCCCGGCGACACGTCCCGCCGCTGCGCGATCCGGTCCCGGGTCTGCCACAGCTCCCGCACGACGGCCAGCTGCCGACGCCGCCGCACCTTGTGCATCCCGGACGTGCGCCGCCAGGGGTCCTTGCGCGGCTCGGCGGGCGGCGCGGCCGCGATCGCGGCGAACTCCTGCCGCGCCCACTCCAGCTTCCCCTGCCGGTCCAGCTCCTTCTCCAGCGCGTCCCGCAGATCGACCAGGAGCTCCACGTCCAGCGCGGCGTAGCGCAGCCACGGCTCGGGCAGCGGCCGCGTCGACCAGTCGACGGCGGAGTGGCCCTTCTCCAGTACGAAGCCCAGGACGCCCTCGACCATCGCGCCGAGCCCGACCCGGGGGAACCCGGCGAGCCGTCCGGCCAGCTCGGTGTCGAACAACGATGTCGGAACCATGCCTATCTCACGGAGACAGGGCAGGTCCTGGGTGGCGGCGTGCAGCACCCACTCCACGCCGGAGAGCGCCTCGCCGAGCCCGGACAGGTCGGGGCAGGCCACGGGGTCGATCAGGGCGCTGCCGGCGCCTTCGCGGCGCAGCTGGACGAGGTAGGCACGCTGTCCGTAGCGGTAGCCGGAGGCGCGCTCGGCGTCGACGGCGACGGGGCCGGAGCCGGCGGCGAACGCGGCGATCATCTCGGCGAGCGCGGTCTCGTCCGCGATCACCGGCGGGATGCCTTCACGCGGTTCCAGTAGCGGAACGGCCTCAGGGTTCGGCGCCCCCGTAACAGAAGATCCGCCGTCGTCCGGAGGGGCGCCTCCGGTGGTTCGCAGTGAGCTGTCTGCTGCGGTGTCTTGGGCGTCGGTCACCTGTCAAGGGTATCCGTGGATGGACAGCGCCCGCCGACGGAACGTTCCGTCGACGGGCGCCTGAGGGTCGTAAACCAGTCAGTACGGTGAAAGCTCTGGTTCACGTCCTTGAACGAGGAGGGCGGGGATCCCTCGATGTGATCTTCGGTGGGAGTCTCAGTGGATTCTCAGTGGATGATGCCGGTGCGCAGGGCCACCGCCACCATTCCGGCACGGTCGCCCGTGCCCAGCTTGCGGGCGATGCGGGCGAGGTGGCTCTTGACGGTCAGTGCGGACAGGCCCATCGAGACGCCGATGGCCTTGTTCGACTGGCCCTCCGCCACCAGCCGCAGTACCTCGACCTCACGGCCGGACAGTTCGCGGTAGCCGCCCGGGTGGCTCGGGGCACCCGGGGGGCGGCGGTGCATCCCGGCGGCGCGGGAACCGATGGGGGCGGCACCGGGTCGGGTGGGGAGCCCGACGTTGGTGCGGGTGCCGGTGACGACGTAGCCCTTCACTCCGCCCGCGAGGGCGTTGCGGACGGCGCCGATGTCGTCGGCGGCGGACAGGGCGAGGCCGTTGGGCCAGCCTGCCGCGCGGGTCTCCGACAGCAGGGTCAGGCCGGAGCCGTCGGGCAGGTGGACGTCGGCGACACAGATGTCGCGGGGGTTGCCGATGCGGGGACGAGCCTCCGCGACGGACGAGGCCTCGATGACATCGCGCACACCGAGCGCCCACAGGTGGCGGGTGACGGTGGAGCGGACGCGCGGGTCGGCCACGACCACCATCGCGGTGGGCTTGTTCGGGCGGTAGGCGACCAGGCTTGCGGGCTGCTCGAGAAGAACGGACACCAGGCCTCCTGGAGTGCGGGGACGACTTGGAAGGTCACAGTCGTCTTCGGCACCGGATCACGAGTCCTTTAGAGAATGATCACGATCTAGTGAGTAACAATTGGTGCAATTCGGACGTGTGGTCGATCGTTCGGTGAACGAATCGGTTCGTTCGAGGGATCACTCTCGACTGAAAGTGGCCGTATCGACAAAGTGACGACAAAATTCCTGCGCCCGAAAAGGTGACACCGAGGGGAAACGTCAGCGTGACTGCGGACCGCGCCGCTGCGGCAGCGTCACCACCGACGCGTCGCCCGGCCCGGCCGGCGGCAGCCCCGCGACCTGCGCGAGCAGATCGCACCAGGCCGCCAGATGACCCGCGGTGTCCGGCACCCCGCCCAGCCCCTCGCGGGGCGTCCAGGAGGCGCGGATCTCGATCTGCGAGGCCGCCGGGCGCTCGGCGAGACCGCCGAAGTAGTGGGAGCCGGCCCGGGTGACCGTGCCGCTCGGCTCCCCGCACGCGAGACCGCGCGCCTGGAGCGCACCGGTCAGCCACGACCAGCACACCTCGGGCAGCAGCGGGTCGGCCGCCATCTCCGGTTCCAGCTCCGCGCGCACCAGCGTGACCAGCCGGAACGCACCCCGCCAGGCGTCGTGCCCGTCCGGGTCGTGCAGCAGCACCAGCCGGCCGTCCGCCAGGTCCTGGTCGCCGTCGACGACCGTCGCCTCCAGCGCGTACGCGAACGGCGCGAGCCGCTGCGGGGCGCGCGTCGGCTCCACCTCGATCTGCGGCCTGAGCCGCGCGGCCCTCAGCGCGTCGACGGCGGCCCGGAAGGGCAACGGCGCCTCGCTGCTCGTATCCCGGTCCCCCTCCTTCGCGTCGTCCATTCCGCCAGTGCCGTCCGACAGTCGTCCTTGAGCCGCAGCCATGCCGGAAGGTTAAGGGGAAGCGGGGCCCGGTGCGGGCCTAGACACCCGGACAACGGGCGGCACGTCACCGGGGAACCGGCACCGACGCCGGGCACCGGGCACTCGGGACGCCGTGCGAAACTTGCCGACGTGAGTGCTAACCAGACGCCGCCGTCCGCCACGTACGAATCCGCCTTCCTCAAGGCCTGCCGGCGCGAGCCCGTGCCGCACACGCCGGTGTGGTTCATGCGGCAGGCCGGGCGCTCACTGCCGGAGTACCGCAAGGTCCGCGAGGGCGTCCCGATGCTCGAGTCCTGCATGCGGCCCGAGCTGGTCACCGAGATCACCCTCCAGCCCGTGCGCCGGCACGGCGTGGACGCGGCGATCTACTTCAGCGACATCGTCGTCCCGCTGAAGGCCATCGGCATCGACCTCGACATCAAGCCCGGCGTCGGCCCGGTCGTCGAGAAGCCGATCCGCACCCGCGCCGACCTGGCCCAGCTGCGCGACCTCACCCCCGAGGACGTCTCCTACGTCACCGAGGCCATCGGCCTGCTGACCGCCGAGCTCGGCACCACCCCGCTCATCGGTTTCGCGGGCGCGCCTTTCACTCTCGCGAGTTACCTCGTCGAGGGCGGCCCGTCGCGCACGTACGAGAACGCCAAGGCGATGATGTACGGCGACCCGGAGCTCTGGGCCGACCTGCTGGACCGGCTCGCCGACATCACGGCCGCGTTCCTGAAGGTGCAGATCGAGGCGGGCGCCTCCGCGGTGCAGCTCTTCGACTCCTGGGCCGGCGCGCTCGCCCCCGTCGACTACCGCCGCTCGGTGATGGCCGCCTCCGCGAAGGTGCTCGACGCCGTCTCCGGATACGGCGTCCCGCGCATCCACTTCGGCGTCGGCACCGGCGAGCTGCTGGGTCTCATGGGCGAGGCCGGCGCGGATGTCGTCGGCGTCGACTACCGGGTGTCGCTGGACGAGGCCGCCCGCCGCGTCGGCCCCGGCAAGGCGCTCCAGGGCAACCTCGACCCGACCGTCCTGTTCGCCGGCACCGAGGCCGTCGAGGCCAAGACCCGCGAGGTGCTCGAGGCGGCGAAGGACCTGGAGGGCCACGTCTTCAACCTCGGTCACGGCGTCATGCCGTCCACCGACCCGGACGCGCTGACCCGGCTCGTGGAGTACGTCCACACGCAGACGGCCCGCTGACCTACCAGGTGTGCCGGGGCCGCGCCTTCCTGCCGAACAGCAGACCGCGCGGTTCCGGCGGCGGGGTCGTGCCCGCCTTCAGCGGCCAGGCCAGCAGCATGCCGACGAGGAAGCCCACGACGTGCGCCGCGTACGCCACCGTGCCCGCCTCGGAGACGCCCTCGCCGGACGAGTAGACGGCCTGCAGCGCGAACCAGAAGCCCAGCACCAGCCAGGCCGGCAACCTGAGCGGCAGGAAGACCAGGAACGGGACCAGCACCCACACCCTGGCCTTCGGATAGAGCACCAGATAGGCGCCCAGCACCCCGGCGATGGCCCCGGACGCGCCGATCAGCGGGTCGCCGGAGTCGGCGTTGAGGAACGCGAAGCCGTACGACGCCGCGTAGCCGCAGACGACGTAGAACAGCGCGAAGCGCACATGGCCCATGCGGTCCTCGACGTTGTTGCCGAAGATCAGCAGGAACAGCATGTTGCCCAGCAGGTGCAGCCAGCCGCCGTGCAGGAACATCGCGGTGAACACGGACAGGAACGGGGACTTGTCGTAGCCCGGCGGCCCGACGACGCAGCCCCTGCCGCCCGGACCCACCTCGCCGGTGGGCACCAGCCGGGGCAGCTGATGGTGGATCAGCTCCTGCGGTACCGCCGCGTAGTGGTCCAGGAAGGCCTGGAGATGACAGAGCTGGGACAGGCTGCTGTCGCCCGCCACGGAGCCGGCCAGGCCGGGCGTGTACAGGAAGACCAGCACGTTCGCGGCGATGAGTGCGTACGTCACCACAGGGGTGCGGCGCACCGGGTTCACGTCATGGACGGGGATGACCACAAGGAAGTAGTGCCCGCGATGCGCTCCGCGAATCGATGAACGCCCGCACGCGCGCGTGCGTATGACTTCGCAACTGCCCGCGGCACGGGGAAGGCGGGTCGCGGGGTCAACGTGAGGAACAGGCGATGAACGACCGAGTTACTCCTCCGATCCACGCCCTGCCCGACGGCGAGGCCGAGGTCGCCGTGGTGCTGAGACTGCCCTGGGAAGACGTGGCCCGGCTGGGCCAGGACGCGGGGCGGCTCGCCACGCAGATGCAGCGGCCGGTGACGCTGGACGAGGCGGTGAGCCACCGGCTGCGGTCCACCCGGCCCGCGGCCCACGCGAAACCGGCGGGGGAGCAGCCGGCCGCGGTGCCCGCCCCGAGCGCCTCCGTCTCCTCCCTGCCGGCCCGGCCGCCCGCCGAGCAGACCCGCCAGGCCATCGAACGCATCAACGGATCGGCGTAGCCGTCACGCGGCCCGCACCGCGGCAGCGGCCTTGCGGGCCGCCACCAGCACCGGGTCCCACACGGGGCTGAACGGCGGGGCGTAGCCCAGGTCCAGGGCCGTCATCTGCTCCACCGTCATCCCCGCCGTGAGCGCCACCGCCGCGATGTCCACCCGCTTGCCCGCGCCCTCCCTCCCGACGATCTGCACACCGAGCAGCCGCCCCGTGCGGCGCTCGGCGAGCATCTTCACCGTCATGGGGGAGGCGCCGGGGTAGTACCCCGCGCGGGACGTGGACTCGATGGTCACCGCCTCGTACTGGAGGCCCGCCCTGCGCGCGTCCTTCTCGCGCAGGCCGGTACGGGCGATCTCCAGGTCGCAGACCTTGCTCACCGCCGTGCCGACCACGCCCGGGAAGGTGGCGTAACCGCCGCCCACGTTCGCGCCGATCACCTGGCCGTGCTTGTTGGCGTGCGTGCCGAGCGCGATGTGGCGCTCCTGGCCGGAGACCAGTCGAGGACCTCCACGCAGTCGCCGCCGGCCCAGATGTTCTCGTGCCCGCGCACCCGCAGGGCCAGGTCGGTCAGCAGCCCGTCGTGCCGGCCCACGGGCAGCCCCGCCGCCTTGGCCAGCGAGGTCTCCGGGCGCACCCCGATCCCCAGCACCACCACGTCCGCCGGATACTCGGCGTCCTCCGTGGCCACCGCCCGCACCCGGCCGTCCTCACCGGTGAGGATCTTGGTGACCGTGGCGTCGTTGACCATGGTGATGCCCAGGCCCTCCATCGCCTCGTGCACCAGGCGGCCCATGTCCGCATCGAGCGTCGACATCGGCTCGCTGCCCCGGTTGACGACGGTCACCTCGTAGCCGCGGTTGATGAGCGCCTCGGCCATCTCGACGCCGATGTACCCGGCGCCGACCACCACCGCCCTGCGGCCACGCGTGCGTGCCAGCGTGTCGAGCAGCGCCTGACCGTCGTCCAGGGTCTGCACCCCATGGACACCGGGTGCGTCGCCGCCCGGCATCTCCGGGCGGATCGGGCGGGCGCCGGTCGCGATCACGAGTTTGTCGTACGACGTCCAGGACTCGGCCCCCGAATCGACGTCACGCGCGCGGACCCGCTGCCCGGCCACGTCGATCTCCGTGACCTCCGTCCGCAGGCGCAGGTCGATCGCCCGCGCGCGTGCTCCTCCGGCGTACGGGCGATCAGCTGGTCCCGCTCCTCGACGTCGCCGCCCACCCAGTACGGGATGCCGCACGCCGAGTAGGAGGTGAAGTGACCGCGCTCGAACGCCACGATCTCCAGTGCGTCGGGCCCCTTCAGCCGGCGGGCCTGGGACGCCGCGGACATCCCCGCGGCGTCACCGCCGATCACGACCAGTCGTTCGCTCGCAGTGCTCATGTTCATGCGAACACGCTACGAGGGCAGGGCATTTCAGTCCTGCTCGCCGCCCTGTTCCCCGGTGGGCGCGGGGCGGGCGACGGGCAGCGGACCCAGGCCACTCGCCGCGCTCGCCGAGCCGGAGCCGGAGCCGGGCGGCGGGCCAGCCGGGGCCGGATCAGCCGCAGCCACGCCAGCAGGAGCAGCGCCAGCCCGGCGGCGAAGGGGAGTACCGCGGCCAGTGCCACCACGATCCACCGCAGCATCGACACGAACGCGTCCCAGCCGCCCGACAGGGCGTCCATGACCCCCGGATCGTCGTCCCCGGCGGCCTTCGGCACCGGCTTCTCGGACAGGGACAGCGTGATGGTGGCCAGGCTCGTCCGGTCCTTCAGGGACGCCTGACGGGCCAGCAGCGCCTCCAGGTCGGACTGGCGGCTGCTCAGTTCGCCCTCCAGGGTGACGACGTCGCTCAGCTTGGTGGCCCGGTCCATCAGCTCCCGGATGCGGGCCACGCTCGCCCGCTGCGTCCTGATGCGGCTCTCCACGTCGACGACCTGATCGGTGACGTCCTGCGCCTTCGCGGTGCGCTCGACGAGCTTGCCCGCGCCCTCCAGCTCCGCCAGGACCCCCTCGTACGCGTCGACGGGCACCCGCAGCGTCACCCGCGTCTCCTCCGCGCCCTCCTCGTTACGGGAGGTGGACTCCTTGCCGACGTAGCCGCCCGCGTTCTCGGTGGTCGTCCGGGCTGCTTCCAGCGCCTTGGGCACGTCCTTGACCTGCACGGTGAGTTCGGCGGTACGGATGATGTGGTTGGTGGGCAGCTTGGGCGCGGTGCTCGCCTGCTTGCCGCCCGCGCCGCTGTCACTGTCGGCGGCGCCGCCCGGGGCGCCCTCCTTCGCCTCCGACAGCGCGGCGCTGTCGCTGCCGGAATCGCCGCCGGAGGAGCCGGAGCCGGAGCAGCCGGCCAGGGCCAGTGCGGTGGCCAGCAGAAGACCGGCCAGGGCGTGTACCGGCCGTACGGAACGTCGTGCGCGCATGGGCGTCCCCCCGAGGGTTGTGACGACTGACGCTCCTTCGACGCACGGGTGCCCCGCAACGTTGGGGCGGGGTGGTTCCGATGGGGTCACGGTCGGGACTCGGAAGGGACAAAGGGCCCTGGCCGCGCTGTCGGTGGCGTCTGAGAGGGTGGAGCCATGAGCGGATCAGGTACGACGGGACACGTCGTCGTCATCGGAGCCGGGATCGCGGGACTGGCCGCGGCCCACCGGCTGCTGCAGCGCGGGGCGCGGGTGACCGTCCTGGAGGCGTCCGGCCGCGTCGGCGGCAAGCTGCTGCCCGGCGAGATCGCCGGCGCGCGCGTGGACCTCGGCGCGGAGTCGATGCTGGCGCGCAGACCCGAGGCCGTCGCCCTGGCCCGCGAGGCCGGCCTCACCGACCGCCTCCAGCCGCCCGCCACCGCCACCGCCTCGATCTGGACCCGCGGCGCCCTGCGCCCCATGCCCAAGGGCCACGTCATGGGCGTCCCCGGCACCGCCGCCGCCCTCGAAGGCGTCCTCTCCGAGGAGGGCCTGGCCCGCATCGAGCGCGACGCCGACCTGCCCCGCACCGAGGTCGGCGACGACGTGGCGGTGGGCGCGTACGTCGCCGAGCGCCTCGGCCGTGAAGTCGTCGACCGGCTCATCGAGCCCCTCCTGGGCGGGGTGTACGCGGGCGACGCCTACCGCATCTCGATGCGCTCGGCCGTTCCGCAGCTGTTCCAGGCCGCGAAGACCCACACCTCCCTGACGGAGGCGGTCCGCGAGATCCAGGCCAAGGCGGCGGCCAACCAGCAGACCGGCCCGGTCTTCATGGGCATCCAGGGCGGCGTCGGCAGCCTCCCGCTCGCCGTCGCCGACTCGGTCCGCGCGCGCGGCGGCGAGATCGTCACCGACGCGCCCGTCACCGAACTGCGCCGCGCGGGCGCCGAAGGCTGGCGGGTCGTCACCGGCGACCGCACCCTGCACGCCGACTCCGTGATCGTCGCCGTCCCCGCCCCGGCCGCCGCCGGCCTGCTGCGCCCCGAGTCCCCGGAGGCCGCCGCCGAGCTCGCTGGCGTCGAGTACGCCTCCATGGCCCTGGTCACCCTCGCCTACCGCCGTACCGACACCGCCCTCCCGGCGGCAGCGGCTTCCTGGTGCCGCCCGTCGACGGCCGCACCATCAAGGCGTCCACGTTCGCGTCCCAGAAGTGGGGCTGGATCGCCGACGAGAACCCGGACGTCGTCGTCCTGCGCACCTCGGTCGGCCGCTACGGCGAGACGGCGATCCTGGAACGTGACGACGCCGACCTCGTCGACGTCTCCCGCCACGACCTGCGCGAGGCCACCGGCCTCGCCGCCCGCCCCCTGGAAACCCGCGTCACCCGCTGGACCGACGGCCTGCCCCAGTACCCGGTCGGCCACCACGCGCGAGTGGCCCGGGTCCGCGACCACGTGGCCAAGCTTCCCGGCATCGCCGTCTGCGGAGCGCAGTACGACGGCGTCGGCATCCCCGCCTGCATCGCGAGCGCGTACGCCGCGGTGGACCAGGTGTACGGCGACGAGCGCGGTGTGCAGGAGCTCACCGCCCACCCGGTGCAGAGTCTGCACGGAGGAGCAGGAGAATAAGGACCATGAGCAACGACGCCCCCACCCCCGAGGCCGGCCGGATCCCGAACAAGGGCAAGCTGGCCAAGGACCTGAACGAGGTCATCCGCTACACGCTCTGGTCCGTCTTCAAGCTGAAGGACGTCCTCCCCGAGGACCGCGCGGGCTACGCGGACGAGGTCCAGGAGCTGTTCGACCAGCTCGCCGCGAAGGACGTCACGATCCGCGGCACCTACGACGTGTCCGGCCTCCGCGCCGACGCCGACCTCATGATCTGGTGGCACGCCGAGACCGCCGACCAGCTCCAGGAGGCGTACAACCTCTTCCGCCGCACCAAGCTGGGCCGCGCGCTGGAGCCGGTCTGGTCGAACATGGCGCTGCACCGCCCCGCCGAGTTCAACCGCTCGCACATCCCGGCGTTCCTCGCCGACGAGACGCCGCGCAACTACGTCAGCGTCTACCCCTTCGTGCGGTCCTACGACTGGTACCTCCTGCCCGACGAGGACCGCCGCCGCATGCTCGCCGACCACGGCAAGATGGCCCGCGGCTACCCGGACGTCCGCGCCAACACGGTCGCCTCCTTCTCCCTCGGCGACTACGAGTGGCTGCTGGCCTTCGAGGCCGACGAGCTGTACCGCATCGTCGACCTCATGCGCCACCTGCGCGCCTCGGAGGCCCGCATGCACGTCCGCGAGGAGGTCCCGTTCTTCACGGGCCGCCGCAAGGACATCGGGGATCTGGTCGCGGGCCTGGCCTGATCAGCCGCGGGGCTTGGGCTCCGGGTGCGGCGCACACGCAGCGCGCCGCACCGGGAGCCGGCCCTCCAGCAGGTACGCGTCCAGGTAGCCGTTGACGCACCGGTTCGGGCCGCCCGCGATCCCGTGCGTGCCCGCGTCCCGCTCGGTCACCAGCACCGACCCCGACAACCGCCGGTGCAGCTCCAGCGCCCCTTCGTAGGGCGCGGCCGCATCCCGCTCGGCCGCCAGGATCAGCGTCGACGGCAACTCGCCCGGACCCGTCCGCACGTCCAGCGGCTCCTGACGCGGCGCCCGCCAGTAGGCGCACGGCAGGTTCATCCACACGTTGTCCCAGGTCTCGAACGGCGCGACCCGGGCGAGCCGGGTGTTGTCCCGGTCCCACACCTCCCAGTCCGTGGGCCAGGCCGCGTCGTTGCACTCGACGGCCGTGTACACGGCGCTGGAGTTCTCGGCCTCCTTCGCCGCCTCCGGATGCGGCCCCGCCTGCTCGATCAGCGGCTTGGGGTCGCCCTTCAGATAGGCGGACAGCGCCTGCGCCCGGTGCGGCCAGAAGTCGTCGTAGTACCCGGCCGTCAGGAACGCCCCCTGCAACTGGCCGGGCCCGACCTTCCCGCCGGCCGGGTCCGCCGCCAGCTGGGCCGCCGCCTTGTCGTAGCTGCGCTGCACGTCCTCGGCCGTGTCGCCGAGGCCGTACACCTTGTCGTGCTTGGCGACCCACTCCCGGAAGTCCGCCCAGCGGCCCTCGAACGCGGCCGACTGGGCGAGGTTGTTGCGGTACCAGACGTCCTCCGGGTCCGGGTTCACCGCCGCGTCGAACACCATCCGCCGCACGTGCGTGGGGAACAGCGTCGCGTACAGGGCCCCGAAGTAGGTGCCGTACGACGCCCCCATGAACGTCAGCTTCTCCTCGCCCAGGGCGGCACGCAGGACGTCGAGGTCGCGGGCGTTGTTGAGGGAGGTGTAGTGCCGCAGCGCGCTGCCGGTCCGCTTGGCGCAGCCGCGCGCGTAGGCCTTCGCCTCGGCGATGCGCTCCTGCTTGTACGACTCCGAGGGGTGCGTCGGCGCCGGAGAGGGCGCCTTGAGGAAGTGCTTGGGGTCCTCGCAGGACAGCGGGGCCGAGCGGCCGACGCCGCGCGGGGCGTAGCCGACGAGGTCGTAGGCCGCCGCGAGCCGCTTCCACTCGGGCACGTAGCCCATGAGCGGGAAGTACATGCCGGAGCCGCCCGGGCCGCCCGGGTTGTAGACCAAGGAGCCCTGCCGCGGGACCTTGCGCTTGCTGTTGTGCGGGTCCTTGTGGGTGGCCCGGATCCGGCTGACGGTGAGCTTGATCTGCTTGCCGCCGGGGTGCGCGTAGTCGAGCGGGACGGTGACCGTGCCGCACTGCATCGCGGCCGGCAGGTCCTCCGCGTCCGGGCACCTGCCGAAGGCGATCCCGGCCTCCTGGGCCCGCGCGGCGGCGGTCGCGGCGCCGCGCAGTTCGGCCGTGCCCGG
>MWJO01000040.1 GCA_002027195.1 Streptomyces sp. GKU 895 | reverse complement strand
AGTCGACCGACAACCCTTCCCGGCACTACATCAGTCGCTCTCCAACACGAACGACGTCTGCACCTTCGCGTACCCCGACGCCGCCGCCACCAGGTCCACCCGCGCGCCTATCTCCCGCGCGAACTCCTCCAGGCGCCCCGCGTCCGCCTCCGACCGCATGTCGACCAGTGCCACGACCACATACCTGCCCCGCGGATACCGCGCGTGCAGGTCCCTGATCGTGTTCAGGACCGTGTTGCCCGTCGAGAACTCGTCGTCGACCAGCACCAGCGGGCCGTCCCCGGCCAGCAGCCCCGCGTCCTCCGGCAGCAGCAGATGGGACGTCGCGTGGGAGTGGGACTCCTCGAAGCCGCCCGCCGGGGCGACCCCGGCGACCGGGCGGCGCGTCGAGTGGAGGTAGGGGGCGAGGCCCAGGCCGTCGGCGACCGAGTGGCCGAGGCCCGTCGCGGTCTCCGCGTAGCCGAGGACGACCGCGGTGGCCGCCTCCTCGCCGAGCAGGTCGCGCACCCGGCGGCCGAGGGCGAAGCCATGGCTGTACACCACCGTCGGTGACTGCGGTACGTGCTTGCCGAGCACGTGGGAGACGAGGAGGTGGGCCCGCTTGGGGTTGCGGCGCAGGGCCAGGCCGAGGAGGTCGGTCAGACCCTCGTCGCCGACGAGTTCGACCCCGAGGCGCTCGGCGACCCAGGTGCCGGACCAGATGGTGTCCGGCACCCTGCTGTTCACTGCGTTGTTCATGCGTCCCTTGAATCGGAGCTTCAGCCGGGTATTCCGGCGGCGAGCAGGTCGACGAAGCTGACGTCCTCGTTGGCGACGCCGAAGACCTCCGCGCGCAGCATGGTCCGCTCGGCCCAGGCGCGGTGCGGCTTCACCTCGTTCATCTTGTTCGTGTACTGCGAGCGCAGGACGCCTCCGCCGCCTCGCTCGGGCCGCAGGATGTCGGCCGCGTCGCTGTACTCCTCGTGACTGACGACGGACAGTGCGTGCACCGCCGGCACGTGGGAGGGGTGGATGCAGGTCTTTCCCAGCAGGCCGTTGGCGTGGTCGAGGGAGATCTCCCGCAGCAGACCGTCCATGGCGTGCTCTATCAGTTTCTCGCGCAGTTCCACGGCCTGCCCCTCCAGGAAGGGACTGGTCCGCAGCAGCGGCTTGAACATGCGCTCGGGAACGCGGAAGTACTCCCAGACAGGGCCGGTCACGGTGAACCCGGTGCCGTCGGCACGGCCCAGCATGTTGACCACGTCGGCGATCACGGAGGCGACGATCTGGACGTCGTAGGCCGTCATGTCGGGGGCTCTGCGCAGGCCGTACGAGGAGCAGAAGTCGGTGACGCCGAGGCGCAGGGCGAGGACGCGGTCGCGGTACTTGTCGACGGCGCGGGCGATGCCCTCCAGGGCGTCGACGCGCGACTCGCGGTACATCAGCTCGGGGGTTTCGAGGACGGGCATGCCGAAGAGCCGGCGGCCGCTCGCGTGCTCGGCGGTGGCGAGGGCCTCCAGGAAGGGGATGCCGCGCTCCTCGGTGAACTTGGGGAACACGAACCCGGACAGCAGCCGGACCGTCCCGCCGAGGCGCTGGACGAGGTCGGGGATCTGCTCGGGGGTCCGGACCCGGATGAACAGCAGGGGCGGCTCGACGTCCTGGCGGGCGGCGAGGTCGGCGAACTGCCGGACCAGGTTCTCCTCACCGGCGGCGACGTCCTCGTCACCGATGGAGTCCTCCAGGCACAGCACCATCGAGACCACGCCGCGACCGGTCTGCTTGACGATGTCGTCGGCCAGCCGGGGCCGGGTGGCCGGGCTGTACAGCGTGGCGCCCAGGGCCGCGGAGAGCAGCCGGGCCGGCGAGTCCGCGTCGAACGCGCAGGGCTCGCGATGGAAGAGGCGCTGCCGCACCTCAGGGGCGATGTGCCCGAAATGACGCATAAAACTCCCCCGTGGCGCAAGGTAAGCCTGTGGATTTTGAGAACAGGTGGCCGGTAATAGTACGTACCGAGCCATGTCAGGGGTTCCCGTCGGGCATGAATTTCAGGTAACGCCCGCGGGGACAACCGTGTGGAGACCATTGTCGGGTACCCACGTCGAGCAGTCCGAGTCCAGCACCACCCCGCGTTGTCGTGACCAGGACCGAGAAGGCAGGATGACCGCATGACGCACGCCATGCTGAAGGGGTCGAACGTCCCGCTCGATGTCACCACGGTGCGCGCCGTGGTGCGCTGGACGCCCGGGCAGGGGGTCCCGGATGTCGACGCCTCCGCGCTGCTCCTCGGCCCCGACGGCCGCGTACGTTCCGACGAGGACTTTGTCTTCTACAACCAGCCCCGGCACCCCTCCGGGAAGGTGTGGCGGCTCGGCAAGAAGCGGGTCGCCGAGGGCCTCACCGACACGATCCAGACAGATCTCTCCGGTGTCGAGCCCGGCGTCGGCCAGATTCTGCTGGTCGCATCGGCGGACGGCGTCACGTTCGACACCGTACGCGGGCTGCGCATCCTGCTGTACGACGCCGCGGTCGCCGACGCCGAGCCGCTGGCCTACTTCGACATCAAGCCGGAGACCGGCCGTGAGACGGCCCTGATCTGCGGGGAGCTGTACCGCCGCGGGGAGGGCTGGAAGTTCCGCGCCCTGGGCGAGGGCTACTCGGACGGCCTGAAGGGCCTGGCCAGCGATTTCGGCATCTCGGTGGACGACTCGGAGGCCGCGGAGGAGCCGGTTCCGACCCCGGAGGCCTCCCAGCCCCTCCCCCCGGAACAGCCGACCGCGGTTCCGCAACAGCCGGCCTACGGCTACCCGCAGCAGCCTCCGGCGACCCAACCGGCGTACGGCTACCCCCAGCCCACCAGCCAGCCGGCGTACGGCTACCCGCAGCCGCCGGCCGCGGTCCCGGCCGGCGCCACACTGGACCCGGACTTCCGGCTCCCTCCCCAGGGCCCCCAATTCATCGGGCGCTGAGGGGACTTCCCCAGGGTCGCGGGGAACTGCGCGAGAAACCACGACGCACCCGCACCCGCCCCACGGCATGACCCCCGAGCTCTTGGGCGAACCTCACCGCTCCGCCTTGGTCTTGTACCCCCGCCCCCACTGCAGCCCCCACCCGTACAACCGATCCAGCTCCGCCTGGAACCCGTACACGAACTTCACCTCACGCCGCACGATGATCTCCCCCTTCACGTTCTCGATCATCACCACGGCACAGGACCGGGCCTGGGGATGCCGCTCGTCGAGGCCTATCTCGATCCGCGGCCCGTTGCTCGGATACAGCGTCACGCTCGCGTGGGTCCGGTCGAAGGCCGGCGTCTGGTCGTAGATGTAGACGAACACCAGGATCCGCTTGATGGAGTCCCGGTGGTCGAGGTTGACGTACACCGTCTCGCCGGACGCCGACCCGAACCGGTCGTCGCCGCTGAGCTTCACGTACGGCGGTGAGTTGACGTCCCCGAAGAGGCCGCCGAGGGGTTGTACGACGCCCTTGGAGCCGTCCGTCAGCTCGTACAGGCACCCCAGGTCGAGGTCGACGTTGACCATGCTCTGGCTGTGTCCTATGACCTCCGGCGGCTTGAGCGCCCGGAAGGGGTGCCGCAGCAGCGACTCCCGCTGGTTGCCGCCGATGTCGGACGTCCGCATGCGCCAGGCGAGGTTGATGCGCAGATGCCCGGTCTCCGCCCCCTGCTTGGTCAGGGACACCCGGTCGTGCCGTTTGGTCAGCTCGATCGCGTTGCTCGCCGCGCTGCCCGAGTCGAACTCGACCGCGCGTCCGGGCCAGAGTCCGTCCAAGAAGCCCATTACCGCCCCCACCTCACCGGCCGCTGCACTGCGGACCTCATTGTCAGACACCGACGGGGCGGCGTCGAGGACCCGCCTCGATGCCGCCCCGCTCAGAGCGTTCCCTCAGCCCGAGGGGTGTCACACCCCGGACGAGACCTCAGTCTTCTCGTCCGAGCCCGCGTTTCCCTCGGCCGCCGCCAGAGCCTTGTTGCGGCGTACGGAGGACCAGAAGGACCAGGCGATGAGGACGACGCCGACGAGGCCGGTGATGACCTCGTTGATCTCGTACTGGATGGTGACCATGAGGATCACGGCCAGCGCGCCGATCGCGTAGTGCGCGCCGTGCTCCAGGTAGACGTAGTCGTCGAGGGTGCCCTGGCGGACCAGGTAGACCGTCAGCGACCGGACGTACATGGCGCCGATGCCGAGGCCGAGGGCCATCAGGACGATGTCGTTGGTGATGGCGAAGGCGCCGATGACACCGTCGAAGGAGAAGGACGCGTCGAGGACCTCGAGGTAGAGGAACATGAAGAACGCGGCCTGGCCGGCGAGGACGACGGCGGGCTTCTTCTTGCCCGTGCGCGCGGCCTCTTCCTCTTCCTCGTGCTCCCGCTCCTCCTCTTCCTCGAGCTTGTCCTCGAAGTAGCCGGAGAGTCCGCCGACGACCATGTACGTGATCAGGCCGGCGATGCCGGAGATCAGGACGGTCTGTGCCTTGTCGACATGGGCGCCGCCGTGCTGGTGGGCGTGGGTGGCGAAGGTGAACGCGGTGATGAGCAGGACGATCAGCGCGATGCAGACCGACAGCATGTCGACCTTGCCGAGCTTGGCGAGCGGGCGCTCGATCCAGCGCAGCCACTGGATGTCCCGGTCCTCGAAGATGAAGTCGAGGAAGATCATCAGCAGGAACATGCCACCGAACGCGGCGATCGCCGGGTGGGCGTCGGTGACGAGTTCCTGGTACCGGTCCTTGTTGTTGAGCGCGAGGTCGACGGCCTCGATCGGGCCCATGCTGGCGCTGATCGCGACGATGACGACCGGGAACACCAGCCGCATGCCGAAGACCGCGATGAGGACACCGACGGTGAGGAAGATCTTCTGCCAGAAGGCATTCATCTTCTTCAGGATCCCGGCGTTGACCACCGCGTTGTCGAAGGACAGCGAGATCTCCAGGATCGAGAGGATCGCCACGATGCCGAAGGCCTCCCACCCCCCGTAGAAGACCGCCGCGACGAGGCCGAGCACGGTGATCGCGAACGACCAACCGAAGGTTTTCAGAACCACTGGCTACCCAATCCTTGTGTACGGGTCTCCCCCGCGCCGTACTCGGCTTTACGAAGACTTTGAAGCCGAAGTCTAGACCCGACGTCTTCGCCGCCCACTGGGGACCGGCTTTTGCTCATAACGCGTTATGAGACGTTGACCCCGAAGTCCAGGGCGATGCCCCGCAGACCGGACGCGTACCCCTGCCCGACGGCCCTGAACTTCCACTCGCCGCCGTAGCGGTAGACCTCGCCGAAGATCATCGCGGTCTCGGTGGAGGCGTCCTCGGAGAGGTCGTAGCGGGCGAGTTCCTGGCCGTCCGCCTGGTTCACCACCCGGATGAAGGCGTTGCTGACCTGGCCGAAGGTCTGGCCGCGCTCGTCGGCCATGTGGATCGAGACCGGGAAAACGATCTTGTCGCATCCGGCGGGGACCTTGGAGAGGTCGATCAGGATCGACTCGTCGTCGCCCTCGCCCTCACCGGTGAGGTTGTCGCCGGTGTGCTCCACCGAGCCGTCCGGGCTCTTGAGCTGGTTGTAGAAGATGAACCACTCGTCACCCATGACCCGCCCCCCGGCGCACATCAGCGCGCTGGCGTCGAGGTCGAAGTCGGCTCCGGTGGTGGAGCGTGCGTCCCAGCCGAGACCGACCATCACCTGTGTGAGGTTGGGTGCGGCCTTGGACAGGGAGACGTTGCCCCCCTTGGCGAGCGTGACGCCCATGATGCTGGTCCTCCCCGTGGTGCCTTTTTTGTTGTGGTGCGCGTCCGGCGCCGCACGCAAACCGTACGGCGCCGGATCCGGCAATGTCGTGTCCGGGAAGGTCACGACTCAGCCGTGGAACATTGCCGACGTCAGACGTTGACGCCGAAGTCCTGCGCGATGCCGCGCAGGCCCGAGGCGTAGCCCTGGCCGATGGCGCGGAACTTCCACTCCGCGCCGTGCCGGTACAGCTCGCCGAAGACCATGGCGGTCTCGGTGGAGGCGTCCTCGGAGAGGTCGTAGCGGGCGATCTCCGCCTCGCCCGCCTGGTTCACGACGCGGATGAACGCGTTGCGGACCTGGCCGAAGGACTGCTGGCGGTTCTCGGCGTCGTAGATCGAGACCGGGAACACGATCTTCTCGATGTCGGCCGGGACGGCCGCGAGGTTGACCTTGATCTGCTCGTCGTCGCCCTCGCCCTCACCGGTGATGTTGTCGCCGGTGTGCTCGACGGAGCCGTCGGGGCTCTTGAGGTTGTTGAAGAAGACGAAGTTGGCGTCGCTGCTGACCTTGCCCGAGCTGTTCAGCAGCAGCGCGCTGGCGTCGAGGTCGAAGTCCGTGCCGGTCGTGGTGCGGACGTCCCACCCCAGACCGACGATGACCGCGGTCAGGCCGGGGGCCTCCTTGGTCAGCGATACGTTGCCGCCCTTGCTGAGGCTGACTCCCACGAGTCCTCCATTGGTGTCCAGGGGCGGGGAGCCCCGCCGTGCGTTTGGTACCGGATCAACGACTCGATCCTAGTGACGGGTTCCCGTGGCCCGCAGGCCTTGGAACCGAAGAATCACAGGGTGTCGAGCGCCTTCACGTACTCGTTCAGGTCACGGGCGTCGGGCAGCGCGTTGACGACGGTCCAGCGGACCACGCCCTCCTTGTCGATGACGAAGGTGCCGCGCACCGCGCAGCCCTTGTCCTCAGCGAAGACGCCGTAGGCGCGGGAGACCTCGCCGTGCGGCCAGAAGTCGCTGAGCAGCGGGTACTCCAGGCCCTCCTGCTCGGCGAAGACGCGCAGGGTGTGGATGGAGTCGTTGGAGACGGCGAGCAGCTGGGTGTCGCGGTCGGAGAACTGGGGCAGGTTGTCGCGCAGCTCGCAGAGCTCGCCGGTGCACACCCCGGTGAAGGCGAAGGGGTAGAAGAGCAGGACGACGTTCTTGCTGCCGCGGAAGTCCGACAGCTTCACGGTCGCACCGTGGTTGTCCTTGAGCTCGAAGTCGGGGGCCTTTTCGCCGACCTGGATCGCCATCGTCGTGAATCCCTTTCGGTGGGACTGTTCGGGTGAGACCCACCCTACGCAGCGATCACGACAGGCCGATGGACGGGCCGAGCACACTGCGTGGCTCAGCCCGTCCGGTACTACCGGGCGGAGGTCACCGCTTCGACTTGGCGCCCTTCGGGGTCACCAGACGGCTGCCGCTCCAGTCCTTGCCGACGCTGACGCTCTTGGAGGCGGAGAGCCCCGCCGTCGTCGCGGCTTCGGAGATGTCGCTGGGTTCGACGTAGCCGTCGCGGCCGGTCTTCGGCGTCAGCAGCAGGATCGAGCCACCCTCCTCGATGTACGTGGTGGCGTCCACCAGTACGTCGGTGAGGTCTCCGTCCTCGTCGCGGAACCACAGCACCACGGCGTCGGCGACGTCGTCATACTCCTCGTCCATCAGCTCGCCGCCGATGACTTCTTCAATGGCCTCGCGGAGCTCCTGGTCGACGTCGTCGTCGTAGCCGATCTCCTGGACCACCTGCTCGGGCTGGAACCCCAGCCTTGCGGCAGGGTTCGTCCGCTCCTCCGCGTGGTCCGCGGTCGCGCTCACGGGTTGCCTCCTGATCATGTCTTCGGGAATAACTCAGCCACGCGCGTGCGCGAAGCATTGGCCGTAGTCCACACGGGCGGGACGGATCGCGCAAGTACCCGGCCGTTCAGACCGCCGAAACGGTGACGTTCCGGAACGTGTCACCGCAACTTCAGGCACATCATCATGGCTCCACGGTGACGCACGCCACACGTTTCTGCCCCCTATGTGCGTTTGGGAACCTTACCTGGGTACGCGCCTCTGATTACCCCACAGTAGAGATGACGTTTGGCGCCCCGAGGTACACGATGGGGAGCGGTGCAGACATACAGAAATACGGCCCTCTGACAGGTAAGGAACAGCGTGGCTTCCGGATCCGATCGCAACCCGATCATCATTGGCGGCCTTCCGAGTCAGGTTCCTGACTTCGACCCCGAGGAAACCCAGGAGTGGCTCGACTCCCTCGACGCCGCCGTCGACGAGCGCGGCCGGGAGCGGGCCCGCTATCTGATGCTGCGGCTGATCGAGCGGGCCCGCGAGAAGCGCGTGGCCGTGCCCGAGATGCGCAGCACGGACTACGTCAACACGATCGCCACCAAGGACGAGCCGTTCTTCCCCGGCAACGAGGAGATCGAGCGCAAGATCCTCAACGCGACCCGCTGGAACGCCGCGGTGATGGTGTCCAGGGCCCAGCGGCCCGGCATCGGCGTCGGCGGCCACATCGCCACGTTCGCCTCCTCGGCCTCGCTGTACGACGTGGGCTTCAACCACTTCTTCCGCGGCAAGGACGAGGGCGACGGCGGCGACCAGGTCTTCTTCCAGGGCCACGCCTCCCCGGGCATCTACGCGCGCGCCTACCTGCTGGACCGCCTCAGCGAGGAGAACCTCGACGCGTTCCGCCAGGAGAAGTCCAAGGCGCCGTACGGCCTGTCCTCGTACCCGCACCCGCGGCTCATGCCGGACTTCTGGGAGTTCCCGACCGTGTCGATGGGCCTCGGCCCGATCGGCGCGATCTACCAGGCGCGGATGAACCGGTACATGCACGCGCGCGGGATCGCCGACACGTCGAAGTCGCACGTGTGGGCGTTCCTCGGCGACGGCGAGATGGACGAGCCCGAGTCGCTCGGCCAGCTGACCATCGCCGCCCGCGAGGGCCTGGACAACCTCACCTTCGTCGTCAACTGCAACCTCCAGCGCCTCGACGGCCCGGTGCGCGGCAACGGCAAGGTCATCCAGGAGCTGGAGTCCGTCTTCCGCGGCGCCGGCTGGAACGTCATCAAGCTGGTCTGGGACCGCTCCTGGGACCCGCTGCTGGCCCAGGACCGCGACGGGGTGCTGGTCAACCGGATGAACACCACGCCGGACGGCCAGTACCAGACGTACGCCACCGAGTCCGGCGCGTACATCCGCGAGCACTTCTTCGGTGACGACCACCGGCTGCGCGCGATGGTCGAGAACATGACCGACGACCAGATCCTGCACCTGGGCCGGGGCGGTCACGACCACAAGAAGATCTACGCGGCGTTCAAGGCGGCGGTGGAGCACAAGGGCCAGCCGACGGTCATCCTGGCGAAGACCGTCAAGGGCTGGACGCTGGGCCCCAACTTCGAGGGCCGCAACGCCACGCACCAGATGAAGAAGCTGACGGTCGACGACCTCAAGGGCTTCCGTGACCGGCTGCACCTGCCGATCTCCGACAAGGAGCTGGAGTCCGGCGCGCCGCCGTACTTCCACCCGGGCCGGGACTCGGAGGAGATCCAGTACATGCACGACCGCCGCAAGTCGCTCGGCGGTTACGTCCCCACGCGCGTGGTGCGCGCCAAGCCGCTCCCACTGCCGGACGACAAGGCGTACGCGACCGTGAAGAAGGGTTCGGGTCACCAGTCCATCGCGACCACGATGGCCTTTGTCCGGCTCCTCAAGGACCTCATGCGGGACAAGGAGCTCGGCAAGCGGTTCGTGCTGATCGCGCCGGACGAGTACCGCACGTTCGGCATGGACTCGTTCTTCCCGAGCGCGAAGATCTACAACCCGCTGGGCCAGCAGTACGAGTCGGTGGACCGCGATCTGCTGCTCGCGTACAAGGAGTCGCCGACGGGCCAGATGCTGCACGACGGCATCTCGGAGGCCGGCTGCACGGCGTCGCTGATCGCGGCGGGCTCGGCGTACGCGACGCACGGCGAGCCGCTGATCCCGGTCTACGTCTTCTACTCGATGTTCGGTTTCCAGCGCACCGGCGACCAGTTCTGGCAGATGTCGGACCAGTTGGCGCGCGGTTTCGTGCTGGGTGCGACCGCGGGCCGTACGACGCTGACCGGTGAGGGCCTCCAGCACGCGGACGGCCACTCGCAGCTGCTGGCCTCCACCAACCCCGGCTGTGTGGCGTACGACCCGGCGTACGGGTTCGAGATCGCGCACATCGTGCAGGACGGTCTGCGCCGGATGTACGGCCCCGAGGCCGAGGACGTCTTCTACTACCTCACCGTCTACAACGAGCCGATCCAGCACCCGGCCGAGCCGGAGAACGTGGACGTCGAGGGCATCCTCAAGGGCATCCACCGCTACAGCGAGGGCACTTCAGGCTCCATCCCGGCGCAGATCATCGCGTCCGGGGTCGCGGTGCCGTGGGCGATCGAGGCGCAGAAGATCCTCGCCGAGGAGTGGAACGTCAAGGCGGACGTCTGGTCGGCGACCTCCTGGAACGAGCTGCGGCGCGAGGCGGTCGACGTCGAGCGGCACAACCTGCTGCACCCCGAGGAGGAGCAGCGGGTGCCGTACGTGACGCAGAAGCTGTCGGGTGCGCAGGGGCCGTTCGTGGCAGTGTCCGACTGGATGCGGGCGGTGCCGGACCAGATCGCGCGGTGGGTGCCGGGCACGTACCAGTCGCTGGGCGCGGACGGTTTCGGCTTCGCGGATACGCGTGGCGCGGCCCGTCGCTTCTTCCACATCGACGCGCAGTCGATCGTGGTGGGCGTGCTGACCGAGCTGGCGAAGGAGGGCAAGGTCGACCGCTCGGCACTGAAGCAGGCGATCGACCGCTACCAGCTCCTGGACGTGTCGGCGGCGGACCCGGGCGCGGCGGGCGGCGACGCGTAGGCGGCACGCACGGTGGTGCGGTTCGAAGGGCGGTGGGGCCGTACGGCTCCGCCGCCCTTCCCCGTCCCCCTTACCGCTTCTTTACGATGCGGTCATGAAGGAACAATCGGCGCAGGACCGTTGGGAACACCTGACCCAGCGGCCCCTGATGGCGCTCGCGGTGCTGTTCGCCGTCGCCTATGCCGTGCCGATCGTGGACGACACGGCCGGCCATGAGCTGACGGCCGTGTGCACGGGTGTCGAGTGGGTGGTGTGGGGGGCGTTCGCCGTCGACTACGTCGTACGGCTGTCGGTCTCGCAGGACCGTCGGAAGTTCGTACGACGACACTGGCTCGACCTGGGGGCGGTGGTCCTGCCTCTCCTGCAGCCGCTGCGGTTGCTGCGGATGGTCGCCACGCTGCTGCTGGTGCAGCGCAGGGCGCGGATGGCCTCGCAGATCCGGCTGACGACGTATGTCGCGGGGGCCGTGGTCGGCCTGCTGATGTTCGGGTCCCTGGCGGTCCTCTCGGTGGAGCGGGACTCGCCGGACGGGAACATCCGGACGCTGGGTGACGCGGTGTGGTGGTCGTTCACGACGATGACGACGGTGGGGTACGGCGACCACGCCCCGACGACCGGACTGGGCCGGGTGATCGCGGTCGGCCTGATGCTCTCCGGCATCGCCCTCCTCGGTGTCGTCACCGCGAACATCGCCGCGTGGTTCATCGCCCGCTTCGAGAAGGACGACGTGGAGGAACGCCGCCAGACGGAGGCGATCCTGGCGCTGACGGAGGAGGTACGGGCGCTCCGCGCACAGGTCGCGCGCTGCAGAAGGCGACCGTGGAGAAATGAGCGGCGCCGAGCTGGGCCGGGGGTGGGTTTCGCTCGCCCGCGCTGGCGGGGTGCCGCTGCGCCCACCCGTGCCGCCCCAGCGGCACGACTGCCCGCAGCTACGGCAACAGCAGAGAGGGGCGGGCCCCCGGCCGTCCCGCCAGGGGCCCCTCCCTCACTCCGCCCGGCTAGAACATGCCGTTCCCCGGGGAAGCCGCTCCGGCCAGCCAGATGACTGCCAAGAGCGTGTCTATGGCGCCCAGTACGAAGGCGACCAGAGCCGTCACCGGACGCGAGCGCGACCACGTGCGGCCCATTGCCAGCCAACCGCAGACGATCGCGACCGGGCCGAGGATGATCCCCAGCACGAAGAAGCCCGCGACCGCGCAGATGACTCCGATGATTCCGAGCGTCGCGCGATCCGGCCCGGTCCGTGACCACGTCCGGCCACGTGAGCGGGGGTACCTGCGCGTTCCATGTCCGAAGCCCGCCATCATCAACAACTCCCGGAACCCCTAGGCAAGTTGGGTTCGATGACTGGCGGGTACCCCCGATGGTCCTTCTAATCCTCCGGTCTTGCGGCGCGCCGCCCCCCTCCGGCAGCGCGCCGCAACGCCGGTCACCCGTCCCGCACTTGCCTGAGGAACATGCCGTACCGGAGGGCTTCACCTACTGTGACGTGCGGTGCGTGCCGGGAGCGAGGAATCTTTAGCCTCTTCACTCTGATGAGGGAAGTTCCCCTGAATTCCCCTCAGATGTGGCCCACGCCCGCGCCCGACTCCGCGTTCGCGCCCCGCTTCGTCAGCAGTGCCACGAAGATCGCGACGGCGGCCACGCCCGCGGCGACCAGCGACGCAAGGCTCATGCCCGAGATGAACGTGTCGTGCGCGACGTCGGTGATCTTCGCGGCGATCGCCTCCGGCGTGCCCTTGGCGATCGGCGGCACGCCCACCTGGACGGCCTCGGAGGCCTGGGCCTGCTGGGCCGGCGTGAGGGCCGGCAGCCCCGCGGCCTTCCAGTTGCCCGCGAGGTCACTGTCGACCTTGGAGGCCATCACGGCACCGAGCACCGCCGTACCGAGGCTGCCGCCGATCTGCATCGCGGCCTGCTGGAGGCCACCGGCGACACCGGACAGCTCCAGCGGCGCGTTGCCGACGATGACCTCGGTCGCGCCGACCATGACCGGGGCGAGGCCCAGGCCCAGCAGGGCGAACCAGAGGGACATGACCGCGCTGCCGGTGTCCGTCTCCAGCGTCGACATGCCGTACATCGCGATCGCGGTGGCGGCCATACCGCCGGCCAGCGGGATGCGCGGACCGAGCTTGGTGATCAGCACGCCCGCGAGCGGAGAGCCGACGATCATCATGCCGGTGAGCGGCAGGAGGTGCAGGCCCGCGTCGATCGGCTTCATGCCGTGCACGTTCTGGAGGTAGAACGTCACGAAGAACAGGCCGCCCATGAAGGCGATGGCCATCAGGACCATCAGCACCACGCCCGCGGAGAGGGCGACCGAGCGGAACAGGCCCAGCGGGATCAGCGGCTCCTTCACCTTCGTCTCCCAGAAGGCGAAGAGCGCGAAGAGCAGGACCGACCCGGCTATGAACGCCCAGGTCTTGCCGTCGCCCCAGCCCCACGTCGGGGCCTTGATCAGGGCCCAGACCAGGCAGAACATCGCGCCGGACAGCAGGGCGATGCCGAGCAGGTCGAAGGAGCGCGGGGCGTTCTCCGCGCGGTGGTCGAGGAGGATCAGCCCGCCGAGGACGAGGGCGATGAGACCCACCGGCACGTTGATGAAGAACACCGACTGCCAGTTGACGTGCTCGACCAGCACGCCGCCGAGGATCGGGCCGCCCGCGGTGGAGGCGCCGATGACCATGCCCCAGATGCCGATGGCCATGTTGAGCTTCTCGGCCGGGAACGTCGCCCGCAGCAGTCCGAGCGCGGCCGGCATCAGCAGCGCGCCGAACAGGCCTTGGAGGACGCGGAAGGTGACGACCGCGCCGATGCTGCTGGACAGCCCGATGGCCCCGGACGCGGCGGCGAAGCCGACGACGCCGATGAGGAAGGTCTGCCGGTGGCCGAAGCGGTCACCGAGCTTGCCCGCGGTGATCAGGGAGACCGCGAGGGCCAGGAAGTACCCGTTGGTGATCCACTGCACCTGGGCGAAGGTGGCGCCGAGGTCCTTCTGGATGGCCGGGTTGGCGATGGCCACGATGGTGCCGTCGAGGGCGACCATCATGACGCCGACGGCCACGGTGATGAGGGTGAACCAGGGGTGGCCGCGCAGCCCGGCGGCCGGGGCCGGGCCCGACGGGGAGGCCGATGCCTCGTCCCCCGGCCCCGTCTTGTCGAGCGTGGTCTGACTAGTCATGCTCCGAGGCTAGTGACAGCCTCTGACAATTGACAAAGCAATTCACAAGTCGGTAACTGACACAGCATGGAGAACCTGCGCGAACGCAAGAAGCAGCGCACCCGTGAGGCCCTGCTGCGCGCCGCCCTCGAACTGTTCACCTCGCGCGGCTACGAGCGGACGACCGTCGACGACGTCGTCGCCGCCGTCGACGTCTCGCAGCGCACCTTCTTCCGCTACTTCGCCAACAAGGAAGACGCCGCCCTCGCCGTGGTGGAGCTGGCGGCGGCCCACTTCGTCGACGCGGTGCGCGCCCGGCCGCCGCACGAGGCACCCCTGGAGGCCCTGCGGCAGGCCGTGGTGCAGGGCTGGGACTCGCTCAACGACGTGGTCGAGTCCGTCGTACCGGTCGAGCTGTACCTGCGGATGTGCCAGGTGATCGAGTCGACGCCGGTGCTGCTCGCGGCTCATCTGCGGCGCTCGATGGAGATCGAGGAGACGCTGGCGCGGATCATCGCCGAGCGCGAGGGGCTCGACACGGCGGCGGACCCGCGGCCACGGCTCGTGGTGGCCGTCTTCAGCGGTGTGATGCGGATGACCGAGCGGCAGTGGAGCACCGGCACGGACGTCGGCCTGGACGCCATGCGGTCGCTCACGGTCTCGTATCTCGAACAGGTGGGCCCGGCACTGGCGGGCGACTGGCGAACAAACTGAGGTCATCGTCACGACGGCCGAAACGTGATCCCTGTCACTCGGTTAACGCGAGACCGTCTCGTTCTCCTAGTGTGTCCTCCCAGTGACTTCCTTCGACACCTCTCCCCAACTGAACGTCTGGCGCGCACTGCTCGCGCTGGCCGTGGTGTTCGTGATGCTGGCGACCACCGGGTGGACCGCGCTCAAGGGCGACCGGCCCACCACTCCGCTCCAGGCGTCGCTCAGCGCCTGGGAGCACGGTCACATCGCAGGACACCACCTCCCCGACCCGGCCGCTCCCCCCGCCCGGCTCGCCGCGTTCTTCGCCTCGCTCACCGCTCCCCAGCGCGCCAGGCTCGCCCACCGCTACCCGCTCGCGGTCGGCAACATGAACGGCGCCCCGGTCGAGCTGCGCTACCGCGCCAACCGCATCGCGCTCGGCCAGGCCCGCAAGGCCGAGCTGAAGCGCATGCACGACAGCCGCCTGTCCCCGGACGGGCAACGCGACGCGGGCCGTCGTATGCACCGCTACGAGGCGCTGCTGAACGACGAGCGGCACATCCTCGCCTTCGACCCGGCGGGCTCGGGCCGGGTCGCCGAGGTCTTCGGCAACCTGACGAAGGCGGAGCGGATCTCGGTCGTCGTCCCCGGCGTCGACACCGACCTGCTCACCTTCCAGCGCACGTACCGCAAGTACTCGGCCCCGGTCGGCATGGCCAAGTCCCTGTACGCGGCCGAGAAGGCGGCGAGCCCCTCGGTCCGTACGGCCGTGATCGCCTGGGCCGACTACACCGCGCCCGGCGGGATCGGCCTCGACTCGGCGACCGGCGTACGGGCCGCCGAGGGGGCGATCCGGCTGAACAGGCTGGTGCGCGCGCTGCCCGGCAGCGCCCCCGTCTCCCTGTTCTGCCACAGCTACGGCTCCGTGGTCTGCGGGGTCGCCGCGCGCGAGCTTCCGGAGCGGGTGGCCGACATAGCGGTGGCCGGCAGTCCCGGGATGCGGGTCGAGAAGGCCTCCCATCTGCACACCTCGGCGCAGGTGTGGGCGATGCGGGACGCGGACGACTGGATCCAGGACGTGCCGTACCTGGAGCTCGGTGGTCTGGGTCATGGAGCCGATCCGGTGTCCGCCGCGTTCGGGGCCCGGGTGCTGTCGGCGGCGGACGCGAAGGGGCACAGCGGCTATTTCGAGCCGGGTACCGAGAGCCTGCTGAACTTCGCCGAGATCGGCGTCGGCGCATACCGCTCGGTGCACTGCTCCGACAACGACAAGGCGTGCCGAGCCGGTTTGTCCGGCACCACGACGGACGGACGCGCGTAGAGGCGCAGGAATTGCGGTCTGCGCAGGGAGGCGACGGAGGAGCTCGTGCCGCATACGATGAGCCGCATGGGTGACGTACTGGCCGGATTTCATGCCGCCTGGGAGTTCGAGTCCGACTCTGTGCTCATCCGCTACGAACGCGGTATTCGAACACCCAAGCTCTTCCAGTCCCTGGGGGAGCGCCGGATTCCGCTGCGGGCCCTGTCCGGGGTGACCCTGACCCCCGGCAAGCGCGGCACGGTTGTCCTGCGCGCCGAGCCCAGGCCGGGCGCGGATCCTCTCATGGAGGCGGCGGCCGGGCAGTTGAAGGAAGGGTGCGATCCGTACCGGCTGGTGCTGCCGGCCGAGCGGGAGACGCTCGCCGAGTACTACGCCGACGAGCTACGGGCGCAGCTGACGCCGAGCGACGAGCCGGTGGACCGCTTCCTCGTGCCGGCGCCCGAGGCGCCTCTGTCCTTCAAGGCGTACGACGGGAAGGCGTCCTTCGACGGGAAGACCGTGTTCTTCCGGTGGTTCTGGACGGGCGCGTCGTCGGCGAAGTGGAAGGCGGGCGACCAGAGTTTCGCCGTCTCCCAGCTGAGCGGGGTGGAATGGCGGTCGCCGGAGGTGTTCGAGGGGCATCTGCGGCTGCTGCGGAGTGACGTGGCGTCGCCCGCGCAGGCCGATCAGGATCCGGCGGCGGTGGTGTTCGGGCTGGGGTACGGGCCGGTGCACGAGTCGTTGCCGTTCGCGGCGGCGGTGTTGGCGGCGGTACGGGAGAGAGGGCCGGCCGCGGTGGTCCCGGCTGCGCCACGCCGGGACCCCGCGGATATCGCTGAGCGGATTCGCCATCTGGGAGAGCTGCATCAGGCTGGGTTGGTGACTGATGAGGAGTTCTCTGTCAAGAAGGCGGAGTTGGCTGAGTTGTGAGGTTGTGGGGCGCTGCGGGCCGGTGGGGCTGGTCGCGCAGTTCCGCGCCCTAAAGCCTCTTTACTCACGTCCTGCGGAAGTGAACGTCATGTCCGCGTACCGGTCGCCTGCCACCTTCTCGGCGATCGGCTCCAGCAACGCCAGTTCCGCCTCCGTCAGGGAGATGCGGGTCGCCGCCACGTTCTCCTCCACCCGGCTCGCCTTGCGCGTGCCCGGGATCGGGATCACCGGCAGGTCGTGGACCTCGGCCTGCTGCTGGACCCAGGCCAGCGCGACCTGGCCCAGGGAGACCCCGTGGGCCTCGGCGACCGCGCGGACGGGTTCCAGGAGGGCCACGTTGGACGCCGCGTTCTCGCCCGTGAAGCGGGGCTGCTGGCGGCGGAAGTCGTCGGCGGTGAGGTCCTTGTCGGCGTTGGCGAAGGAGCCGGTGAGGAAGCCGCGGCCGAGCGGGGAGTAGGGGACCAGGGTGATGCCGAGGTCGCGGGCCGTCGGGACCACGCCGGACTCGATGTCGCGGCTGAACAGGGACCACTCCGACTGCACGGCGGCGATGGGGTGGACGCCCTGGGCCGCCCGCAGCTCGGTGCCGGTGACCTCGCTCAGGCCCAGCTGCTTGACCTTGCCCTCGCGGACCAGCTCGGCCATGACGCCGACGGTCTCCTCGATCGGCACGTTCACGTCACGCCGGTGCATGTAGTAGAGGTCGATGACGTCGACGTCGAGGCGCTTGAGGCTGGCCTCGACGCACTTGCGGATGTACGGCGGGTCGTTGCGGATGATCCGCTTCGTGGGGTCGTCCGGGTCGACCGCCAGGGCGAACTTGGTGGCGATCACGACCTCGTCGCGGTGGGCCTTGAAGAACGGGGAGAGGAACTTCTCGTTTTCCCCGGCGCCGTAGGCGTCCGCCGTGTCGTAGAGGGTGACCCCCAGTTCCAGGGCGCGTTCCAGGGTGGCGCGCGACTCGCCCGCGTCGGCGGGGCCGTAGGCGAAGCTCATGCCCATGCAGCCGAGGCCCTGTGCTCCCACCTCGGGGCCGTCGGCGCCCAGTCGTGCGGTGGGGATCGTGCGGTCGGTCATCCGGCTTTCTCCGTTTCGTAGGCACGACCGGCATCGGCGTAGAAGCTGATCTTCCGGTCGAGGACGGCGAGCGTGTCCTGGAGTTCCGCGATGCGGGACAGGACGTCCCGCCGGGTCGTCTCCAGGAGCTCGTACCGTTCGGTGAATGTGTGGTCGCCCTCGCGGACCAGTTCCGCGTACCGCACCATGTCGGCGACCGGCATGCCGGTGAGCCGGAGCTTGCCGACGAGGTCGAGCCAGTCCAGGTCGCGGTTGCTGTACCGGCGCTGGCCGGTGTGCGAGCGGTCGATGTGCGGCATCAGGCCGATGCGCTCGTACCAGCGCAGGGTGTGCGCGGACAGTCCGGTAAAGGCGACGACTTCGCTGATCGTGTAGCTGTCCTGGCCCTCGGGGCGCCGATGCGGGTGCGGCGGGGCGGCACAGCTGTCGGTCCTGGTACCCGTGGTCGTGGTCTCCATCACCGTCATGACCCCCACGCTAAAACCTTGGAGTGCACTCCAAGCAAGCGGAACAGGTAAGAAATCCGCAGGACGGGACGGGGCGCGCTGACTAGCGTGCGGGACATGAGTCTCGTACGACGTGCTGAGCCCGAGGATGCCGCGGAAGTGCTGCGGCTGCGCCAGGTGATGATCGACTCGATGGCCGACGCCGACCCGTCCACAGCGTGGCACACGGAGTCGCTCCCGGTCCTCGAGTCCCGGCTGGCGCAGCCGGACGGGGACTTCGCGGCGTTCGTCGTCGACCATCCCGACCGTCCCGGCGCCCTGGCGGCGCTGGTGTGCGGGACGGTCGACTACCGGATCGGCAAGGCGGGCAACCCGCACGGTGTCGTGGGTTTCGTCTTCAGCGTCGCCACCGATCCCGAGGCCCGGCGGCGCGGGTACGCGCGTGCGGGCATGTCGGCCCTGCTGGAGTGGTTCCGTGAGCGCGGTGTCCGCCGCGTCCAGCTCACCGCGTCCGCCGAGGCCAGGACGCTGTACGACTCCCTCGGCTTCCTGCCCAAGCCGGACCCCTTGCTGGAGCTGAAGCTGTGAGCCCTTAGGCTCGACGGCATGTCGCTGAAGAGCCTCGCGTTGATCGAGAACTGGCCGGTTCCCACCGCCGCGGCGGGTGTCGTACGGGCCGACGGTTCGGTCCTCGGCGCCCACGGGCCCGTCGACCGGCGTTTCCCGCTGGCCTCGGTCACCAAGCCGCTCGCGGCGTACGCGGCGCTCGTCGCGTACGAGGAGGGCGCGATCGAGCTCGACGAGCCGGCGGGCCCGCCGGGGCGACGGTCCGGCATCTGCTCGCCCACACCTCGGGGCTGGCCTTCGACGAGCACAAGGTGACCGCGCCTCCCGGTGAGCGCCGGCTGTACTCCAACGCCGGGTTCGAGCAGCTCGGCGACCACATCGCGAAGGCGACCGACATCCCCTTCGCCGAGTACCTGCGCCAGGCGGTCCTGGAGCCGCTGGGCATGACGGGGACGAGTCTGGAGGGCTCTCCCGCCAAGGACGGCGTCTCGACGGTCGAGGATCTCCTGCGTTTCGCCGCCGAGGTCCAGGCACCCCGCCTTCTCGACCCTCGCACGGTCGCCGACGCGATGACCGTCCAGTACCCGGGCACCAAGGGTGTTCTGCCGGGCTACGGCCACCAGAACCCCAACGACTGGGGCCTCGGCTTCGAGATCCGCGACTCCAAGTCCCCGCACTGGACGGGGAGTTCCTCCTCCCCGCGCACCTTCGGGCACTTCGGCCAGTCCGGTACGTTCCTGTGGATCGACCCGGACGCGGGGGCGGCCTGCGTGGCCCTGACGGACCGGGCGTTCGGGCCGTGGGCGGTAGAGGCGTGGCCGCCGTTCACGGACGCGGTGCTGGCCGAACTCCGCGACCGCTAGGCCATCTCCCACAGCAGCAGCTCGGCCCGCGTCACCGCCACCGCGTCCACATCCCTGGCGTCGGCGATCCGGGCCGCGTCGCCCGCCCCAACTCCTCGCCGGCCAGCCGGACTTCACCGCGTACGACATGGACGTACAGGTACGCCCCGTCCGGCACCGCCGTCCGCTCCCCCGCCGCGAGGCGCCGTACGTGGAGCATCGCGGCCGCCTCCGGGACGGCGTACGGGGTGGAGTCGGCGATGCCGCGGACGATCTCGTAGGCCGGGTCGCCGCCGGGCTCCCGGGGGGCCAGCCACATCTGGAGGAAGGTCAGGGGCCGGTCGCCGTCGTTGCGCTCCACATGCCGGACGCCGCCCGCGGAACTCAGCCGCTGCACGTCCCCGGCGCGGACCTTCGTCTCGTGCCCCGCCGAGTCGCGGTGCGTGAGTTCGCCCTCCACCACCCAGGTCACGATCTCGGTGTGGCTGTGCGGATGCTCGTCGAACCCGGCACCGGGGGCGAGCCGCTCCTCGTTGCAGGCGATCATCGCGCCGAAGCGGAGGTTGTCGGGGTCGTAGTGGGAGCCGAAGGAAAAGGCGTGCCGGGACTCGATCCCGGCCGCCGGATCGCCCCCCGGGTAGCGCTCGCCGGCGCGTCGCACATCCATCACGGGCCCCACGGTAGACCCCGTCCCGGACCCCGCCAGCGCATGCGCCCGTCCGGATAAGGCAGTCTTGTCCCGTGCCCGAACCCGAAACCGGCAACACCGCAGCCGCCGCATCCGTCGTCCATCCGCACTCCGCGACCCTGAAGAGGCTGGAGAAGTCGTCCGGGTCTCTTGCCGCGCAGGCCATCGCGCGCATGGACGAGACACTGCCGTGGTACCGGGCCATGCCCCCGGAGAACCGTTCCTGGATCGGGCTGGTCGCGCAGGCCGGTATCGCCGCCTTCACCGAGTGGTTCCGGCATCCCGACGCCCCGCAGGCCATCTCCACCGACGTCTTCGGCACCGCTCCCCGTGAGCTGACCCGGGCCATCACGCTGCGGCAGACCGTCGAGATGGTGCGCACCACCATCGAGGTCATGGAGAGCGCCATCGACGAGGTGGCCGCTCCCGGTGACGAGTCCATCCTGCGCGAGGCCCTGCTCGTGTACGCCCGCGAGATCGCCTTCGCCACCGCCCAGGTCTACGCCCAGGCCGCGGAGGCGCGGGGTGCCTGGGACGCCCGGCTGGAGTCGCTGGTCGTCAACGCGGTGCTCAGCGGGGAAGCCGACGAGGGGGCCGTCAGCCGGGCCGCCGCTCTCGGGTGGAACGCTCCCGAACATGTGTGCGTCGTCCTCGGTACCGCCCCCGACGGGGACTCCGAGCTGACCGTCGAGGCCATCCGGCGGGCCGCCCGGCACGCCAAGCTCCAGGTGCTCACCGGGGTGCTCGGCGACCGGCTCGTCGTGATCGCCGGCGGCAGCGACAATCCGCTCGCCGTCGCCAAGTCGCTGATCGGGCCTTATGCGGCGGGGCCGGTGGTCGCCGGGCCCGTGGTGCCCGATCTGCTGGCCGCGACGAGGTCCGCGCAGGCCGCCGCGGCGGGGCTGAAGGCGTGTTCCGCCTGGCAGGACGCCCCGCGCCCGGTGCTGGCGGACGATCTGCTTCCGGAGCGCGCGATCGCCGGTGACCCCAGCGCCCGCGAGCAACTGGTGGAGGAGATCTACAGACCGCTGGAGGAGGCCGGCTCGGCGCTGCTGGAGACGCTCTCCGTCTATCTCGAACAGGCGAGCAGTCTCGAAGGCGCGGCCCGGATGCTCTTCGTCCATCCCAACACCGTGCGCTACCGGCTTCGACGTGTGACTGACGTCACCGGCTGGTCGCCGTCGGATGTACGCTCGGCATTCACGTTGCGGATCGCGCTGATCCTGGGGCGTCTGGTCGACGGGGATCTCCAGCCCTAGGCTTTTGTCGGGGGTCCACAAAACCCCCCCGTGTTCTTCGTCCCTGTCCCCACGGGCGGCCGTGGCCGTCCACAAGAGAGAGTGTGAGAGTGCTCGTACTCGTCGCTCCCGGCCAGGGCGCCCAGACGCCCGGCTTCCTGACTCCTTGGCTCGAACTTCCCGGTGCCGCCGACCGCGTCGCCGCGTGGTCGGATGCCATCGGGCTGGACCTTGCCCACTACGGCACACAGGCCGACGCGGACGCCATCCGCGACACCTCGGTGGCGCAGCCGCTGCTGGTCGCCGCCGGGATCCTGTCCGCCGCGGCACTGGGTGACATCACCCCGGGTGCCGTCGCCGGGCACAGCGTCGGTGAGATCACCGCCGCCGCCTTCGCCGGTGTCCTCGACGACACCGCCGCCCTCACCCTCGTACGCAAGCGCGGTCTGGCGATGGCCGAGGCCGCCGCGATCACCGAGACCGGGATGTCGGCGCTGCTCGGCGGCGACCCCGAGGTGACGGTTCCGCACCTGGAGAAGCTCGGGCTGACGGCGGCGAACGTCAACGGCGCCGGTCAGATCGTGGCCGCCGGCACGACGGAGCAGCTGGCGGCGCTGGAGGCGGACAAGCCCGAGGGTGTGCGCCGGGTCGTGGCCCTGAAGGTGGCCGGCGCGTTCCACACGCACCACATGGGCCCCGCGGTCGACGCCCTGGCCGAGGCCGCCAAGGAGCTCACGCCCGCCGACCCGAGGTCACCTACGTCTCCAACAAGGACGGGCGGACCGTCGCCACCGGCGCCGAGGTGCTTGAGCGGCTGGTCGGCCAGGTGGCCAACCCGGTCCGCTGGGACCTGTGCATGGAGACGTTCAAGGAGCTCGGCGTCACCGCGCTCGTCGAGGTGTGCCCGGGCGGCACCCTCACCGGGCTCGCCAAGCGCGCCCTGCCGGGTGTGCAGACCCTGGCGCTCAAGACCCCCGACGACCTCGACGCCGCTCGCGAGCTCATCGCCGAGCAGAGCGCCTGAAAAGGAGCCAACGAGCAATGTCGAAGATCAAGCCCAGCAAGGGCTCCCCGTACGCGCGGATCATGGGCGTGGGCGGCTACCGCCCGACCCGGGTCGTGCCCAACGAGGTGATCCTCGAGACGATCGACTCGTCCGACGAGTGGATCCGTTCGCGCTCCGGCATCGAGACCCGGCACTGGGCGAACGACGAGGAGACCGTCGCCGCGATGTCGATCGAGGCGTCCGGCAAGGCCATCGCGGACGCCGGGATCTCCGCCGAGCAGATCGGCGGCGTGATCGTCTCGACCGTCTCGCACTTCAAGCAGACCCCGGCCGTGGCGACGGAGATCGCCGACAAGCTGGGCACGAACAAGGCCGCCGCGTTCGACATCTCCGCCGGCTGCGCGGGCTTCGGCTACGGCCTGACCCTCGCCAAGGGCATGATCGTCGAGGGCAGCGCCGAGTACGTCCTCGTGATCGGTGTCGAACGGCTGTCGGACCTGACCGACCTGGAGGACCGGGCGACGGCCTTCCTGTTCGGTGACGGTGCCGGCGCGGTCGTCGTGGGCCCCTCCAAGGAGCCGGCCATCGGCCCGACCGTGTGGGGCTCCGAGGGCGACAAGTCCGAGACGATCAAGCAGACCGTGCCGTGGACGGACTACCGTTCCGGCGAGGTCGCCAGGTTCCCCGCCATCACGCAGGAGGGCCAGGCGGTGTTCCGCTGGGCCGTCTTCGAGATGGCGAAGGTCGCCAAGGAGGCGCTGGACGTCGCCGGCATCACCGCGGACGACCTGGATGTCTTCATTCCCCACCAGGCCAACGAGCGGATCATCGACTCGATGGTGAAGACACTCAAGCTGCCGGAGTCCGTCACGGTCGCCCGTGACGTTCGCACCACCGGCAACACCTCGGCCGCCTCGATCCCGCTCGCGATGGAGCGGCTCCTGGCGACCGGCGAGGCCAAGAGCGGCGACACCGCGCTCGTCATCGGCTTCGGGGCGGGTCTCGTCTACGCCGCCACTGTCGTTACCCTCCCCTAGGCACTCCGTGCCGGATCACACGGTCCGGTACGGGAAGCACCACCTGCCACACCCTCTGGATCAAGAAGAAGGAGCGCCTCACATGGCCGCCACTCAGGAAGAGATCGTCGCCGGTCTCGCCGACATCGTGAACGAGATCGCCGGCATCCCGGTCGAGGACGTCCAGCTGGACAAGTCCTTCACCGACGACCTGGACGTCGACTCGCTGTCCATGGTCGAGGTCGTCGTCGCCGCCGAAGAGCGCTTCGACGTCAAGATCCCGGACGAGGACGTCAAGAACCTCAAGACCGTCGGCGACGCGACCGACTACATCCTCAAGCACCAGGCCTGAGCCACCCCTTAGGCCCGGCTGCACAAGCCCCGCCACCCGGCGGTGGCGCCGCTGAATCCTCGTGATACTTGGAGAAAGATTTCCCGTGAGCCCGACCAATCGCACCGTGGTCGTCACCGGTATCGGCGCAACCACACCGCTGGGTGGCGACGCAGCCTCTACCTGGGAGGGCCTGATCGCCGGCAAGTCCGGTGTGAAGCCCCTTGAGCAGGAGTGGGCGGCCGACCAGGCCGTCCGCATCGCGGCGCCCGTCGCCGTGGAGCCGACCGAGGTCATCCCCCGGCCGCAGGCCCGCCGCCTCGACCGCTCGGCGCAGTTCGCGCTGATCGCGGCCAAGGAGGCGTGGGCGGACGCCGGGTTCGAGGCCAGGGCCGGCGAGGACACGAGCGTCGACCCCGACCGTCTGGGCGCGGTCATCGCCTCCGGCATCGGTGGCGTCACGACGCTGCTCGACCAGTACGACGTGCTGAAGGAGAAGGGCGTCCGCCGCGTCTCCCCGCACACCGTCCCCATGCTCATGCCGAACGGCCCCTCGGCCAACGTCGGTCTGCTCGTCGGCGCCCGCGCCGGTGTGCACACCCCGGTGTCCGCCTGCGCCTCGGGCGCGGAGGCCATCGGCTACGCCATCGAGATGATCCGCACCGGCCGCGCCGACGTCGTCGTCGCGGGTGGCACGGAGGCGGCGATCCACCCGCTGCCGATCGCCGCGTTCGGCAACATGATGGCGATGTCCAAGAACAACGAGAACCCGCAGGGCGCCTCGCGTCCCTACGACACCGCGCGCGACGGCTTCGTGCTCGGCGAGGGTGCCGGTGTCGTCGTCCTGGAGTCCGCGGAGCACGCCGCCAAGCGCGGTGCCCGCGTGTACGCCGAGGCCGTGGGTCAGGGCATCTCCGCCGACGGCCACGACATCGTGCAGCCGGAGCCGGAGGGCCGGGGCATCGCCCACGCCCTGCAGAACCTGCTGGACAACAGCGACCTGGACCCGGCGGAGATCGTGCACGTCAACGCGCACGCCACCTCGACGCCGGCCGGTGACGTGGCCGAGCTGAAGGCGCTGCGCAAGGTGTTCGGCGACGACGCCGACCACTTCGCGGTGTCCGCGACGAAGTCCATGACGGGCCACCTCCTGGGTGGTGCCGGTGGCGTGGAGTCCGTCGCCGCGATCCTCGCCCTGTACCACCGGGTCGCGCCGCCGACCATCAACATCGAGAACCTCGACCCGGAGGCGGAGGCCAACGCCGACGTCGTCCGCGGTGAGGCCCGCAAGCTGCCCGTCGAGGGCCGTATCGCCGCGCTGAACGACTCGTTCGGCTTCGGCGGGCACAACGTGGTGCTGGCCTTCCGTACGGTCTGAGAAGCCTTCCGGGAAGCACGCGTACGCAACTGAAGGGCCCCCACCGGTCGGTGGGGGCCCTTCGGCGTGTCCACGGTTCCTAGACCACCTGGTGCAGCCAGCGCACCGGCGCGCCCTCGCCCGCGTAGCGGAACGGCTCCAGTTCGTCGTCCCACGGCTTGCCCAGGAGCTTGGCGATCTCGGCCTCCAGGTCCGTCTCGCCCTGCTGGGAGCGGGTCAGGGCGGCGCGCAGGCGGTCCTCGGGGATGAGGATGTCGCCGTGGATGCCGGTGACGGCGTGGAAGATGCCGAGGTCGGGGGTGCAGCTGTAGCGCTCGCCCTCGGCCGTGGGGCAGGGCTCGGCGGTCACCTCGAAGCGCAGGAGGTGCCAGCCTCTGAGGGCCGACGCGAGCTTGGACGCGGTGCCCGGCTGGCCCTGCCAGGAGAACTCCGAGCGCCAGGTGCCGGGTGCCGCGGGCTGCCGGATCCAGTCGAGGTTGACGCGCGTGCCGAGCACTCCGGCGACGGCCCACTCGACGTGCGGGCACAGCGCGCGCGGAGCGGAGTGCACGTACAGGACTCCACGTGTCGTCACCGGGACCTCCGGGCAGAGCGGGACCATTGTGCGGACGAGATGAGTGGCGGTGGCGGCAGCCACGTTGATGGCGAGGCTACCGTGCGGCGGCGCAAGGAGTGTGACGTACCGTCGGTCCCGGTGCCGGGAAACGCCCGCCATTCACCCGGCAGGACGCTAGTACGGGGGGTTCGGGGTTCCCGGGCGTGGTCGGGAACTCCCGTGCGTTGTCATGGAGGGGGACGAATTCCGCAAGGGACTGCAAGTCGACCGAGGGGGTCACCAGGGGATGCGTAGCCGTGGGGCGCGTGCGCGTGCCGTTCTCGCCGTCGTGACGGCGGGTGTTCTGGGCGTCGCGGGATGCGATGCCGTCGGTGGCAACGCGTCGGAGCCGTCCGGCTCCGCGGCCCGGAGAAGCAAGCCGTCCCCGTCGCCGTCGCCGCTGTGGGACCGCAGTCCGGCGTCCCTCGCCGCGGTCGGTGACTCCATCACCCGGGGTTTCGACGCCTGTTCGCTGCTCAAGGACTGCACGGAGGCGTCGTGGGCGACCGGCAGCGACACGGCGGTCGACAGTCTCGCCGTACGCCTGCTGGGGAGGGCGAAGGCGGCGTCGTCGAGCTGGAACTACGCGGTGACGGGGGCGCGGATGGCCGATCTCGCCGGACAGATGGCGCAGGCGGCGACGCGGAAGCCGGAGTTGGTGACGGTGATGGCGGGGGCCAATGACGCGTGCCGGGACTCGACCGCGGCGATGACGTCGGTGGCCGACTTCCGGGCGCAGTTCGAGGAGGCGCTGGACACGCTGCGGGCGGCGGCGCCGAAGGCGCAGGTGTACGTGGCGAGCGTGCCTGATCTCAAGCGGCTGTGGTCGCAGGGGCGGACCAATCCGCTGGGCAAGCAGGTGTGGAAGCTGGGGATCTGCCCGTCCATGCTGGGCGACCCCGACGATCTGGCCGCGGCGGCGACCGAGCGGCGCGACATCGTGCAGGACCGGGTGGAGGCGTACAACGAGGTGTTGGAGTCGGTGTGCGCGAAGGACAAGCGGTGCCGTTTCGACGGCGGCGCGGTCTACGCGTACCGCTTCGGGACCGACCAGTTGAGCCACTGGGACTGGTTCCACCCGAGTGTGAACGGCCAGGCGAGGCTCGCCGAGATCGCCTACCGGAACATCACCGCCAAGGGCACGTGACCTAAAGTTCCGCACATGAACGAACTCTTCGGCGCACTTCCCGACGGCACCCCGGTTCACCGCTGGACGCTGGAGCGGGCCGGTGTGCGGGTGCGGGTGTTGTCGTACGGCGGGATCGTGCAGTCGGTGGAGGTGCCGGACCGGGACGGGCGCGTCCAGAACGTGGTGCTGGGATTCGCTGACCTGGACGGATATCTCACGCACACCGGGCCCTACTTCGGCGCCCTGATCGGCCGGTTCGCGAACCGGATCGCCGGCGGCCGCTTCCCGCTGGACGGGGTGACGTACGCGCTCGCGCCCAACGGCGCGCCCAACTCGCTGCACGGCGGTGAGCGCGGCTTCGACAAGCGCGTGTGGGACGTGACGCCGGTCGGCAAGCACGGGGTGCGGCTGTCGCGGGTCAGTCCGCACGGCGAGGAGGGCTTCCCGGGTCGGCTCGACGTCTCGGCGACCTACGCGCTGGAGGCCGACGGGGCGCTGCGGATCGCCTACGAGGCGACGACGGACGCGCCGACCGTCGTCAACTTCACCAACCACAGCTACTTCAACCTGGCCGGGTCCGGGAACGCCGGCGGTCATGAGCTGCGGCTGGCGGCCTCCCGGTACACGCCGGTGGACGCGGACCTGATCCCGACCGGGGTGCTGGAGGACGTGACGGGCGGGCGGTTCGACTTCCGGGAGGGGCGCAAGACCGGGTCGGGCTACGACCACAACTTCGTCCTCGACAAGGGCGTGACCGACACCCCCGTCGAGGTCGCCGAGCTGCACGACCCCTCCTCCGGCCGCGTGCTGACCGTCTCGACCACCGAGCCGGGCCTGCAGCTGTACACCGCCGACCATCTGCCCGAGCCCTTCGCCCCCTGCGACGGCGTGGCGCTGGAGACCCAGCACTTCCCCGACTCCCCCAACCAGCCGGGGTTCCCGAGCACGGTGCTGCGGCCCGGCGAGGTGTTCCGCTCGGAGACGGTGTACGGGTTCGGAGCGCGCTGAGCTTCCCAGGAAAGCCGGAAAGCCGAAAAGCTCCGGAAGGCATTTGCCCCGGCCCGGGTGTCAGGTCCCGGGCCGGGGCTGCTCATGGGGAGACTTGTCCCGGATCAGACGTTAATCGTCTCGGTGAGACGACGGTCCGTGATCGACCGCCCGACCTCGATCTCGTACGAACCCTTCACAAACGACCACGCCCCCTCCTCCTCGTTCCAGGTCTCGAAGGCCCGGCGCGGGATCTCCACCGTGACCTCGACGGTCTCGCCGGGAGCCGCCTCGGCCCCGGCGAAGCCGGCGAGGGCGCGCTCCGGGCGGTCGCCCGGTTCGGCGGGCGCGAGGTAGACCTGGACCACCTCACGGCCGGCCCGTTCGCCGGTGTTGCGGACCCGGACCTTGACGGTCGTACCGGTGACCTCGGCGGACTCGTAGGCCCAGTCGGTGTAGCCGAGGCCGTGGCCGAAGGGGTACGAGGGGGTGCGGCCCTCCTTCGCCCAGGCGCGGTAGCCGATGAAGACGTCCTCGGTGTAGGGGAGCCGGCCGTCCTGCGGGGTGACCTGGGTGACCGGGGCGTCGGAGAGGGCGCCCCAGGTGGTGGGGAGGCGGCCGCCGGGCTCGCGGGCGCCGGTGAGGACGTCCGCGAGGGCCGCGCCGCCCTCCTGGCCGGGGAACCAGCTGAGCAGGACGGCGGCGACGTCGTCGCGCCACGGGAGCTCCACCGGGGAGCCGGAGTTGACGACCACGACCGTGTTCGGGTTGGCGGCGGCGACGGCGCGGACCAGGTCGTCCTGACGGCCGGGGAGGTTCATGTCCTTGCGGTCGAAGCCCTCGGACTCGACGCGGTCGGTGGTGGCGACCACGACGACGGCCGTGTCGGCGTTCCGGGCGGCCTCGACGGCCTCGGCGATCAGCTCGTCGGGGTCGCGCCGCGGCTCCTGGTGGGCGAGGGCGAAGGCGACGACCTTGAAGGGGAAGCCCTCGGGGAGCTGGAAGACGTGGGTGAGGGAGACCTCGACCGGCTCTCCGGCGGTCAGTTCGACCTCGGCGCGGGGCACCGGGGAGCCGAAGAAGGCCTCGAAGGGGTCGGTGGTGTCGGCGGGGAGCTGGCGGTCGTCGTAGTACGTGGTGCCGTCGACGGTGAGGGTGAACGCGCCGACGCCCTTGACGCCGAAGGTGTGCGGGCCGGTGTCGCGCGGGGTGAAGGTGCCGGTCAGCTCGATGGTGTGGAGGGTGTCGTGGGTGACGCCCTCGGGGAGGTCGTCACCCATCCACTGGATCTGGCCGTTCGGCGCGGAGGCGGTGCCGAGGACGTTGCCGTCGGCGTCCCGGCAGACGGCCCGCAGTGTGAACCCCTTGCCGGCGACGGCGAGTTCGGTGTTCGGGTCGGCGCCGACGGCGTACGTCAGGTCGGGGAGGGCCGCGGTGAGGCCGTCGAGCGGGGAGACGATCCGGGACGGGAAGACGGTGGCGGAGCCGCCGCCGAGGATACGGGCGTCGCGGGCGGCGGCGCCGATGAGAGCGACGCTGCCGGGCTTCAGCGGAAGGGCGCCCTGGTTGCGGACCAGGACGAAGGCGCGGCGGGCGATCTCGCGGGCCAGTGCCTCGCCGTCGACGGGGCCGGGGAGTTCGGTGACGACGGGTTCGGCGTCCGCCAGGGCACCGACCCGGGCGGCGAGCCGCAGGACGTTGCGGACGGCGGCGTCGACCTTGGCCTCGTCGACCTCGCCGTCCCGCACGGCCTGGGCCAGCGCGGGGCCGTAGACGGTCTGCGGGCCGGGCATGGCGACGTCGAGGCCGCCCTCGATGGCGCCCTTGGTGGAGCGGGCGGCCATCCAGTCGGAGACGTTGTAGCCGTCGAAGCCCCACTCGCCGCGCGCGATCTCGTTCACCAGGTGGTGGTGCTCGGTCATGGTGACGCCGTTGACCTGGTTGTAGGCGGTCATGATGCCCCAGGGACGGGCGTTCTCCACGATGAGCTCGAAGGGCCTCAAGTACAGCTCGCGCAGGGCCCGTCCGGAGACGAGGTTGTCGACGGTGAAGCGGTCCGTCTCCGCGTCGTTGGCGACGAAGTGCTTGACGGTGGTGCCCACACCGCCGGACTGGACGCCGGACACGTATCCGGCGCCGATCAGACCGGTCAGGTACGGGTCCTCGCTGTAGGCCTCGAAGTGCCGTCCGCCGAGCGGGGAGCGATGGAGATTGACGGTGGGGGCTAGCAGCACGTGGACGCCCTTGCGGCGGGCCTCCTGGGCGAGCAGGACGCCGGCGCGGCGGGCGAGCTCGGGGTCCCAGGTGGCGGCGAGGGCGGTCGGCGAGGGCAGGGCGATCGACGGGTCGTCGGCGGTCCAGCGCACCCCTCGGACGCCGATCGGCCCGTCGGACATGACGAGCGACGCGAGGCCGATCTCGGGCAGGGCGGGCAGCGTCCACATGTCCTGTCCGGACAGCAGCCGGGCCTTGGCATCCAGGTCGAGCTTGCCGAGAGCGGCTGCCACGGCGGCCTCGCGGGCCTGGTCGGCCGGGGTGCTGGAGTAGGCGCCCGCCATTGGGTCCTCCTGGGTTCGGGGCTGCGCGGTCCGTGCGGTCCGTGCGATCCGTGCGATCCGCGGAAACCCCTTCATCGTGCACCCGTCACCTGTAGACCGGTAGGTTTCGTTATCCGTACGTTATGTTCGGCATACGGTCATGCCGTACGGTGAGCCCATGAACGCCAGAGTCAGGAGCGAGGCGCGACGCTCGGAGATCGTGCGGGCCGCTCTGGAGGTGATCGCCGAGCGCGGTTACCGGGGAGCGAGCCTGGCCGCGGTGGCCGAGCGGGTCGGGCTGACCCAGCAGGGGCTGCTGCACTACTTCCCCACCAAGGACGCGCTCCTGGTCGCCGTTCTCACCGAGCGGGACCAGTGGGACGCGGTGCCGCACACCCAGTGGCGGGTCGATCTGCTCGTCTCCCTGGTGGAGTACAACGCGATGCGGCCCGGCATCATCCAGACCTTCTCGGCGCTGCTCGGCGAGAGCGTCACCGAGGGGCACCCGGCGCGCGGCTACTTCACCGAGCGGTACGCGCAGGTGCGGACGAACATGGCGGCGGTGCTGCGCGCCGAGTACGGCGACCGGCTGCCCAACGGGCTCACCCCCGAGCGCACGGCACCGCTGCTGGTGGCGGTGATGGACGGACTTCAGTACCAGTGGCTGCTGGACCCGGACTCGGTGGACATGCCGGGCGCCTTCCGGGACTTCCTCACGCTGCTGGGCGAGGAGAGCTGAACCTCCCGGCTACTGGCGCCAGATGCCCAGTAGCCGACGGCCGCCAGCGCGACCAGTTCGATCAGGAAGAGCACGCCCAGGTTCGTCGCCTTCATGGAAGGCAGTATCACCCGGAAACGATCACTTCGGTGCGGGCACCGCGGCGACCACCTCCACCTCGATCTGGGCCTCCTCCCGGAACAGCCGCGGCACCTCGAAGGTCATGCTGGTGGGCGGGGTGCCGGTGAGGAACTCCCCTCGTACGGCGCCGTATTCGGCGAGGCGGCCGATGTCCGTCAGATAGGTCCGGATGTTGATGACGTCGGCGAGCGTCGCGCCGTGCGCCTTCAGCAGCGCGTCGATGGTCTCGAAGACGCCCCGGCTCTGCTCGGCGAGGGTGTCGCCCTCGGCTATCTGGCCGGAGAGGAACAACAGGGCGCTGCCGTCGGCCTGTTCGACGCGGGCGACCTGGGAGTAGTAGGGGCTCAGGGGCTGGGGTGCGGAGGCCGGGTTGCCGAGGGTGATCTTCACGGGGTTCCTTCAGTGGTCGGCGCGGGGTTCCTTCAACGGGCGGTGTCACGGATGCGGGCGGCGGCCACGGAGATGTCCGTGCCGGGCTCGGCGACCCGTCGGTACTGGTCCGACGCGGCCTGGATGACGGGCAGTTCGGCGGCCTTCGTGGCCAGGTCGAGGTCCTTCACCGCGAGCGCCGTGTCGAAGTGGACGCCCTCGGCGAAGGCGCGGGCGACGGCTCCCCCGAGAGGACTGTTCGCGAGGGCCACGCGGGCCGTCTCCCCGTCCAGACCGAGGGCGTCGGCGAGCCGCAGCGCCTCGGCGACGACCGCGATCCCGCCGATGACGGCCGAGTTGACGACGAGCTTGAGCGCGGCACCGGAGCCGAGCGGCCCGGTGCGGGTGACCGTGCCGAGGTGCGCGAGGACATGCTCGACGCCGGCCGTGTCACCGCCCGCGAGGATGCCGAGGGTGCCCGCGGCGGCCTTGTCGGTGCTGCCCATGACGGGGGCGTCCACGACGGAGACTCCGGCGAACCGGTCGAGGCGGCGTACGGCGTCGGGCCCGACGGTGGACATCTCGATCCAGTGGGTGCCGGGACGCAGGGCCGCTGAGACGGCCTCCGCGACCGCGTCCAGCGCCGCGGGGCCGGCGAGCATCGTGATCACGACGTCGGCGTCCCGTACGGCGTCGGCGGGCGACGCGGCCGCGACGGCTCCCCCGGCGACGAGGGGCGCGGCCTTCTCGGCGGTGCGGTTCCAGACGGTCAACGGGTGCCCTGCGGCGAGGAGTCTGCGGGCCATGGGGGCACCCATGTGCCCGAGGCCCAGGAAGGCGATGTGCTCCATGGCGACGACGCTATGCGGCGCCCGACGGATGCGACAAGCGAATGTCTAGCATTGCTGCCATGCCGAACTCGCATGACTCACATGACTCGCATGACGTGCATGACGTGTATGACGTGCAGGGCTCGCATGGCTCGCGTGGATTCGAGACCCTCGATCTCTCGACCGTCTGGCTGCGGGCGTTCCTGGAGGTCGCCCGGCAGGGGTCGTTCACGGTCGCCGCTCGCAGCCTCGGCTGGACCCAGTCCGCGGTCTCCCGGCAGATCTCCTCGCTGGAGACGGCCCTGGGCGGCGCCCCGCTCTTCGACCGGCTGCCGAGGGGCGTACGGCTCACCGAGGCCGGTCGCGTCCTCGTGCCGTACGCCGAGACCGTCGCCGAGGCGCTGCGAGGCGCCGGACGGGAGCTCACCGCCCTGCGGGAACTCGCGGGCGGGCGACTGCGGTTCGGGGCGTTCGCGACGGCCGACGCGGCGCTGGTGCCGCAGGCGCTGGCCGCGTTCCGGGCTCGGCACCCGAAGGTGCGGGTCACCCGCGAGGAGGGCCTCACCCCGAGGCTCCTGGACCGGCTGACCGCCGGCCATCTGGACCTGGCGGTCGTCTCCACGACGGGCCGCCCGCCCCTGGAGGCGTACGACCTCCACCACCTCCTCGACGAGTCCCTGTACGTCGCCGTCCCCGCCGGTCATCCACTGGCGGGCGGCGGCCCGGTGCGGCTCGGCCGGTTCGCCGACGCGGACTGGATCTCGGGGAGCGCCCGCCCGGAGGGGACGCTGCTGGACGCGGCGCTGCGGGAGGGGTTCCGGCCGCGTGTGGCGCATGTCGTCGCCGAGTGGACGGCGAAGCAGGGGTATGTGGCGGCGGGCTTGGGCGTGACGCTCATCCCTGCGCTGGCCGCCGCGTCCGTGCGGCCCGACGTGGCGTTGGTGCCGGTGCGGGATGAGGGGGCGCCGGCGCGGGCGGTGTATGCGGCGACTGTACGAGGGCGGGTGGAGACGCCGGTGGTGGAGGCGTTTGTGGGAGCGTTGCGGGAGGCCGCCGGGACATTGTGCTCCTGAACCACGCCCCATGGCGTAGGTCACTTCCGTCACGCCATACTCAGCCCACTCCCCCCACACCATACGGAGGCTGAACTCCCGTGACTTCTCTCCGCGTTCGGATCGGCGTCCTCGGATTCGCCCTGGTGGCCGGACTCACGGCCGCCCCACACCCGGCCCAGGCGGCCACCGCCACCGTCGAGGAGCAGCGGCTCGGCAACGCGGTGCCGCAGGAGATTCTCCGGCGGTCCGGATTCGACTCCGTGGCACCGGAGTTCGCACGGGCGCTCGGCTCGGCGCACAGCTATGCGCAGGCCCGCCGGATCGTCGTACACGCAGGGTCGGCGCTGTGGGAGCGGGCCGTGGACCGGGCGCAGGGGCGGGGGCCCGCGGGCGGGGGATCTGAGTCGGGACGATGACCGGCCGCTGTACTGGGCGCGGTTGGGAATGACCAAGGAGGTGCGGGGCTGGGAACCGGAGTTCGGGCTCAGTGACGCCCAACGGACCTCTCTGCTCGACCAGTTGGAGCGGACCTCGCGCGGGCAGACCGATATCCGCTACCCCAGGGGCCCCCACAAGCGGGTGCTCGTCACCGGGTTCGATCCGTTCACGCTCGATCGGGACATCCGGATCTCCAACCCGTCCGGGGCGACCGCGCTCGCGCTCGACGGGACGGTGATCGAGACGGCGGACGGGCCGGCCCGGGTGGAGACGGCCGTGTTCCCGGTGCGGTGGCGGGACTTCGCGGACGGCACGGTGGAGCGGACGCTGCGGCCGTATCTGAAGAAGGTCGATCTGTTCACGACCGTCAGCCAGGGCCGGGTCGGCAGGTTCGACGTCGAGCGGACCAACGGGGCCTGGCGGGGCGGGTTCGGGGACAACGAGAACGTGAGCCGGACCGAGACCATACCCGTCACTGATCCGGCCTCACAGCCGCAGTGGACGACGACGACCTTGCCGTACAAGGCGATCGTGGCCGCGGCCACCGGCCGGTTCCCCGTCTACGACAACACGAGCGTGACCGAGATACCGGCCGGAGCGACCGATCCCGTCGTCCGCCCGGACGGGCCGACGGCAGGGTCGACGGCCCGGGCCGGGGGCGGCGGCGACTATCTGTCGAACGAGATCGCCTACCGCGCCACGCTGCTGCGGGACCGGCTCGGACTGCACGACCGGCTGCCGGGCGGCCATGTGCACACGCCCGTGCTGCAGTTCGGGGCCGGGAACACGACCGAGGTGACCGACCCGCAGTTCGTGGCGAACCGGCTCGACATCATCGCGCAGGTGCGGGCGATCCTGACGGTCGCCGTCAGTGCGACGGAGCGAACGCGAGGCTGATGCCTAGGCCGGCCAGGACCGAACCGATCACCTTGTTGAGGACCTTCTGGCCGCGCAGCATCAGGGTGCGCATCCGGTCGTGCGAGAAGAAGACCGCGACCACGCCGAACCACAGCAGGTGGGCCAGCGACATGAACAGGCCGTAGCCCACCTGCTGGTAGACCGGGGTGCCGGGGCTGACGACCTGGGCGAAGGTCGAGACGACGAAGAGGGTCGTCTTGGGGTTGAGGACGTTGGTGAGGAAGCCGGAGCGCAGGGCCTGGAGCGGGGTGAGGTCCGAGGTGGTCTCCAGGTCGACCTCGACCTCGCCCCGGGCGCGGAAGGTGCGGATGCCGATGTACACGAGGTAGGCGGCGCCGACCAGCTTGATGACCGTGAACAGGAAGGTGGAGGAGGCGATCAGCAGGCCCACGCCGAGCATCGTGTACGTGACGTGGACCAGGACGCCCGCGGCGACGCCGGTCGCGGCGAGGACGCCGGTGCGGCGGCCGTGGAGGTAGCTGTTGCGGACGACCATGGCGAAGTCGGCGCCGGGGGCGATGACGGCCAGGACGGTGATGACGGCGACGGCGAGTATCTCGGTCACGAGGTGACGTCCTCCACGTCGTTCGAGTCGTCCCGGGTCTCCTCACCCAGCAGTTCGCGGGCCATGAGGGTGGCGCCCGCGACCGCGCCCGGCATCAGGAACACCGCGACGAACGGGACCAGGAAGGCCAGGCCCAGGGGCGTGCCGAAGCCCCAGACCAGGGTCTTGCGGGAGCGGAGCAGGGCGAGCCGGTCGCGGAGTTCGACGCCGCGGCGCTGCATCGCGACGGCGACGAGTTCCTCGGTGAGGAAGAAGCCGGTGACGAAGAAGCCGATGACGGGGACGACGGTCTGCCCGACGAACGGGACGAAGCCGAGGCCGAAGAGCAGGACGCCCCACAGCAGCGCACGGAAAAGGATCCTGATGCTGTCCCGCGCGGAGATCCACAGCTCCCGCCAGAGCGGGAGGTCCGACTCGGGGGCGGTGCCGTCCGGGGAGACGTCACGGTCGACCTTCTCCGACAGGCTCTCGTAGAAGGGCTGGCCTATCAGCAGCGTGACCGCGGTGAAGGTGAGGACCGCGAGGAGCAGGGCGAGCGCCCACAGCACGACGGTGAGGAACCCGCGGAAGATGCCCGCCCAGGGGCTCGACCAGTCGTCGGCGAACGGCGTCGCCCAGCCGACGAGGTCGTCCCCCCAGATCGCGAGCGACACCAGGGCCGCCCCGTAGAGAACGAGGGTGATGAGCCCCGGGATCAGCCCGAACTCGTACTGTTTGCCGTGCCGGGCCACCCACCGCTGGCCTTTCAGGAGGTACGTGAACCCCACCCCAAGATCGCGCATGGCCGAACTCTATCGGTCGGCCGGGACGGGGCTCGCGGTCGTGGCCACCACCCCGCCGCTCACACGGCCGCCACCGCCATCACCCTCACACGGCCGCCACCTCCACCACCGCTCACACGGCCGCCACCGACACCACCACCCCCGGTTCCGCCGCCGGGCTCGCCGCCGCCGACACCCGTACCGCCGCCGCCCGGGCGACCCGGCCCGCGCGGGAGGCGCCGGCCAGCAGGAGCGGCTGGAGGTGTTCGAGGCCGGCCACCAGCAGTTCCTCGCCCGCGACCAGCCACCGGTCCGGCCGCCTTGGCCGTCGCGGCTGCCGCCTCCGTGAGGTCGGCGAGGGGCTGAAGGGAGGCGCGGACGACGCCCGCGCCCGCCCCGGCCGCCCGTTCCGCCAGCGCCACCTGGAGCGGCATCAGCGGGGCCAGGGCGGCCGTCAACGCGTCGGCGATACGGCGGAGTTCGGGGGAGGAGTCGCGCAGGACCTCCGCCGCCGAGCGGATCAGCGGGGTGAGGGCGAGCAGGGCGCCGGCCGCGAGGCCCGCCGCCGCGGGGAGCAGCGGGGAACTGGCCTCGACCAGGTCGCCCAGTGCCGTGGCGAACTCCTCCACCGCCGGTTCCACCGCGTCCAGCACCGGCAGCAGGCTGTCTCCCAGCGCGGTGAGGAGGGCCTGGGCCGGCTGGCTGACCGGGTGCACGGCGAGGGGGGGCGCCGCTGGTGCCGAGGCGGGTCAGGGTGTCGACGATGCGGTAGAACGCCTCCTGCGCCTGGGGCGAGGCGCTGGCCTCGGCCAGTTCGGCGGTGGTCTGCCGCAGGACCCGGAGCACCTCCTGGCCGGAACCGTCTCTGGGGTCGAAGGTGTTGATCGCGATCCGGGTGATGTTGCCCGCGGTGTCCAGGAGTTGGCCGGTGATGTCCGTCGTGCTGCGGGCCATGCGCAGTACGTCGTCCCTGCTGGGGAGCGAAGGGATGGTTGCCATGGGTGGCTCTCCTCGTCCTCGGCTCGTTCGCCTTCAGCATGCCCGGTCCGGGGCCGGCGGGATGCGCCATCCGGGGCATCCGTGACACCAACTCCCTCTTGTTCCGGTTGAGTCGAACAGGTACATGTCGCCGTACCGATCTCAGGAAGCTCCCGGAGGAGGTACGACCCGTGCGCACCACGAGCACCACCCCTGCGAGACCCGTACTGATCGCCGCCCTCGCCCTGACCACGGCGGGGTCCCTGCTCCTCACCCCCCACCAGGCCGGGGCCGACCCCGAGCCGTCCCCCACCCGTCACGAGCCCGCCCTCGACCGAGCGCGCCGCCCAAGCCCCCGCGAGCGCCGCCCGCGGGCCCTCGGCACCGACGCCCCCGCCGGCGGACCGAAGGTCACCGGCTATCCGCGCGAGCAGGTGCTGTCCCCCGACCCTGAGAACCCGGCCGACAAGTCCCTCAAGCTCGGCCTCACCCCGTACCACGCGATCGCCCCCGAGCTGAACGCGATCCAGGCACTCGGCGACCGGGTGAGCGTCGAGGTGACCGGCACGTCGGCGGGCGGGCACCGCCTCTACCTCGTCACCGTCACCGCCCCGGAGACCGCCCGCCAGGCCCGCGCCCAGCAGCGGATGCGCGACCTCATCGAGAACGCGCCCGCCGCTGCTGCCAAGTCACGCGAGATCAAGGCGAGTTACAAGGCCCCCGTCTTCTTCAACAACAACATCCACGGCAACGAGTGGGAGGGCACCGACGCCTCCCTCAAGCTGATCGAGCAGCTCGCCACCGCCAAGGACAAGCGCACGGCGGACCTCCTCGCCCACTCCCGCCTGTACTTCAACATCACGGCCAACCCCGACGGCCGTATCGCCGGCACCCGCGCGAACGCCAACGGCTTCGACCTGAACCGGGACTTCGTCACCGCCTCCCAGCCCGAGACCCGGGCCATGCGGCAGATCGAGATCGACAAGCAGCCGACCGTGATGCTCGACCTGCACGGGTACGTCAACGGCACCCTCATCGAGCCCACCACGCCCCCGCACGGCGAGAACTACGAGTACGACCTCTTCCTGAAGAACACCTACGCCAACGCGCTCGGCATGGAGGCCGCCGTCAACGGCCTCGGCTACACACCCGCCGAGGACGGCGTGGAGCCGGCCCAGATCCCCTTCCGGGACCAGCAGGAGGGCTGGGACGACTGGCCGCCCATCTTCACACCGCAGTACGCGGCCTTCCACGGCACGGTCGCCGCGCACACGGTCGAGATCCCGCTCCAGGTGAACAACTCGGCCTACACCAACCTCCCGGTCGAGGAACTCCGCCGCCGCTCGGCCGTCAACACGGCCGTGGCCGGCGCCGCGATCCGCGCCACGCTCGACTTCGTACGGACGCGCCGTACATCGCTCGTCGCCGACCAGATCGAGGTCTTCCGACGCGGGGCGGCAGGCGCCGCGCAGGTACCGGTGTCGGCGAAGACAGTGCCGGGCGTACCCGGAATCGGCCCGGAGGACGTCTACACGACCACCTTCCCCCGCGCCTACGTGATCCCGTCCGGCAAGACGGCCGCCGCCCGCCTCGTGGACCACCTCCTCGCCAACGACGTCCGGGTCACCCGCGCCACCAAGGCCTTCCGCCTGTCCGGCCGCACGTACCCGAAGGGTTCGTACCTCGTCGACATGCACCAGCCCAAACGCGGCCTGGCGAACGTCCTGTTGGCGGACGGCCGCGACATCAGCGACAAGGTGTCGGTGATGTACGACATCTCGGGCTGGAGCCTGGGCCGTCTGTGGGGCGCCGCGGTGACGTCCCTGCCGACGGGAAAGCTCACGGGCCTCCCCCTGCGCCCCGTACGGAAAGCCACCTCCGTCGGCCGGGTCGCCCCGCACGGCGACCTGAGCCTGCGGCTCGACGACCCGGCGGCGATCGCGGCTCTCAACTCCCTCCTCCAGCAAGGCGTTCCGGTACGCGCCACGGCGGACGGCGGAACCGCGATCGTCCCGGCGTCGGCCCGCTCGAAGGCCACGGCCCTCGCCCGCGCCCACGGCGTCACCTTCGACGCCACCCGCCTCACCGGCGCCACCCCGCTGCACCGCACCCGCGTGGCCGCCGCGGTCACCCCGGGTGAGCTCTTCGCCCTGCGCGAGATGAACTTCGAGGTCACACCGGTGTCGACGGCCGTGCTCAACGCGGGCTTCGACTGGTCGGCGGCGGATGTCCTGATGGTGTCGGCGGGTTTGGCGTACGGCGACCTGACCACACCCGCCCGCAACGCCCTCGACGCGTTCCTCTCCCCCTCGTCCGGCCACGGCCTGGTCGGACGGGGCATCGGCGGGGCTGAACTGAGCACCGCCACCGGCCTCCTGGCCGCGAAGCCCGTCGAGGGCAACGGGGACGCGAACGGCGTGGTCCGCATGGTGAACGCGGGCCCGATCACCACCGGCACACCGGGTTACGGTTTCGTGTACGCCCCCGTCTGGTTCACCGAGCTAGGACCGCAGATCCGCATCGAACAGTCGTACGCGACCGGCAACCCCTTGGTCTCCGGACACTGGCGCCCCCTGGAGGACGGCACCGGCGGCCCCTCGGCCGCGGCCGGACAACCCGCAGTGATCAGCGGTCCGCACGCGGTCCTCTTCGGCACCGAGCCTCTCTTCCGGGACCATCCGAAGGGAGAATTCCCGCAGGTGGCAAGGGCATTGTTCAGCATGGCAGCAGTCAAGGAGAGCGGATGACGCAGGAGATCCACGGCACCGTCGCCGACGGCTTCGAGGCGGTGCGCGAGGAGTTCGCCGCCTTCGTGGCCGGTGAACGCCTCGACTACGAGGGCCAGTTGTGCGCCTATGTGCACGGCCGCAGGGTCGTCGACCTGTGGACCGGCGACGGCAACGAGGCGGACTCCCTCCACGCCGTCTTCTCCTCGACGAAGGGCGCCGCGCACCTCGTGGTGGCGCTCCTGGTCCAGGACGGCACGCTCGAACTCGACCGCAAGGTGACCTACTACTGGCCGGAGTTCGGGGCCGAGGGCAAGGGCGGCCTCACCCTCCGCGACCTGCTCGCGCACCGCGCGGGCCTGGTCGGCCTGGACGCGGGCTTCTCACGCGCCGAGATGGCCGACGACCGCCTGATCGCCGAACGCCTCGCCGACCAGCGCCCGTTCTGGCGCCCCGGCACGGCCTTCGGCTACCACGCGCTGGTCATAGGCGCCCTGACCGGCGAGGTGGTCCGCCGCGCCACGGGCCGCACGATCCAGGACCTGTGGGAAGACCGAGTCCGCGCCCCCTACGCCCTCGACTTCCACCTGGGCCTCCCCGCCTCCCAGGAACCCCGCTACCGCCCCGTCCAGCCGATGCTCCCCACCCCCGAGCAGCAATCCCTCATCGACGCGTCGCCCCAGGGCCCGCACACCCTGACCTCGATCGCGTTCAACGCGCACGTGCCGGACACGGGCGACCTCGTCGACTACGCCAACTCCCGCGAGGTACGCGCCAAGGGCCCGGCCTCCGCGGGCGGAGTGGCCGCGGCCAGAGGCCTCGCCGGAATGTACGCCGCAGCCATCAGCGAACTGAACGACCGCCCACCCCTCCTCAAACCGGACACGATCGCCGAGGTGGGCCAGATCCACTCCATCGGCTACGACCTGATCGCCCGCGCCCACCGCTCCTACGGCCTCGGCTTCCAGGCCACGGCCGACACCTGGCACCCCTTCCTGGGCGCCGGCGCCTTCGGCCACAGCGGCGCAGCAGGCTCCCAGGGCTTCGCCGACCCCCGCAGCGGCCTGGCCTACGGCTACACCCGCCGCCGCCTCGCCTTCCCAGGCGGAGCAGCCCCAGAAAACAACGCCCTGGTCAGAGCGGTACACACAGCAGCGCTGGCCCACTGAAACCCAAAACCCCACGGCACAGGCCCACCACGTCCCACTGTCTGCGGGCCATCGGCCGGGAGGGAGCCGTAGGGGCGCGCCGGTGTCGGGACGGCGAACGCGCGGAGGCCCGAAGGGTCGAGCACGATCGCCGTCCCGACACCGGCTGAGAGCGCCCCGAAGGCGACCGAGCCAGATATTCGGCACGCCAACTGCGGGAGGCACCTTCTCAACCCACCCCACGCAAAAGGCCGCACCCCACGTCCAAGGGTGCGGCCTCCGTGCTGTGAACGAACGTACTCAGACCAGCGTCACGCTGATGTTCCCCCGAGTCGCCTTCGAGTAGGGGCAGACCTGGTGGGCCTGCTCCAACAACGCCCGCCCCGTAGCGGCGTCCACGTTCGGAATGCGGGCCGAGATCTCCACGATCAGGCCGAACCCGTCATCGTTCTTCCCGATCCCCACCTTCGCGGTGACGGTCGAGCCGCTGATGTCGGCCTTGGTCTGCCGGGCCACGACGCCGAGCGCGCCCTGGAAGCAGGCGCTGTACCCGGCGGCGAAGAGCTGCTCGGGGTTGGTGCCCTCGCCGCTGCCGCCCATTTCCTTCGGCGGGTTCACGACGACGTCGAGGCGGCCGTCCTCGGTGGCGACGCGGCCGTCGCGGCCGTTCTCGGCGGTGGCGATGGCGGTGTACAGGACGTCGGACTGCTGGATGGACATGCGGTACTTCCTCCTAGGTCCGCCGCACGACTCGCGCCCACGATCGACGACGGTTTCGGAAAGAAGTTACCGCATGCCGGAAACAACCCGGAAGCCCTGCAACCGGAAGCCCTACAGCTTGACGACCATCTTCCCGACGTTGTCGCCCCGCAGGACCCCGAGGAACGCCTCCAGGTTGTTCTCGATGCCCTCGACGACCGTCTCGCGGTACTTGAGCGCACCGGAAGCCACCCACGGGCCGACCTCGGAGACGAACTGCGGCTGCAGGTCGTAGTGGTCGCCGACCAGCAGGCCCTCGATACGGCCCCGGGTCTGGATCAGACGGGCGAGGTTCCTCGGACCAGGAGCCGGCTCGGTGTTGTTGTAGACGGAGATCATGCCGCAGATCGCGATCCGGCCGCCCTGGTTCAGCGAGCCGATCGCCGCCTCCAGGTGGTCGCCGCCGACGTTGTCGAAGTACACGTCGATCCCGTCCGGCGCCGCCGCCCGCAGCTGCTCGCTCACCGGCCCGTTCTTGTAGTTGAACGCGGCGTCGAAGCCGTACTCCTCCACCAGCAGCTTGACCTTCTCGTCGGAGCCGGCCGAGCCGATGACCCGCGAGGCGCCCTTGAGCTTGGCGATCTGGCCGACCTGGCTGCCGACCGCACCGGCCGCGCCGGACACGAAGACACTGTCGCCCTCCTTGAAGGAGGCGGTGCGCAGCAGGCCCGCGTAGGCGGTGAGGCCGGTCATGCCGAGGACGCCGAGGTAGGTGGACAGCGGCGCGGCGTCGGGGTCGACCTTGACGGCCTGCGCGGCGTCGAAGGTGGCGTACTCGCGCCAGCCGCCGAAGTGCAGGACGTGGTCACCGGCCGCGATGCCTTCGGCGCCGGAGGCGATGACCTCGCCGACCGCGCCGCCCTGCATGACCTTGCCGAGTTCGAAGGGGGCGACGTACGACTTGGCGGCCGACATCCGGCCCCGCATGTACGGGTCCACCGACAGGTACTTGTTCCGCACCAGCACCTGACCCTCACCCGGCTGCTTCACCTCGGCCTCGACCAGGGCGAAGTCCTCGGGCTTCGGCCAGCCGACGGGACGGCTGAGCAGGTGCCACTCGCGGTTGATCATGACTGAGCCTTTCCGATTTACTTCAGTACCTGAAACAACCATGCTCCTGAATATTTCATGTTGTCAAGTAATGGAGGTAGTCTCGGACCATGGCCACTCCACCCAAGACCCGTCGCCCCGACGCGCTGACCATGGAGGTCGTCGAGCTGATCGGTGACGTCGTGGCGCGCTTCTACGAGGACTACGAGGAGGCCGCCGCCGACCACGCGCTCACCGGCGCCCAGGCACGGCTGCTGAGCCTGCTGTCGCTGGAGCCGCTGCCCATGCGGAAACTGGCCCAGAAGCTGAAGTGCGAGCCGTCGAACGTCACCGGGATCGTGGACCGGCTCGAGACGCGAGGGCTCGTGGAGCGGCGCCCGGACCCCGCGGACCGGCGGGTGAAGGTGGCGGCGGCGACGGACGAGGGCCGGGAGGTGGCCCGGAGCCTGCGCGAGGGACTGCGTTTCGCCCGCGAGCCGCTGGCCGGACTGTCGGACGAGGAGCGGCAGGCACTGCGGGACCTGCTGCGACGGATGCTGAACTCCTAGGCGGAGCCTGATGGTTGCCCCTTCAGGGGCCGACCTCTCAGGTGCACCACCTCAGGTGCACCACCACAAGAACCGCTCGCACTCCGTCTCCGTCGGCGACGGCTGCGCGGTCGGCTGGGCCGACGTCGGGTCGGCGGTCGGGGTCGCGGAGCCGACCGGGGTCGCCGACACGTTCGGGGGCGGGACGACCGGGGTCGTGGCGGTCGCGGACTGGGCGTCCTTGTCCTTGTCGTCCTTGTCCTTGTCGTCCTTCGACGCCGAGGCGGACGGTGACGCGGAGGCGTCCGCGGAGGCCGAGGCCGAGGGGCCGCTTCCGTTCGTGTCGTCCAGCGGCTCGGCCGGCGTGCTCGCGTCCGCCGACGCCGCGCCGTCCGCCGACTCGCCGCCCGCCGCGGCCGGGGTCGGGTTCGAGCCGGGGGCGTCCAAGCCGAGTTCGGCGAGGCTCAGTCCGCCGGCGGCCAGCACGAAGCCCGCGGCGACCAGGAGGGCCCGGCGGCGTCTGCGCCGGTGCGCCGCGGCCTTGCGGTCACGGCGGCTGCCGCCGCCCTCGGTGTCGTCGGCGTCCTCGTCGTCGTACTCGAGGTCCTCGGAGTCGTCGTACCCCTCCGGACCTTCCGGACTCTCCGGCTCCTCCTGCGGTACGGCCCGGCCGCGGCGCCCCTGGGCGCGGCGTCGTGCCGCCCGGCCGCCGATCACGACCTCGGGCGCCTCCTCGGACGTCACCTCGGGCTCTTCGTACGAGGAGGCCTCGGGGGCGCCCCCGTACGCGTCCGCGTAGCCACCGTCGTACGACTCGTACGACGGGTACGCCCCGCCACCCGCCTGCTGCGGCACGTACGACTGGGCCTGCATCTGCTGCGGCTGTGGCTGCTGCTGGGCGGCGTGCGCGCGCAGCTCTTCGACTGGGGTACCGCACCCCGGGCAGGCGAGGGCGCCGTTGAGGTGCCGTCGGCACGGGAGGCAGTAGTCCATGACGCGGGAAGATTAAGTTCCTTGTGGGGAGGGTTCCTAGCGACTGCTGTGAAGATTGTGTGGGAACTGGTCGTTCCGGTGCGGCGAGTTGAGGATGATCCGCTCATCCATCCTCAACTCGCCGAAACCGGCTCAGGCTTTCTTGCGGGTCGTCATCACGCGCTGGATCAGAATGAACGCGCAGAGCAGCACACCGGTGGCGATCTTCGTCCACCAGGAGCTGAGCGTGCCCTCGAACTGGATGATGCTCTTGATCAGGCCGAGGACCAGGACACCGAACAGCGTGCCCAGCACATAACCCGAGCCACCCGTCAGCAGCGTGCCGCCGATGACCACCGCGGCGATCGCGTCGAGTTCCATGCCGACCGCGTGCAGCGGGTCGCCGGACTGGATGTAGAGCATGAAGAGGAGCCCGGCGAGCGCGGAGCAGAAGCCGCTCACCGTGTAGACCGCGATCTTCGTGCCGCCCAGCGGGAGCCCCATGAGGAGGGCCGACTGCTCGTTGCCGCCGATGGCGTAGATCCGGCGGCCGAAGCGGGTGTAGTGGAGGATGTAGAAGGCCGCCGCCAGGACGACGAGGGCCACGACGGCGCCGATCGACAGGTCGCCCAGGCCCAGGGACACCCGGGTCTCGGCGAGGCTGCTCACCGCGGAGTCGTTGATCGCGATCGACTCCTTGCTGATGACCAGGCACAGGCCGCGGAAGAGGAAGAGGCCGGCGAGGGTCACGATGAACGGCTGGATCTCGAAGTTGTGGATCACATAGCCCATGAGGAAGCCGCCGAACGCGCCCACGCCCAGGGATATGGGGATGACGACCAGCAGCGGCAGGCCGACGTCCTGGACCAGCCACGCCGTGAGCATGGTGGTGAAGCCGATCACCGAGCCCACGGACAGGTCGATGCCGCCGGAGAGGATGACGAAGGTGGCGCCGACGGCGGCGACCAGGAGGTAGCCGTTGTCGATGAAGAGGTTGAGGAAGACCTGCGAGTCGCCGAAGCCGTAGTTCTGGTAGCGGCTGAGTCCGGCGATGTACATCGCGAGGAACAGGGCGGCCGTGACCAGGACGGGCAGGCGGCGGTCGCCGAGCAGCCGCGCCGCCCCGGACGGCGTACGGCCTTCGATCTTGTCGGGTGTCGTGGGGGTCTGGGTGGTCGCACTCATCACGACACCTCCATCTTGGCAGCGGGCTCGGCGGGGGCCGCGGGCGGCGTCGCCGGGGCCGGGGTCTTCGCGCGGGCGCCGAAGACCTTGGCGCGGAACTTCGGGGGACTGGAGCAGGCAGACGACGATGACGACGGCGGCCTTGAAGACCAGGTTGGTCTGGGTGGGGACGCCGATCGTGTAGATGGTGGTCGTCAGGGTCTGGATGACGAGGGCGCCGACCACCGTGCCGCCGATCGAGAAGCGGCCGCCGAGCAGGGACGTGCCGCCGATGACGACCGCGAGGATGGCGTCGAGCTCGATCCACAGACCGGCGTTGTTGCCGTCGGCGGCCGAGGTGTTGGAGCTGATCATCAGGCCCGCGATGCCGGCGCACAGGGCGCAGAAGACGTACACCATGATCTTGATGCGCATCGACCGGATGCCCACCAGGCGGCTGGCCTCGGCGTTGCCGCCGACCGACTCGACGAGCAGGCCGAGGGCGGTGCGGCGGGTCAGGGCGACGGTGACGGCGACGACCGCGGCGACCACGAAGATGGAGAACGGCAGGGTCAGCCAGTAGCCGCCGCCGATCAGCTTGTAGGGCTCGCTGTTGATGGTGATGATCTGGCCGTCGGTGATCAGCTGGGCGACGCCGCGGCCCGCGACCATGATGATGAGGGTCGCGATGATCGGCTGGATGCCCATGCGGGCCACCAGGAAGCCGTTCCACAGCCCGCAGACGACCGCTGCCAGCAGGCCGAGGCCCATCGCCAGCAGTACTCCGGCCAGGGCGTCCTGGTCCTTGCGGTCGCTGATGTACGAGCAGGTCAGCGCGCCGGTGATGGCGACGACCGCGCCGACGGAGAGGTCGATGCCGCCGGTGGCGATGACCAGGGTCATGCCGACCGCCACCAGGATCAGGGGCGAGCCGAACAGGACGATGGAGACGAGGCTGCCGTAGAGGTGGCCGTCCGTCATGTGGATGGCGAAGAAGTCGGGCGTGAAGGGGATGTTGACGAGCAGCAGCGCCACCAGGACCGCGATCGGCCAGAAGAGGTTGTGGCGTGTCAGTGCTCGCCAGCGGTTGGTGGTGGTCACTGCTGTTCTCCGCTCTGCTCGCCACTGGCGATGGTCTCGAGGATCTTGCTGGGGGTGATCTCCGGGCCGTTGGTGATCCGGGCGACCAGCTTGCGGTCGCGCAGGACACCGATGGTGTGGCTGAGGCGGAGGACCTCCTCCAGCTCGGCCGCGATGTAGAGGACGGACATGCCGTCCTCGGAGAGGGAGACCACCAGTTTCTGGATCTCGGTCTTGGCGCCGATGTCGATGCCGCGGGTCGGCTCGTCCAGGATCAGCAGCTTCGGCTGGGTGATCAGCCAGCGGGCGAGGAGCACCTTCTGCTGGTTGCCGCCGCTCAACTGGCCCACTCGGGCTTCGGGGTTGGCGGGGCGGATGTCGAGGGCCTTGATGTACTTGGCGACGAGTTCGTCGCGCTGGGCCGTCGGGATGGGGCGGGTCCAGCCGCGGGCCGCCTGGAGGGCGAGGATGATGTTCTCGCGGACGGTGAGGTCGGGAACCAGGCCCTCGGTCTTGCGGTTCTCGGAGCAGAACGCGACGCCGGCGCCGATGGCGTCGTTGGGGGCGCTCATCGAGACCTGCTTGCCGCCGATGGTGACCTTGCCGGCGTCGGGCTGGTCGGCGCCGAACAGGAGCCGGGCCAGTTCGGTGCGGCCGGAGCCCAACAGGCCCGCGAGGCCGACGACTTCGCCCTTCTTGATGTCGAGGTCGAAGGGTTCGATGCCGCCGGTGCGGCCGAGGCCCTCCGCGGTGAGGAGCGACTCGCCGACGTCCGCGTGGAGTTGGTGGTCGTGCAGCTCCTCCAGCTGGTCCAGGGCCTTGCCGATCATCAGCTCGATGAGCCGGACCTGGTCGAGGTCGCGGACCAGGTGCTCGCCGACGAGGGTGCCGTTGCGCAGGACCGTCATGCGGTCGCAGATCTCGTAGATCTGGTCGAGGAAGTGCGAGACGAAGAGGATCGCCACGCCCTCGTCGCGCAGCCGCCGCATCAACCGGAAGAGTTCGAGGACCTCGTCGCGGTCGAGGCTGGAGGTCGGCTCGTCCAGGACGAGGACCTTGGTGCCGGAGCCCGAGCCGTCGCTGTCGCCGTGGCCCACCGACCGTACGATCGCGACCAGTTGCTGCACCGCGAGCGGGTACGAGGCCAGCGGCGCGGTGACGTCGATGTCGAGGCCGAGGCGGTCGACCATCTCCGCGGCTTCCTTGCGCATCCGCTTCCACTGGATGCGGCCGGCGCGGGTGGGTTCACGGCCGATGAAGATGTTCTCCGCCACCGACAGGTTGGGGCAGAGGTTGACCTCCTGGTAGACGGTGCTGATGCCGGCCTGCTGCGCCTGCAGCGGGCTGCCGATCCGCACGGCCCTGCCGTCGAGGGTGATGGTGCCGCCGTCCAGGGTGTAGACCCCGGTCAGCACCTTGATCAGGGTGGATTTCCCGGCCCCGTTCTCGCCCATCAGGGCGTGGATCTCGCCGGGGAAGAGCCGGAAGTCGACACCCGACAGAGCCCTTACCCCCGGAAATTCCTTGACTATGCCCGTCATCTCCAGGACGGGCTGCGGCTCTGCCATGGCAGCGCTCCTCCATGAAATCGGTTCAGGCCCACGGCAGTTCAGGGACTGCGGTGGGCCGGTCCCCGCGGGGAGCCCCGCCGGGGCCGGGCCGTGCCCGGCCCGCCAGGGGCTCCCCACCGGTGCGTGCGGTCGGTCAGTACTTGCGGGTCGGGAGGGCGGCCTTGGCCTGGTCCTGCATGAAGTCGCCCTCCTTGGTCTTGATCCAGCGCTCGACCGAGCCACCCTCGTGGACCGTCTTGACGACCTCCATCAGCTGGGGGCCGAGCAGCGGGTTGCACTCGACGATGGCGTTGATCTTGCCCTCGGACATGGCGACGAAGCCGTCCTTCACGCCGTCGATCGAGACGATGAGGATGTCCTTGCCGGGCTTCTTGCCGGCCGCCTCGATGGACTGGATGGCGCCGATGGCCATGTCGTCGTTGTGCGCGAAGAGCACGTTGATGTCGGGGTTGGACTGCAGGAAGGCGGCCATGACCTGCTTGCCGCCGGCACGGGTGAAGTCGCCGGTCTGGCTGACGACGATCTTCCAGTCGTCCTTGTGCTCGGCGTCCATGACCTCCTTGAAGCCCTTGGCGCGCTCGATGGCGGGGGCGGCACCGGTGGTGCCCTCCAGCTGGGCGATCTTGACGTTGCCCTTGAGGCCGGCCTTCTCGATGACCTTCTCGAGGATCTTGGCGGCGCGGCGGCCCTCGTCGGTGAAGTCGGAGCCGACCAGGGTGACGTACAGGGAGTCGTCGGAGGTCTCGACGGAGCGGTCGGTGAGGACGACCGGGATCTTCGCGGCCTTGGCCTCCTTGAGCACGGCGTCCCAGCCCGTGACGACCACCGGCGAGAAGGCGATGACGTCGACCTTCTGCGCGATGTAGCTGCGGATCGCGGAGATCTGGTTCTCCTGCTTCTGCTGGGCGTCGGAGAACTTCAGGGTGTAGCCCGCGTCCTTGGCCGCGGACTTCACCGACTCACTGTTGGCGGTGCGCCAGCCGCTCTCGGAACCGACCTGCGAGAAGCCGAGGACGATCTTCTTGCTGCCGCCGCTGCCCGCGGAGTCACTGGAGCTGTCGTCCTCCTTGGCGCAGGCCGCCAGGGTGCCGGCCGCCGCCACGCCGATCGCCGCAGTGAGGAAGTTCCTTCTGTTGAGCATGTTCTTCTCCTTTGAAGAGCCGGTCCGGGGAGGACCGCTGTACTCGTGGGACCGACTGCCCTGCGTCCAGCCTGTCGATCATTATTCGAAATATCGGTCACACTGGTGTACGAATTAACTGGTCGGTGCATGTCAGTCGGGAGCGGTGCTGGCCCGGACCACGAGATGCGGCTCGATGGCGACTCCGGGCGTCCCGGACGGGGCCCGGCCCTCGATGAGGTCCAGCAGCAGGGCGATGCTGTGCTTGCCCACCGTCGCGAAGTCCTGCCGGACGGTGGTGAGCGGTGGAGCGAAGAACTCGGACTCCGGGATGTCGTCGAAGCCGACGATCGCGACGTCCTGGGGCGTGCGCACCCCCGCTTCCCGCAGGGCCCGCAACACCCCCAGTGCCATCTGGTCGTTGGCGACGAAGACGGCGGTGAGTCCGCGGCCCACCCAGCCGGCCAGTTGCTGGCCGGCACGGTAGCCCGACAGCGGACTCCAGTCCCCTCGCAGCGGTTTCGGCGGCTCGACGCCCGCCGCTTCGAGGGTGTCCCGCCAGCCGGTGACCCGGTCGGCCGCCTCCTGCCAGTCCTCGGGCCCGGCGAGATGCCAGACCGTACGGTGGCCCGTGGCCAGCAGATGCCCGGTGGCGAGCCGGGCGCCGAGCTGCTGGTCCACGTTGACGCTGGGGATCTCGGCGCCGGAGCCGGTGCCGACGACCACCACCGGGAAGGGGTGGCGGAGTTCGGCGAGGGCCTCGACCGCCGAGCGCTGCGGGGCGAGGGCGATCACCCCCTCCACTCCGCCCTCACTGAGGTGGTCGAGCGCCTCGGAGAGGGTTTCCTTCGCCAGCTTGTGCAGGCTGACCGTCGAGACGGTGTACCCCGCCGCCCGCGCCGCGTCCTCCAGCGCGAACAGCGTGCTGGCCGGGCCGTAGAGCGTGGTGTTGGCGGCGACCACACCCAGGGTGCGGGTGCGGCGGGTGGCCAGGGCCCGAGCCGAGGAGTTGCGGCGGTAACCCATCTCCTCGATGGCGCGGAGCACCTTGGCCCGGGTCTCCTCCCGCACGTTGGGGTGATCACCCAGGACGCGGGAGACCGTCTGGTGCGACACCCCGGCGAGGCGTGCCACATCGGCCATGGTGGGCGGCCGGAGCTCCAAGTGGTTCACGGCCGCACCTCCTGGCGGTCAGCGATCGGTTGAATGCGAGGCACATTGTGAGCGCTAACAATTCGTGCCGGTCAAGAGGGCTGCATCGGGGAAGTCGTCACGGTTGAATAACGCCGCAGGCTGCGGCAGTTGAGATCCCGGACGGATGTGCGCGTCATCAAGACCGTTACGCTGTTCGACCCTCCGACCCATTGACACCCCGACCGAGACGTCCTTACCGTCAGGCCAGCATTTCGAACGTGAGCCGAAATTTCGAACAACAAGCTTCAGAGCCTAGGGAGTAGCTGACGTGCGCATCACGGGAATCAGCACGCACGTGGTCGGGACGCCATGGCGCAACCTGACCTACGTCCAGGTGCACACCGACGAGGGACTCACCGGAGTCGGCGAGACCCGCATGCTGGGCCACACCGACGCCCTGCTCGGCTATCTGCACGAGGCGAAGACCAACCACATTCTCGGGTCGGACCCGTTCGCTGTCGAGGATCTGGTCAAGCGGATGAAGTACGGCGACTACGGCCGTGCGGGCGAGATCGTGATGTCCGGTATCGCCGTGATCGAGATGGCCTGCTGGGACATCAAGGGCAAGGCCCTCGGCGTCCCGGTCTGGCAGCTGCTCGGCGGCAAGGTCACCGACAAGGTCAAGGCCTACGCCAACGGCTGGTACACCACCGAGCGCACCCCGGAGGCCTACCACAAGGCCGCCCGGGGCGTCATGGAGCGCGGTTACAAGGCGCTCAAGATCGACCCCTTCGGCACCGGGCACTTCGAGCTCGACCACGAGCAGAGCCTGTACGCCGTCTCGCTCATCGAGGCCGTCCGGGACGCCATCGGTCCGGACGCCGAGCTGATGCTGGAGATGCACGGCCGCTTCTCCCCCGCCACCGCCGTCCGCCTCGCCAAGGACCTCGCGCCCTTCAAGCCCGCGTGGCTGGAGGAGCCGGTGCCGCCGGAGAACCTCAAGGCGCTGGAGAAGGTCGCCGCCAAGGTCGACATGCCGGTCGCCACCGGTGAGCGCATCCACGACCGGATCGAGTTCCGCGAGCTCTTCGAGAGCCAGGCCGTGGACATCATCCAGCCCGACGTCGGCCACATCGGCGGCATCTGGGAGACCCGGAAGCTGGCCGCGACCGCCGAGACCCACTACATGCTGGTCGCCCCGCACAACGTGGGCGGCCCGGTGCTGACCGCCGCCTCCCTCCAGGTCGGCTTCACCGCCCCGAACTTCAAGATCCTCGAGCACTTCAACGACTTCGCCGACGCGGAGATCAAGAAGGTCGTCAAGGGCGCCCCGAAGGTCGTGGACGGGTACTTCGAGCTGTCGCACGAGCCGGGTCTCGGTGTCGAGCTGGACGTCGACGCCGCCGCCGAGTTCCCGCAGCAGCAGGCCCGCTTCGACCTGTGGGCCGAGGGCTGGGAGCAGCGCAAGCCGAAGGGCACCCAGCAGTGAGCAGCGCGGTCGTCATCGGGGCGCCCGGCGAGCACGAGCTCGTCGCGCACACCCCGCGTGCGCCCGGTGCCGGCGAGGCCCTGGTCCGCGTCCACGCGGTCGGCATCTGCGGCAGCGACCGCGAGGTGTACCAGGGCAACCGGCCCGAGGGGTACGTCCGTTACCCGCTCACCCCGGGCCACGAGTGGTCCGGCACGGTCGAGGCCGTGGGCCCGGCCGTGCCGGAGTCGCTGGTCGGCCGCAAGGTGGTCGGCGAGGGCTTCCGCAACTGCCAGGTCTGCGACCGCTGCCACGCGGGCGAGACCACGCTGTGCACGGACGGCTACGAGGAGACGGGCTTCACCCAGCCCGGCGCCATGGCCGCCACCCTCACCCTGCCGGCCCGGCTGCTGCACGCCCTGCCGGACGACGCCGACCTGACGGCGGCGGCGCTGCTGGAGCCGGCCGCGTGCATCGCGGCCGCCGCGCTGAAGGCGAACGCGCGGCCCGGTGAGCGGGTCGCCGTGGTGGGCACGGGCACGCTCGGGATGTTCGCCGTGCAGTTCCTGCGGGCCGGCTCGCCCGCGGAGCTGCTGGTGGTGGGCACCCGCCCGGACCGCGCGGAGCTGTCGAAGACCTTCGGCGCCACCGACTTCCGCACCCGCGACCAGGAGCTCCCCGCCGACTTCGACGTCGTCATCGAGACCGCCGGGTCGGCGTCGGCCGCGAACACCGCGGCCTCGCTGCTCAGACGCGGCGGCCGGCTCGTCCTGACGGGCATCCCGGCGCCGGGCGCGGACGGACTGGACCCCACCGATCTCGTCGTACGGCAGCTGGAGGTGCACACCGTGTTCGGGGCGCCGCCGGACGCCTGGGCGCACACGGTGCGGGTCTTCGGGGCCGGGCTGCTCGATCCGCTGCCGCTCGTCACGCACGAGCTGCCGCTGGAGGAGTTCCCGCAGGCCATCGAGCTGGTCGGGTCCGGCGACCCGGCCGTCGGCAAGGTCCTCCTCAAACCATGACACCCCTTTGAGCCGTACGCCGGTACGGAGTACCTGACGACTTCGTACCGGCGTACATCCAATGTCCCTAAGCCTTGTTGCACGCAGAGCCGCGATCCACGTCCGATATATCGAACACGAAGGACAGCTTGTGACCGAGACCACCGCCAGCGCGGCCCGACGACCCGGTGAGCAGGCGCTTGCCGCGCTCGGCCTGGGTGCTCCCGCCCTCGACCCGGCCGACGCCTCTCCGCACACCTTCCCCGGTGGCGGCCGCTGGCGCACCGAAGTGCCTTCCGTGGAGGGCCCCGAGGCCCTCTCGGTGGTCCTCAAGGAGTCCTCGCGGCTCGACGTCCCGATCCACCGGATCAGCCAGGGCAGCGGCGTGTGGATGCTCACCGACGCCGAGATCACCGAGATGGTCGAGGCGACCGCCGAACGCGACATCGAGCTCTGCCTGTTCACCGGCCCGCGCGGCACCTGGGACATCGGCGGCTCCACCCGCACCGACTCCAAGGGCGGCGGGCTGCGCGCCCGCGGCCACGACGCGGTCGCCGGGTGCGTCGAAGACGCCGTCCGGGCCACCGAGCTGGGCGTGAAGTGCCTGCTCGTCGCCGACGAGGGCGTGCTGTGGACGCTGCACCGGGCGCGTGTCGCCGGGATCATCCCGGCCGACACCACGCTGAAGGTGTCGGCGCTGATCGGGCCGGTCAACCCGGCCGCGTACGCCGTCTACGAGAACCTCGGCGGCGACTCGATCAACGTGCCCAGCGACCTGACGCTCGATCAACTCACGGAGATCCGACGGGTGTCGGGCGCTCCCATGGACATGTACATCGAGGCGCCCGACGATCTCGGCGGCTATGTCCGGATGTACGAGGTCGCCGAGCTGATCCGGCGCGGCGCCCCGCTCTATCTGAAGTTCGGCCTGTCGAAGGCCCCGGGGATCTACCCCTACGGCCATCACATGCGCGAGCTCACGCTGTCCACCGCCAAGGAAAGAGTGCGGCGCGGACGGCTCGCCCTGGACCTGCTCGCGCGGCACGGAGCGGACGGCGCCATGGCGCCGCTCGGCTCGCGACTGCCGGGCGCGCTGAAGCGGTTCGAAACGCCTGCATAACGTTCCGGACAACGCCCCTTCACAGAAGCCGACGGAGTCGAACAGACTCCGACACAACTTCTCGGTTCGACCTCGCACCACTGGACAGGCGCTCGCACCGCGGATCGCCCTGGCCACTCCCCTAGACCATCAAGGATGATGATCATGCTTAACCGCAGAGCTGCACTCTCCGCCATAGCCACCTCGGCCGTCCTCGCCCTCTCCCTGACCGCCTGTGGCCAGGACAGCGAAGGCGGCAGCGCGGAAAGCAAGGGCGACGCCAAGGGCGGCACCATCGGTATCGCGATGCCGACCAAGTCCTCGGAGCGCTGGATCGCCGACGGCAAGAACGTCGAGAGCAACCTGCAGAAGCTGGGCTACAAGACCAAGCTGGTCTACGGCGAGGACGAGCCCGACCAGCAGGTCTCCCAGATCGAGAACCTGATCACGCAGGGCGTCAAGGCGCTGATCGTCGCCGCGATCGACAACAAGTCGCTCAACAACGTCCTCCAGGAGGCCAAGGACGCGGGCATCCCGGTCATCGCCTACGACCGCCTGATCCTCGGCACGCCGAACGTCGACTACTACGCCTCCTTCGACAACACCAAGGTCGGCGAGCTCCAGGCCAACTACATCGTCGAGAAGCTGGGCCTGGCGAGCGGCAAGGGCCCCTTCAACATCGAGCTGTTCGCCGGCTCCAACGACGACAACAACACCAAGTACTTCTTCAACGGCGCGATGAGCGTCCTGAAGCCGTACATCGACTCCAAGAAGCTCGTCGTCAAGTCCGGCCAGGTCGACCTCAACAAGGTCACCACCCTGCGCTGGGACGGCGCCACCGCCCAGCGCCGCATGGACGACATCCTGACCGGCTCCTACAAGTCCGGCCGGGTCGACGCGGTGCTCTCGCCGTACGACGGCATCTCCATCGGCATCCTGTCGGCGCTGAAGTCCGACGGCTACGGCACCAAGTCCAAGCCGCTGCCGGTCCTCACCGGTCAGGACGCCGAGCTGGCCTCCGTGAAGTCGATCATCGCGGGCGAGCAGACGCAGACCGTCTACAAGGACACCCGTGAGCTCGCCAAGGTCGCGGCGAACATGGTGGACGCGGTCCTCAACGACAAGAAGCCCGAGACCAACGACACCAAGACCTACGACAACGGCTCCAAGGTCGTCCCCGCCTACCTGCTCAAGCCGGTGAGCGTCGACAAGACCAACTACAAGCAGGTCCTGGTCGACGGTGGCTACTACACCGAGGGTGAGCTCAAGTAATCAGCCCCCGGCTGTAGTCGTCTGCACCAGACAGAGATTGGAAGGCACGACCATGGCGGGACCCGTCCTGGAAATGCGCTCGATCGTCAAGACCTTTCCCGGCGTCAAGGCGCTCTCGGACGTCACACTGACCGTCCGGCAGGGCGAGGTCCACGCCATCTGCGGGGAGAACGGCGCCGGCAAGTCCACCTTGATGAAGGTGCTCTCCGGCGTCCATCCGCACGGCACGTACGAGGGCGAGATCCTCTTCGAGGGAGAGGTCTGCGAGTTCAAGGACATTCGGGCGAGCGAGGCGCGCGGCATCGTCATCATCCACCAGGAGCTGGCGCTGGTGCCCTACCTCTCCCTCGCGGAGAACATCTTCCTCGGCAACGAGCACGCCTCGCGCGGTTTCATCGACTGGCGCGAGACCCTGCGGCACGCGAGCGAGCTGCTGCGCCGGGTGGGGCTCAGTGAGCACCCCGAAACGCGGGTCGCTGACATCGGTGTCGGGAAGCAGCAGCTGGTGGAGATCGCCAAGGCGCTCTCCAAGAAGGTGAAGCTGCTGATCCTGGACGAGCCGACCGCGGCCCTGAACGACGAGGACTCCGGCAAACTCCTGGATCTCATCCTGGAGTTGAAGAAGCAGGGCATCACCTCGATCATCATCTCGCACAAGCTCAACGAGATCCGCAAGGTGGCCGACTCCGTCACGATCATCCGGGACGGCAAGACCATCGAGACCCTCGATGTGAAGTCCGAGGAGACCACCGAGGACCGGATCATCTCCGGCATGGTCGGCCGCGACCTGGACCACCGCTTCCCCGAACGCACCGCGTACGAGGGCGAGTCGGACGCCGCTCCGGCGCTGGAGATCCGCGACTGGACCGTGCACCACCCGATCGACCAGCAGCGCAAGGTCGTCGACGACGTGTCGATCCATGTCCGGCGCGGCGAGATCGTCGGCATCGCGGGCCTGATGGGCGCGGGCCGCACCGAACTCGCGATGAGCGTCTTCGGCCGCTCCTACGGGCGGCACGCGGGCGGCACCGTCCTCAAGGACGGCAAGGAGATCCGGACGAAGTCCGTCGCCGAGGCGGTCGACCACGGCATCGCCTATGTCACCGAGGACCGCAAGCACTACGGCCTCAACCTCATCGACACCATCAACCGCAACATCTCGCTGAGCGCGCTCGGCAAGGTGGCCAAGCGCGGCGTCGTCGACGAGCACCAGGAGCGGCAGGTCGCCGAGGGCTTCCGCAAGTCCATGAACATCAAGGCGCCGACCGTCTTCGAGCCGGTGGGCAAGCTGTCCGGCGGCAACCAGCAGAAGGTCGTCCTCAGCAAGTGGATCTTCGCCGGCCCCGAGGTGCTGATCCTGGACGAACCCACCCGAGGCATCGACGTCGGTGCCAAGTACGAGATCTACACCGTCATCGACCAGCTGGCCGCGCAGGGCAAGGCGGTCGTCTTCATCTCGTCCGAGCTGCCGGAGCTGCTCGGCATGTGTGACCGCATCTACACGATGGCCGCCGGGCGGCTGACCGGCGAGTTCTCCCGCGCCGAGGCCTCGCAGGAATCGCTGATGCGCCAGATGACCAAGGACAAAGAGGTAACCCGATGAGCACGGATGTGACCGCCAAGACGCCGGCCCCGGCGCCGCCGGGCAAGAGCGGATCGGCCTCCGGCGAGAACCTGCTTCAGTTGATGCTGGACGGCCTGCGCCGCAACATGCGCCAGTACGGCATGCTGATCGCCCTCGGCCTGATCGTCGCGCTCTTCGCGGTGTGGACCGACGGCGACCTGCTGCTGCCGCGCAACGTCTCCAACCTGGTCCTGCAGAACAGCTACGTCCTGATCCTCGCGATCGGCATGATGCTGGTCATCATCGCCGGCCACATCGACCTGTCGGTCGGCTCGGTCACGGCGTTCGTCGGCGCGTTCGCGGCCGTACTGACCGTCCAGCACGACGTGGCGTGGCCGCTCGCGGTGGTGCTGTGCCTGGTGGTCGGCGCCGGTGCGGGCGCGGCGCAGGGCTTCCTCATCGCGTATCTCGGCATACCCTCGTTCATCGTCACCCTCGCGGGCATGCTGGTCTTCCGCGGCTTCACCGAGATCCTGCTGGAGGGCCAGACCCTCGGCCCCTTCCCGAGCGGCCTGCAGAAGATCGGCAACGGCTTCCTGCCGGAGACCGGCCCGGAGACCAACTACCACAACATCACGCTCCTGCTCGGCCTCGCCCTGATCGTCTTCGTGGTCGTCCAGGAGGTCCGCGACCGCAGGCGCCAGCAGGAGTTCTCCCTCGACGTGCTGCCCAGGAACCTCTTCCTGCTCAAGCTCGTCTCGATCGTCGCCGCGATCCTCGTCGTCACCATGCTGCTCGCCAGCTACAAGGGCGCCCCGATCGTCCTGCTCATCCTGGGCGGCCTGGTCGTCGGCTACGGCTACCTGATGCGCAACTCGATCTTCGGCCGGCACATCTACGCGATCGGCGGCAACCTGCCGGCCGCGAAGCTGTCCGGTGTGAAGGACAAGAAGGTCACCTTCCTGGTCTTCCTGAACATGGGCGCCCTCGCGGCCCTGGCGGGTCTGGCCATCGCCGCGCGCCTGAACGCGGCGTCCCCGAAGGCGGGCCTGAACTACGAACTCGAGGCCATCGCCTCGGCGTTCATCGGTGGCGCGTCGATGAGCGGCGGTGTCGGCACCGTCCTCGGCGCGATCATCGGCGGTCTCGTCCTCGGTGTTCTCAACAACGGCATGAACCTTCTCAGCGTCGGCTCCGACTGGCAGCAGGTCATCAAGGGCCTCGCCCTGCTGGCCGCGGTCGGGTTCGACGTGTGGAACAAGCGCAAGTCCGGTTCGTAGCACACAGGTCGACCGGTCGGGCCCCGTCGGAAGGCGGGGCCCTTCCCATGGGAGGAGACATCCGGTGAAGGAACTCTTCGGCAAGCTCACCGACGGCACCGACGTCCACCGCTGGTCGCTGGAGAACGGCGGCACCCGTATGCAGGTCCTGTCGTACGGCGGGATCGTGCAGTCCCTGGAGGTCCCCGACCGGCACGGCCGGTACGCGAACGTCTCCCTGGGCTTCGACCACCTCGAGGACTACGTCACGTCCAGCCCGTACTTCGGCGCGCTGATCGGCCGGTACGGCAACCGCATCGGCAAGGGCCGGTTCACGCTGGACGGCGAGACGTACCAGCTCTCCGTCGACGACGGTGAGAACAGCCTGCACGGGGGCGAGGCCGGGTTCGACACGGTGGTGTGGGACGTCGAGCCGTTCCAGCGGGGCACCGACGTCGGCCTGCGGCTGTCGTACACCTCCCCGGACGGCGAGATGGGCTACCCCGGCACGCTGACGGCGCAGGTGACGTACACCCTCACCACCGGGGGCGACTGGCGCATCGACTACGAGGCCACCACCGACAGGGCCACGGTCGTCAACCTCACCAACCACGTCTACTGGAACCTCGCGGGCGAGGGCAGCGGCACGATCGAGCACCACGAACTGACCATCCCCGCCGCTCACTTCACGCCGACGGACGCCGGTCTGATCCCGACCGGCGAACTGGCACCGGTGGACGGCACGCCGTTCGACTTCCGCGAGCCCAAGCCGATCGGCGGGAATCTGCGGACCGGGCATCCGCAGCTGCTCGCGGCGAAGGGATACGACCACAACTGGGTGCTGGAGAAGGGGATCACGGCGGAGCCGGAGCACGTGGCCACGCTCCGGGACCCGGACTCCGGCCGCGTGCTGAGGATCGCCTCCACCGAGCCAGGGATCCAGTTCTACTCGGGCAACTTCCTCGACGGCACGCTGGTCGGCCCCGCCGGCCGCACCTACCGTCAGGGCGACGCCGTGTGCCTGGAGACCCAGCACTACCCCGACTCCCCGAACCACGAGGACTTCCCGTCGACCGTGCTGCGGCCCGGGGAGACCTACCGGTCCACGACCGTGCACTCCTTCCCCTCCTGACACTCCTTCACAGGTGGGGCACAACTTCTTACCGATTTCTCAGCGGTTGAACAGTGCCCCGCCGGCCTTCGTATGTATGAGCGGCCCGTGCTCCCCCGCGCGGGCCACCCAAAGACGACGGACCCGGCCGTCCCCACCGGGTCCGCCCCATACGGAGGTTCCATGGCCGAGAACGTCACCTCGCTGTTCCGCAGCACCGCGGCACACAGCCCGTCCATGGCGGCGCTGACGCGGGCAGCGGGAGACGGGGCCGGCCCGATCGACTTCTGTATTCCGGTGAACCCCTACTTCCCCACGCCGGGGATGTGGGACGAGATGGCCGGCCGTCTGCGCGACATCATCACGTACTACCCGTCCAGCGCCGACACCATCACCGCCGAACTGTGCAACCTCCTCCAGCTCCCGCCGCAGGCCGTGGCGATGGGAAACGGCTCCACCGAACTGATCACGTGGATCGACCACTTGCTGGTCCGTGAGTCCCTCGCCGTCCCCGTGCCCACCTTCGGCCGGTGGACCGACCAGCCCATGGAGACCGGCAAGCGGGTCGACATGTTCCCGCTCCAGGAGTCCAGCGGCTTCGCCCTCGACCTCGCCCAGTACGCCGAGTTCATACGGGCCCGCGGCACCCGGGCGGCCGTGATCTGCAACCCCAACAACCCCGACGGCGGCTTCCTCCACAAGCACGCGATCGTGCAGTTCATGGACGCGATGGCCGACCTCGACCTGATCGTCATCGACGAGAGCTTCCTGGAGTTCGCCGACGCGGAGGCGGAGCCGAGCGTGGTGCAGGAGGCCATGCTGCGCCCGAACGTGATCGTGCTGAGAAGCCTCGGCAAGAACTTCGGGCTGCACGGCATCCGCTTCGGCTACCTGGTCGCCAACCCGGCGCTCGCGGGCCGCGTCCGCTCGATGCTGCCGAAGTGGAACCTCAACGCCTTCGCCGAGTACGTGGTGTTCATGCTCAAGGAGCACGGCGCCGAGTACGCGCAGAGCCTCCAGCAGGTCCGCCGGGACCGCCTCGACATGTCGAGCCAGCTCTCCGCCCTTCCCGGTCTGACCGTCTATCCCTCCCAGGGCAACTTCCTCTTCGTCCGCCTCCCCGTGGGCGCCGAAGGCACCGTGGTCCGGGACCGGCTGCTCTCCGAGCACCGGATCCTGGTCCGCGAGTGCGGCAACAAGATCGGCTCGTCCAGCCGCTTCCTGCGTCTCGTGGTGCGCCCCCAGACGGACGTGCGTCGCCTGGTGTCCGCGCTGGAACAGGTGCTCTACGGGACCAGGAGGGGAGCCGCCGTGCCCGAGCTGGCCACCGGGACCAGTTACAGCTCGGGTACGGCGGCCGTGGACCGCCTGATGAGCAACGGGGTCGGTATGCCGCTGGCCGCGCAGGCCATGGCGGCGGCACCGGTGCCTGCGGCGCCCGTGCCGGTACCGGCGGCGCCGCAGCCGGTCGCCGCACAGCCGCTCGCCCCGCAGCCGGTCGCCGCACAGCCGGTCGCTCCGCAGCCCAGCCGATGCCCATGCCGACGCCGGTCCGCCCCGCAGCCGATCGCCGATCGCCGGTCGCTCCCGCGGCTGCCGCTCCAGTCGCCCGTACGGAGTGCCCGCCGGC
>MWJO01000004.1 GCA_002027195.1 Streptomyces sp. GKU 895 | reverse complement strand
GGCTCCTGGAGGTCCACCACTCCACGGCCGCCGCGCTGCGGGCCGCCGGCTGCGAGATCGTCGTCATCCCGGAGGGGTGGACAGAAGGACCGGCTGAGGGTCGGCCCGAGGGACGGACCGAGCCGCCAACCCCATCGCATACGAGCCGGAGCCACCGGCTGCGCGGCCTGCTTGCGGGGCCGGTCTCCGGTCGCCGCTGCCCCTCACCGCGTGAATCTCGCCACAGAACGAGCAGGTAACACGGGGTTCACATTCGAGCAATGGCCGGGAAATCGCCTGTTGACAGGCTCGCGCACATCAAGCGCGGCGTTTCAGTGCCGCAGCGCCGCAGCACCCTGCAGCACCCGCAAGTGCGCCTAGAGACCCACCCCCGAAGGATGTGGCCCGTGACCTTCAAGGCTGAGTACATCTGGATCGACGGCACCGAGCCGACGGCCAAGCTCCGTTCCAAGACGAAGATCCTGGCGGACGACGCCAAGGGCGCGGAGCTGCCGATCTGGGGCTTCGACGGGTCGTCCACGAACCAGGCCGAGGGGCACTCCTCGGACCGTGTGCTCAAGCCGGTCTTCTCCTGCCCGGACCCGATCCGCGGCGGCGACGACATCCTGGTCCTGTGTGAGGTCCTCGACATCGACTTCACGCCGCACTCCTCCAACACCCGTGCCGCGCTGGCCGAGGTCGCCGAGAAGTTCGCCTCCCAGGCGCCGATCTTCGGCATCGAGCAGGAGTACACCTTCTTCAAAGACGGCTACCCGCTCGGCTTCCCCAAGGGCGGCTACCCGGCCCCGCAGGGCGGCTACTACTGCGGTGTCGGCGCCGACGAGATCTTCGGCCGTGACGTCGTCGAGGCGCACCTGGAGAACTGCCTGAAGGCCGGTCTCGGCATCTCCGGCATCAACGCCGAGGTCATGCCCGGCCAGTGGGAGTTCCAGGTCGGCCCGCTGTCCCCGCTCGAGGTCTCGGACCACCTGTGGGTGGCCCGCTGGCTGCTCTACCGCACCGCCGAGGACTTCGGCATCTCCGCGACCCTGGACCCGAAGCCGGTCAAGGGCGACTGGAACGGCGCCGGCGCGCACACCAACTTCTCCACCAAGGCGATGCGCGAGGGCTACGACGCGATCATCACCGCGTGCGAGTCGCTCGGTGAGGGCTCCAAGCCGCTGGACCACGTCAAGAACTACGGCGCCGGCATCGACGACCGCCTGACCGGTCTGCACGAGACCGCCCCGTGGAACGAGTACTCCTACGGTGTCTCCAACCGCGGCGCCTCGGTCCGTATCCCGTGGCAGGTCGAGAAGGACGGCAAGGGCTACATCGAGGACCGCCGCCCGAACGCCAACGTCGACCCGTACGTCGTGACCCGCCTGATCGTCGACACCTGCTGCACCGCCCTGGAGAAGGCCGGCCAGATCTGATCCCCGCAGCAGCTTCCCGAGGGGCGCCCACCGACCGCGGCGGGCGCCCCTCGGCGCGTTGTCAGTGGGGTCTGCCAGGGTGGGGGCATGGAGATCGACGGGGGTCTGGCCGTCAAGGTCATGTCCGAGTACGGGGAGACGCTCACCGGCGTGGGCGAGCGGGAGTTGCGGGAGCTCGTGCACCGCATCGGGGCGAGCGGGGACCGCTGGCTGGTGATCCAGCGCGTCCCGGACCTGCCGGACGTCTTCGCGCAGGTGTGGCACGAGAGCGGCGGTGCCTATCAGGTGGAGCACCGGGCGAGCCGCACCGCCTTCTTCCGTGCGGAACTCGCCGGCCCGGATGCCGTCGCCGATGTGCTGGCGGGCTGGGCGCGTGCGGAGGACGGCTGGGACACGGGGATCTCCTGGGCGCCGGTCGACTTCGACACGGAGCAGGAGGACGTGCCCGAACTCCCCGACGAGGTGCGGGAGGACGTCGAGGCACGGGTGCGCGATCTGCTGCGGTGCGGATACGGCGACCGGAGCAGCCTGGCCGAGGAGGCCGAGGAGTGGCTCGTCGACGACGCCGACCGCCCGGTCTCTCCCGCGCAGGCGCGGCTGCTCGTGGATCGGCTGTGGCTGGAGCGGGTGGCCGAACAGCGCACCTGGGAGGGCACCACCGACCCCGAGCGCATCACCCGGGCCTTCGAGGCCCTGAACTCCACCGGCGTCACCGCCCGGGAGAACTTCACCTGCTGCCGTACCTGCGGCACCGCGGAGATAGCCGCCGAGCGCGCCGAGGGCGATCGCGGGTTCGTCTACTTCCACTCCCAGTGCACCGAGAGCGCCGCCGCCGGACACGGACTGACGCTGCTCTACGGCGGTTTCGACGGCTCGGCCGAGACCACCGCCGACGTCGGCCGTGCGGTCGTCGCCGCCCTGGACGCCGCGGGACTGTCCACCCAGTGGGACGGCGACCCGTCCAGGGCCATCACCGTCACGCCCCTGAACTGGCGCAAACGCCTGGTGGGGTGACATACGCAACGTCGGATTCGAGTCAAGGAAGCGTCCAAGCTGTGAGAGGAGGGTCCTGTTGCGGGCCTGTGTCTGCTTCAATATGGGCATGGCCAGCTTCCAGAACCCCAGCGCGACAGGTCGCCATGACCTCGAGCCGTTCTGGCCTTCCCGTCAGCACCACGACTTCGACCGGGTGTGTTGCCGCGTGATGAACGCGCGGGCCCTCTAAAGCCGTACACACCCCGTCCGGCCTTCGGCCAGCGCGCAGTCGATCCACGTCTTGGGACGACCCGTCCCCCGGACGACCTCCTCGCGCGAAAGAGCTGACCCTCATGGCGACCACTCGTTCCCTGTCTCCCGCCCCCCTCGGCACCGCCCCGGCCGAGCCCGGCCCCCGGCACCGGCTCAGGGCCGTCGGCCCGGACGACGTCCTGCACGTCGCGGACTTCCTGCCGCCGGGTGCCACCTGGCTGCCCGCCCCGCAGCACGCGCTGCCCACGCTGCCGGGCCAGCCGCCGATGATCGGCTACCTGGTGCTCGTCCCGGCCGACCAGCAGCCGCTGCTGCCGACCGAACCGGCCGTGACCGGTGCGCCCGGCGCCCTGGGCGCCCCGGATGCCGAGAGCGACGACGAACCGCTCGTCCGCATCGACACCGTGCAGCGCACCGCCGAGGTGAACGGCGTCGAACTCGACCTCACATACCTGGAGTTCGAGCTCCTCGCCCACCTCGTCGCCAACCCGCACCGGGTGCACACCCGGGACCAGCTGGTCACCACCGTGTGGGGCTACGGGCACGTGGGCGACGGCCGCACCGTCGACGTCCACATCGCCCGGCTCCGCCGCAAGCTGGGCGCCCAGCACCGGCAGGCGATCCAGACGATCCGCCGGGTGGGCTACAAGTACGCGCCGCCGGCCGGGCGCTGACATCGCGGCAGGCTGTCTGCTGACGGCAGAGACCCGTTCCGCGGCCCCCTTGCACCAGGCAGAGTCTCCGCCATGAGGCTTCTGATGCTGGGTGGTACGGAGTTCGTGGGGCGGGCCGTCGTCGAGGCGGCGCTCGGGCGCGGCTGGGACGTGACCGTCTTCCACCGGGGACGGCACGCCCCCGTGACCGGAGTGCGGTCGCTGCACGGCGACCGCACCGCGCCCGACAGGCTCACCGCCCTGGCCGGCACGGACACCTGGGACGCCGTCGTCGACACCTGGTCGGCGGCCCCCCGGGCGGTGCGGGACGCGGCGCGGCTGCTGCAAGACCGCGCCCGGCGGTATGTGTATGTGTCGAGCCGCTCGGTGTACGCATGGCCGCCGGCCGCCGGACTGACCGAGGACGCGCCCCTGGTGGAGGGCGCCTCGGCCGATGCCGGGCAGAGTGACTACGCCCGTGACAAGCGGGGCGGCGAGCTGGCCGCGACCGAGGTCTTCGGCGCGGACCGCTCGCTGCTCGTCCGGGCGGGGCTGATCCTCGGCCCTTACGAGAACATCGGGCGGCTGCCGTGGTGGCTGAACCGGATCGCGCGGGGCGGACAAGTGCTCGCCCCGGGGCCGCGGGAGCTGCCCCTCCAGTACATCGACGTCCGTGACCTCGCCGCGTGGGTACTGGGCGCCGTGGAGCGGGAGTTGAGCGGGCCGTACAACCTGGTCTCGCCCAGCGGGCACGCCACCATGGGCGGCCTGCTGGAGGCCTGCGCGAAGGTCACCGGGTCCGGCGCCGAGCTGCGCTGGACCGACCCGGACGTCGTCCTCGACGCGGGCATCGAGCCCTGGACCCAGCTGCCGGTGTGGGTGCCGCCGGGCAGCGACCTGCATGCGGCCCTGCACACCGGTGACGTCACCAAGGCCCTGGGCACGGGGCTGGAGTGCCGTCCGGTCACCGAGACCGTCGCCGACACCTGGAGCTGGCTGCGGGAGATCGGCGGCACCGCCCCGCAGCGGCCGGACCGGCCCGAGGTGGGGCTCGCCCCGGCGGTGGAGGCGAAGGTGCTCGCCAGGGCGGCGGGGGGTGTACCTGGCACCACCCCCTGACCGGGTGGCCAAGCCCCGTGACCCGCTGCTGGGGCTCGGCGAGACTGCTGTCATGAGCATCGAGACACAGCACGGCAGGGGCGGTACATGGGCACGGACCTCGGGTCTGGCGGCGTTGCGGGGGCTCGGGCTGGCGTTGGTCGTGCTGCCGGGTGCGGTCCTGTGCCTCGTTCTGTCGCTGGTGTCCATCGCGCTCATCCCGATCGGCGTCGGGATCGTCACCACCCCGTGGGTGCTGACCGGGGTACGGGCGTTCGCCGACTGGCGCCGGGTCCTCGCCGCCGAGTGGGGCGGGGTGCGGATCCCGTCGGCGTACCGGCCGCTCCCGGCGAACGCCAACCCCTGGGGGCGCACCTTCGGCATGCTGGGTGACCCGGCGACCTGGCGGGACCTGAGGTGGCTGCCGGTCGACATGACGGCGGGGTTCCTGACCGCGCTGCTGCCGGCCGTGCTGGTCCTCTACCCGGTGGAGGGGCTCGCGCTGGCCGCCGGGCTGTGGCGGGTCTTCCCGGACGGGTACTGGTACGCCTTCGTGCCGGTCACCGGGCAGGCCTCCGCGTTCGGCGCCGGAGCGCTCGCGCTGGTCCTCCTGCTGCTGTTCCGGCAGTTCTCCACGCCCGTGCTGCGCGCCCACTTCCGTCTGACCCGCACCCTGCTCACCCCCAGCCAGGCCGAACTCGCCGAACGTGTACGGGTGTTGACGGAGACCCGGCAGGACGCCGTGGACACCTCCGCGGCCGAACTGCGGCGCATCGAGCGGGACCTGCACGACGGGGCGCAGGCCCGGCTGGTCGCCATGGGCATGGACCTCGGCACCATCGAGCTGCTCCTCGACAAGGACCCGCAGAAGGCGAAGGAGTTGCTCGCGCAGGCCCGCAAGTCATCCGTCGACGCCCTCGCCGAACTGCGCGACCTGGTGCGCGGCATCCATCCGCCGGTGCTCGCCGAGCGCGGACTGGGCGACGCCGTACGGGCGTTGGCGCTGCGGCTGCCGCTGCCGGCCGAGGTGACGGTGGAGCTGCCCGGGCGGGCGGACGCGCCGGTGGAGTCGGCGGCGTACTTCGCGGTGAGCGAGGTCCTCACCAACGCCGTGAAGCACGCGGACGCCCAGCGGCTCTGGATCGACCTGCACCACGAGGACGGCACCCTGCGCATCAGCGTCACCGACGACGGCAAGGGCGGCGCGGTGATCGGAGCCGGGTCGGGGCTGGCCGGGGTCGAGCGCCGGCTCGGTACATTCGACGGCGTCCTGGCCGTCAGCAGTCCCGCGGGCGGTCCCACCATGGTCACCATGGAGATCCCTTGCGTGTTGTCCTAGCCGAAGACCTGTTCCTCCTGCGGGACGGGCTGGTCCGGCTGCTGGAAGCCCATGACTTCGAGATCGCCGCCGCCGTCGAGTCCGGCCCCGAGCTCACCCGTGCGCTGGCCGAGCTGGAGCCGGACGTCGCCGTGGTCGACGTACGGCTGCCGCCCACGCACACCGACGAGGGGCTGCAGTGCGCGCTGGCGGCCCGGCGGGCCAGACCCGGGCTGCCCGTGCTGGTGCTCTCGCAGCACGTCGAGCAGCTGTACGCGCGCGAGCTGCTCGCCGACGGTACCGGCGGGGTGGGCTATCTGCTGAAGGACCGGGTCTTCGACGCGGCGCAGTTCGTGGACGCGGTGCACCGGGTGGCGGCGGGCGGTACGGCGATGGACCCGCAGGTGATCCAGCAGCTGCTCACCCGGCGCGCGGCAGCCGACCAGCCGCTGGGCCGGCTGACCCCGCGCGAGCTGGAGGTGCTGGACCTGATGGCGCAGGGCCGGTCCAACGCGGCGATCGCGGGACAGCTCGTCGTCACAGAACGGGCCATTGCCAAGCACACCTCCAACATCTTCGCCAAATTGGACCTGGAGGTGTCGGACGACGACAATCGGCGCGTTCTCGCGGTCCTCGCCTATCTGGACCAGGGCCGGTGAACAGCCGCTGATTTTCTGTAACTTCCGCTGCTCAAGCGGCTGTTGTGGCAGGGCTGTCGAGTAATCCTCTGATTTTTATGAGAGACGGGTGAACACCCGTGGGACCACGTCCGTATGGAACGACGCCGCTTCACTCCTGTCGGGCGCCTCGATAGCCCCGCAAGGAAGTCAGAGGAGTTCCATGGGACGCAACAATCGCAAACGCCGTACGTCGATGACCACCAAGGTCGTGGCGGGATCGGCAGCCCTAGCGCTCGGTGGGGGCGGGCTTGTCTGGGCGAACTTCTACGCATCGGCTCACGAGTCGAACTCGGGGCAGAACCAGGTGAAGGCCGCCGGGGCGCAGATCGCCACGATCCAGTGCCCGGACGTCGGCCAGAAGCTGACGAATGTCCCGAACGGCGCCCGGAACGGCGTGAGTACGGAGCTGGCGAACCTCGACAAGCAGATCACCGAGGCGTACGCCCGGCTGGCGTCCACGCGCCAGGCGCAGGCGAACGACCCCGGGTTCGTGCAGAACGCGATCCTCGGCCCGCTGAAGGAAAAGCGGTCCGCCGCGCTGGACCGCATCCGGATCAACATCCAGCGGGCGGCGGACAGGTCGCGAACCTGTCGCAGTTCGCCGCCTGCACCGGGGTCCCGGCCGCGCAGCCGCAGACCAACGCCGGTCAGGGCGGTCAGCAGCAGAACGGCGGGGGCCAGCAGCAGAACGGTGGCCAGCAGCAGGGCGGTCAACAGCAAGGCGGCCAGCAGCAGGGTGGCCAGCAGCAGAACGGCCAGGGCGGTAACGGCCCGACGGCCGCCGACTTCGTGGACATCACGAAGGTGCAGGGCAACGCGCAGCTCGGCGTGGGTCAGAACGGCCTGCCCGCGAACGGTGGTTCCGGCTCCCGCGGCGTGTTCATCACGAAGTGCGGCACCAACGGCAACAAGAACCACAACACGGACAACGTGATCGTCGCGCCCGGTGTCAGCAACGGCGCCCACCACCTGCACGACTACGTCGGCAACCAGAGCAACGACGCGTTCGCGAGCGACCAGGAGCTGGCCGGGGCCCAGACCACCTGCCAGAACCAGGGCGACAAGTCCTCGTACTTCTGGCCGGTGCTGCGCCTGCAGAACGGTCAGCAGGACTTCGACCAGAACCGGGACGGCGGTGGCAAGGAGGGCAACGTCGGCAAGATCCTCCAGCCCGTCAAGGCCCAGCTGAAGTTCGTCGGCAACAAGAAGGGCAACGTCGTCGCGATGCCGACCGCCCTGCGCATCATCACCGGTGACGCGAAGGCCTTCGTCAACGGCAACGCGAACGCCAACGTCAACTGGAGCTGCACCGGCTTCGAGAACAAGGTCCAGCTGCACGACAAGTACCCGATCTGCCCGCAGGGCAGCCAGGTGGTGCGCACGACCAACTTCCAGAGCTGCTGGGACGGCAAGAACATCGACAGCGCCAACCACCGTACGCACGTGGCGTTCGTCCAGGCCGACGGCTCCTGCGCCAACGGCTTCAAGGCGATCCCGCAGCTCCAGGTCCGGCTGGTCTACAACGTTCCGGCCCCGAAGCTCCAGAACGGCCAGGTGATCCAGCCGTACGCGGTGGACACCTTCCCGGAGAACATCCACAAGCCGATCACCGACCACAACGACTTCATCAACTTCTTCTCCACGAACCTGATGAACAAGATGGTCAACTGCATCAACACCGGCCAGCGGTGCCAGTGAGCTAGCTAGCGCACGAGAGAGCCGGCGGTGGAAATCCCACCGCCGGCTCTCTCGTGTTCTTCGGGTTCAGTGACCGGAGTGCGCGCTGTGGTCCTGGCCTTCCTCGATGTCCCCGCCGAGCGTCTTGCGCAGCGTCGCCGTCACCTGCTTCGTCTCGCCGACGGCCACCCACTTGCGGCCGACGAGGTAGTGACCGCCGTAGTCCTTGGCCCCGTCGATCCATTCGCGCTGGCCGCGGTCGGTGGCGAAGGTGGCCAGCAGGAACTTGCCGTGGGCGGCGCTCTTGCGGCACGAGGCCTGGCGGAGTTCGTCGGCGTCGATCTGGATGGTCGGCTTGCAGCCCACCTCCGCGGCCAGGTGCTCAAGGCTGCCGCTCGCCGTCTGCGGCACGGCGGCCTTGTCGTCACCGTCGCCGGAGCCGCAGCCCGCCAGCACGAGGACCGCCGCGGCTGCCGTCGCCGCGAGCATCGGTCGGGTCAACCTCATCTGTTCCTCCGGAACCTTCCCGTGGGCCTGGGTGCCCGTCCCCTTCCATACGGCCGGGGAGCACGCTGCGCTCAAATCGGCTGCCCCAGTGGGCACGCCTGTGCGAAAGTGTGCCGGTGAACGAGAACTGGGAACAGCGTGTGACGGCCGCCTGGGCCACCTTCGACGACTACCCGGAGGAGCGAGCCGCCGAATTCCGGGCGGTGATCGACGCCTTGGTCGCCGAACTCCCCGCCGACAGCCCGCTCGGCCCCTTCGAGCAGGCCTGCGCCTGGGACTCGACAGGTCACTCGGACAAGGCGGCCCCGCTGTACCGGGAGGCGCTGGCGCGGGGGCTGTCCGGCTACAAGGGGCGCCGCGCGAAGATCCAGCTCTCCAGCTCGCTGCGGAACATCGGCCAGGCCGAGGAGGGCGTCAAGCTCCTGACGCCCGAACTGGACGGCCCCTCCGACGAATTGGACGACGCCGTACGAGCGTGTCTCGCCCTGTGCCTGTCGAGCCTGGGCCGCGACCGCGAGGGCCTGTCGCTCGTCCTGGGCGCACTGGCCCCGCATCTGCCGCGCTACCAGCGCTCGATGGCCAACTACGCGCGCGCACTGGTCGACCCTGACGACTGAGTCGCCCGGTTGGCGGTGACCAACGCACGATTCGCTCGTTCTGCTGAACGTGCAGTCACAGGATGTCGCCCCGCGCCCCGCACCGTCCGCCTCCGCCGAGCCGTTCGTCGATGTCGAACAGGCCGAGGCCGCGCTCGTCGAGCACTACCCACGGCTGGTCCGGCTGGCCTACCTGGTGCTGCCGCCGGGCCTCGGCCGCAACCGGCGGGTCCTGACCGCGCACGCCCTCACGCAGCGCGCCCTGCCGCGCGGCCGGGCCTCGACGCCGGTCATCCCGGCCCAGTCGACCGGCCGCGACGGCGACCCCGGGTACGCCTTCGTCCGCCTCCAAGTGCTGCGTACGGCACTGGAGGCGGGCCTGCCACTGACCTTCCGGGCCTGGCCCAAGCGCTCCCAACTCCCGCCGCTGCTCCCCCAGGTGTGGGGTCTCAGGCTCTTCCCGCGCTCGGGCGGCGCCGACGAACTCGCCCTGGACCAGCGGCTGTCCGCGCTGTCCGGCGAGGCCCGCGCCGCCTACGTCCTGCGCGGTCTGGAGCGGCTCCCGGACGGCGACGTCCGACGGGTGCTGACCGAGGCCGGGGTCGAGGACCCGGACGAGCGCTGGAAGAGGCCGGTGAAGTACCCGCCGAGTACGCCCTCCTGGACTCCCCCGAGTTCGACCCCTGCTCGCTCCAGGCCCGCCCCACCGACCTGATGCGCCGCAGGCAGCACATGAAGGCCGTGCTCGCCGCCGCGGCGGCGGTCGCCGTGTGCGGAGCGCTGCTCGGTCTGCCGGGCGACGGCTGCGGGCCCGAGCCGGCGCCGCCGCGCCCGCGTACGCGCAGAACCCGTCCGCGCAGGCCGCCCTCGACCCCGCCAACCTGACTCGGGTCCCGGCCACCGCCTGGCAGGCCGCGTCCCGCAACGACTTCTCCGTCTGGCCCGCCCGCGGCGAACTCGCCCACGACACCGCGCTGCTGCGCCGCGCCCTCGCCGTCTGGGCCCGCCCCGGCGAGACCGTCCAGGTCTCCGCGACCCCCGGCACCCCCTCCGGCGGCCCGGCGGGCCCGCCACAGCTGCTGTACGCGGGGCTCGTCGACAACGCGCGTGTGGTGATCCTCTACGACGGTCTGCGCATCGCCCGGTACGCCGAGCCGAAGGACGGCACCCAGGGCGCCGCCCTCGACTTCGCGCGCGTCGACGGGGCCACGCCGGCCGAGGCGAGCGCGGTCGTGCTGGGCCGGGCCGACGGCAACGTCCGCTATCTGCTGGCGCCCTGGGTGAAGAAGGCCGCCGAGCGCGACCTGCTCAAGCCGGCCTCAGGTGCGATGGACCTGACCCTGGCCAAGGGCGTCACCTCGCCGCTGGCGGGCCCGGCCCAGCAGAACGGCGGCTGCACGTCCTGGAACGTGCTCCAGCTGACGGACCGCTCCGGCACCCGCCTGATGAGCGACCTCGGCGAACTGGTCCCGGCCCGCCTCACCACGGGCGCCCCGGCGCGGTGCACGAGACGTCCGGTGCGGAGGCGCTGCGCACCTGGGCGCCGTACGCCTGCTCGCTGGGCGCGATGCGCTCGGCCGGCGTACGGACGGTGAACGCGTGGGCGTACGCCGAGCAGCAGCTGCCCGAGGCCGGCGGGTCGGCGGACTGGGTGTGCACGCGCGCGGAGACCTGGCGCGGCGGCGGGACGCGCGCGCTGGCGCAGTTCCGCACTCCGGGTTCGGCGTACGGGGCGGTCGCGGCGCAGGCCGAGAACGTCCCGGCGTGCGGCCCCCGCGACCCGAACGTCCTGGCGGGTGTGCTGTGGAAGTCGGGGTCGGGCTCCTGGTACCTGCTGGCGGCGGGCGGAAAGAACACCGCGTCGATCAGCGCGACGGGCGCGGTGCGCGGCTCGGGACAGGGGAACCTCCTGGCCGTGAAGGCGAAGGAAGGCGCGCAGGCCGGGCTGAAGGGGACGCTGGCCGACGGGCGGGCGATCAACGGGCTGCGCTGAGACCCGCTCACAGACCCGCTTGCTGACACAGACGTAAACAAGAGGCCGCACAGGGGTTCCCGACCGCCCTACCCGTCAGTACATTGACGCCATGTCTAACACGCAGGACCGGGTGCACCTCAAGGCCCGCAAGGTGTCCTTCTCCTGGGACGACACCCCGCTGCACTGGGTGCCCGGTGATCCCTTCGCCGCCCACACCATCAACGTGCTCCACCTGCTGCTGCCGGCCGGCGAGCGCTGGTTCGTGCACGTCTACCGGCAGGTGCTGCCGCTCATCCGGGACGAGCGGCTGCGCGAGGACGTCATCGGGTTCATCGGCCAGGAGGCCATGCACTCCCAGGCGCACGACGAGGTCCTGCCGCATCTGAAGGAGCTGGGCCTCGATCCGACGCCGTACACCGCGCAGATCGACTGGTTCTTCGAGAAGCTGCTCGGCGACCGGACACTGCCGCCGGGCAGGCCGCGCCGGTGGTGGCTGATGGAGCGGGTGGCGATCATCGCGGCCATCGAGCACTACACCGCCTTCCTCGGCAACTGGGTGCTGAACGCAGAGGAGTTGGACCGGCGGGGCGCCGATCCGACCATGCTGGACCTGCTGCGCTGGCACGGCGCCGAGGAGGTCGAACACCGGTCGGTCGCCTTCGAGCTCTTCATGCACGTGGACGGCGGCTACCGGCGCCGGGTGCGCACCTGGGCGCTGGCCTTCGCGACGCTGGTGTTCCTGTGGCAGCGCGGGGCGCGGTTCTTCATGGAGAACGACCCGACGCTCGTCGACGGCAGGGCGAGCTTCAAGGACTTCTACGTCCGCGGGCGGCAGGGTGTGCTGCCCGGGACCGGCGCCATGCTCCGGTCGATACCGCGCTATCTGAGCCGCGCCTACCACCCCTCCCAGGAGGGCTGCACCGAGCAGGCGGTCGCCTATCTCGCCCAGTCCCCCGCCGCGCTGGCGGCCGAGAAGGGTGCCGCCTGATGCCGAAGCCGCTCACCGTCGCGGTCGTCGCCGGGGCCGCGCTGCTCGCCCGGCGGACCATGCGCCGCCGTATCCGGGTCTCGCCGCTGTGGCCGATGCCCGCCCTGGACGAGCCGGTCTCCGGGCGGCCCCGGTCGCGGGCGCTGCGGCTGCTGGTGGCCGCGCGCGCGGAGGTCACCGAGGGAGTCGTCCAACTGCGCCTGGAGGGGCGGGACCTGCCGCGCTGGGAGCCCGGTGCGCATCTCGACCTGGTGCTGCCGTCGGGGCTCGTGCGCCAGTACTCGCTGTGCGGCGACCCGGCGGACACCTCCTCGTACACCGTGGCGACCCGGCTCGTCGAGGACGGGCGGGGCGGCTCGCGCGAGGTGCACGAGCAGCTCACCGAGGGCATGGAGATCGAGGTGCGCGGGCCGCGCAACCGTTTCCCGCTGGTCGAGGCGGAGTCGTACGTCTTCGTCGCGGGCGGCATCGGGATCACCCCCGTCCTGCCGATGCTGCGGTCGCTGCCGGCGGGCGCCGACTGGCGGCTGCTGTACGTGCGGGCGGTCGCGGGAGCGATGCCGTTCCTGGCGGAGCTGGAGCGGCTGGACCGGGTGACCGTCGTGACCGGGGTGCCCGACCTCGACACGCTGGAGGTGCCCGAGGGCGCCGCCGTGTACTGCTGCGGACCGGAAGGGCTGATGGCGGCGGTCGAGGAGCGCTTCCCGCAGGTGCGCTCGGAGCGGTTCACGCCGCGGGCCGCCGCGCCGGGCGGTGCCTTCGAGCTCGAACTGCGCCGCAGCGGGCGGACGTTGACGGTCCCGGCGGACTCCACGGTCCTCGCGGCCGTCCGGGCGGAGCTGCCGAACACCCTCTACTCCTGCGAGCAGGGCTTCTGCGGGACCTGCCAACAGCGGGTCCTGGAGGGCGAGGTGGACCATCGGGACGAGTTGCTGACCGACGCCGAGCGCGATGACTCGATGCTCATCTGCGTTTCGCGGGCGCGAAGTGAGCGGCTTGTGTTGGATATGTGAACACCCATGGCCGGACCGGCCGTTCCGGGCCGGATCCGATCGGTAAGGTGTTCGCATGACTACCGGGGTACGGCGAAGAATGGGAGTCGAGGAGCGGCGGCAGCAGTTGATCGGCGTCGCCCTCGAACTGTTCAGCCAGCGCTCGCCCGATGACGTGTCCATCGACGAGATAGCGGCCGCGGCGGGCATCTCGCGCCCGTTGGTCTACCACTACTTCCCCGGCAAACTCAGCCTGTACGAGGCCGCGTTGAAGCGGGCGGCGGACGATCTGGCGGGCCGGTTCGTGGAGCCGCAGGAAGGGCCGCTGGGGGCGCGGCTGCTGCGGGTCATGCGGCGCTTCTTCGACTTCGTGGACGAGCACGGGCCCGGTTTCGCGGCCCTGATGCGCGGCGGCCCGGCGGTCGGCTCCTCGGCGACCAACGCGCTCATCGACTCCGTACGGCAGGCCGCGTACGACCAGATCCTGTCGCATCTGGGCATCACCGACCCGCCCGCGCGACTCGAACTGGTCGTCCGCTCCTGGATCTCGCTCGCCGAGTCGACGGCACTGATCTGGCTGGACGGCCGGCGCATCCCGCGCGGCGAGCTGGAGGTGCAGCTGGTGCACGACTTCGCTGCGCTCGCCGCGGTCAGCGCCGCGTACGACGAGGAGATGGGCGCGCTGATGCGCGTCATGCTCCGCGACGAGCCGACCGACGGTCCGTTCGCCGACCTGGTCGGCCGGCTGATCGCGCTGGCGTCCTAGAACTTGCGGTACGAGGCGTCGAGGTCACGGACCTCGGCGGAGGCGTGCAGCACGGTGCCCGGGTCGGCCTCGATGTGCTTGCGCAGCAGTTCCAGGACGGCTTCGGTGAGCTTCGCCTTGGTCTCCTCGGTGCGTCCGGCGAGCAGACCGAGGGTGACATGGACGACCGCGTGACCGAGCTCCTCGGGGTCCTCGTATCCGAAGGCCGTGTCCTCGCTCGCCCGGAACTGCGTCTTGCACGCCTCCGGCTTCGCCGCCGCGATCTCCACCGTCGCCTCGTGCAGCGCCCGGGCGAACCCGGCCCGGTCGAAGGCGGGGGTGATCGTCCGGGAGTAGTCGACGGTGATCTGCGGCATGGGTACTCCTGTTCTAGGCCGAGGGCCTCAGCCTAGCCGCAGCGCCAGCATCGCGATGTCGTCCTCGCGGTCGTGGCCGAAGGAGGCCAGGAGGGTGTCGCACAGGGCGTCCAAGCCGGGCAGGGAGCCGACGGCGGCCGCGCGGAGCTGTTCCATGGAGGCCGAGAGGTCGGTGCCGCGGGTCTCGATCAGGCCGTCGGTGACCATGAGGAGCCGGTCGGTGGGTTCGAGGAACAGCTCGGTGACGGGCGGGTGGGGCAGGCCGATGCCGAGCAGCGGTCCGGCCGCCTTGACGTAGTCGGCGCTGCCGTTGTCGCGGACGATCAGCGGCGGGATGTGGCCCGAGTTGGCCACCTGGGTGCGCCCGGTGGCGGGGTCCACGAGGGCCATGCAGACCGTGGCCGTGAGGTCGGGGTGGTAGCGCTGGAGCATCCGGTCGAGGCGCTCGGCGAGCACGCACGGGTCGCTGTCCTCGACGGCGTAGGCCCGCAGCGCGTGCCGGATCTCCACCATGACGGTCGCCGCGTCCAGTGAGTGCCCGACGACGTCACCGACCGCGGTGAGCACACCGTCGGCGGTGCTCAGCGCCGCGTAGAAGTCGCCGCCGATCTCGGTCTCCGTGGACGCGGGCACATAGCGGACCACGACGTTCACGCCGGGCAGCTCGGGCAGCCGGTGCGGCTGGGGCAGGAAGCTGTGCTGGAGGGTGAGGGCGACATGCCGCTCCACCTGGTACATGAGCAGCGGTTCGGCGGCGTACGCGGTCGCCTGGGTCAGCTGGGCCAGCAGGCTCTCGCGCTCGGGGCCCATCCGCCGCATCCCGCGCGCGGGCGCGGCCAGGCAGACCGTGGCCCTGCCGTCCTGGGTGCGGACGAGCGCCAGCCGGGCGTCGTGCTCGACGCCGGGCCGGAAGTAGCCGGCCGGCCACAGCGGTGCGGGCACCGTCGTGAGCTGCACCCCGTCGCCCTGCCCCCGGGTGAGCCGCCGCAGCAGTGCGGCCACCGTCCGGTCGGACCCGTCGTCCGGCAGGGCGACCGGTACCCGGTCCCGGGACAGGCCCCGGTACAGCCGGTCCTCCTGGTCCAGGACGAAGACGACGGCGGGGGTGCCGGTGACCCGCGAGATGCCTTCGGCGGCCGCGTCGGTGAGTTCCTGCAAGGAGCGTGCCGCCTGGATGGTGACGATCGTCTCCGACAGCAGGGTCAGCCGTCGTACCAGTGCCCGGTCGTCGGCCCGCACCCGTGCGTTGCGCACGGCGGCCCGGACCACCGCCTCGATCTCCAGGGGCTCGGCGGGCACCTTCAGATAGGACTCGGATCCCGTGTCCAGGCCCTCACAGCAGTCGACCGGGGCCACCTGGGCGGCGGAGAAGTGCACGACGGGCAGCCCGGCGGTGTGCGGGCGCTCCTTGAAGCGGCGGCACAGGTCGAAGCCGCTCATGTCGGGCAGCCCCACGTCGACGAGGGCCACGTCCGGCAGGGTGCCCTTGCGCCGCCGTGCGTCGAGTTCGGCGAGCGCCTCGCCACCGCTGGCGACGGGCACGACGCGGTGCCCGCCCGGCTCAGCAGGGTGCTCATCGCGTAGCGGCTTGCTTCCGTATCGTCCACGACCATGACGGTCGTGCCTGTGGGGTTTGCGTCGACATCCATGTGTTCAGAGCCCTTGGACACACAGCGGGGCAGACCCGGACCGGGTCTGCCCCACCAAGGTTATGCCGTTGTCAGGACTTGCGGGAGAACACCGCCACCGTGCGCCCCGGAACGGCGAAGGTGCCCGAAACCCGCTCGTAGGACGACCGCTTGACGGTAGGGTCCGCACCCGTCGCCTGGACCTCGTGCAGCGCGTACGCCGTGCCGGCCAGCGCGGCCACCCGCTGCTCCTGCGCCTGTGGCGTCGCGTTGAACACCACGACCAGGTCACCGAGTTCCATGGTGATCACCCCGGGCGTCTCGTCCTTCCCCGACAGCGGGAAGGACAGCGTGGACTGCACCTGAGCGGTCGTGCCGAGGGAGAACACGTTCTCCGTCGTACGGATCCTCAACAGGTCCTGGTAGGCCGCCGAGGCCCCCTGGATCTGCTCGCAGCCGACCTTCACCTGGCCCAACAGGGGCTTGGCGTACGACCACTTGGACTCGTTGTCGGCGGCCATCGGCAGACCCCGGCCGAAGCCGTTGCCGTCCGCGCAGTTCCAGTGGATGGCGTTGAACCAGTCGCCGCTGTCGTAGGAGTTGCGGTCCAGGGACTTGGAGCGCAGCAGGTCGGTGCCCGCCTGGGAGAGGGCCGGGCCCTGCGAGAGGGTGGCCGTCGCCAGGGCGAGGACCTGCATCCGGGCGCGGTCGTCGGCGCTGGTCGTGGCGGGCAGTTTGTACGTCAGCGCGTCGAACAGCGACTCGTTGTCGTGCGCGTCGGCGTAGGCGAGGGCGTCGCCGGGCGCGTCCGCGTACCCGGCGGGCTGCCCGTTGTAGTCGACCTGGGCGCCGGTGACCTGCTTGCCGTCGGTGTCGGTGAAGGAGTACCGGGCGAGGTTGCCGCTCAGCCCGACCTTGATCAGGTCCTGGTAGTGCAGCAGCCGGGCCTTCTGCTCGGCCGACGTGCCGTTGTTCTTGGAGGAGTTGGGGTCGGTGTAGAGGCCGGACGCGAAGCCCTGGACGCCCGGGTCCTCGTCGAAGGGCCCGCCGCCGCGGACCGCGTCACGGGCGCGGTCGGAGAAGGTGGCGATGCCGGTTCCGGCCATGTTCTTCTGGGTGGCCTGCACGAAGCGGGCGTCGTCGGCGACCTCGCCGAAGTTCCAGCCCTCGCCGTACAGGATGATCTTCTTGCCGTCGACGCCGTCCTTGGCGAGGGTCAGCCCGTCGAGGGCCTTCCTGACCGCCAGGATGTTGGCCTTGGGGTGGTGGCCCATGAGGTCGAAGCGGAAGCCGTCGACCTTGTACTCCTTGGCCCAGGTGACGATCGAGTCGACGACCAGCTTGCCCATCATCGCGTTCTCGGTCGCGGTGTTGGCGCAGCAGGTGCTGTTGGCGACCGAACCGTCGGCGAGGAGCCGCTGGTAGTAGCCGGGGACGATCCGGTCGAGGACGGAGGTGTCCGCCTGCCCGCTCGCCGCCGTGTGGTTGTAGACGACGTCCATGACGACCCGCAGACCGACGTCGTTGAGCGCCTTGACCATCTTGCGGAACTCGACCGTGCGCCCGGTGCCGTCCGGGTCGGTGGCGTACGAACCCTCGGGGACCGTGTAGTGGTACGGGTCGTAGCCCCAGTTGAAGGCGTCCTTCGCGGCGGTCTTCGCGACGCACTCCTGCTGCTTGTCGGAGTCGGCCGGATAGGAGGCGAGGTCGCAGTCGGGGGTCGCCTGGTCGGACTTCTTCTCGGGGATGGTCGCGATGTCGAAGGCGGGCAGCAGGTGCACGTACGACGTGCCCGACTTGGCCAGCTCCTTGAGGTGCTGGGAGCCGTCGCTGTTCTTGTCGGTGAAGGCGAGGTACGTACCGGGATGGTCCGCCGTTCTGTCGGCGATCGAGAAGTCCCGGATGTGCAGCTCCTGGATCTGCGCGTCCTTGAGCGGAGTGGCCTTCGGCTTGGTGTACGACGTCCAGCCCGACGGGGCCAGGGACTTGTCGTCGAGGTCGACGACGAGGCTGCGCGCGGAGTCGGTGGTCAGGGCGACCGAGTAGGGGTCGGTGACCTTGTTGGTGACGACCTTCCGGACGCTGGGCGCCCAGACCTTGACGACGTACCGGTACTCCTTGCCCTTCCAGGACTTCGGGCCGGTGACGGACCAGACGCCGGTCCTCGCGTCGCGCTTCATGGCGACGGTGGAGCCGTCGAGTTCCAGCTTCACGGACTGCGCGGTCGGCGCCCAGACCGAGAGCGTGGGACGCCCCTTGCTGAACGTCGGCCCGAGATGCGCCTTCGTCGCCGTGTCCGCGTACAGGTCGTCGAGGACGCCGGAGATCTGGACGCCGGTCGCCGCGAGGACGGCGCCGTTCGCGGCCCGCTGGGAGGCGACGACCTGACCGCTGAGGGCCTGGCGGACCCGGTCGCGGTCACGGGGGTCGACGGTCCAGGCGGTGTACGCCTTCAGGTGCGGGAACTTCTCCTTCTGGGCGTCGGTCAGGGTGGTCTTCGTCAGCCGCAGCCAGCGCTCGTCGTCGCTGGTCAGCGCCCCGTCCTTGACCGCGATCGAGCCGTCGCGGCTGTAGAGGAGCTGAGTAGAGGCGGCGGCGTCGGAGCCGTTCCAGGCGACCGTGTTCCGGTCGATCCAGACCGCCTTGGAGGTGGTCAGGTCGAGGGCGGCCGCGGAACCGGCGGGCTGCGGGAGCAGGTACTTCTCCTGGCCGTTCAACAGCCACACCTCATGGCCGTTGGCGGTGAGGTCGAGCGACTGGTCGGACGGGAGGTCCTTGTCGTCGCCCTTGTGGATGATGTAACTGAGGCTGGTGGCACCGTCGGTGAGCGGTACCTCGAAAACCGCGCCATAGGTGTCAGTCTTCACCGGCTTCAGCGGGTTCGACCAGTCGGTGGGGTTCGCGGCGCCCGTCCAGACGTGCAGCCCCCAGCCGTCGTAGTTCCCGTCGGCGCGGTGGTAGTGCAGTACGGCCTTGGTCTTGTCCTGCGCCGGATAGTCCGGCTTCTCCGTCAGGACGTCCGCCTTGCCCTGCTCGATCCAGACCTCGCCGGTCCTGGTGACGTCGATCGTGCGGTCGGCGGAGACGTCCTTGTTCCCGTCCTTGTCGATGACGAGGAAGCCGACGTTGGAGGCGCCGGGCTTCAACTTGACGTAGGCGAAGGCGCCGTAGGCGTCCGGCCGGTGAACGGGTGGCTGGCGGGCCAGTCGGTGGCCTCGCCGTCCGCGAGGTCGCCCCAGGCGTACAGGCCCCAGTCGGCGTAGTCGCCGTCCGTGCGCTTGTAGTGGACGATCGCGTAGTCGCGGGAGGAGGCGGTGGGGACCTCCTCGGCGGGCGGGGTGCCGGTGGTGGACGCGGCGAGCGCACTCGCGGTGCGTCCCTGGGAGTCGACGGCAACCGCCTTGTAGCGCAGGGCGGTTCCGGCCGGTACGTCCTTGTCGATCACCTGCGTGACCTTGTAGGGGGCGTGGTCGGCGGAGCCGAGCGTCTTCCACTTGCCGTTGCCGACCTGGGCGGCGAAGACGACCCGGTCGAGCCGGCCGCCGTCGACGTCTGCGCCGAGCTCGACGGTGCCGGTGGCGCCGGCGGCCGGGGCCTTGAGCGTGATCGTCGGCGCGGTGGCCGCCTTGGCGGGCCTGGCCGCCGCCTTGAGGACGATCGCGGAGCCGGCCGGGACGGTGACGGTGAGCTTCTTGCCGGCGTCGGACGTCACGGACGCGTCGCCGCCGTAGATGCCCTGGTACGCCATGGCGGCCGAACCGACCCCGAACGTCGCCGACTTGGCCTCACCGGCGTTGTTGAACGCGACCACGTACTCCTGGCCGGTCCTGGCGTCGGTGCGGGAGAAGGCGTACACGCCCGGGCCGTCGGCTGCGTAGCGCTCGGTCTGGATGCCGTCGGTGAGGGCCGGGTCGGCCTTGCGGAGCTTGGCGAGCGCGCTGATCTGCCGGTAGAGCGGGGAGCTCGTGTCGTAGGAGCTGCTCGCGTGGGTGCGGTCGGTGCCGATCTCGTCGTCGTCGAGGTAGTCGGCGGTCTTCGACGCGAACATCGTCTGGCGGGCGTCCTTGTCGCCGCCGGAGCCGGTGAAGCCCTGCTCGTCGCCGTAGTAGACGACCGGGTTGCCACGGCTGAGGAACATCAGCTCGTTGGCGAGCCTGTCCTTCTTCAGCAGCTCGGCATCGGTCGCCTTCGGGTTGTCCTGGTTCAGGAAGTACCCGATGCGGCCCATATCGTGGTTGCCGAGGAAGGTGACCTGCTCGTACGCGTTGGCCTTGTCCGTCGTGTACTTGTAGTCGTCGCCGAAGACGGAGGCCAGCTTCTGCGCGCTGCCGCCCTGGGAGGCGTACTGCCGGGCCGCCTCCTGGAAGGGGAAGTCGAGCGTGGCGTCGAGGCGGCCCTGGGTGACGTACGGCGAAGTGATCGACGTGTCGGCGGAGTAGACCTCGCCGAACATGAAGAAGTCGTCGCGGCCGTGCCGGGCGGCGTATGCGTCGAGGGCGGTGGCCCACTGGGTCCAGAAGTCCATGTCGACGTGCTTCACGGTGTCGATCCGGAAGCCGTCGACGTCGAAGTCCCGCACCCACTTCTCGTAGATCTTCTCCATGCCGCTGACGACCTCGGGACGCTCGGTCCACAGGTCGTCGAGGCCGGAGAAGTCGCCGTAGGTGGTGGACTCGCCCGCGTAGGTCGAGTCACCGCGGTTGTGGTACATCGTCGGGTCGTTGAGCCACGACGGGACCTTGTTGTTCCTGGCGGCCTTAGGCGTGCGCGGGAAGGATCCGGCGTCGACCTCGGGGAAGTCCCGGGTGCCGTCCGCGTAGTCGGCGTCGTCAAACGGCTCGCCGTCCTTCGTCAGATACGGGAACGCGCCCTTGGAGAGGTAGTCGTAGGACTTCTCCTCGTAGTCGACGACGTCGGCGGTGTGGTTGGTGATGACGTCGAAGAAGACCTTCATGCCCTTGGCGTGCGCCTTGGAGATGAGGGTCTCGAGGTCCTTGTTGGTGCCGAAGTGCGGGTCGACCTGGGTGAAGTCGGTGATCCAGTACCCGTGGTAGCCGGCCGAGGCGTTGGCCCCGGTGCCCTGCACGGGCTGGTTCTTGAAGATCGGCGCCATCCAGATGGCGGTGGTGCCGAGCCCCTTGATGTAGTCGAGCTTCTTCGTCAGGCCCTTGAGGTCGCCGCCCTGGTAGAAGCCCTTGTCGGTGGGGTCGTAGCCGGTGCTGAGGCGGGTGCCCGTCAGGCCGCCCTTGTCGTTGCCGGTGTCGCCATTGGCGAAGCGGTCCGGCAGGACGAAGTAGAACTGCTCGCGGGTGGAGTCGTGCCGGGCGGGCTCGGCGGCGAGCTTGGCGTCGGACGGTGGCGGGGGCGGGGTGTCCGCCCGCGCCGCGAGGGGTTGGACGAGCGCTGCGGCCAGCGCGGTGACGGTGACCGCGGCGACCCGTCCGGCATGGGTGGTACGGCGCCTCGACGGCGTCGGCCATCTCGGTATCACAGATGGACTCCTTGCGATTACGGCTCTCGGTGGGTCCGACCCCGCGCGACCGTATCGCCGCCGTAAGGCTTACAGCAAGAGTCGTGAAAGTAACGGAAAGACATTTCAGAGCGGTGGAGCGAAGCTCAGCAGCTCGACTTCCCGGCGTAGATCGCCAGAGCCGTGTTCGAGCCCAGCGTGGCCGTGAACTGGCCGCTGGAGTTCACCGTCACCGTCGTGTTGTTCTGGACGTTGCAGTACGTCCCCGCGGGCAGCGACGTCTGGTACGTACGGCTCAGGCTGCCGGACTCGTGGTTGATCGCCACGAACCCCTTGCTGCCCCGCCCGAAGGCGATCGCGTCGCCGCCGTTGTCCCACCAGTTGGTGACGGCCGTGCCGCGCACGGCGTTGCGGAAGGCGACCATGCGGATGATCTCCGGCCAGGCGTGCTGGCACTTCCAGCCGTCCTGCCAGCAGGCGTTCACCGTGCCGCCGTTGGGCGGACCGGCGTCCGTGTCCGACCACTCGTAGCCGGAGTTGATGTCCGGGGCGCCGTACGGGTAGGCGAGCATGAAGACGTTGGCGAGGGTGTAGTTCGCGCCGTCCTTGTAGTTGAGCGTGCTGCCGTTGCGCTCGGTGTCGTGGTTGTCGACGAAGACGCCGGAGACGGAGCTGTTCATGTAGCCCCAGCCCTCGCCGTAGTTCTTCAGGTAGGCGAGGTTCTCGTTGTTGAAGACGCGCTTGAGGTCGTAGGCGTAACGGAACTCCTGGACGTCCCCGTTGCCCGTGTACTCGGTGGGCTGGACGGCCTCGCCGCTGCCATAGATGACCTCCTGCTTCCAGTACACGGAGGGGTTGGACAGGCGCGACTTGATGTTGGCGAGGTCGGTCGCCGGGATGTGCTTGGCCGCGTCGATGCGGAAGCCGTCGACGCCGTAGCCGAGGAGGCTGTTCATGTACCCGGCGATCGCGGAACGGACGTACTCCTCACCGGTGTCCAGGTCGGCGAGGCCGACGAGTTCGCAGTTCTGGACGTTGGTGCGGTTGGTGTAGTCGCTGATGGTGGCTGTGCAGTCGTCGAAGTCGTAGGAGGAGTACAGGCCGGGGTAGTTGTACTTCGTGTACGACGAGCCACCTGTTCCGGTGCCGCTGCCCGCCGACATGTGGTTGACGACGGTGTCGACGACGACCTTCACCCCGGCCGCGTGACACGTGTCCACCATGTTCTTGAAGGCGGTGGCGTCACCGAGGCGACCGGCGATCTTGTAGCTGACGGGCTGGTACGACGTCCACCACTGCGAGCCCTGGATGTGCTCGGCGGGCGGGGAGACCTGGACATAGCCGTATCCGGCGGGGCCGAGGGTGCTGGTGCACTCCTTGGCGACCGAGGCGAACTTCCACTCGAACAGGACGGCGGTCACGTCCTTGGTGCCGGGCGGGGAGGCGGCGGCGGGAGTGGCGGGGGCGACGAGGGCCGCGGCTGCGGCAAGCGCGGTGAGGGACGCGCCGGCTGACCATCTCGATATCACGTGGGGCTCCTTGCGGGACGGCCGGGCGTCTTTGCCCGGTGCCGGCGTGAACGTACCGCTGACGAAAGGTTTACAGCAAGGGGCTTGAAACTCACAGAAAGAACTTTCACCGGTTCTCTTGACGTGCCCTTCTCAACTGCCGCACGCTCACGACTTGTTGAATCCCCGACCTCTGATCGACTCCAGCTCCCCCCTCCCCGATTCCCCCTCCTGGAGCCGCACATGACCTGTCTACCGGGTGCGCTGAGCCGTACCACGAGGGCCTTGGCGGTCGGCGCCCTGGCGCTCGCCGGTGTCACCGCCCTGCCCGCCGCGACCGCCCACGCCGACGCCACCACCTCGGGCGATGTCATCGCCAACCTGTGGGAGTGGAACTGGGACTCGGTCGCCGCCGAGTGCACCGGCGTCCTCGGACCGAACGGCTACGGGGCGGTCCAGGTGGCCCCGCCCGCCGAGTCCCTCAAGCAGTCCTCGTACTACTGGTGGGACGCCTACCAGCCGTACTCCTACAACCTCGACAGCCGCTTCGGTACGGCGTCCGAGTTCGCGGCGATGGTCTCCGCCTGCCACACCGCCGGCGTCAAGGTGTATACGGACGCGGTGATCAACCACACCGCCGCGCAGACCGGCACCGGCTACGACGGCACCACGATCACCGACAAGTACGACACCCCCGACTGGGACCCGGGTGACTACCACCAGTCGGACGACTGCTCCGACTCCGACCTCGTCATCGACGACTGGTCGAACCTCACCGAGGTCCAGAACTGCGAACTGCTCGGCCTGCCCGACCTGGAGACCGAGAACGACAGCGTCCGCAGCGGCATCGCGGGCTTCCTCAACAAGCAACTCGCCCTCGGCGTCGACGGTTTCCGCGTCGACGCGGCCAAGCACATCCCGACCGCCGACCTCCAGGCGATCGAGGCCAAGCTGACCGACACGACGTCGGGTGCGGACCCGTACGTCTTCCAGGAGGTGTACCCGGGTTCGACCCCGGCGGCCTCGGACTACTACGCCTCCGGCGACGTCCTCGACTTCACCTACGCGAGCAAGCTGAAGTCCGCCTTCCAGGGCAACGTCAGCGACCTGGAGTCGCTGTCTTCCTCGGGTATCCTCACCCCCGCCAACTCGGTGTCCTTCGTGACCAACCACGACACCGAGCGCAACGGGCTGCACATGTCCTACAAGGACGGCGATGCGTACAAGCTCGCCAACCTCTTCCAGCTGGCCTACAAGTGGTCGACGCCGACCATCTATGCCGGCTGGGAGTTCACCCAGAGCGACCAGGCCCCGCCGAACTCCGCCGGGTTCGTCACCGACACGGACTGCGCCCACGGCTGGTACTGCCTCGACCGGGACACCGCCGTCACCGGCATGGTCAAGTGGCACAACGCGGTGGGCTCGGAGGCGGTGTCCCACTGGTCGACGAAGTCGTCGAGCGTGATCGGTTTCTCCCGTGGCACCGCCGGCTACATCGCGATCAACAACGGTTCGTCGGCGGCGACCTACACCTTCGCGACAGGCCTGGCCGACGGGACGTACACCAACGTCATCGACAACGGGGCGACGACGGTGACGGTGTCGGGCGGCAGCGCGACGCTCACGATCCCGGCGAAGAGCGCGATCGCCTTCTACGACGGTGAGTTCACACCGTGCACGGCGTCCTGCGAGGACGACGGCGGCTCCACGCCGACCGTGACGGCCACCTTCGGCGAGTACGCGGCGACGACGTCCGGTCAGGACGTGTACGTGGTCGGCTCGATCGCGGCGCTGGGCGGCTGGGACACGTCGAAGGCGGTGAAGCTGTCGTCGTCCGGGTATCCGATCTGGTCCGGCGCGGTGGACGTCCCGATCAACACGTCGTTCGAGTTCAAGTTCATCAAGCGCGACAGCGCCGGCAACGTGACGTGGGAGTCCAACGCCAACAGAACGGCCACCACGACGACTTCGGCCCTGTCCGTCAACAGCTCCTGGAACGTGGCCACCGCCAGCGCCACCGACGTCACCTTCGACGTCACGGCCACGACCGACTGGGGCACCGACGTCTACGTCGTCGGCTCCGTCCCCTCCCTGGGTTCATGGGACACGAGCGCGGCGATCCCGCTGTCGTCGGCGTCCTACCCGACGTGGAGCAAGCTGGTGATCGTGCCGAAGAGCACGGCCTTCACGTACAAGTACATCAAAAAGGACGCCTCCGGGAACGTGACCTGGGAGTCCGGGACCAACCGCTCGTACACCACGGGCAGTTCGTCGGGCTACACGGCCGTCGACACCTGGAAGTAGCTCCGGCAAGACGCCGGGTCCCCGCCGCCCGAAGGCAGCGGGGACCCGCGTCCGTGTTCCCGCTCAGGCCGTCGTCCACCACACGGTGGTGTCCGCCGGGACCTTCGTCTCGCCGTCGGCCTCCGTCACCTCGCCGCTCGCGAGCAGCACACGGCCGTACGACGGAGTCGTCACCGCTTCGCCGGTGGTGTTCGCCACGCAGACGAACTCGCCGCGGCGGAAGGCCAGTACGCCCTCCGGGGCGCGGAGCCATTCCACCGAGTCGCCCGCGCCCAGGTCGGGTTCGGCGCGGCGGACGGCGAGTGCCGTGCGGTAGAGCTCCAGGGTGGAGCCCGCGACGCCCGTCTGGGCCTCCACGCTCAGGTCCGCCCACTCCGCCGGCTGCGGAAGCCAGCTGCCGCCGGTGCCGAAGCCGTACGACGACCCCTCGCGCGTCCACGGGATCGGGACGCGGCAGCCGTCGCGGAAGCCGTCCTGGCCCGCGCCGCGGAAGTAGGCGGGGTCCTGGCGGACCTCGTCCGCGAGGTCGACGACGTCCGGCAGGCCCAGTTCCTCGCCCTGGTAGATGTACGCCGAACCGGGGAGGGCCAGCATGAGGAGGGTGGCCGCCCGGGCGCGGCGCAGGCCGAGGGCGCGGTCGCCCGCCGTGCGGATCTGGGTGCCGAGGCCCGCCGGGTTCGCGAAGCGGGTCGCGTGGCGGGTGACGTCGTGGTTGGAGAGGACCCAGGTGGCCGGGGCGCCGACCGGGCGCATCGCCTCCAGGGTGAGGTCCACCACCTTGCGGAGCTCCTCCGCGTCCCAATAAGTGCCCAGGTACTGGAAGTTGAAGGCCTGGTGGAGTTCGTCGGGGCGGACGTAGTTCGCGGTGCGGGCGACCGTCGGGGTCCAGGCCTCGGCGACGAAGATGCGCTCGCCGGCGTACTCGTCGAGGATGAGCCGCCACTGACGGTAGATGTCGTGCACGCCGTCCTGGTCGAAGAACGGCATGACATCGTTGCCCAGCAACTTCAGCTGGTCGCCGTCGCCGCCGATGTCCGGCAGCCCCTCCGCCTTCACCATGCCGTGGGCCACGTCGATGCGGAAGCCGTCCACGCCCATGTCCAGCCAGAAGCGCAGGATGGAGCGGAACTCGTCGCCGACCGCGGGGTGTTCCCAGTTGAAGTCGGGCTGCTCGGGGGCGAAGAGGTGGAGGTACCACTCGCCGGGGGTGCCGTCGGGTTCGGTGACCCGGGTCCACGCCGGGCCGCCGAAGATGGACTCCCAGTTGTTCGGAGGGAGTTCGCCGTGCTCACCCTTGCCGGGGCGGAAGTGGTAGCGGTCGCGGAGGGGGGACCCGGGGCCTTCGCGCAGGGCGCGCTTGAACCACTCGTGCTGGTCGGAGGAGTGGTTGGGGACCAGGTCGACGATGATCCGCAGGCTCAGTTCGTGCGCGTCGCGGATCAGCGCGTCCGCGTCCAGCAGGTTGCCGAACATCGGGTCCACGGCCCGGTAGTCGGCGACGTCGTAGCCGGCGTCGGCCTGCGGGGAGGCGTAGAAGGGGCTGAGCCACACGGCGTCCACGCCCAGGTCGCGCAGGTACGGAAGTCGGGAGCGGATGCCCTCCAGGTCGCCCATGCCGTCGCCGTTGCTGTCGGCGAAGCTGCGCGGATAGACCTGGTAGATCACCGCGTCCCGCCACCAGTCGCCGCGCTTGGCTTGGGCGGGGGTCGGGGCCGAGGCGAGGGCGGAGTGCTGCTGGCTCATGGCGTCCTTGATACGTAACGGGGTCATGGGGTCGGGTGTGCAGACGAAGGTGATGCGAGGCGCCGCGGTGACAGCGGGGTCGGATGGACACCACGGCCGCCTCGGGTCTGGAGGGGCGATGACCCCCGGCCGACGGTCAGCCCTTCGTGCCGCCGGCCGTGAGGCCGGCCACGAGGTTCTTCTGCACGAGGTAGAAGAACGCGGACACCGGTATGGCGATGAGTACCGCGGTCGCGGCCATCAGGTTGCGCTGGGCGTCGTGTTCGCTGACGAAGCTCTGCAGGCCCACGGCGAAGGTGTACTTGTCGTCGCTGAGCATGAACGTCGAGGCGAAGGCGACCTCGCCGAAGGCGGTGATGAAGTTGTAGAAGGCGGCGACCGCGAGGCCCGGCTTGGCGAGCGGCAGGATCAGCCGGAAGAACGTGCCGAAGGGGGTCAGTCCGTCGACGCGGCCGGCCTCGTCGATCTCGAAGGGGATCGTGTCGAAGTAGCCCTTGAGCAGCCAGGCGCTGTAGGGGACCGCGGTCGCGCAGTAGACGAGGACGAGGCCGAGATAACTGTCGACGAGCTGAAGGTCGACGAGGATCTGGTACATCGGCACGATGAGGACGGCGATCGGGAACATCTGGGTGACCAGGAGCACCCACATGAGCTTCTTGTAGCCGGGGAACCGCATGCGGGAGACCGCGTAGCCGGTGGTGGCCGCAGCGAACACGCCGATCACTGTGGTGCCGAGGGAGACGATCAGCGAACTCTTCAGCCAGTCGAAGAAGCTGGTGTGCTGAAGGACGAACGAGTAGTTGTCCAGCGTCATCTTGTCCCAGATGCCGCCGGGGTGGAGGTAGTCGTCCTTGTCCGGGCCGAGGGAGAGATAGACCAGCCAGGCGATCGGGAACAGCGCGATCAGGCTCGCGACGATCAGGATGCCGTGGGAGGCGAGGGCGGCGGCGCGGCCGCGCTGCTCACGGCCGCGGACCTTGCGCGGCCGGGAGGCTTCGAGGACCTGGGGGGTCACCGGGCGGTCCGCCTTGATCTCGGAGGGGGTTGAGGTGCTCATGGTGACTCCTGCCTCAGATCGCGAGCTGCTGGTCATTGCGGTTCAGCCAGCGGCGGTAGAAGGAGGTGAAGACGATCAGGATGGCCAGCAGCAGGATGCCGTAGGCCGCCGACTGGGCGAAGTCACGTGGCTGCTGTCCGAAGCCGAGGTAGTAGGCCCAGGTGACGAGGATCTGCGCGTCGGGGGCGGTGTTGCCGAACAGCAGGAAGATGATGGCGAACTGGTTGAAGGTCCAGATCACGCCGAGGAGTACGACGGTGGAGCTGACGGACCTGAGGCCCGGCAGGGTGACGTACCGGAAGCGCTGCCAGGCGTTCGCGCCGTCCATCTCGGCGGCCTCGTAGAGCGAGGAGTCGATGGACTGCAGTCCGCCGAGGAGCGAGACCATCATGAACGGCACACCGCACCAGGTGTTGACCATGATCGCGGCGAACCGCTGCCAGAAGGTGTCCTCGAGCCAGGACGGTTCCGGCAGGTGGAGGCTGCCCAGGAAGCTGTTGATGATGCCGCTGTCGGCGAGCATGAACCGCCAGCCGAAGACGGTGACGAAGGTCGGCACGGCCCACGGCAGGATGAGGATCAGCCGGTAGAAGGTGCGGCCGCGCAGCTTCTGGTTGAGCAGCAGGGCGAGGCCGAGTCCGATGCCGTAGTGCAGGGCCACACAGGCGGCCGTCCACACGATCGTCCAGATGAAGTGCGACCAGAAGCGGTCGTAGGCGGTGTCGCCCCAGAGGATGTCGGCGTAGTTGTCGAGGCCGATGAACTTGTAGGTGGCGTCGATGTGGTTGACGCCGATCGTCCGCGCCGTGTTGAGGCTGTTGGCGTCGGTGAGCGTGAGGTAGAGGCCGTACACCAGCGGGTACAGCACGAGGACGCCGAGGACGATCGCCACCGGGGCGATCATCGCGTAGGCGTACCAGTGCTTCTGGTATCCGCGCTTCAGGCGCTGGCCCAGCCCGGGCCGGGGCCCGCGGTCACCGCGGCGCTTGCCGGTCGCGCGGTCGATGGCGACTGTCATGGTTCGACACCTTCTGGGAGGTTCAAGGGGTGTACGGCTCGTGTACGGCTCACAGGCCGATGGCCGCCGGATCCCTCCCCCCATGCTTCGGGGGATCCGGCGGCCGCTCGGGGCTTACTTGCTGAAGTCCGGGACCAGCTTGGCGATGGCGGTCTCGGCGTTGCTCAGCCCCTTGTCGAGGGACTCCTTGCCGCCGGCGATCTTCGGCAGCTCGGTGTCCAGCGGGCCCCACAGGGAGCTGTACTCGGGCAGCGCCGGGCGCGGCTGGGCGGCGGCGAGGACGCCCTGGTAGCCGGCGATGCCCGGGTCGGCCTTGACCTCGGCGGTGTAGGCGTCGTCACGGGTGGGCAGCGTGGAGTTCTTCAGCGCGATGGTCGCCTGGGACTTCGCGGAGGTCATGAAGTTGACGAACTTCAGCGCGGCCTTCTGGTGGGCGGCGTCGGAGCCGGCGTAGACCGAGAGGTTGTGGCCGCCGGTCGGGGCGCCCGCCTTGCCGGTGGAGCCGGCCGGGACGGTGGCGATGCCGAGGTTGTTCTTGTCCTTGAACGCGGAGCCCTTGTAGAAGTTGGTGATCTCCCACGGGCCCTGGATGATCGCGGCGACCTTGCCGTTGACGAACGCGTCCTGGATGTGGGCGTAGGCGTCGGCGGTGGTGTCGGCCTTGTGCAGGCCCTTGCCGGAGAACAGGCTCAGCCAGGTGCCGTACGCCTTCTTCGCGGCGTCGGAGTTGACCGTGATCTTCTTGGCGGCGGCGTCGACGGTGTCGGTGCCCTCGCCGTAGAGGAAGGACTGGGCGTAGTAGGCCTGGGTGGAGCCCCAGTAGCCGTCGACGCCGGTCTTGGCCTTGATGGTGGCGGCGGCCTTCTTCAGGTCGTCCCAGGTCTTGGGGGCCTCGACGCCGGCCTTCTCGAAGAGGGCCTTGTTGTAGACGAGGGCGAGGGTGTCGGTGACCAGCGGGACGCCGTAGGTCTTGCCCTCGTACTTGGCCTGCTCGATCAGGTTCGGCTTGAACTTGGCCTGGTCGGCGAGGGCCTCGGTGCCGTCGAGGGGCAGCAGGTAGCTCTTCTTGGCGAAGGCGGGGGTCCAGCCGACCTCGGAGCGCAGCACGTCCGGGGCGCCCTTGGAGCCGGCGGCGGTGTCGAACTTGTTCTGCGCCTGGTCGAACTGGACGTTGACGTACTTGACCTTGACGTCCTTGTTCGCGGCCTCGAACTCCTTGATGAGGGCCTTGTACGTCGGCGCCTCGTTGGTGGCGTTGGAGGTGTCCCACCAGGTGATGGTGACCGGACCGCTCGAGTCGCTGCCGCTGTCGTCTCCGTTGCACGCCGTCGCTGCGAGGGCGAGGGACGCCACCAGCGCGGTGGCCGCTATGCCACGCCGCATGAGTTCTCCTTGAGGGTGAAAGCCCGTGTGGTGCGAGGGGCGGTCCCGCCCGCTCCCCGCGTGATGTGAGGGCCGGCCCCGTCAGCCGCCCTCACCGTCTTGCCGACCGCGCCGTTGCCGCCGCCGGGCGTCGCCGAACGTAACAGCGATGTAAGCGTTGCGAAAGACCTTGCAGCAAAAAAGTGCAAGACGTCATCGAAGTTATCCGGGCGTGACCTCGTGGCTACCGCCGTGAGACGCTTGTTTCCAGGGGTGGAGCGGGAAACAGCGCCCTGTGCAAGACTCTGCAAGCTCTTGCCATCACTTTCACGAGGGAGCGCGATGACCCAGCAACTCGGACCGGGACGGTCAACAGGTCGCCCACGGCGTCCGATTGGTGTCCAAGGCGAGGGTCGGCCGGTACAGTCCAACCCTGTGACCACACGGCTTGCCGACATCGCTGCTCAAGCGGGGGTCAGCGAAGCGACCGTCAGCCGCGTCCTCAACGGGAAGCCGGGCGTCGCCGCCACCACCCGCCAGTCCGTGCTGGCCGCTCTCGACGTCCTGGGCTACGAGCGCCCGGTGCGCCTGCGGCAGCGCAGTGAGGGCCTGGTGGGCCTGATAACCCCGGAGCTGGAGAACCCGATATTCCCGGCGCTGGCCCAGGTGATCGGGCAGGCGCTGACGCGGCAGGGGTACACCCCGGTGCTGGCCACCCAGACCCCGGGCGGTTCCACGGAGGACGAGCTCACGGAGATGCTCGTCGACCGGGGCGTGGCGGGCATCATCTTCGTCTCCGGGCTGCACGCGGACACCTCCGCCGACATGCAGCGCTACGAGCAGCTGCGCGGCCAGGGCGTGCCGTTCGTGCTGGTGGACGGTTTCTCGCCGAAGGTGCAGGCGCCGTTCATCTCCCCCGACGACCGCGCCGCGATGACGCTGGCGGTCACGCATCTCGCCTCGCTCGGTCACACCCGGATCGGTCTCGCGCTCGGCCCGAAGCGGTTCGTGCCGGTGCAGCGCAAGATCGAGGGGTTCGTGCGGGCGATGCAGGACCAGTTGGGGCTGTCGGCGGAGGCCGTCGAGGCGGAGCTGGTCCAGCACTCGCTCTACACCCTGGAGGGCGGTCAGGCCGCGGCCACCGCGTTGATCGGCCGGGGCTGTACGGCGGTGGTGTGCGCGAGCGACATGATGGCGCTGGGTGCCATACGGGCCGCCCGGCAGCTCGGTCTCGAAGTGCCGCAGGACGTCTCGGTGGTGGGCTTCGACGACTCCCCCCTGATCGCGTTCACCGATCCGCCGCTGACGACGGTCCGCAAGCCGGTTCCGGCGATGGGCCAGGCCGCGGTGCGGACGCTGCTGGAGGAGATCGGCGGGACGCCCGCGCCGCACAGTGAGTTCGTGTTCATGCCCGAGCTGGTGGTGCGCGGTTCGACGGCTTCGGCGCCTGTTTCGTCCCGTGGGGAGCGTTCTCGTTCCTGAGGTGGAGAAAACGGGGTTTCGGGCCCTGCGCGGGGAGGAGACGAGGGCCTCGTCCCGCCGTAGAACATGCGTCCTGAACCCGCCCGAGGGATGATCTGGGGGCAAGGGCTTTTCTGGCAGACTCTGTGTCCATGGGTGATTCGACCGTGACAACAGTGGAAGGCCGCGAAGAGGCCGTTCTGCACCCTGTCTCGGACGATTCGGGCAGGAGCCTCCTTCGCCGCCTGCGCACCCCGCGCCGCCCCCGCCTCTGGTTCGAGATCCTGCTGATCGCGGTGAGTTACTGGACGTACTCACTGATCCGCAACGCGGTCCCGGAGCAGAAGGCCGAGGCGCTGCGCAATGCCGACTGGATCTGGCGGGTCGAGCACGACCTGGGGATCGCGGTCGAGGAGTCGGTCAACCACGCCGTGAACTCGGTGACTTGGCTGATCGTGGGCATGAACTACTACTACGCGACGCTGCACTTCGTGGTGACGCTGGGTGTGCTCGTGTGGCTGTTCCGCTACCACCCCGGCCGCTACGCGGCGACCCGCACGGTCCTGTTCGCCACCACCGCCGTCGCCCTCGTCGGTTACTACCTGTATCCACTGGCCCCGCCCCGGCTGATGAACGGCGGCGACTTCGTCGACACCGTCGTGGTCCACCAGACCTGGGGTTCGATGGCGTCCGGCGACCTCAAGAGCATGTCCAACCAGTACGCCGCGATGCGTCGATGCACATCGGCTGGTCGCTGTGGTGCGGTCTGACGATCTTCGCGCTGGCGTCGGTGCCGTGGGTGCGGGTCCTGGGCCTGCTGTACCCCGCGGCCACCCTGGTCGTCATCGTCGCCACCGCCAACCACTTCTGGCTGGACGCGGTCGGCGGCATGCTCTGCCTGGCCTTCGGTTTCACGGTGGCACGGCTCTGGTACGGAGCACTGCCGTACCACCTGCCGCAGCTGGTCCCGGCGCCCGTCAAGCAGCCCCGGCGGCAGCCCGCATCGCCGTGATGAACGCCCGCAGTGCGGGCTGTGGTGGCGCGGTCTCGCGTACGGCCGCGTGGATCGAGCGTGAGGGCTCGGGGCCGCGCAGCTCGCGTACTACCACACCGGGCCGGACGCCCACTCCCAGCCCCAGTCTCGGGATCAGGCTCACCCCCATCCCCGCCGCGACGAACCCCTGCGCGGTGACGTAGTCCTCGCTCTCGACGACGAACCCCGGCCGGAAGCCGGCGGCCTCGCAGGCGGCCAGCTGGGCGTCGAGACAGGGGCCGGGCCATTCGCTGCCGACCCAGGCCTCGGCCGCGAGGTCGGACAGCGCCAGGTCGGAAACGTCCGCGAGCCGGTGCCCGGCGGCAGTACGGCCAGGTACGGATCGTCCAGCAGATGCAGCAGCCGTACGCCGTCGTGGGCGGGGGTCCGCGGCCCCACCACCAGCGCCAGGTCCGCCCGGCCCTCCCGGACGTCCGGCAGCGGGTCCTCGGGGTCGATCAGCTTCAGCTCGATCTGCACCCCGGGGTGTTCCTCCCGCAGCCGCGCCACCGCCGGGGCGACGAGTGAGGCACCCGCGGTGGCGAAGTACCGCACCGCCAGCCGCCCGGTACGGCCCTCGAGCAGGTCGGCCAGCGCCGTCTCCGCCTCGGCGACCTGGCGGCTGATGGTGTCGGCGTACTCGGTCAGCAGCAGCCCGGCCGCCGTCGGCCGCACCCCGCGCCCGACCCGCTCCAGCAGCTCGGTCCGGGCCTCCTTCTCCAGCGCGGCGATCTGCTGACTCACGGCCGACGGCGTGTACCCGAGGACCGCCGCGGCCCCCGTCACCGACCCGCTGCTCACCACGGCCCGCAGCACCTGCATCCGACGCACATCCAGCATGTAGCACAGCTTAACGACTCATCCAGAACTCTTCACTTGTCCTCACGCGTCCGCTCCCCGACCGTAGAGCCATGTCTCCCACCTCCACCCTGCGCATCGCCGCCCTGGCCCTCCTGTGGGGCTCCGGGTTCCTCTGGATCAAACTGGCCCTGGACCACGGCCTCTCCCCCGCCCAGATCACCATCGTCCGCTGCGCCCTGGGGACGGTCACCCTGCTGGTGCTGGCCCGCTCGGCCGGCCAGCGACTCCCCCGCTCCCGCGCCACCTGGGGGCATCTGGTGATCGCCGCGCTGTTCTGCAACGCGATCCCGTTCGCCCTGTTCGCGGTGGGCGAGCAGCACCTCGACTCGGGCATCGCGGGCGTCCTGAACGCCACGACCCCGCTGTGGTCGCTCCTGATCGGCGTGCTGCTGGGCACCGACCGAGGCCTGCGTCCGCTGCGCCTGACCGGGCTGGTCGTCGCTTCGCCGGTACGGTGCTGATCTTCGCGCCCTGGCAGCGCTCGGGCCTGCTGAGCTGGGCCGCGCTGGCCCTGCTGGGCGCGGCGGCGAGCTACGCGGTGGCGTTCGCGTACATGGCCCGCAAACTGACCGACAAACGGGCGCCGATGGCGATGTCGGCGGCGCAGATGCTGATGGCGACGGGGTGGGCGACGCTGTCGGCGCCGGTGGCCGGGCCGGTGGACGCGGACCTGGTGGGGCTGGGCGCGGTCACGGCACTGGGCGTGCTGGGAACGGGGGTCACCTTCTACCTCAACTACCGCTTGATCGCGGACGAAGGCCCGACGACAGCCGCGACGGTCGGCTACTTGCTTCCCGTCGTGTCGGTAGGCCTGGGCGCACTGTTGCTCGACGAGCAGGTAGGGCTGAGGGTGCTGGCAGGCATGGCAGTGGTTCTGATCGGCGTAGCAATGGCGCGCCCCACAGGGGCGCGGGGAACTGCGCGAGCAACCACGACGGCGCGCAAGCCGAAAACGGTCTACGCCCCGTAGAACAACGTCTCCACCACACCCCGAGCCCGCCGCGCGGTCCTCCGATACGCATCCAGCATGTCCCCCGCATGCCCGGGCCCGTACCCCAAGTACCGCCCCACAGCGGCCAGTTCGCGCGGCTCGGTGGGAAACGTGTCCCCGGCCCGCCCCCGCACCAGCATCACGGCATTTCGCACCCGCGTGGCCAACACCCAGGCCTCGTCCAGGATCTCGGCATCCTCACCCGAGATGAGCCCGGCAGCACACGCGGCGGCCAGCGCCTCCCGCGTACGGGTCGTACGGAGCCCCGGCTCGGCCCAGCCGTGCTGCAACTGAAGCAGCTGCACGGTCCATTCGACGTCGGACAAACCCCCCGGCCCGAGCTTCGTGTGCAGCTTCGGGTCCGCGCCGCGCGGCAACCGCTCGGACTCCATCCGCGCCTTGAGCCGCCGGATCTCCCGTACGGCGTCCTCCCCGAGCCCCTGCGCCGGGTACCGCAGCGGATCGATGAGCTCGATGAAGCGCCGTCCCAACTCCTCGTCCCCGGCGACGGGTTCAGCCCGCAGCAGCGCCTGCGACTCCCAGACCAGCGACCACCGGCGGTAGTACGCCTCGTACGACTTCAACGTCCGTACCAGCGGCCCGGACTTGCCCTCCGGGCGCAGGTCGGCGTCGATCAGCAGCGGCGGGTCGGCGCTCGGGAGCTGCAGCAGGCGGCGCATCTCGGAGACGACCTTGCCCGCGGCCTCGGCAGCCGACTGCTCGGGGACGCCGTTGCGCGGTTCGTGGACGAAGAGGACGTCCGCGTCGGAGCCGTAGCCGAGTTCGTGGCCGCCGAAGCGGCCCATGCCGATGACGGCGAACCGGGTGGGCAGGGTGTCGCCCCAGGTGGCGCGGACGACCGCGCGGAGCGTGCCCGCGAGGGTCGCCGCGGTGAGGTCGGAGACGGCGCCGCCGACGCGGTCGACGAGGGCTCCCTGATCGGCCTCGACAGGCTGGGTCTCGGTGCCGTAGGAGCCGATGATGTCGGCGGCGGCGGTGCGGAACAGCTCGCGGCGGCGTACGCCACGGGCCGCGGCGACGGCCTTCTCGGCGCTGTCCGCGCGGCTGACGGCGGCGAGGACCTCCGGTTCCAGCGAGGCCCGGTCGCGGGGCGCGAGCCCTTCCTCGTCGCCGAGGAGCGCGACCGCCTCGGGGGCGCGCATCAGCAGGTCGGGGGCGAGGCGGCCGGCGGACAGGACCCGGGCGAGGTTCTCCGCGGCGGCGCCCTCGTCGCGGAGCAGCCGCAGGTACCACGGGGTCTTGCCCAACGCGTCCGAGACCTTGCGGAAGTTGAGCAGTCCGGCGTCCGGGTCGGCGGAGTCGGCGAACCAGCCCAGCAGCACGGGCAGGAGGGTGCGCTGGATGGCGGCCTTGCGGGTGACGCCGGAGGCGAGGGCCTCCAGGTGGCGCAGGGCGGAGGCGGGGTCGGCGTACCCCAGCGCCACCAGTCGCTCCCGGGCCGCCTCCGGGCTCAACCTGGCCTCTCCCGGCGCCAGTTGGGCGGCGGCGTCGAGCAGCGGGCGGTAGAAGAGCTTCTCGTGCAGGCGCCGTACGACACTGCTGTGCCGCTTCCATTCGCGGTTCAGCTCGGCGACCGGGTCGGTGCGCAGGCCGAGGGAGCGGCCGATGCGGCGCAGGTCGGCCTCGTCCTCGGGGACGAGGTGGGTGCGGCGCAGCCGGAACAGCTGGATGCGGTGTTCCATGGAGCGCAGGAAGCGGTAGGCGTCGTCGAGTTGCACGGCGTCGTCGCGGCCGACGTAGCCGCCGGCGGCGAGGGCCTGGAGGGCGTCGAGGGTGGTGCCGCTGCGCAGCGAGGGATCGGCGCGGCCGTGCACCAACTGGAGGAGCTGGACGGCGAATTCGACGTCACGGAGTCCGCCGGGGCCGAGCTTCAGCTCCCGCTCGATCTCCGCCACGGGGATGTTCTCGACGACCCTCCGGCGCATCTTCTGCACGTCGGCGACGAAGTTCTCGCGCTCGGCGGCCTTCCAGACGAGGGGTTCGACGGCGGCGATGTACTCCTCGCCGAGCTCGATGTCCCCGGCGACCGGGCGGGCCTTGAGGAGGGCCTGGAACTCCCAGGTCTTGGCCCACCGCTGGTAGTAGGCGAGGTGGGAGGAGAGCGTGCGGACCAGCGGACCGTTTCTGCCCTCGGGGCGGAGGTTGGCGTCGACGGGCCAGATGGAGCCCTCGACGGTGGTCTCGGAGCAGACCCGCATCATGTGCGAGGCGAGCTTGGTGGCGGCGCGCAGGGCCTTGCCCTCGTCGGCTCCGTCGACCGCCTCGCCCACGAAGATGACATCGACGTCGGAGACGTAGTTGAGCTCATGGCCCCCGCACTTGCCCATCGCGATGACGGCGAGCCGGCACAGGGCGGCGTCCTCGGGGGCGGCGGCCCGGGCGATCGCGAGGGCGGCGCGCAGGGTCGCGGTGGCGAGGTCGGCGAGCTCGGCGGCGGTCTCGGCGACGTCGGTGGTGCCGCACACGTCACGGGCGGCGATGGACAGCAGGCAGCGGCGGTAGGCGACGCGCAGGGAGACCGGGTCGTCGGCCCCGGCGAGCCCGCGTTCGAACTCCTCCACGCCGGGGTGCAGATCGCGCGGCTCGTACATGACGAGCGCCTGCCAGTCCCCGGCATGCCGGGCGAGGTGCTCGCCGAGCGCGGCGGAGGCGCCGAGCACCCCGAGGAGCCGGTCGCGCAGCGGCTTGGCCGCTATGACCGTGTCGAGCAGCTCGCGGTCGGTCTGCGCCTCCAGAAGCCGGACGAGGCCGTGCAGCGCGAGGTCGGGGTCGGCGGTGGCCCCGAGGGCCTCCAGCAGCACCGGGTCGTTGCGTACGCCGCTCAGCTCCGGCCCGTCCAGGAGCCGCTCGGCGGCGGAGGGATCGGTGAATCCGTGCCGGAGCAGCCTGCTGAACGTACTGCTCCTGCGCCCCGGCGCCGTCATCCCCGGCCCTCCCGTCGGATCAAGGTCGTACGCGACCCGCGTGATCTGCGGGATGTGCGTGATCTACCGCGATCGAGCCTAACCGCAGAGCCTGCGGGAAGCGCCGATGAGTTCCGGGCCGGAACGGGGTCTGCCCTGTATGACTCACGACATGACGCACGACGAACCCGATACCCGGCTGGACGAGCGCTACAGCGACCCGACCGCCACGGCCGTCCCCTGGTCGCGGGCCACGGCGCTGCTGGAGTCGGCGGAGCTGTTCTGGATCTCGACGGTACGGCCGGACGGGCGGCCGCATGTGACACCGCTGCCCGCGGTCTGGTCGGAGGGCGCCCTGCACTTCTGCACCGGCCCCGAGGAGCGCAAGGCCCTGAACCTCGCGGCGAACCCGCAGGTGGTGCTGACGACCGGGACGAACACCTGGGACAAGGGGTACGACCTGGTCGTGGAGGGCGAGGCGGTGCGCGTCGCCGACGACGGCCGGCTGCGCGCGCTGGCGGCCGCGTGGGAGGCGAAGTACGGCGAGTTCTGGCACTTCGACGTGCGGGACGGCAGCTTCCACCACGGCGGGGGGAGCGCTCTGGTCTTTTCGGTGGCGCCGCGCACCGTTTTCGGCTTCGGTAAGGGGGAGCCGTTCAGCCAGACGCGATGGCGATTCATCTGAGGGAGCCTTGCCGTGAACATGAGCCTCGAAGTGATCCTCATGCCGGTCACCGACGTGGACCGGGCCAAGGAGTTCTACCGGGACAAGGTCGGTTTCCACGTGGACCTCGACGGCGAGGTGATGCCCGGCGTCCGGATCGTCCAGCTGACCCCGCCGGGCTCGGGCTGTTCGATCGCGCTCGTGGACGGCCTCCAGGTCCCGACCGGAACCCCGCAGCCGGGCACGTACCACGGCATGCAGCTGTGCGTGACGGACGCGAAGGCGGCGTACGAGGAGCTGACCGCGCGCGGTCTGGACGTGACCGAGCCGCAGTCCTTCGGCCCCCAGGACGGCGCCACGTTCATGTACTTCAAGGACCCGGACGGAAACGGCTGGGCGATCCAGGAGTACCGCCGCAGGGCCACGGAACCCCTCCACCAGGTGCTGGCGCAACTGGCAGAGGGGTAGCCGGCCTGCGCCTACAGCACCGGCAGGTTCTTCCGCAGCTCGAACGCGGTGACCTCGGAGCGGTACTCCTCCCACTCCTGGCGCTTGTTGCGCAGGAAGTGACGGCGGCAAGGTGCGACCTCGCGCGACCGTCATCAGTGCAGCACTGACCTGGGATCGAACGGCCGTCACTGGTCGTTGTTGGTCGCTGTGGGCCGCCCTTCGACGGCCCACAGGCGGCCCGGCGACACCGGCCCTATATCTTCCAAGCGACGAGCCCCGGCCAGCACTACCTCAAGGGCGCCCCCTTCGCAGTGTTGTTGCCGTATCATCCAAGCCGCTTTGCTGATCGGTGGGGACACACAAAGGGGTGAGATCAGCCTGTTTGCAGCAAGATCACGATTGGGATTCCTCCGTACACGCAGGGGACTTTCCCTCTTCATTGCCGAAGCTCTGGTATTTTTCGGCATCCTGTCTGGGTGCTTGCAAATCGCGTTTGCCTTATGGCCGAGTTCTCTTACCAACGGCGCGTGGCTACTGATCGCATCAGTTGTAGCGTCAGCTGTCTTCGCAATACTCAAGGCTGCCCCCGGAGATCACGCAGATCATGTGATCCCTCACCCGAATGTGAAGATTTCGGTCAGCAGGGGCGACTTGCTCGCGCAGAACTCTCATCTCGTCATTGGTTTTACAGACACTTTCGATACGGACACTACCGAAAGCATAGTAATTTCCCCCGAAAGCGTGCAAGGGCAATTCCAAACACGCTTCTATCTCAACAGGTTAGAGGATCTCGACTCTGACCTTAGTCGCGCATTGGAGCATCAGGCAGTCGCGAGGCATGAACCTAGAGACGTGAAGTCGCGTGGCAAGCTTGATCGGTATCCGGTCGGGACGGTGGCAACCTTGAACCTCTCAGGTAAGCGAATATTTTGTGTCGCTTACGGCAGGATGGGTAACGACTACATAGTTCGATCAGGCGTCGATGACTTGTGGATAAGCCTCAGTAGAACATGGGAAGCGGTACGCCATCATGGCAACTTGCAGTCGGTAGCAATACCAGTAATTGGCTCCGAAATGGCTCGGGTAACGGCACTCAGTCGCGAGAGTCTACTGAAAATGATTATCCTCTCATTTGTTGCACATTCGCGAGAGCGCGTAGTCGCAAAAAAACTGCATGTCGTTATCCACCCCAGGGATTTCGGCGATTTCGACATGCTCGAAATTCAATCCTTTCTACGCAGCATCTAGTTACACCTACCCTGAAAGGCTACGATGAAGGTATTCCTCAGCTGGTCCGGAGAACGCGCCAAAGCAATGGCGGAGTTCTTGCAGAATTGGCTTCCCGATGTAATCCAAGTGATTGATCCTTGGGTTTCGTCCCAAAGCATCTCACAAGGATCACGCCCACTCCCGAGCATCGCCGACGAACTGTCGGGGTGCAACTTTGGAATCGTCTGCGTGACTCCTGAAAGCAAAGGATCTGAGTGGGTGCACTTCGAGGCCGGAGCCCTATCTAAGGTACTCGAAGAGTCGATGGTGGTTCCTCTACTACTGGACATTGAGAAAGCGCAGGTCACGGGGCCACTCTCGCAATTTCAGATGACGATCAGCACCGACCGAGATGAAGTCTTCAAGCTAGTGTCCGACATCAACAAACGATTGGGGGACTCGGCGCTTGCACCTGATCGCCTAGTTCGTTCATTCGAGCAAAATTGGCCTAGCCTGCAGGAGGAACTTATTCGGATCACATCACAAGAAAAACCCGGGGAGGATCAAACGACTCAAAAAAGGACAGCGGACGATCGTCTGGACGAAGTGCTCTTGCTAGCTCGCCAGCAAGATAGGAGGCTAACGAAACTTGAGAGGTCAATCGATGTCCTCGGACGAGTTACGCAGGATGTGGCGGAATCGAGAGAGGGGCGGGGCGTTCTCCCCCCACGAAGCGCGAGGGGCGTCGCAGAGGAAGAAGAGCGCCGGAAAGCAGACCTAGTTTTCAAGCTATTGGAGAAGTATGGTGTTGGGCGGGTGACCATTGGGAGCGACTCCCTTACTGCGGCCGTCGAGAATTTTCCAGATAGCGACGCAGTCGCTATCGCTGAATTCCGGCATACGGTGGAGGTGCTAGCCAATGAAACCCGATGTAGCGTAATCATTCAAGGAACAGATAAGAAGTCATATAAGCATGATTGGCCATTTTAGCTTCTTGCGCACGCTCTAAAAAACAAAATTCCTCAACCGGAGAGAAATTGGAACTCGAAAATTAGGCCCAATTCTCTGGTCGAGCCATTTGCTGCCTAGGTGACTCGTGGCGAAGGGACCCGGACAGTTTGTCCGGGTCCCTTCGCCACGAGTCACTCACCCTTGTTCTGGCCCTACTGCGAGCCGCGGCCAACTACCTGCTCCGTCACCGGCTCTGTACCGTGAGACGGGCCCCACACTCTGTAGGAGGCAAGCACATCATGCGTGGTCTTGGAGATCACCTCAGCATCGGTGAGCGCATCGCGTTCTACCGGAAGCGTCGCGGCTACACGCAAGAGGTGCTCGCTGGCCTGGTCGGGCGTAGCACCGACTGGTTGGCGAAGATCGAGACGGGGCGCCGGAAGCCTCCCCGGATCGACATGCTCGCGGAGTTGGCGCGCATCCTGCGCGTGCCCCTCGGGGATCTGCTCGGTCAGACCGTCCTCATGGAGGACGAGAAGCAGCAGGACGACGTTCCGGCCGTCCGCGACGCGCTCATGAGCCCGCGCCGCCTGTCTCGTCTGCTGTTCGGCCCCGAAGCTGAGGTGCAGCTCCCCACGCCGGCGCCAGCGGCCGTGCGTGTGGAACAAGCCTGGAACGACTACCAGGGTGGGCGACTTGGCAGTGTCATCGCCGCGCTTCCCGCGCTGCTCCAGACTGCGCAGGAGTTGGAGGAGCGAGCTGCACGGCGCGGGGAGGATCGTAGCGACTGCTGGGCCGTGTCGGCCCGCACCCATCACCTCGCAGCGACGACCCTCGCGAAGATCGGTGAGTCGGACATCTCATGGCTCGCTGCGGAGCGTGCGATGCGTGCCGCAGACGAGTCCGACGACCCGCTCGTGCTGGCGTCCGCCGCACGGTCCGGCACGCACGCCCTGCTGGCCAACGGCCGGTACGACGACGCGTTGGAGTTGGGCAACACGGCCGCCGCATGGCTCTCGTCTCAAGTGACCGACAACGACCCTGCGGCGCTGAGTCTGCTGGGGATGATTCATCTGCGGGCGGCTGTCGCGGCGGCTCGCCACCAGGACCGGCCCACCGCAACAGGCCTGTTGGACCAAGCCGAGGAACTCGCGGATGACCTCGGCTCGGATGAGAACTACTGGCAGACCGGCTTCGGTCCCACGAACGTCCTGCTTCACCGCCTGTCGGTTGAGCTGGACCTCGACAACGTGTCGTACGTGGTGGAACACGGACGGATCAACGTCGACCACATGCCACAGGAACGCAGCGTGTCGCACCGCATCGACTTCGCCCGCGCCCTCTCGCTCAACGGACAGGGCGATGAGGCGTTCACCGAACTCCGCACGGCCGAACGCACATCCCCGCAGCTCGTACGCAACAATCCAAGGGTGCGCGAGACGCTGCGGGACCTGATCAAGCAATCACCTGTCACCGGCGGCTCGCGATCGTCCGAGGTGTTCGTCATGGCTCAACGGTGCAGGGCGGTGCAGTGAGTTCAAGCAAGCGTGGGGTGCTTGGAGTCGTCGGGTCGGCGGCCGGAGGCGTGGAGGCGCTGCGTTCTGGTCTGGTTGAGCCCGCGATGGAGCGCGGATGGCAGGTGGCTGTCACTCTTACACCGACCGCAGGTCAGTGGCTACGGATGAGCGGCGAGGTCGAGCGGTTGGAGAAGCTGACCGGACTGCCCGTGCGCGACGAACCGCGCCTGCCTGGCGAGGCACGACCGCACCCACCGGTTGACTGCTACGTCGTAGCCCCCGCATCGGCCAACATGGTTGCCAAGCTCGCCACGGGCCTGATGGACAACCAGGCTCTGACTCAAGTGGGCGAAGCAATCGGCACCCTCGGGTTGCCGGTCGTCGTCTTCCCTCGGGTGAACGCGGCGCACGCCCGCCACCCCGCGTGGCAGCACCACATCGACACCCTGCGGACTGGGGGCGTACGCATCATCGACGACCCGGACGTGTGGCCGTTGTACGAGCCTCGCGAGGCGCCGGCGGGGCGTGAACTCCCCTGGGGCGCAGTCCTGGACGCCGTGGACGAAGCCACTCGGTGACGAGTCGTCAACCCTCCTGAGCTGCAAGGAAAGAGGACCCGGACACTCTGTCCGGGTCCTCCGCTGTTCACGGCTACATGCTCGTTGCCATGCCAGGGATCAATGAGCGAAGCGGCGAGCTGGAATGCATTACTCCTGCTGAACTCGCTTTGATCAAAGCGAGTTTGAGGGAGGCACGCATCAGGGTCGAAGACCTGCTGAGGCGTGCGGATGACCTCACGACGAGGGTGGAGTCTCGCTACCCACGAGCCGCTCAAGCCGATCAAGCCGCTCCCCGAGTGTCTGGAGAGCGTCATGGATCGTGCTGAGTTCAGCGGCCAGGGCCGCGAAAGCAGGGCTGCTGCCCCGCTCGGTACCCAGGGGTGCCGCAGGGTCGCGAACGAACGTCCCGCGCCCCTGCTGAGTGAGGATCAACCCTTCGTCGCGGAGTTGGCCGTACGCGCTCTGAACGGTCATGAGCTGCACGCCGAGTTTCTTGGCGAGAGCGCGAGCTGCTGGGAGCTGCTTCCCCGCGCTGTACTCGCGATCGGGGCCCGTGATCTTTGCGCGGAAGTCCGCCGCAATCTCCTTGGCCGTCGGCTTGGGCTTGGGCACTTCGGGGCTCTGATCCATGCCTTCGAGAGTAACCGGACCTAGGTCAATCTCACCGCGTTCCGCCGCACCCTCTTGACACACAGATTGACCTAGGTCAATCTTAAGCTACGCCGGAACGCGGGGCCCGAAAGGGCTTCACCGGCCGTGTCAGTGCCCGGAAGTAAGGCCCGGATTCAGCGCTGCGAAGAACTCAACAGAGTGCCGACCCAGCCACCTGCACACGGGTGGTCGATGGGTGCGGGTCACCACCCCGACCACCCATGTCGGGCCGGGTGACCTGCCCTGATCCGCCCTCCGCGGCGGTGACGGCATCACGTGATCTGACAAGCGCAGAACCTTCGCGAGGGTCCATCCCTCGCCTCAACCGAGGCGGTTGCCTCTCGCCAAGGACCGCGACCGCTCCGGCACTTCGCACGTCCCTTCGACTTCCTGGAGTTCTCCATGACCGAGCGCACGATTCCCGTGGACGTCATCGGCCCGATCGCCGTGGACCTGACGATGAACACGGGCGGTATCCGCGTCGTCGTCGACCCGGCGCTGAAGCAGGCGCAGGTGGTGCTGAAGACCGAGGCCACCTCGGGCCCGTCGGCCGACGCGATCCGTGACACCGCCGTCCGCCTCAACGGGCAGAACCTCTCGATCCGCGTCCCGGATCTCGCCGGAGGCTTCGGCGGCAGCACCACGATCCGCACGGGCAGGAATACCGTCACGTTCTCCGGCGGCGGCGTGCAGATCGTGGGCGGCAACGTCTACGTGAGCGGTCACGGCGGCGGCAAGGTCTTCGTCAACGGCCGCGAGGTCACCGCCACCGGCCCGGCCGGTGAAGCGGTCACCCCGATCACCGCCGAACTCCACCTGCCCGCCAAGTCCGTGATGCTCATCCGCACGCACAGCGCGGACACCGTGGTCAGGGGCACCCTGGCCCGGCTGGAGTACGACGGCACCTCCGGCACCCTCGCCGCTGACCGCGTCGGCGACCTGGACGCCACGATCACCAGCGGCAGCGTCATCGTCTGCGAGGTCACCGGCCCGATCGACGTGAACCTGACCTCCGGCAACCTCAACATCGGCGCCTACAGCGGCCACGACGCCCGGCTGACGCTCACCTCCGGCAACGTCCAGATGGCTGCCACCGCACAGGCCACCGGCCGCCTCTCCGTCAACGCCACCTCCGGCTACGCGCGCATCACCGGCGCGGCGCACCTGGACGTCCGCCGCAGGGTCACCAGCGGCTCCGTTCAGATCAGCTAGCCCACGGCCAGCCTCTCCCGACTCTTCCCGCCTGCTCAAGGAGTGGACGCACCATGGACCAGCACGACCTGAACGACATCGCCCGCCGCATCGCGTCGGCCGCCGCCCAGTTCGCCCCCGGCTACCGGCCGACGCCGCGCAGACGGCGGACGCCGCGTCGGTGCTGCGGGACATGATCCAGGCGGCCGAGACGCACGGTGTGACGTTCGCGGACTTCGACGGCGTCGCCGACTTCCCCCGGCTGGCCATCCAGCTGGTTCAGACGCGCGACGCGAGCCGGTGACCGCCATGGAAGCCACCGTCTTCGCCGCTGTGTTCGTCGCCCTGTACGTCGCCCACAGCGTGGGCGACCACTGGGTACAGACCTCGCACCAGTCCCTCACCAAGGGCCGTCCCGGCTCGGTCGGCCGCCTCGCCGACGCCCGGCACGTCGCCACCCTGACGCTCACCAAGCTCGCCGTACTGCTGCCGGTCGCCTGGCTGCTGAACCTGCACTTGTCGGTGCCCGGCGTCGCGGGCGGCCTCGCCCTCGACGCGGCCTCGCACTGGTGGGCTGACCGGCGCACCACGCTCGCGTGGCTGGCCAAGGTCACCGGCAAAGGCGAGTTCTACCGGCTGGGTGCCCCGCGGGCCGGTCGCGACGACAACCCGCACATCGGCACCGGCGCCTACGCCCTTGACCAGTCCTTCCACCACCTGTGGCTGCTCATCGCGGCGCTGATCATCGCCACCGTCTGACCCCCGTTCTCTCGGGGCGGTCGCCTCTCGCCAAAGACCGCGACCGCCCTGGTCCCTTCCTCACATCCTTGACAGGAGAGATCCACCATGCGATCCACCATGCGTACCTTCGTCGGCGCCCAAGAGGCGTACGGCGAGGAGGAGTTCGCGGAACTGGCGCTCGGTATCGACGTCGAGCTGTTCCGGGGCCCGCTTCAGTCCGAGACGGACACCGAGCGGGCGGCCCGCGAGGACGCGGCCCGCGACGTCCTCGCCGACCTACGCGAGCAGGCCGACGACGGCGACGACATCGCCGCCTGGGACTGCCTGTACGCCGACGCCCTCACCCGCACCGTGCCGTTCCTGCGCGCCGCGAGCGGCCCCCGGCCGGGGACGGGAGCGGCGGCATGAGCGCCAAGTCCACCAAGACCGTGTTGCCCGCCGTCGCGATGACGGCGGTGTCCATGGTGCTCACTCTGGCCGTGGTCGTGATGTGGCTAGGCACGGCCGTGCCGTGGCCCGTCGCGCTGGTCGTCGGTCTCGGGATCGACGGTGGCTGGCTAGCCACCCTCGCCTACGAACGCCGCCTCGCGGCCCAGGGCGACCACAACCCCGCCGTAACTGCCGTGGGTTGGTTCTTCGGTCTGATCGCCTCCGGCGTCCTGGTGACGCACGCGCTGACCGCCGAGACGTCCGCCGCCGCGTGGCTGGCTGTCGCCTGGCTGCCCGTCGCCGCCAAGGCCCTGTGGCTGGTGCACGGGCTCTGGGCGCGGACCGCGCTGACACCGATGGCACTGGACGCGATCCGCGGCATCCAGCAGGAAGCCCGCGACGAAGCAGCCGTGGCCCGCGCCCGACTGCATGCTGAGGCGGCCACTGAGGAGACCCGGCTTGCAGCCGTCACGACGGCCGGCGCCCGCGTCGCCCGCGTCCAAGCGAAGACCGCAAAGACCCTCGCGGGGGCCTGGTCGACGCTGGAGGAGGCGCGGCAGGGCGAGGACACCTCTCGGGCGCTGACCTGCGTGACGAGCCGCGTCACGCCCGGCGTCACAGCCTCCTGGGAGCTTCCCGTGTGGGGCCCCACGGAGCCGGTTACGCCCCTGTCGCTGGAAGCGGCGCCCGCGCTCACCGATGCCGCCCTGGACTCACTGGTCCAGGAGATCCGCACCAGCGAAACGCCTGCCCTGTCCTACCGCGAGATGGCCAAGCGCTTCCGCGCGGCCGGACACTCGGCTTCCGAAGTCCGCCTCCGGGCCGCGTGGAACCGCGTCCTCGGGGTGGCCTGATGCCCACCGCCTACAGCAAGTGCTACGACCCCACCGGCGCCCGCTACGGCATACCGACCTACCCCTGGCGCTACGCCCCCAACGGCTTGGCCACCCGCCGCCAGCTCCGCGCGAAGGGGCTACGGCCGGGCGGTCAGCCGATTGCGGGGCAGGTCATGCTCCGCCACCGCCGCCGCAGGTCCGGCGCGATGGTCGCCTACCTCTACCGCGAAGACCTCGCCCAGCCGGTACGGCCGATGACCTCGCGCAAGTGGGGCGCCCTCGCGCTGGCGATGCTGGCCCGCCGCACCTGCCCCATCTGCCGGGTCACCTACAGCTACTGCCTGCCGACCTCGCTCGGTTGCTGCGTGCTGTGCGCCTACCCCAACCCTTCTTCCGCTGTTGCGGCTTGTGACCAGGGAGGTCAGCCGTGAAGCGCATTACCTGCGAGACCCGTCGCGACGACGCCGAGCGCACGGAGCGCCTGCTGGACGCCGCCGATCTCGCGTTCGAGTGCGAGCCGCTCTGCGAGCTGCACGCGGACTTCGAGGCGGTCGTCATGGAGGGCCTGCTCTCTGATCAGGCCGTGCCCGTCTACCCGCCCGCCGGCCACACCTATCCGAGGAGGGGCTAAGCCATGGGCAAGCCCAACACCCGTCGCCTGGACAAGGAAATCCAGAAGACGCAGCAGAAGATCGACGCGGTCCACAACGAGCAGTGGTGGCCGCTGACCGCCTCGGAGCGCCGCCAGATCGTGGGCGCCCTCGCGGGCGGCTCCTACCGCGCAGCGCGGGGCAAGAGCACCGCCCGTGCGGAGAACCGGCTGGAGATGCTGAAGCAGTCGATTCTCACCCGGCTGACCGCTGAGATGACCGCGTTGCAGACCGAGCGGCAGCGCATCGTCAACGAGCACGCGCAGGCCAAGGCCGCGAAAAAGTCCTCGGGGTGGTGGTGACCGTGGCCGCGAAGCCCACGCCGCCGGGTGAGTGCCCGCAATGCTGGCAGCACGCCCACGACCGCAGCATCCACCGCAGGCTCCGGCCGCGTGAGGACTGCCCGCAGTGTGTGGATCACATGGTCAACGGCTGCCCGAACCGCGTGCCCAAGAAGAAGTCGAGCTGGTGGTGAGCATGGACGACCGTTGCCCAGCCGCGCACCCGGACGACCCCACGCCCTGCGTCGGTCCGGTCGCCGTGACCGTGCTCGATCGCTTCAACGCCGGTGCCGACGGGTGCGAGCACCACGGCGCCCGCCTGCTTGCCTCCCTCGAAGGGAGCTGCGTCTACGCCCTCCCCGAGGCTCCGGCCGGTGCCGCGATCCGGGTCTTCAAGGCCGCCGACGGCATCCGCCCGTTCTGCTGGGTGGACGGCCCGCGCACCCAGTTGTCCCAGCTCAGCCGCGCGGAGATCCGCGCCCGTCACGGCCACTGAGCCGCGCCGCCGTCAGGGTGGCCGTCCCTGCCACGGACCCGGCCACCCCGACCCTTCTCCTTCAACTCCCGCCCGATGGAGGGCAGTCAGGAGCAGTCCCAGCATGACCGAGAACGTCGTCTCCCTGCACAAGGACACCGAACCGCCCGCGGATGCGGGCAGCGTGACCACGCTGACCGTGGTCCCCGACCCGGCCCCGGCGCCGATCGTGCCGTTGTGGGTGCGCTCCGGGCGCGCGGTGCGGCGCATCGCCACCCATGAGCGCACCCAGGGCGCCGCCCGGATCGTCGCCCGGCACGGCCTCTACACCTTCAACGGTGGCCGGATCATCACCCGCCGCGCGTGGGACGGCCGGACCGGCGCCCGTTATGAGCGCATGCTCCGCGCGGCCGAAGCGCAGGGCAACTTGGAGGTTGCGGAGGAGTGGGAGGAGCGTCTCCAGCGCTTCCGCGACGCCCGCCACCGCCGCCGCATGGACCTGCTGCACTCGCCCGAGCAGGTAGCCAAGGGTGCCGTTGTCGGAACCGGCATGGGCATTGGTGTCCTGGTCGCCCTCGGGATCGTGATGGCCCTGAACACCAAGGACGTCAAGGACGTCATCACCCCGCTCTCGGCGACCATCGAATTCATTGGCGCCCTGATCCACATCGTTCAGGTGGTGTGGCCGTACGCGGTCGTCCTCGGCCCGTTGTTCGCCCTGCTGGGCATGTGGTCGGTCGGCCGGCACCAGCAGGCCGCCCCCCAGTGGGCGCTGCCCGCCAACGTCCGCTCTGGCGAGGGCGAGCCGATCACCCCGTCCATCGTCGTCAAGGCCCTGCGCGACCTCGGCATCCCGGCGCTCAGGAACGCCATCAAGGAGATGGGGGACGTCGGCGCGTCCATGCTGTCCCCGATCACGATCGCCGGGTGTGGTGTCGAGGTCGACGTCACGTTGCCGTCCGGGGTGTCGACGAATGAGGTGCAGAACAAGCGCCGCAAGCTCGCGGAGAACCTCACCCGGCACGAGCACGAGGTGTTCATCACCATCCCGCAGGCCGCCCGCACCGTGCGGTTGTGGATCGCCGATTCCGGCGCCCTGGACGAGCCGATCGGCCCGTCGCCGCTGGTCACCGACGACACGATGACCGCCGACTACGCCAAGGGCCGCGCCCCGTGGGGGCAGGACCTGCGCGGGGATGCCGCCGCCCTGAGCCTGTATCAGCGCCACCTGCTCATCACGGGTCTGTCCAACCAGGGCAAGACGGTTGCCCTGCGCTCCCTGGCGCTGTGGCTGTCGCTGGATCGGTCGGTGCAGTTCCTGATGGGTGACCTCAAGGGCGTGGGCGACTGGGCCATGTTCGACGGCCTCGCCGACGTGCTGATCCAGGGGCCCACCGACGAACACGTCATTCAGGTGACCGAGATGGTCGAGAGTGCGGTGGATGAGATGAACCGCCGCATCCAGGCCCCGCCCGGAACCCAGTTCCCGCCGCTGATCGTGCTGGTCGACGAAGCGCAGGTGGCGTTCATGTGCCCGGTCAAGGACGACGAGGGCCGCCCGTATGGCGGTTCCAAGGCCACCAGCCGGTACTTCATGGCCGTCCGTAAGATCCACAACCAGGGTCGTGCGGTCAACGTCCTGATGTGGCAGGGCACCCAGGACCCCACCAACGAGAACCTGCCCAAGCTCGTACGCGAGGGCGCCCACACCCGCGCCTCCCTCGCCCTGGGCACCGAGTCACAAGCCCGCATGGCGCTGGGGGACAAGGCCGTCGACGGCGGGGCCGCGCCGAACCTGCTGCGTCCGGGCCTGGACCGGGGAACCCTGGTCGTCGCCTCGGACGGCATCACCATCCCGGCGGGCAGTCGTCCATCACGGTGCGCACGCACTACATCGACGACGACGCCGCCGTGGTCATCACCGACCGCGCCAAGGCCATGCGTGACGGCGTCACCACCCTGACCCTCGTCGAGCGGGGCGAGGAACGCGATGCGCTGGCCGACATCGCGTCCGTGGTCGGCGACGCGACGCGGGTGCGCACCCAGGACGTCCTCAAGCGGCTCGCGCTGCTCAGCGCGGACACGTATGGCACGTGGTCTTTCCTCGACCTCAAGCGCGTGCTGGAGGGCACCGGCGCGGAGCCGTACAAGTCTGACGGCGTCATGGTCGTCGGCCGTGACCGCCTCGCCCGCGCGCTCGCCAATCGCGACGGCGAGGGTTCCGCTTCCGCCTCGGAGTGACAGGGAGGCGAGCCGTTTCGGGTCAGGGAGGCAGGGAGAACTCCCTGACCGCCTCCCTGACCCGCCTCCCTGGCTCTGACCTGCACGGATGATCGTTCAGGGAGGCAGGGAGGCATCCCAGGTCAGACCCCGAAAACCCCCTCCGCAGCGCACCCCGAAGGGGGTGCCGTTGCCTCCCTGACCCATGTTCGGAAGGGATTCCGCATGTACCCCGAACCCGCCCGCCCCACGGCCGCTGAGCGGGCCGTGGACGTCCACCACCCCACCCCGATACAGCCCGTCGTCATCCAGCAGGCGACGCCGATGATGCCCGTCCAGTCCGGCCACGTCCCGACGGTGGCGAGCATCGTGCTGCCGGACGGCCGCGTCGTCACCGGCTACGCCATGAACCCCGCACAGCCCGCACCGGTCACCGCCAAGCCGCCCGTCTCCCGCGCGGCCGTCAACGTCGCCCTCGGAGGCGTCGGCTTCCTCGCCGTCTGCGGCGGCCTGCTGCTGCTCACCGCATTCATCACCGCCCTCACGGCGCTCATCACCCAGCTCATCACCCTCGCCGCCGTCATCTTCGGCGGATTCATCGCCGTGCAGATCTTCAAGCCCACCAGCCACGCCAAGGGCGGCAACACCTTCCACATCCGCAAAGCGATCTTCAAGCGCAACCACTTCCACGGCTGACCCCCGGAAAGAGGCCCCATGTTCGAGATCCGCTTGATCTGCGACAACCAGGACGTGCCCGGCGTCGCCCAAGCCGTCCTCGGCTCCGTCGACGCCACGTCCGTACGCCGATACCCCGCCCACGACCGGACCAAGACGCGGCTGTACATCACCGCCGAACCGCGCGGCAGTCACACCGACTGCGTCGCCTGCCACGGCGACGGCACGGCCCTGTGGTTCCTGCCCGATGGCAGCGAGCAGCATCGCCCCTGCACCGGCCTGAGCGCCGACGCCCTGCACGCCGCCGGACTCACCCAGCGCTCGACCCAGCGCGAACCCTGGCGGCGCCCCACCGACCACTTCCACGGCTAGACGTGGCTGGGGCGGTCGCCTCTCGCCAAAGACCGCGACCGCCCGGTTCTCCGTCCCTTCGACAGAAACAGGAGACCCCCAGCATGACCCAATCCCGTCCGATCCGGCGAGCCCTCCCCCGCATGGAAGGGGGGACCCCGGCGTGAACCAGCCCCTCATGGACGCCGCCATGGATGCCGCAGCACGCGGCTGGCACGTCTTCCCCCTGCGCCCCGGTACCAAGCGGCCAGCCCTGCACGGCGAGAAATCCTGCACCCGCACGGGCCCGTGCGTTAACGGGCACCTGAAGTGGGAGCAGCGCGCCACCACCGACCCCGACCGCATCCGCGCGGCGTGGACGCAGGCCCCGTTCAACGTCGGCATCGCCACCGGCCCTTCCGGGCTGCTGGTCGTCGACCTGGACGTGCCCAAGGACAAGGGCAGTTCGGACGCGCCTTGCGGCGCGGCGACTTTTGGGGCGCTCTGCGAGCGCGCCGGGCACGCCGTCCCCGACACCTACCGGACCCGGACCCCGAGCGGCGGTGAGCACCTGTACTTCGCTGTCCCGCACGGCGTCCGGCTGTCCAACACGGCAGGAACCGTAGGGCCGTTGGTCGACACCCGGGCAAACGGCGGGTACGTCGTTGCGGCGGGCAGCATCACCCCCGCCGGACCGTACGAAGCGCTGTGCGGCCCCGAGACGGCCTCTCTGCCCTCGTGGCTGCAAAGCATCCTAGAACCGGCCCCCAAGCCGTCACAGGCGCCTTCAGCAGCCGTAGCGTGGCAATCCCGCCGATATGCGGATGTAGCACTCGACTACGAGAAGCAGAATGTGGTCACGGCCGCCGACGGCACCCGCAACGCCACGCTGTTGCGGGCCGCCCGCGCTCTGGGTCGGTTCATCGCATCCGGCGACCTGACCCGCACGGTGGTTGAGCAGGCTCTTAGGGAGGCGGCGGGGGCCAACGCCACACAGCCGCAGGCCTACTACGACGACGTGATCCGTCGGGGGCTGGACTGGTCCATCGCCCACAACACCCCGCGCCGGGGGGCGGCATGACCACCCGTCCCCTCTCCTCTAAGAGCCTCACCCCCGCCACGGACGGCCCGCCCGACGCCCAACAGACCCTGCCCCGCGGGGCCGGGGGCGAGCCGAAAGGCGTCGCCCGCAAGGGCGTCCGAACTGCTCTTGGTTCTGACCCGCAACAGGGCGACGGCCGGTACCCCGTGGCCTGGCTGCACGTCCGCGCCCCGCACGGCGCCACTCCAACAGCAACGTCGAAGTGCCTGTGCGGCAGGAACCGCAGCGCGGTGGGCCACCGCCGCGTGCTCGCCCTCATCGCCGACCACACCGCCCACCGCGACACCTGCTCGCTCCGCATTCCCCAGGAAGGGAGGCGTGCCGCATGAACGACGACCTTGAAGAGCTGCCCGCACCCTCCAACCCGCTCGCCGTCGCCCGCCGTCTTCTGCCCGACTGGCAGACCGAGGACGGACGTCTGGTGTGCCGGCGCTGGCGTGCCTCGTGGATGCGCTGGAACGGCACCGCCTGGAGAGAGCTGGACGAAGCACAGATGCGCGCGAGCATGTACACGCGCTTGGAGCACGCGGTCTACCTGACCGTGGGCAAGGACAACAAGCCCGAGATGCACGACTGGGCACCCACGAAGCAGAAGATCAGCAACCTTCTCGACGCGCTCGGGGCCATCACCCTGCTGCCCACCGACACCGACGCCCCCACCTGGATCGACGGCGGGGAGGTGGCGGACGACGGTCCGATCGTGGCGTGTGAGAACGGGCTACTGCGCATCCGGGATCGTGCGCTGCTGCCGCACGGGCCCGGGTTCTTCAACCTCGTCTCTGTCCCCTTCGCCTACGACCCGACCGCGACCGCGCCGACGTGGGAACGCTTCCTGGCGCAGATCTGGCCCGAGGACCCCGATGCCGTCGCCGCTCTTCAGGAGTGGTTCGGCTACGTCCTGTCCGGCCGGACCGACCAGCAAAAGATGCTGCTCATCGTCGGCCCGTCCCGCTCCGGCAAGGGCACCATCGCCCGCGTCCTGAAAGAGCTGGTCGGCAAGGAGAACCTCGCCGGACCCACGCTCGCCGGACTCGGCACCAACTTCGGGCTGTCCACACTCATCGGCAAGCCGCTCGCGGTCATCTCCGACGCCCGGCTGTCCGGCAACGACAACAGCCAAGTCGTCGAACGGCTGCTGACCATCTCGGGTGAGGACACCATCGACATCGACCGCAAGTACCGCGCGGTGTGGACCGGAAAGCTCCCCACCCGGCTGGTGATCCTGTCCAACGAGCTGCCACACTTCGGCGACTCCTCCGGCGTCATCGCCCGCCGCTTCGTGCTGCTCAACATGCGGGTGTCGTGGCTGGGCAAGGAAGACCCCACGCTCTTCGATCGGCTCACGGCCGAGATGCCCGGCATCCTCAACTGGGCGTTGGAAGGTCTCGCCCGCCTCCAGCGCACGGGCCGGATCACGGAACCGGCGTCCAGCCGCGAGGCGGTAACCACTATGCAGGACACCGCCTCCCCCACGTCCGCGTTCATCCGCGAGCGCTGCACCACCGGACCCACCTGCTCCGTGCCCGTGGACGCCCTGTGGTCGGTCTGGCGGGAGTGGGCCGAGGACAACGGCGTCCGCCCCGGAACAAAGCAGGTGTTCAGCCGCAACCTGCTCTCCGTGGTCCCCCAGCTCAGCCGCTCCCGCCCCCGCGACGCGTACGGCCGGCAGGTGCTCACCTACACCGGGATCACCCTCAACCAGTCCGAACCACATTTGCCTGAGTCGCGACTCACCGCGTCTCAAGCCCCCTCTGAGAGCCGCTGAGTGCCGATGAGTCGCGACTCAGAGGAATGTGAATCCAACTCACGGAGGACACAGTGAGCGCGCCCGCCCCGTCCAGGCCGACCCCCGCGCCACCCTCCGGCGCGGCCTCCCGGACCGGTACCTCACCCCCGACGACATCGCCGAGATGTTCGAGGTGCCCCTAGAAACCGTCTACCAGTGGCGCAAGAAGCGGACCGGACCGCCCGGCTTCCGTATCGGCAAGCACCTCCGCTACGACCCCGCCGACGTGCACGCCTACGTCACCCAGCGCAAGGACGCCGACCGAAACGCCGCATAGCTGAACACCCGCCAGAGGCAGCAGGGAGAGCCGTCACCGACGGCTCTCCCTGCTGTTTGTCGAGAGAGGACCGCCGCCGCATGGCTGGCCACATCCAAGACCGCTGGTACAAGACCGAATCCGACTCCAACGGCAAGCCCCGTCGTGTGCGAACCGACCGCTACGGGACAGGCCTCCGCTACCGAGCCCGCTACATCGGTCCGGACGGGACCGAGAAAAGCAAGTCGTTCCCTGACGGACAGAAGCGGCTGGCTGACCAGTGGCTCGCCCACATCGAGGCGGACATGTCTCGCGGTCAGTACGTGGACCCCGCCGCAAGCCGAGTGACGTTCGGGCAGTACGCCGAAAAGTGGCTGAGCACGCAGACCACCGACATGACCACGCGCGAGTCCGTGGAATCCGCGATCCGCGGCCACGCGATTCCCTATCTGGGATCACGCCCCCTCGGCTCCTTCAAGCCGGAAAACATTCGGGACTGGCTCAGCACTTTGGAACAGTCCGTACAAGCGTCGTCGTACCGACGCGTGATTTACAACGGCGTGGCGACGATCTTCAACGCGGCCGTTGACGACGGCCACCTATCGAAGAACCCCTGTCACGCACAGTCCGTGCGTCCACCGGCACCAGGAAGCGGACGGGTCGTGCCATGGAGCGCAGAGCGTGTCTTCGCCGTGCGGGCAGCATTGCCCGAGCGATTCCGCGCGGCGGTCGACCTCGGAGGCGGATGCGGACTCCGGCAAGGGGAGATCTTCGGGTTGCCCGTCGATGAGGTCAGCTTCGACACCGGATGGCTGCACATCGTGAACCAGGTGAAGGTGACGAAGGAGGGTCTCGTATTCGCCCCACCGAAGCGCAACAAGCTTCGTGACGTCCCCTTGCCGGATCGTGTGGCGCACGTCCTCAAGCAGCACATGGAGGCGTTCCCTCCAGTAGAGATCACCTTGCCCTGGCTCCGAGTGGGCGGCCCGTCCGTCACCAAGCGGCTGCTGTTCACCCGGCTCGATGGGAAAGGCGCGATTCGACGTACGGACTTCAACGACCGCGCTTGGAAGCCCGCTCTCGTCACGGCTGGAGTCATCCCCGCCCCGAAACCGGGTGAGCGCCACCAGGCAGCCCGAGAACACGGCATGCACGCCCTGAGGCACTTCTATGCCTCGGTCCTGCTGGATGCTGGCGAGAACGTCAAGGCGCTGAGCAACTACCTCGGACACAACGATCCGGGGTTCACGCTCCGCGTGTACACGCACCTCATGCCCAGCAGCGACGCACGGGCCCGGAAGGCCGTGGACGGCCTGTACGAGGGCACCGATTCGAGGCCTGACGGCCCAGAGACGGCCCAGGGTCAGTGAGACGCGATGGGGCCGACGGTCCGCGACCGTCGGCCCCATCCGCCAAAAGAGCGGGAAACTCGCTCTGACCTGCGTCTACAGCACCGGCAGGTTCTTCCGCAGCTCGAACGCGGTGACCTCGGAGCGGTACTCCTCCCACTCCTGGCGCTTGTTCCGGAGGAAGAAGTCGAAGACGTGCTCGCCGAGGGTCTCGGCGACCAGGTCGCTGCGCTCCATCAGGGTCAGGGCCTCGCCGAGGTTCTGCGGGAGGGGCTCGATGCCCATCGCGCGGCGCTCGGCGTCCGAGAGCGCCCAGACGTCGTCCTCGGCGCCCGGCGGGAGCTCGTAGCCCTCCTCGATGCCCTTGAGGCCGGCCGCCAGCAGGACGGCGTAGGCCAGGTACGGGTTGGCGCCGGAGTCGATCGAGCGGACCTCGATACGGGCCGAGCCGGTCTTGCCGGGCTTGTACATCGGGACGCGGACCAGGGCGCTGCGGTTGTTGTGGCCCCAGCAGATGTACGAGGGGGCCTCACCGCCGGCGCCCGCCGTGCGCTCGGAGCCGCCCCAGATGCGCTTGTACGAGTTCACCCACTGGTTGGTGACCGCGGAGATCTCGGCGGAGTGCTTCAGCAGGCCCGCGATGAAGGAGCGGCCGACCTTGGAGAGCTGGTACTCGGCGCCCGACTCGTAGAACGCGTTGCGGTCGCCCTCGAAGAGGGAGAGGTGGGTGTGCATGCCGCTGCCCGGGTGCTCCGAGAACGGCTTCGGCATGAACGTCGCCTGGACGCCCTGCTCCAGCGCCACCTGCTTCATGACCAGGCGGAACGTCATGATGTTGTCCGCCGTGGAGAGCGCGTCCGCGTACCGCAGGTCGATCTCCTGCTGGCCCGGGGCGCCCTCGTGGTGGGAGAACTCGACCGAGATGCCCATCGACTCCAGCATGGTGATCGCCTGGCGGCGGAAGTCCATGCCGATGTTCTGCGGGGTGTGGTCGAAGTAGCCGGAGTTGTCGGCCGGGGTGGGGCGCGAGCCGTCGAGGGGCTTGTCCTTCAGGAGGAAGAACTCGATCTCGGGGTGGGTGTAGAACGTGAAGCCCAGGTCGGAGGTGCGGGCCAGGGCGCGCTTGAGGACGTAGCGCGGGTCGGCGAAGGACGGGGAGCCGTCCGGCATCAGGATGTCGCAGAACATCCGGGCCGTGCCGGGGGCCTCGGCGCGCCAGGGCAGGATCTGGAACGTCGACGGGTCCGGCTTGGCGATCATGTCGGACTCGTAGACCCGGGCGAAGCCCTCGATCGCGGAGCCGTCGAAGCCGATGCCCTCGTCGAAGGCCTGCTCCAGCTCGGCCGGAGCCACGGCGACGGACTTGAGGAAGCCCAGCACGTCCGTGAACCACAGGCGTACGAACCGGATGTCGCGCTCCTCCAACGTCCGGAGCACGAACTCCTGCTGCTTGTCCATCTAGCTTCCCCATCCTTGCTGGTCAGGCCGCCTGCCTCCGGTCCCGCGAGAGACGGTCGGGCACCTGAGCATCCCACCACAACACCATTTCATCCGTGTTGCGGACCATGATCGGCAGGCCGACGCCCGGTTGAACGCCTCACGTCCGACAGGTGTACTGTTCTGCCGCCCATCTTGCCTGCTCGGACCCGTATACGTAATGCCGGGCGTGCTGTGAGCCGGCACGCCCCGGTCGCCGGCGGAACCCGGTCTTCGGCCATTCCTGTGCCCGCCCTACGAGAGACCACGCCTTCCCCATTACGATCAGCGGACCCGACCGGCCCCCTTTCCCCTGAAGGACACAACCCCATGGGCTCCGCCAAGAAGAAGGAATCCGCCGCGCGGCAGGCGCGCATAGCCGAGATGCGGCGTGCCGAGCAGGCTCGCGAGCGCCGCAACCGGATCCTCACGATCGGGGCGAGCGTCGCGGTCGTGGCCGCTCTCGTCGTCGGCGCCGTCGTCATCGTGCAGTCGCGGGACGACGACAGCAGCACCGCCTCCGACTCGAAGAACCCGGGCCACTGGACCACCGGCAAGGACGGCGTGAAGACGTGGTCGGCGAAGCTGAGCCAGACGCACGTCACCAAGCGGGTGAAGTACCCGATGACGCCCCCGGCCGGCGGTGACCACAACGCGGTCTGGCAGAACTGCAACGGCGACGTCTACACCAAGCCGCTCGACGACATGAACGCGGTGCACTCGCTGGAGCACGGCGCGGTCTGGGTGACGTACACCGACAAGGCCGAGAAGTCCGACGTGGACAAGCTCGCGGCGAAGGTGAAGGCGACGCCGTACACGCTGATGAGCCCGTACGAGGGCCAGGCCGCCCCGATCATGCTGACGGCGTGGGGCCACCAGCGGACGGTGACCGGCGCTGACGACCCGAACGTGGCGAAGTTCTTCGAGAAGTACGTCCAGGGTGAGCAGACGCCCGAGAAGGGCGCGGTCTGCACGGGCGGTAAGGCGCAGTGAGGCAGGTCGGCTGGATCGCGGGGACCGCGGCGGCCGTGCTCGTCGCGGCCGCGCGGTCACCTACGCGGTCGCGGACGGCGACGACGCCGCGGCCACGCCCACCGCCGACTCCGCGGACGCGGGCTTCGCGCGGGACATGGCGGTGCACCACCAGCAGGCGGTGGAGATGTCGTTCATCGTGCGCGACCGCACCAAGGACGAGGAGGTGCGCCGGCTCGCCTTCGACATCGCGCAGACGCAGGCCAACCAGCGCGGCATGCTGCTGGGCTGGCTCGATCTGTGGGGGCTGCCGAAGGTGTCCTCGGACCCGCCGATGACCTGGATGGACATGGGCGGCATGGCGGACGGCAAGGACGGCGCGCTGATGCCGGGCATGGCGACCAACACCGAGCTGAAGAAACTCGGCACCCTCAGCGGCAAGCAGGCCGAGATCTTCTATCTGCAGCTGATGACCGACCATCACAAGGGCGGCATCCACATGGCCGAGGGCTGTGTCGCGCGCTGCACGGTGAAGGTGGAGAAGGACATCGCGCAGGGCATGGTGAACGCGCAGGAGTCCGAGATCGATCTCATGACGGACATGCTCAAGGAGCGGGGCGCGAAGCCGCGTTCCTAGGGGGTCTCAGGGGAACCGCGACGGTCCATAGAGGGTTTCCCCTCGGTCCTCATAGCCCGTTAACGCTCAAATGGCCTTGGCATTAGGTTAATTGGGTTCTTCTTGGGTTTCGTATTCCCCTGGCATGAACGGTTCGCCGAAAGAGTTGCCCCGGCGAGTGATCCACTCGCGACGAACCGCAACCAGGGGGTTCCATGAGATCCAACCGCGCCAGAACGCGCGCCGGAGTGAGCATGGCAGCGACACTGCCCATGATCGCCGGCGCGCTGGCGCTCGGCATACCCGCGGCGCACGCCTCGGACTCCCCGGCCCGTGACACGCTGGCCGGGACCAAGCCCGCGTGGGCCACCGCGAAGGCCGACAAGGGCGCCACCGCCGACAGTTCGCGGGTCTCGGCCCGCGTCTATCTGGCGGGCAAGGACGCGGCGGGCCTCGCCGCGTACGCGAAGTCCGTCTCCGACCCGGCCTCGGCGTCGTACGGCAAGTATCTGAGCGCCGGGCAGGCGCAGTCCCGCTTCGGCGCGACGAAGGCCCAGGTCGCCGCCGTCAAGTCGTGGCTGACGGCGGCCGGTCTGAAGGTCACCGGCGTCACGCAGCACTACGTCTCCGTCACCGGTGACGTGGCCGCCGCCGAGAAGGCGTTCGGCACCCAGCTGCACAACTACGCCAAGGGCACGAAGACTTACCGCGCGCCGTCGAAGACGGCGTCCGCGCCGGAGAGCCTGAACGGCGCCGTCCTGACCGTCACCGGCCTGGACAACGCTCCGCACAAGGCGACCAAGGCCGACCAGCTGCCGGGTCCCGGCGCCGTGTTCAAGAACTCCGGGCCGTTCTCCTCGTACTACGGCTCCAACATCGCGACCACGCTGCCGGACGCGTACGGCACGAAGATCCCGTACGCCGTCAAGGGGTACACCGGCAAGCAGCTGCGTGCCGCCTACGGTGCCGGCACGTACACGGGCAAGAAGGTGCGCGTCGCCATCACGGACGCGTTCGCCTCGCCGACCATCGCCTACGACGCGGCCACCTACGCGAAGAAGCACGGCGACGCGGCCTGGAAGACCGGCCAGTTGAAGCAGGTGCTGCCCAAGAACTACCGGTACACGGGCCCCGACGAGTGCGACGCCTCCGGCTGGTACGGCGAGGAGACCCTCGACGTCGAGGCCGTGCACGCGGTCGCGCCGGACGCGCAGGTCACGTACGTGGGCGGCGCGTCCTGCATGGACGACGACCTGCTGGACGCGCTCAGCAAGGTCGTCGACAAGCACCTCGCCGACATCGTCTCCAACTCGTGGGGCGACATCGAGGCCAACCAGACGCCGGACCTCGCGGCCGCCTACGACCAGGTCTTCCAGTTCGGCGCGGTCGAGGGCATCGGCTTCTACTTCTCCTCCGGTGACAACGGCGACGAGGTCGCCCACACCCAGACGAAGCAGGTCGACACCCCGGCCAACTCGGCGTGGGTGACGGCGGTCGGCGGTACCTCGCTGGCGGTCGGCAAGGGCGACAAGTACCTGTGGGAGACCGGCTGGGGCACCGAGAAGGCCACGCTGTCCGCGGACGGCAAGAGCTGGACCAACTTCCCCGGCGCGTTCACCTCGGGTGCGGGCGGCGGCACCAGCAAGACGGTCGCCGAGCCCTTCTACCAGAAGGGTGTCGTCCCGGACGCGCTGGCGAAGGCCAACAACGCGACCGGCAACCGCGTGGTCCCGGACATCTCCGCGATCGCCGACCCGAACACCGGTTTCAAGGTCGGCCAGACGCAGACCTTCCCGGACGGTTCGGAGAAGTACAGCGAGTACCGGATCGGCGGCACCTCGCTGGCGGCTCCGGTCATCGCGGCCGTGCAGGCGCTCGCCACCGAGGCGCGCGGCGGCAAGGCGATCGGCTTCGCCAACCCGTCGATCTACGCCAAGTACGGGTCGAAGGTCTACCACGACGTCACCGACACCCCGACGGGTTCGGAGCTCGCGGTGGCGCGCGTCGACTTCGTGAACGGCGTTGACGCGACGGACGGTCTGGCGACGTCCGTGCGGTCGCTGGGCAAGGACAGCTCGCTGGCCGCGGTGAAGGGGTACGACCCCGTCACCGGCGTGGGTACGCCCGCGAACGGCTATGTGGAGTCGTACAAGCTGCACTGACCGGCACAGCAGCCCATGGGGCGCGGGACGATCTCGTCCCGCGCCCCATCGCGTCGCTCTGACGATTAAACGGATTACACTGGACGCCGTGCCTCCGACTCCGCTGAACTTCCGGTCGATCTACCAGCACGGCTTCGCGCGTGTCGCCGCCTGTACGGGCCACACCGTCATCGCCGATCCACCCGCCAACGCCGAGGCGGTGCTGCGCCACGCGCGGCGCTGCTCGGACGAAGGGGTCGCGGTCGCGGTCTTTCCCGAGATGGTGCTGTGCGGGTACTCCATCGAGGATCTGCTGCTCCAGGACGCGCTGCTCGACGAGGTCGAGGCGGCGCTCGCGACCGTGGTGGAGGGGTCCGCGGGGCTCCTGCCGGTGCTGGTCGTCGGGGCGCCGCTGCGGCATCGCAACCGGGTCTACAACTGCGCGGTGATCGTGCACCGCGGCCGCGTGCTCGGGGTCGTACCGAAGTCGTACCCGCCGAACTACCGCGAGTTCTACGAGCGCCGCCAGATCGGCGACGGCGCCGACGAGCGCGGCGGTGCGATCCGGGTGGGCGGGGTCGGGGTTCCTTTCGGCGTGGACCTGCTCTTCGAGGCGTCGGACGTGCCCGGTCTCGTCCTGCACGCCGAGATCTGCGAGGACATGTGGGTGCCGGTGCCGCCGAGCGCGGAGGCGGCCCTCGCCGGGGCGACCGTGCTGGTCAACCTGTCCGGCAGCCCGATCACGGTCGGGCGGGCCGAGGACCGCAAGCTGCTGTGCCGTTCGGCGTCCTCGCGCTGTCTCGCGGCGTACGTCTACGCCGCCGCGGGGCTCGGCGAGTCGACCACGGACCTGTCCTGGGACGCAGACGATGATCTACGAGAACGGCGTGCTGCTCGCCGAGACCGAGCGGTTCCCGCTCGGGGACGAGCACGCCGTCGCCGACGTCGACCTCGACCTGCTGCGGCAGGAGCGGCTGCGGATGGGGACGTTCGACGACAACCGCCGTACCCACGCGGCGCGCACCGGCGACTTCCGCACGGTCGGCTTCGAGCTGGACCCGCCGCTGACCGACCTGGGGCTGCGGCGGCGTCTGGAGCGCTTCCCGTTCGTGCCGGCCGACGCGGACCGGCTCGCCCAGGACTGCTTCGAGGCCTACAACATCCAGGTCCAGGGCCTCCAGCAGCGGCTCGCCTCGATCGGCGGCTCGAAGGTCGTCATCGGTGTCTCCGGCGGCCTCGACTCCACCCACGCGCTCATCGTCGCCGCCCGCGCGATGGACCGCGCCGGGCGTCCGCGCAGCGACATCCTCGCCTGGACGCTGCCCGGCTTCGCCACCAGCGACCACACGAAGGACAACGCGCACGCCCTCATGCGGTCCCTCGGCGTCACCGCGGCCGAGCTGGACATCACGCCGACCGCGCGGCTGATGCTCCAGGAGATGGGGCACCCGTTCGCGTCCGGCGAGCCGGTGTACGACGTCACCTTCGAGAACGTCCAGGCGGGCCTGCGCACCGACTACCTCTTCCGGCTGGCCAACCAGCGCGGCGGCATCGTGCTCGGCACCGGTGACCTCTCCGAGCTGGCGCTCGGCTGGTCGACGTACGGCGTCGGCGACCAGATGAGCCACTACAACGTCAACGGCGGCGTCCCGAAGACCCTGATCCAGCACCTCATCCGGTGGGTCGTCAGCAGCGGCCAGTTCGGCGACGAGACCGGCAAGACGCTCACCGCGATCCTCGACACGGAGATCAGCCCGGAGCTGGTACCGGGCGAGGAGATGCAGTCGACGGAGTCGAAGATCGGCCCGTACGCGCTGCACGACTTCACGCTCTTCCACGTCCTGCGCTACGGCTTCCGCCCGTCGAAGATCGCCTTCCTCGCCTGGCACGCCTGGCGGGACGCGGAGGCCGGCGCGTGGCCGCCGGGGTTCCCGGAGGCCAAGCGGGTGGCGTACGACCTGCCGGAGATCGCCAAGTGGCTGGGGGTCTTCTGCCGCCGCTACTTCGGCTTCGCCCAGTTCAAGCGCTCGGCGATGCCGAACGGCCCGAAGGTCTCGGCGGGCGGCTCCCTGTCGCCGCGCGGCGACTGGCGTGCGCCGTCGGACAGTTCGGCACGGGCGTGGCTGCGGGATCTGGAGCGGTTCGAGGAGCTTTCGGGGAACTGAGGGCGGGGACGACACAGCGTCCTTGACGTGGGTCGGCGCGCGGAGGTGTGGCGCGGTGCCGTCCGCGTATCGCCACGACGGATGAGCCGCGGCCGGCACCGCAAGGTCTCAGCGGCCGAGGCTCGTCTCCAGCGCGGGGCCTCAGCGGCTGAGGCTCACGTCCAGTCCGTCGGGTACGTGCCCCGCGACGACGCGTTCCCGTGCGGGCACCGGCGCCGTCGCGCGACGGCGGTCCACCGCGGCCGCCGTGGCCGCCACGCCCAGGCCGAGCACGGCGAGCGCCGCCCCCGCCAGGGCCGGGGAGGTGGTCCCGAAGCCCGCGGCCAGGGCCAGGCCGCCGATCCACGCGCCCCCGGCGTTCGCCAGGTTGAAGGCGGCCTGGTTGGCGGAGGAGGCCAGTGAGGGGGCCGCGGAGGCCTTCTCCATGACCATCAGCTGGAGCGGCGAGCCGGTCACGAAGGCCGCGACGCCGAGCAGGACGACCGCCACGGCCGCACTCACCGGCGTGCTCATCAGCAGCGGGAACGCGCCGAGCACCACGACCAGCGAGACCAGGCCGCCGAACAGGGTCGCCCGCATCGCGTGGTCGGCCAGCCGTCCGCCGACCAGGTTGCCGACCGTCGCGCCCACGCCGAACAGCGCGAGCAGCAGCGTGACGCTGGCGTCGGCGTACCCGGCGGAGTCGGTGAGCATCGGCGTGATGTAGCTGTACGCGGCGAAGAGCGCGCCGAACCCGGCGACGGTCGTGCCGAGGGCCAGCCAGACGGGGAGGGACTTCAGGGCCGCGAGCTCGCCGCGCAGGCCACCGTGCGCGGGGGCCACGCGGTCGTGCGGGATCAGTGCGGCCAGGGCCGCGATCGCGGCGAGGCCGATGGCGCTCACCCCGAGGAAGGTGGCCCGCCAGCCCAGGTGCTGGCCCATGAGCGTGGCGACCGGCACACCGGCGATGTTGGCGACGGTCAGCCCGAGGAACATCAGCGACACCGACCGGGCCTTGCGCTCGGGCGCGACCATGGTCGTGGCGACGACCGCGCCGACGCCGAAGAAGGCGCCGTGCGGCAGGCCGCTGAGGAAGCGGGCGGCCAGCAGCCAGTGGTGGTCCGGCGCGAAGGCGGAGGCCGCGTTGCCGGCCACGAACAGCGCCATCAGCGCGATGAGGACCGTACGGCGGGACATGCGGGCGGTGACCGCGGCGAGCAGCGGGGCGCCGATGACGACGCCGAGCGCGTACGCCGAGACCAGGTGGCCGGCGGTGGGGAGGGAGACGTGCAGGTCGTCCGCTACCTCGGGCAGCAGGCCCATCATGACGAACTCGGTGGTGCCGATGCCGAAGGCGCCCACGGCGAGGGCGAGCAGGGCGAGGGGCATGAAGGGCCTTTCGGGGTTGTTCCGGGGTGCTTATGTTCACCTACGGAACAAAGCCTTGCGGGCCCAGTATTCCAGACGGTTACGACGAGGTGTCCACCTTCAGGCGGGCGGCCACGGGGAGGTGGTCGCTGCCCGTCTCCGGCAGGGTCCACGAACTCTCCGGCTCGACGCCCTTGACCAGGATCTGGTCGATGCGCGCCATCGGGAACGAGGCCGGCCAGCTGAAGCCGAACCCGCTACCGGCCGCGCCCTGCGTGGAGCGCAGCTGGGAGGTGACGGCGTTGAGGGCGCGGTCGTTCATGGTGCCGTTGAGGTCGCCCAGCAGCACGATCCGCTCCAGCGGCTCGTCGGCGATGGCCTCGCCCAGCGCGTCGGCGCTCTTGTCGCGCTGCCGGGCGGTGAACCCGGCCTCCATCTTCACGCGGACCGAGGGCAGATGGGCGACGTAGAACGCGACCCGCCCCTCGGGCGTGGCCACCGTGGCCCGCATGGCCCGGGTCCAGCCCAGCTTGATGTCGACCGGCTTGACCCCGCTCAGCGGGTACTTGCTCCACAGCCCGACGGTGCCCTGCACCGAGTGGTACTTGTACGTCCCCGCCAGCGCCTTCTCGTACGTCGGCACCGCCGCGGAGGTCAACTCCTCCAGGGCGACGACGTCCGCGCCGGAGGCCGCCACGTCACGGGCGGTGTCGGACGGGTCGGGGTTGTCGGCGTTGACGTTGTGCGTGGCCACCGTGAGCTCGCCGCCGGCGCCGGCCTTGTCGCCGAGCAGCCCGCCGAAGAGGTTGAGCCAGACGACCGCCGGGAGGATGACCGCGATCAGGGCGGTCGCCGACTTCCGTACGAAGGCGAGGACCAGCAGCACCGGGACGAAGAGGCCCAGCCAGGGCAGGAAGGTCTCCGTGAGGCTGCCGAGGTTGCCGATGGCGTTGGGGATGCGGGAGTGCATCAGCATGATCAGCGCGAGGACCAGGGCCAGGGCGGCGAGGACGAGGCCGCGCCGCCAGATCCGCGGGTCGCCGCGCCAGGGGCCGGTCAGTCTGTCCAGCAGGCGTCGGAACCTGGAGCCCCGGCGCTCGGGCCCCGAGCCGCCGTTGTCCGTCTCCTCCATGTACGCCTGCTGCGCCATACCGCGTCGCCTCACTGCCTGCCGTGCATCCGTCCGTCCCCCGACGTAACTCAAGACCCTAGGGGATGATCGGTTCCGATCCTGCCGTCCCATGACGGCCGTACCCGCACGAGGACGTACAAGTCGCCGTTCGGGGTTCCGGACACGGCAGCGGAAAGCGCCCTCTGTGACGAAACGCGCACATCGGGGTTATGGGCTCGGCGAACTGACGGACGATGAGCTGACGGGCCGTAGACCCTCCAGGACGGCGTCGACTATCTGCTCGGAGAGCCCCTCGGGCAGGTCGCCGTCCGGGCGCATGATGGCGCGCACCAGCATCGGGCCGACGAACAGGTCGTTGACGAGTTCCAGGTCGAGGTCGGCGCGGAGTTCGCCGTTGTCCCGACCGCGGCGCAGGACCTCGAGGCCGACGCGGCGCCGGGGGGCGATGACGGCGTCGTGGTAGGAGGCCCAGATCTTCGGGCTCTGCTTCATCTGGGCGTAGACGTTGTGCAGGATCGCCGAGGTACGGCTGACCAGCCCGCGCTGCCGCAGCTGCTCCAGCAGGACGACGATGTCGTCGCGCATGGAGGTGCCGGGCAGCGGCGGGTCCGGCGGCTCGGCGGTCCGGACGACGTCGACGAACAGCTCCTCCTTGCCGCTCCACCGCCGGTAGATGGCGGCCTTGCCGACGCCGGCGGTCCGGGCGATCCGCTCGATGGACAGTTCCGCGAGCGGGATCCCGTCCTCCAGCAGCTTCATCACCCCTTCGACGATGGCCCGCTCGACGGCTTCGCTGCGGGGGCGCCCGCGGGCGGGGGTGGTGGGTCGGAGGGTGCCTCCGGCTTCGGCGAGGCTGGTCACGTCGCTGCGTCCCTTTCTGTGGTCCGAGCTGATTGTCCCCCACTGACACGGGCGCCCGGCTACTCCGCCGCCGTCACCAACTCCCGCCCCTGCTCGTCCTTCTCGCCGGCCGGCGGCCGGCCGGGCAGGAACACGGCGCACACGACCGCACCGAGCACCGCGACGCCCGCGCCCCACAGAGCGGTGACGTGCATGGCGTGCAGGAAGGCGTCGTGGGCCGGCGATGAGCGCATCGCCCCGGGGGCCGAGCTTCTCGGCGACGCCGAGGGTGGCCTCGATGGACTCGCCCGCGGCGTGGCGGGCGCCGGCCGGGAGCAGGCCGAGCTTGTCCTCGATGCCGTTGCGGTAGGCCGTGGAGAGGACCGAGCCGAGGACGGCGATGCCGAGAGCGCCGCCGAGCTGCCGGAAGGTGTTGCTCAGCGCGGACGCGGAACCGGCCTTCTCGCGCGGCAGCGCCTGCATGATGACGACGCTGACCGGGGTCATGATGTGCGCCATGCCGGCCCCCATGAGGAAGAACACGACCTCCAGGAGCCAGATCGGGGTGTCCGCCTCGAACGCGGCGAACGCGGCGAGGGTGGCGGCGATGACCAGCAGCCCGGCGGTGGTGGTGGCCTTGTTGCCGAACCGGTCGACCACCAGCCGGGCCCGCGGTGCGAAGATCATCTGCGCGGCGGCGAGCGGCAGCATCAGCAGACCGGTCTGCAGCGGCGAGTACCCGCGCACGCTCTGGGTGTAGAAGACGGAGAAGAACGTCACGCCCATCAGTGCGAAGAAGACCAGCGCGATGGCGCCGATGGCGGCCGAGAAGACCTTGTTCTTGAAGTAGGTGACGTCGATGGAGGGGTGGTCGCTGCGCTTCTCGAACACCACGAACGCGACGAGTACGGCGAGACCGGCGCCGATGGTCGACAGCACCTTGGGGTCCGTGAAGTCGGCGAGCTGGCCGCCCTTGATGATGCCGTAGACGAGCAGGACCAGGCCCACGACCGACAGGACGACGCCCACGGGGTCGACGCGTCCCGGGTCGGGGTCGCGGGAGTCCGGCACCAGCCACAGCATCAGCGCGAGCGCGAGCACCACGATCGGCACGTTGATGAGGAAGACCGAGCCCCACCAGAAGTGGTCGAGGAGCACACCGCCGGTGATCGGCCCGATGGCGATCGCGAGACCGACGCCGCCGGCCCAGATGCCGATCGCCTTGGGCTGCTCCTCGCGCTCGAAGACGTTCATGAGGACGGCGAGGGTGGCGGGCATCACGAAGGCGGCGCCGAGCCCCATCACCGCGCGGAAGGCGATGAGCTGCTCCGGCGACCCGGAGGAGGCGGCGAGGGCGGAGCCGATGCCGAAGACGGCGAGCCCGCCGAGCAGCACCCGCTTGCGGCCGAGCCGGTCACCGAGGAGCCCGGCGCTGAACAGCAGACCCGCGAAGACGAGGGTGTAGGCGTTGATCGCCCATTCGAGTTCGCTCTGGGTGGCGCCCAGGCCGGTCGGGGCGGGGGTCGAGATCGTCTTGATCGCGACGTTCAGGATCGAGTTGTCGAGCACCACGATCAGCAGGCTCAGCATCAGCACGCCGAGGATCGCCCAGCGGCGCCGGTGCACGGCCTCTGGTATACGGGGGCCGGTCAGGGCGGGGTCGGCAGGAGAAGTCATAGGGTCGAGACTAGACCCATTTCGATACGGCACCGTCTCGTATCGGAATTCTTTACGGAGACCTTAAGAAACGGCCCAGGGCGGCGGACGAGGACCGCTCGACGCGTGACCCACGTCCCGTCACCCGGTCTGGCCGCGCGTGACACGAGGTGCCACCATGGAGGTGATCCGGGGACGCCGTCAGGGCGCCTCGAGATGACTGAAGGAGCCGTTGCCATGACGCAGCTTCCGGCTGCCCCGAAGCCCTCCGACGGCAGCAAAGCGCTGTACGGGGGGAAGGGCACCCGCCGCATCACCGTCCGCGACATCGCCCTCGCCAAGGAACGCGGCGAGAAGTGGCCGATGCTCACCGCCTACGACTGCGCACCGCCGGCGTCTTCGACGAGGCCGGCATCCCGGTCCTGCTCGTCGGCGACTCCGCGGGCAACTGCCACCTCGGCTACGAGTCGACCGTGCCGGTCACCCTCGACGAGATGACCATGCTCTCGGCCGCCGTCGTCCGCGGTACGTCCCGCGCGCTCATCGTCGGCGACCTGCCCTTCGGCACCTACCAGGAGGGCCCGGTGCAGGCGCTGCGCTCGGCCACCCGGATGGTCAAGGAGGCCGGGGTGGGCGCGGTCAAGCTGGAGGGCGGTGAGCGCTCGTACGACCAGATCCGGCTCCTCGTCGAGTCCGGCATCCCCGTGATGGCCCACATCGGCCTCACCCCGCAGTCCGTCAACGCCATGGGCTACCGCGTGCAGGGCCGCGGCGAGGAGGCGGCGGCGCAGCTGCTGCGCGACGCGAAGGCCGTGCAGGACGCCGGTGCCTTCGCGGTCGTCCTGGAGCTGGTCCCGGCGGAGCTCGCGGCCGAGGTCACGCGCACGCTGCACATCCCGACGGTCGGCATCGGCGCGGGCGCGGAGACGGACGCGCAGGTGCTGGTGTGGACCGACATGCTCGGCCTGACCGGCGGGCGGGTGCCGAAGTTCGTGAAGCAGTACGCCGACCTCCGCACGGTCATGGGCGACGCGGTGAAGGCGTTCGCGGAGGACGTGGTCGGCGGGACGTTCCCGCTGGAGGAGCACAGCGTCCACTAGAGCCATAGCGGCACAGAGGCAGCCCGCCGACTTCCCCCATCGGCGGGCTGCCGGTTTTGCAGGCGGCCTGTAGGCGGCTGTCGGTGACCTGTAGGTCGTTTGTCGGTGGGCCCTGGCACCGTTCTCGGCATGACGCGAATCGACAACCACCGCAGCGGCGCCGACATCGCCGTGTCCGTGCGGGGACTGGTCAAGCACTACGGCGAGACCAAGGCGCTGGACGGCGTCGACCTGGATGTGCGCGAGGGCACCGTGATGGGTGTGCTCGGGCCGAACGGCGCCGGCAAGACCACCCTCGTACGGATCCTGTCCACCCTTCTCTCCCCCGACTCCGGCCACGCCACGGTCGCCGGGTACGACGTCGTCCGGCAGCCGCGGCAGCTGCGCCGGGTGATCGGGCTCACCGGGCAGTACGCCTCCGTCGACGAGAAGCTCCCCGGCTGGGAGAACCTCTACATGATCGGCCGGCTGCTGGACCTGCCCCGCAAGGAGGCCCGTCGGCGGGCCGACGAGCTGCTGGAGCGGTTCTCGCTCACCGAGGCCGCCAAGCGCCCGGCGAGCACCTACTCCGGCGGTATGCGCCGCCGTCTCGACCTGGCCGCCTCCATGATCGGGCACCCGGCGGTGCTCTTCCTGGACGAGCCGACGACCGGACTCGACCCGCGCACCCGCAACGAGGTGTGGGACGAGGTCAAGCGGATGGTCGGCGACGGGGTCACCGTCCTGCTCACCACCCAGTACATGGAGGAGGCCGAGCAGCTCGCCTCCGAGCTGACCGTCGTCGACCGCGGCAAGGTCATCGCGGGCGGCGGCATCGAAGAGCTGAAGGCGAAGGTCGGCGGCCGGACCCTGCGGGTGCGCCCCGCCGACCCGCTGCAGCTGCGGCCGCTCGCCGGTCACCTCGACGGCCTCGGCATCACCGGCCTGGCCACCACCACCGTCGACCCGGAGTCCGGTTCCCTGCTGGTGCCGATCCTCAGCGACGAGCAGCTCACCGCCGTGGTCGGCGCGGTCACCGCGCGCGGCATCACGGTCTCCGCCATCACCACCGAACTGCCCAGCCTGGATGAGGTGTTCCTGTCCCTCACCGGCCACCGCGCCAGTGCCCCGCAGGACACCGTGCCCACCGAGACCCGCGAGGAGGTCGCCGTATGAGCGCCGCCACCCTTACCGCCGACAGCGCCGCCCAGTCCGTCGACGACGTCCGTATCCCGCTGCGCGGGCATCTGCGGCACACCGGCGCGCTGATCCGCCGCAATCTGCTGTGGATCCGCCAGGACCCCGAGTCGATGGCCGACGCGCTGCTGATGCCGGTCATCTTCACCCTGCTGTTCGTGTTCGTCTTCGGCGGCTCGATCGGGCAGGCGCTGGGCGGCGGCCAGGACCAGTACGTCCAGTACGTCATCCCCGGCATGATCGCGATGATGAGCATGACGCTCTCCCAGGGCGTCGGCACCGGGTTCAGCCAGGACTTCAACTCCGGTGTCATGGACCGGTTCCGGTCGCTGCCGATCGGCCGCGGCTCGGTGCTGTTCGCGAAGATCTCCGTCGAGCTGATGCGGATGCTGTTCGCGACGACCGTGCTGATGCTGGTCTCCGTGGCCGTCGGCTTCGACATCACCAACTGGCCGGGACTGTTCGCGACCGTCGCGCTGGCCACCGCGTTCGCCTCGTCGATCATGTGGGTGTTCCTCACCCTGGGCGTGGTCATGAAGAGCGCGCAGTCCGTGCAGGCGATGGGCTTCCTGGTGCTGTTCCCGCTCCAGTTCGGTTCGTCGATCTTCGCGCCGACGACCTCGATGCCGGGCTGGCTGCAGACCTTCACCGACTACAACCCGCTGTCCACGCTGGCGGACGCCGCGCGCGGACTGATGGTGGGCGGTCCCGTCGCCCACGACCTGTGGGTGACGATCGGCTGGTCGGTGGCGATCACCGCGGTGATGGCGCCGGTGGCGATCCACAAGTTCCGTACGAAGAGCTGACATCGGCCGGCGGCGGGAGTCAGACGAGGGCGGCGGCCTCCCCGGGGGAGAGACCGGCGCCCTCGTCGTACGCCGCGGCGTAGGCCGCGTCGCCGAGCAGGGCACGCAGCTGCCGCTCGGCCCGCTCGCGGGGCTCCCGCTCGTAGGTCGGCATGACACGGCCGGCCGGCAGCAGCGCGTCGCCGGCCGCGAGACAGCGGGCTCCGTCCGCGGCGCGGCCGCCGACACCGGCCAGGCCGAGCGCGGCGATGTGCAGGTACTGGGCGCGCATGTGCGGGGCGATGGCCTGGGACAGCGGGTCCTCGGCCCGGCCAAGGGCCTGGCGGATCTTGTCGAGGCAGGTTTCGAAGGAGCCGGCGGCCGCTTCCACGTGGGCCTCCGCGCCGAGGATGAAGGCGTCGAAGATGATGAAGTGGGAGATGCCGAACTCCTCGCGCAGCAGCCGGACCTGCTCGCGTGCCTCGGCCACCCGGCCGGTCTGGGCGAGCCGGGCGGAGAGGAAGAGCCGTGCGGCGGGCAGCGCTTCGTTGTGGCCGCCGTCGTGGGAGGCGAGCACCTCGCGCAGCAGCAGCTCCCCCCGCTCGGGCTCCGACTCCATCAGGACGCTGCCGAGCCGGGCCTTGAGCACGGCCTGCTGGGCGCGGGCGCCGAGCCGGGCGGCGAGGTCGATCCCGGCCTCGTAGTCGGCCGCTGCCTCGCCCCAACGGCCCTTGCGCTCATGGGACTCGGCCCGCGCGGCGAGCGCCTCGGCGGTGCCCCACAGGTCACCGAGGCGCTCGTAGATCGCCAGGGCCTCGTCGGCGTCCGCGAGGGCGTCGCCCTCCCAGTCGACGCGGTGGGCGAACAGGTTGGCCCGCCACTGCAGGCTCGCGGCGAGCTCCCAGTCGTATCCGGGTGTCCCGCGTGAGGTGCGCACGGTCTCGTCGAGGATCAGCCGCAGCCGCTCCATGTCCCCGGTGAGCATGACCGCGAAGAGCCACAGGGAGCCGGGGATGCGGCAGGTCTGCGGCATGCCGGGCTCGTACGTCTGGGCGATGGACCGGAGTTTCGCCTGCGCCGCCGGGTTCTGCCAGGCCTCCAACTCGGTGTCCATGCAGGCGAGATGGGTCAGATGCAGCCCGCGCCGGGCCTCTTCGAGCACCTCTCCGGTCCAGGGCGGCGGCGTGTCCGTGCAGCGCTGCCACACCGGCCGCGCGGGGCGGCGGGCTCGGGGAACGGGTCGGGGCCGAGGGCCATGAACTCCCGGGACCAGTTGCGGGCCTCGATCTTCAGATCGCGCATCTGCCAGTACCAGCCCAGCGACAGCACCAGGCAGAGCCCCTCCTGCTCGTCGCGTTCGGCGACGGCGAGCCGCAGGGCGGTGCGCAAGTTCTCGTACTCGCGCTCCAGCAGTCCTACGGCAGCGAGTTGGCCCGGGCGCGGAGCAACTGGTCGGTGGTGCGGGCGAGTTCGCGGTAGTACGTGAGGTGCGCGCGTCCGGCCTCGGCCCGTCGCCCGCTCTCGTCGAGCCGCTGGCTCGCATACTCGGCGACGGTCTCCAGGAGCCGGTAGCGCATCTCCCCGCCGTCCGAAGGGGCGGCCACCACAAGGGACTTGTCGACGAGCGAGCCGAGCGCGTCCAGCGCGGCCGGACCGCACACGGCCTCGGCGGCGGCGAGGTCGCAGCCGCCGGCGAACACCGACAGCCGCCGCAGCACCTCCCGTTCGGCCTCGTCCAGCAGCTCCCAGGACCAGTCGACGACGGCCCGCAGCGTCTGCTGGCGGGGCAGCAGGGTGCGGCTGCCGGAGGTGAGCAGCCGGAACCGGTCGTCGAGCCGGTCGGCGATCTGACGTGGCGTCAACATGCGGAGGCGGGCGGCCGCGAGCTCGATGCCGAGCGGGAGCCGTCGAGGCGCCGCAGATCTCGGCGCAGGCCGCGGCGGTTCCTCGTCGGCCTCGACCCGAAGCCCGGCCGGGCGGCGGCCCCGCGGTCGGCGAGCAGCCGCAGCGCGACGGGCTCGGGCAGCGGGCCGACGGCCGCAGCAACTCCCCCGGCACACCGAGCGGTTCACGGCTGGTGGCCAGCACCGTCAGCTGCGGGCAGCGCTCCAGGAGTGCCTCCGTGAGCCGGGCGGCGGCCTCGACGACATGCTCGCAGTTGTCGAGGATCAGCAGCATCCGCCGCCTGCCGCAGTGCTCGACGAGCCGCTCGACGGGGTCGTCGTGCCGCTCGTTCCCGGCCCGCATCGCCTCGGCGCCGGCCCCGTACAGCACGGTCTCGCGGGCGCCGACGGCGGTGAGCACGGCCTGCGGCACGTCGGCGGGGTCGTCGACGGGAGCGAGCTCGACCAGCCACACCCCGCCCGGCGCCGCGTCCCGCACGGTCTCGGCCGCCTCCTGCGACAACCGCGTCTTCCCGGCTCCACCGGGTCCGAGCAGCGTGACGAGCCGGGCCGTGGCGAGATCCCCGCGGATGGCTTCGATGTCGGCCTCGCGGCCCACGAAGGAGGTGAGCCGGGCGCGGAGATTGCCGCGGAAGGGGGGCACCCCCTTCGGAGGGCCGGCCGGGGCGGGCGCCGCAGCGGGTGTGGGCGCCTCAGCGGGCGTGGGCGCCCGGCCAGCAACTCCCCGTGCAGCGCGCGCAGTTCCGGCCCGGGGTCCGCTCCGAGGCGGTCCGCCAGCAACCGGCGTACGTCCTCGTAGGCGGCCAGCGCCTGCGCCGTGCGGCCCGCGTCGCGGAGGGCGCGCAGACGGAGGGCCTGGAGGGGCTCGTCGAGGGGGTGACTGTCGCAGAGGGCCGTCAGCTCGGGGAGGGACTGTTCGGCGTGGCCGAGGGCGAGCGCGGCGGTGTGGCGGGCGCGCAGGGCGTCCAGACGCCGGGCCTCCCACCGGGCCGACTCGGCGGTGCGGTCGGGCAGGTCGGCGAGGGCGGGGCCGCGCCACAGGGCCAGGGCGTCGTCCAGGACGCCGGCCGCCTTGGTCGCGTCGCCGTCCGCCAGGGCGCGGGCGCCCTCGCCGGTGAGCCGGTCGAAGCGGTGCAGGTCGATGTCGTCGGGGGGCGGCGACGAGCCGGTAGCCGCCGTCGACGGAGGCGACGGCGTCCGCGCCGAGGGCCCTGCGCAGCCGCCCCACCAACGCCTGGAGGGCGGCGGGCGCGTCCGCGGGCGGGTCGCCGCCCCACACCTCGGCGACCAGGAGCCCCACGGTCACGGTGCGGCCGGGCCGCAGCGCCAGCACGGTCAACAGGGCACGCAGCCGCGCCCCGCCGACCGGAAGGGGGGTGCCGTCGGAACGGAGTGCCTGGGTGGTGCCGAGGATGCGATAGCGCACGGGGTCCATTGTCTCTGGTAGTTCGAGGGCCGGTCACGGGGTTACGGAGGCGGCCCGCCTCGTCCCCCACCTTCTCTGGAACCGATGGCCGCCCGCGAGACGTTTTCCCCGTACGCCCGGTACGGTCGGGCAGTCCCACAGCGCGTACGAGAGTCGGGGGAACCCCATGACAGCCACTGCCGCCCGCCGCAGCGACCGGCGGATCAGCCCCGTCTTCGTCGGGATCCTCGCCGTGACGGCGGTGACCGGGTGGGCGACCTGGACCGGGTTCGCCGAGCAGCCCGGGGTGGCGGTGTTCCTGTTCGTGACGGCCGCGTGGATCGTCTCCCTGTGCCTGCACGAGTACGCACACGCGCGGACGGCCCTGCACAGCGGTGACATCTCGGTCGGCTCGAAGGGCTATCTGACCCTGAACCCGCTGAAGTACACCCACGCCCTGCTCAGCATCGTCCTGCCCGTCCTCTTCGTGATCATGGGCGGGATCGGCCTGCCGGGCGGTGCCGTGTTCATCGAGCGGGGCCGCATCCGGGGCCGCTGGCGGCACAGTCTGATCTCGGCGGCGGGACCGCTGACCAACGTGCTGTTCGCGGCCGTGTGCACCGCCCCGTTCTGGCTGGACGCCCTGGACGGCGTGCCGGCCGACTTCCGGTTCGCGCTCGCCTTCCTCGCCCTGCTCCAGGTGACGGCGGCGATCCTGAACTTCCTGCCGGTGCCGGGCCTGGACGGCTACGGCGTCATCGAGCCCTGGCTGTCGTACAACATCAAGCGCCAGGTGGAGCCGTTCGCCCCGTTCGGCCTGCTGTTCGTCTTCGCGCTGCTGTGGGTGCCGTCGGTCAACCACGCGTTCTTCGACGTGGTCGACTCGATCCTGGCGGGCCTCGGGATCAGCGACTTCGAGACGTACTGCGGCCAGGACCTCTACCGCTTCTGGCAGACCAGCGACTTCTGCTCGGTCAGCTCGTGACCTTGCCCCGCTTCACGTAGTACCAGCACATGTTGCTGGACAGCCCCGCGATCAGCACCCAGACGATCCCCAGGAAGCTGCCCTGCACGAACGAGACGACCGCCGCGGCGACGGCGAGCAGGCAGACGATCAGGGCGTAGAGGGCGAGGCGGGGCATGAGGGCGATTCTCCTGTCGGGGGCCCCGTCGCGGGACACGTCGGGGACACTGCTGCGCTACGGCGTCCAGTGTCCCCCATCCCCTCACACGTCCGTGACGCGCAGTCCCGCGTGTGCCTTGTAGCGGCGGTTCACGGAGATCAGGTTGGCGACCAGCGACTCGACCTGGTGGGCGTTGCGCAGCCGGCCCGCGAAGACGCCGCGCATGCCGGGGATGCGGCCGGCGAGGGCCTGGACGATCTCGACGTCGGCCCGCTCCTCGCCCAGCACCATGACGTCGGTGTCGATCTCGTCGATCTCCGGGTCCTGGAGCAGGACGGCCGACAGGTGGTGGAAGGCGGCGGCGACCCGGGAGTCGGGCAGCAGGGCGGCGGCCTGTTCGGCGGCGCTGCCCTCCTCGGGCTTCAGGGCGTAGGCGCCCTTCTTGTCGAAGCCGAGCGGGTTGACGCAGTCGACGACCAGTTTCCCGGCGAGTTCCTCGCGCAGTGACTCCAGCGTCTTGCCGTGCCCGTCCCACGGCACGGCGACGATCACGATGTCGCTGCGCCGCGCGGTCTCGGCGTTGTCGGCGCCCTCGACCCCGTGCCCGAGTTCGGCGGCGGCGGCCTGCGCGCGGTCGGCGGCCCGCGAGCCGATGATCACCTTCTGGCCGGCCTTGGCGAGCCGGTAGGCGAGGCCCTTGCCCTGGGGGCCGGTCCCGCCGAGCACGCCGACGACCAGCCCCGACACGTCGGGGAGGTCCCAGGGGTCCTTGGCGGGCGCCTTCGCGGGGGTCTGTGCAGCACTGTCGGTAGAGGTCATGGGCTGACTTTACGTGCGCCTCCCGCGCCCGGGCCGATCAGGTGAGCGCGGGGGTGCGCTCCAAACGCTCCCCCTGACCGATACGGGCGAATTCGAAGGGAACCCGGGGTCGCGGCCGACCGGTTGCGGCAGGATGCGGTCGCATGGACGCCGTACGGGTCGCGTTGTTGCGCGAAGTGCTCGCCGGGACGGAGTGGCTGGGGACGACCCGGCGGTTCGCGGGGGTGCTGCGCGGGTCGGTGGTCTCCCATGGGGGCGGGCTTCTGCTGGTCGGCACTCCGGAGTACGAGCCCTGGCATCTCGCGGCCCATCTGGTGGACGAGGCGGCCTGGTCCGGCACCCCGGAACTGGCCCCCACCCTCGTACGGCATGACGCGCGCCCCTCCGATCCGGCCCATCTGGCCGTCGGCCCCGGCCGGTTGGCGGCGGCGAAGCGCGGCGAGACGCTGCTGGTGGTGGCGCCGGAGGAGCCGGACGCCCCGCTGCTGGAGCGGGTGCACGACGCCCGGCGGGCCGGTGCGACCGTCCTCGCCCTCGGCCCCGGCGAGGGCGGCCTGGCGGCGATGGCCCACGAGTCGCTGCCGGTGCCGGCGGGCACGGACCTCGATCTGGACACCGTTCAGCATCTGGTGAGCGCGGCGGCCGGGGAGAACGCCCTGCCCGCGCCCCGCGGCCCGCGCCGCTTCCGCGACCGGCTCTCCCGGCTGACGGAACAGCTGACGGCACCGCCGCCGGCGCGCTGGTAGCGGGAAATTCGGTTGCCGGGTCGGCCGCTCCGCCCGAGCATGACCGCTCGTGACCGACGCCGATCCCGCCCGCTCCCGAATCCGCTCCGTCCTGCCCGACCTGACCCCCTGGCATGCCTCGGCCGACTTCCGGCGGCTGTGGGTGTCGGGGCTGATCTCGTACTTCGGCAGCTTCCTGACGTTCGTCGCACTGCCGGTGCAGATCAAGGAGCTGACGGGGTCGGCTGCGGCCGTCGGGGCCATCGGCGCGGTGGAGCTCGTCCCGCTGATCGTCTTCGGGCTGTACGGCGGTGCGCTCGCCGACGCGCTCGACAAGCGCGGCCTGATCATCTGGACGGAGGCCGGGCAGGGCCTGCTGAGCGGGGTGCTGCTGCTCAACGCGCTGCTGCCGGAGCCTGCCGTGTGGCCGCTGTATGTCGTGGCCGCGCTCTCCTCGGCGCTGACGTCGGTGCAGCGGCCCGCGCTCGACTCGCTGTGGCCGCGGATCGTGGCGCATGAGCACCTGCCGGCCGCGGCCTCCCTCAACTCCTTCCGCTGGACGGTCGGCGGGGTCGCGGGCCCGGCGCTGGCGGGTGTGGTCGTGGCGTACGCGGGCCTCGGCTGGGCCTACGCCGTCGACCTGGCGACCTTCGTCATCTCGGTGGCCCTGATGATCCCGATCGCGGCCGCCCCCGCCGCGCACGAGGCGGCGAAGCCGTCGCTGAAGGCGATCGCCGAGGGCGCCAGGTACGCGTGGGGCCGCAAGGAGCTGCTCGGCACCTACGCCGTCGACGTGGTCGCGATGCTGCTGGCGATGCCACTGGCGGTGCTGCCGTTCCTCGCGGACGAGCTGGACGCCGAGTGGTCGCTGGGGTTGATGTACGCGACGGTGCCGCTGGGCGCGATGCTGGTGAGCGTGACGAGCGGCTGGACGGCACGCGTCCACCGGCACGGTCGCATGGTCGTCCTGGCGGCCGCCCTGTGGGGCGTGGCGATCGCGGCGGCCGGGGCCGTGGGGAACGTATGGCTGGTGCTGCTGTTCCTGACCGTGGCCGGGGGCTGCGACATGGTCAGCGGGATCTTCCGCGGGATCATGTGGAACCAGACGATCCCGGACGAGCTGCGGGGCCGGCTCGCCGGGATCGAGCTGCTGTCGTACTCGGTCGGCCCGACCCTCGGCCAGGTCAGGTCGGGCGGTTTCGCCGCCTGGTGGGGGGTGCGGGCGTCGGTGTGGTCGGGCGGGCTGCTGTGCGCGGGCGCGGTGGGGCTGCTGGCCCTGTGCCTGCCGAAGCTGATGACGTACGACGCCCGCACGGACGACCACGCGGCCCGGGTCCGGGCTCAGCGCGAGGCGGCGGCGCAGGCCTGATCAGTCCTCGTCCGCGCCCTTCGCGGCGTCGTGCCACTTGGGGTCGTTCTCCCACTGGAGGTTGCGCTCGCGGGCGGTCTCCATCGCGTGTTCGGCCTCCTGCCGGGAGGCGTACGGGCCGAAGCGGTCCTTGGCGGGGCAGTCCGGCCCCTCCTCGACCTTCTTGTGCTCCAGGCAGTAGTACCACTCGCCCGGCTTGCCGACCGTGCGCTTCTTGAACAACGCCATGACCTGCTCCTCTCGCCAGGGACATGTTCCCCCACCGCGGCTCGTTAGACTCGCTGGCATGTCTGGCCAGTCGCTGCTCGTCCCAGGGGAGCTGTCCCCCACCCGTTCCGTGCCCGGAAACATCCGTCGACCCGAGTACGTCGGCAAGCCCGCGCCGACGCCGTACACCGGTCCGGAGGTGCAGACGCCCGAGACGATCGAGGCGATGCGGATCGCCGGCCGGATCGCGGCCCGCGCGATGGCCGAGGCGGCCAAGAAGATCGCGCCCGGCGTCACGACCGACGAACTGGACAAGGTGGCGCACGAGTACATGTGCGACCACGGCGCCTACCCCTCGACGCTCGGCTACCGCGGCTTCCCCAAGTCGCTGTGCACGAGCATCAACGAAGTGATCTGCCACGGGATTCCGGACTCGACGGTCCTCAAGGACGGCGACATCGTCAACCTCGACGTGACGGCCTACATCGGCGGGGTGCACGGCGACAACAACGCCACGTACCTGGTCGGGGAGGTCGACGAGGAGAGCCGCCTGCTGGTGGAGCGCACCCGCGAATCCCTCGACCGCGCGATCAAGGCGGTCAAGCCGGGCCGCCAGATCAACATCATCGGCCGGGTCATCGAGTCGTACGCCAAGCGCTTCGGCTACGGCGTCGTCCGCGACTTCACCGGGCACGGCATCAACTCGTCCTTCCACAGCGGCCTGATCATCCCGCACTACGACAGCCCGCATGCGACGACGGTCATCCAGCCCGGCATGACGTTCACGATCGAGCCGATGCTGACGCTGGGCACCCACGACTACGACATGTGGGACGACGGCTGGACGGTCGTCACGAAGGACCGCAAGCGGACGGCACAGTTCGAGCACACGCTGGTGGTGACGGAGACCGGCGCCGAGATCCTGACGCTGCCGTAGGCCGCCGAGACCCGTCCCCTGCTGGGGGCGGGTCTTTTCTTGTACCGTTTTACCGACAGCCTGTCGGTAAACCTATTGACTTAGGTAAGCCTAACCTCAGAGGATAGGGCGCATGGACTCCTTCTCGACAGTCATCCGCACCGCGTCCCACGAACAGCACGTCGAGCCGGAGACCTCGTCGTTCATGAGCGACCTGCTCGGCGGCCGGCTGGGCGTCGACGCCTACGCGCGCTACACCGAGCAGCTCTGGTTCGTGTACGAGGCCCTGGAGTCCGGCGCGGACCGGCTGGCGTCGGACCCGGTGGCCGGGCCCTTCATCCGGCCGGAGCTGTACCGGCTGGCCGCGCTGGAGCGGGACCTGGAGCATCTGCGGGGCCCCGGATGGCGTACGGGACGGTCGGCGCTGCCCGCCACGCGGGCGTACGCGGACCGGGTGCGCGAGTGCGCCGCGCGCTGGCCCGCCGGGTACGTCGCCCACCACTACACGCGCTACCTCGGCGACCTGTCCGGCGGCCAGATCATCCGCGACAAGGCGGAGCGGACGTGGGGCTTCGCACGCAAGGGCGACGGCGTGCGGTTCTACGTGTTCGAGGGGATCGCCAACCCGGCCGCGTTCAAGCGGGGTTACCGCGCACTGCTGGACGCGGTCCGGGCGGACGACCTGGAGAAGCAGCGGATCGTGGCCGAGTGCAAGCGGGCGTTCGCGCTGAACACGGCGGTGTTCCAGGCACTGGGGGACGAATTCCCGCTGAGCGCCTGAGACGGCCCGGGCGGCCTACCGCTCCGGCTCGCGCTCCAGCACCACCCGGCCGCCGATCTCCACCCAGCCGTACGGCTGGGGGGCGGTGAGGATCTGGGAGCCCGCGCCCTGGGTGATGTTCAGCGCGCGGCCGAGCAGATCGGTGAGCAGGATCGCCGCGGCGCCGGTCGCCTCGTCCTCGTCGATGCCGTCGTCACGGCCGGGGAAGGCGCGCGCCCTGACCCGGCCGGCGGGCTCGTCCTCCCAGGCCCAGGCGTAGATCCACTCCCCCTTGGGCGGTACGGGGAGATCGTCGACCTCCGCTGCCGACGCGTACTGCCGCAGTGTCCTCGGCGGGACCCACTCCGCCCGCGCCTCGATCCAGCTGAACTCCCCGTCCAGCCGGGCGCCGACGGGTCCCGCGGGCGTGACCAGTTCGGGCACGTCCAGCAGCCAGCCCGTCCCGACGCAGGGGTGCCCGGCGAAGGGCAGCCGCAGGGTGGGGGTGTAGATGTCGATGACGCCGCGCTCGGGGTCGTCGACAAACACGGTCTCACTGAAGCCGAGCTTGCCCGCGAACGCCTGGCGTTCGTCCCTGCCGGGCATCACGGAGCCCTCACGGACGACGCCGAGTTCGTTGCCGTATCCGCCGTTGGGCGCACAGAAGACGCGGAGGACGTCGTAGTCAGTCACGGGGGCATTGAAACACTGCGCGGGCGGCGAGGGCTTCCCAGGTGGGGGCTCCGCCGGGGAGGGGCCAGAAACGGGTCGGGGGCAGGCCGTAGGGCAGGGTGGCGATCGCTTCCGCGTATCCCTTTTCCAGGGCGGTCCGCCGGCGTTCGGCCCCCGGGCCGCCGGCCAGTCCGCGGAGGCGGTGCTCGTGGCCCTCGGCCATGGTCTCGGCCGCCCGCCGCCAGTCCTTCTCGTCGGGTACCTGGCTCAGCAACAGACACTCCGGCGTCTGCCCCTCGGCGAGCGCCGCCACCGCCCGGTCATGGCCGTCCAGGATCACACAGCCGTCCAGGAAGGCCACGGTCCACAGCAGGACGGGCGCGAGGGTGCCCTCGCGGGCGTGTTTGCGGTACGCCTTCACGCGCCCGGCGTCAGGCGGGGAGAGGCGGCGCAGGGGAAGGACTCCGCTCCAGCCGCCCCCGCACGACAGCTCCAACCGCCCGCCCGGCCACTCCCGTACGAACTCCTCGCCCCAGACGTACGGCGGGAAGTCGGTCCGCAGGGCCAGCTCCCAGCGCCCGTCGGACAACGGGGTGCCGTCCGCGTCCTCCAGCCACCGTCCGTACCGGTGCGGCCAGTTGACGGCGGACCTCAAGTCCGCCGCGCGCAGCGGCGGCAGCGGGGAGCGGTAGCCGTCGAGGCGGTGCAGATACAGGTCACGGCAGCAGTGCCTGCCCACCGTCCGGCCCAGCAGCACGGGCCGCTCCGACTGGCGCAGCAGTATCCCGCCGTCTCCCGCGGTCTCGAAGCGCAACGGCGGCGGACCTGGACGGCCGCACACGCTCAGCACCAGCCGTCCCGGCCCCAGCAGTTCCCGATGTCCCCTGGTCATAGGGACCAGTCATACGCCTGTGAGCTCCCTTTGAGTTTCTCTTGGGATTCTCTTGGGGTCCGTTTTAGGTCAGCGTGATCGGCTCGTGCCCTTACAGCGTCTATGAGAGGTGAATCACGGCACGACCGGGTATCACGCAGGTAAGCCTCGGTTAAGTTAGGGCAGCCTCACCAATCCGTGTGAGCGCTGTCACGTGATTTTTCGGCCACCCATAGCCACCCACGGGAGCCTGCATGCGAGCCGTCCGTCTGTCCGCCGTCACCGCCACCGCAACCGTGGCGGCTCTGACCGCCCTCACCGGATGCACCGAGAAGGGCGGCGACGCGAGCAGTGATCGGGTGATCAACGTGACCGCCACCGACAGCAAGTGCGAGGTGTCGACCAAGGAGTTCCCGGCCGGGCACGTCGAGCTCGCCATCGAGAACAAGGGCTCCAAGGTCACCGAGGTCTACCTCCTCTTCCCCGACGACCGCATCGTCACCGAGCGGGAGAACATCGGCGCCGGCACCAAGCAGCGGGTCACCGCCGAGGTGAAGGCCGGTGACTACACCATCGCCTGCAAGCCCGGCATGAAGGGCGACGGCATCCGCCAGGACGTCAAGGCCACCGGCGGCACCGCCGCCAAGCGCGACCCCCGCCTCGACAAGGCCGTCGCCTCCTACCGCACCTACGTGCAGGAGCAGGCCGACGCCACCCTCCCGCTCGCCGAGACCTTCGCCAAGGCGGTCAAGGACGGCGACCTCGAGGCGGCCCAGAAGGCCTACGCCCCCTCCCGCATCGGCTGGGAGCGCACCGAGCCCGTCGCCGAGTCGTTCGGTGACATCGACCCCAAGGTCGACGTCCGTGAGGACGGCCTTGAGGAGGGTCAGGACCCGGCGAAGGACTGGACCGGCTGGCACCGGCTGGAGAAGTCCCTCTGGAAGGACAAGAAGCTCACCGCGCGGGACTCCGAGCTGGCCGACCAGCTGATCACCGACCTCAAGGACTGGCAGAAGCGGGTCGGCAAGGCGGAGATCACCCCGACCTCCATGGCCAACGGCGCCAAGGAGCTCCTCGACGAGGTCGCCACCGGCAAGGTCACCGGCGAGGAGGAGCGCTACTCGCACACCGACCTCGTCGACTTCAAGGCCAATGTCGAGGGCGCCGAGAAGTCGTACGAGCTGCTGAAGCCCGTCGCCAAGGAGAACGACGCCGCCCTGGTGACCGAGCTGGACAAGCAGTTCGCCGCGCTGAACACGCTGCTCGACAAGTACCGGGCGGACAAGTCGTCGTACGACTTCACCTCGTACGACAAGGTCGGCGAGGCCGACCGCAAGGAGCTGTCGGACGCGGTGAACGCGCTCGCGGAGCCGCTGTCCAAGCTCGCCGCCGCCGTCGTCGTGAAGTGAGTGGGGGGCACCCGATGAGCGAGAACCCGCAGACCGACACCTCGCCTGCCCCGTCCCGGCGTTCGCTCATCGGCTGGGGCGGTGCCGGGCTCGCGCTCGGTGCCGTCGCGGCCGGCGGCGCGGTGGCCATGACCCGGGGCGGCGACGACGTCGACACCGTGTCCGCCGACGCGGGTGCCGCGATCGCGTTCCACGGCGCCCATCAGGCCGGTATCTCCACGCCCGTGCAGGACCGGCTGCACTTCGCCGCCTTCGACGTGAAGACCGAGGACCGCGCCGAGTTCGTGCAGATGCTGAAGGACTGGACGGCCGCGGCCCGCCGGATGACCGGTGGCCAGGCCGTCGGCGACGGGGCCTTCGGCGGGCTGGCCGAGGCACCGCCGGACGACACCGGCGAGGCCGTGGGGCTCAAGCCGTCGCGGCTGACCCTCACCATCGGGTTCGGGCCCTCCCTGTTCCAGAAGTTCGGCCTCGCGGACCAACAGCCCGACGCGCTCGTCGAGTTGCCGCACTTCGCCGGGGACGCGCTCGACAAGAACCGCAGCGGCGGCGACCTGTGCGTCCAGGCCTGCGCCGACGATCCCCAGGTCGCCGTGCACGCGATCCGCAACCTCGCCCGCATCGGCTTCGGCAAGGTCGTCATCAAGTGGTCGCAGCTCGGCTTCGGCAAGACCTCGTCGACCACGCCCGAGGAGCAGACCCCGCGCAACCTCATGGGCTTCAAGGACGGCACCCGCAACATCGCGGGCACGGAGACGGACCGCCTGAAGAAGTTCGTGTGGGTCGACGAGAAAGCCGGGCCGGACTGGATGGTCGGCGGGTCCTATCTCGTCGCCCGGCGCATCCGGATGCACATCGAGACCTGGGACCGCACCTCCTTGCAGGAGCAGGAGGACATCTTCGGCCGTGACAAGGGCGAGGGCGCCCCGGTCGGCAAGGCCAAGGAGCGCGACGAGCCGTTCCTGAAGGCGATGAAGCCCGACGCGCACGTCCGGCTCGCGCACCCGACCTCCAACCACGGGTCGACGATCCTGCGCCGCGGCTACTCCTTCACCGACGGCACGGACGGCCTCGGCCGTCTGGAGGCGGGCCTGTTCTTCCTCGCGTACCAGAAGGACGTCCGCGAGGGCTTCATCCGCATCCAGCGCAACCTGGCCACGGACGCCCTCAACGAGTACATCCAGCACGTGGGTTCGGCCGTCTTCGCCGTCCCGCCCGGCGTCCGGGACAAGGACGACTGGTGGGGCCGGACGCTGTTCTCCAAGGAGGCGTGAGCGACCGTGTTCTCCAACTATCTGATCGGTCTGCGCGAGGGCCTGGAGGCCTCTCTCGTCGTCTGCATCCTCATCGCCTACCTGGTGAAGACGGGCCGCACGGACGCCCTGAAGCCCATCTGGGCCGGCATCGGCGTCGCCGTCGCGCTCGCGCTCGGCTTCGGCTGCGCGCTCGAATTCGGCTCCCAGGAGCTGACGTTCGAGGCGCAGGAGGCGCTCGGCGGCTCCCTGTCGGTCATCGCGGTCGGTCTGGTGACGTGGATGGTCTTCTGGATGCGGCGCACCGCCCGGCACTTGAAGACGGAGCTGCACGGGAAGCTGGACGCCGCCCTCCAGATGGGCACCGGCGCGCTGGTCGCCACCGCGTTCCTCGCCGTCGGCCGGGAGGGCCTGGAGACGTCCCTGTTCGTGTGGACGTCCGTGCACGCGGCCGGCGACGGCACCCCGCGCCCGCTCATCGGGGCGGCCCTGGGCATCCTCACGGCGGTCGTCCTGGGCTGGCTCTTCTACCGCGGTGCCCTGCGCATCAACCTCTCCAAGTTCTTCACCTGGACCGGCGGCATGCTGGTCGTCGTGGCCGCGGGTGTGCTGGCGTACGGCTTCCACGACCTCCAGGAGGCGGGCTGGCTGCCGGGGCTCACGAACCGGGCCTTCGACATCAGCGACACCATCCCGCCGGACAGCTGGTACGGCACCCTGCTGAAGGGTGTCTTCAACTTCCAGCCCGACCCGACGGTCCTCCAGGTCACGGTGTGGCTGCTGTACGTGATCCCGACGCTCGCCCTGTTCCTCGCCCCGGTAGGGTTCGCCTCCGGGAAGGGGAAGGTGAAGGTACCCGATGAGCAGGGATCGCAGCCCTCGAAGGCCACGTCTTCTTCGGTGGATTGACCGAAGGGCGCTGACAGCGGCCTCGGTGACCGCTTTGTCGCTGACGGCGAGCGGGTGCGTGGTGGTGCACGGGGAGCGCGAAGTACTCCCCGCGACGACCAAGGCCGAGGCCGCGAAGGCACTTCAGGAGTTCACGACCGCGTACAACGCCGCGGACAAGGCCTACGACAGTTCACTGGACGCGGACCATGTCACCGGCCCCCTCGGCGACATCGACGCGGCGCGTCTGAAGGCCGGTTCGGTGACCAGCCCGGACGGCAACCCGTCGCACACGCCGCTGAAGCTGACGGACGTGAAGTACACGATCACCGAGAAGGCGGGCTGGCCGCGCTGGTTCGTCGTGGACGCGGCCGCCAACAAGGGCGGCAGCGCGCGCTGGCTGTTCGTGTTCACCCGCAGCGGCCTGAACCAGCCGTTCCAGGCGGCGTATCTGACGCTGGTCGCCCCGGACGACGTGCCGAAGTTCAAGACGGACGCGGACGGCCGGGCCGAGGCGGTCCCCGTGAACTCCACCGAACTGACCGTCGCGCCCGCGGACCTGAGCCAGGACTACGCGACGTATCTCCAGGACGGCAAGGGGAAGGTCTTCGCGGACGGCACGCACACCAGCGGGTGGCGTACCGATCGGCAGAAGGCGGCCAAGAAGCCGGGCCTGGTCAAGCAGTACATCGACGAGCCGCTCACCAGCGGCGCGTACGCCCCGCTCGCGCTGCGGACCGAGGACGGCGGAGCGGCGGTGTTCTTCACCACGCGGCACTACGAGAAGCAGACCGCCGCGCCCGGCACCTCGGTGCCCACCCAGACTGCGGCCGTACGGGCGCTGACGACCGGTGAGGTCAAGCAGTCGCTGACACTGGAGTCGATCTCCAACGAGATCGCCCTCGATCCGCCGAAGAGCACGGCGGGCGGCCAGGTGAAGCTGCTGGGCCGCATCCAGGGCCTGACGGCCGGCAAGGGCGAGTGAGCCCCTCCTGAAGTGAGCCCCTCTTGAGAGGAGTCAGCCGCGCAGGGGCCAGGCCGCGGAGGCGTGGTCGGGCTCCGCGCCGGCGTGGCGGGCGCAGGCGTCGGTGAGGACCTCGAGGAGGCTCAGCGGGTCGGGCAGCGGGTGTTCGAGACCGCGGACCCAGTGCACGGACTGTCCGTCGCCCGGCAGCCGCGCGGGCGGTACGAGGACGTACGACCCCCGGCAGTGCCAGCGCAGTCCGGGGTGCTCGTCCATCGTCTCGGGGTGGCAGTCCAGCTCGCACGGCCACCACTCGTCCTCGTCCTCGGGGGTGCCGCGGGTGAGGGTGAAGAAGAGGAGGCGGCCGTCGCTGCTCTCGGCGACCGGGCCGACCTCGATGCCGGAGGCGAGGAGCCGTTCCATGGCCTCCAGGCCCGCCTCCAGGGGGACGTCGAGGACGTCGTGGACCATGCCGGTGGCGGTGATGAAGTTGGCCTGCGGCTGATGCCGGGCCCAGCGCTCGATCTGGCCGCGGTCGGTGGTGGACTGCGTCTGCCACGCGAAGGAGACGGGGTGCCGGGCGGGGGTCGGACAGCCGACCCGGTCACAGGAACAGCGGTAGCCGGGAGCCGGGTGCGCGGCGGGCGCGAGCGGCAGTCCCGCTCCGGCGGCGGCCAGCAGCAGGGCCTCACGGCCGCCGTCGTCGGCGGCCTCCTTGGGGCGGCGTCCGCGCAGCCACTGGGTGAGTTTGCCCTGAAGGCCGGTCCGGCCGCCGAACTCCTGGCTCATCTATCCCCTCGCCTCGCTGTGTGCGGACAGCATGCCCTATGGTCCCACCATCCTGCGCTCCGGGGGGCCGGAGCCGACAAGCGGGGTAGGTGGGACAGGGCGTACCGGGGCCATGGATCGCGCGTCATGGCCCGCTTTGGCGGGATTTAGCCCCCTGCCGCACCTACGGTTGTCGCCATGGTCACAAGGATCACGCTGACGGTCCTGGCGTCGGCGGCCTCCCTGGTCCCGCTCACCGGGTCGACGGCCCCGCTGGAGTGGGGCACCGGCCCGCTGACGGTGGACTCGCTGCCGCGTGTGACGTACGTCGCCCATCGCGGCGGCGCCCGCGAGGTTCCCGAGAACAGCATGTCCGGCCTGATGGCGGCCTACGGCCGCGGCACCGCGCAGGTGCTGGACTTCGACACCCGGATGCTGCGCGACGGCACGCTGGTGGTGATGCACGACCCGCTGCTCAACCGCACGACCTATCTGGGCGGCGAGGTGCGCGGCCTCGACGGCCGGGAGTGGCGGGGCGTGCGGCTGCGGCCGAAGGCGTCCCTGCCGGGCAGCTGGCGCTCGGAGCGGCCGCCGACGGTGGCGGAGGTCCTGGACCGCCTCGGCGGGCGGATCCTGCTGATGCTGGAGGCGAAGGACCCGGGCAGTCTGCGTCCGCTGGCCTCGCTGCTCCGCTCGCGCGGGCTGACGCGCTCGGTCTTCGTGAACTCCAACGACCCGGCACTGGCCCGGCGGGCGCACGCCCTGGGGCTGCTGACGCAGCTGTGGCGCTCGGCGGAGCAGCTGCGCGAGGACCGGCCCGAGCGGTGGCGGTCGTACGTCGATCTCCTCGACGTCGACTTCAGGGGGCGCGACCGGGATCTGCGGCGGGCGGTGCGCTCCGGCATCCGGTGGGTGTGGGCGCACACGGTGGTCACGCCGGGGCAGCGGGACCGGGTGCTGGCCCTCGGCTGCAACGGCGTGATCACGGACGCGCCGGGGCGGCTGGCGCGGGTGCCGTGCGGGGGCCGCGCGGCCGGTTCAGCGGGGCGCGAGGCCGTGGAGGGCGTAGTCGACGAGGGTGTCGGTGTACTCGTACGAGATCGGGGCCGTGTGCTGGAGCCAGCGCTGGGCGAGGGGGGAGACGAAGAGTTCGAGGGCGATGCGCGGGTCGACCTCGGGGCGGACGTCACCCGCGGCCTGCGCGGCCCGCAGCCGCTCGACGTAGAGCCGGAGCGAGGGGTCGAGGAGCTTGGTGACGAACTCCCGGCCGAGCGCCTCGTTGACGACACCCTCGGCGGCCAGGGCGCGCGAGGGTCTCTCGAAGCGGGGGTCGTTGAGCTCGTCGACGGTGGCCCGCAGGACGGCCTTGAGGTCGGCGGCGAGGTCGCCGGTGTCGGGGATGGCGTACGTCTCGCCGCCCGTCTGCCCGGACAGATCGAGGAAGGCTTCCAGCAGTACGTCCGCCTTCGAGGACCACCAGCGGTAGATGGTCTGCTTGCCCACACCGGCGCGGGCGGCGATGCCCTCGATCGTGGTCTTCGGGTAGCCGACCTCACCGACCAGCGCCAGGGCGGCGTCGTAGATGGCGCGGCGGGACTTCTCGCTGCGGCGGGTGGGGTCGGAGGCGGGCTTCTTGACCATGGAGCGACCGTACCGCTGCCGGCGTCACGCCTCCTCGGGGTCCGGCGGCCAGGCGTCGCCCCAGTCCGCGTCCCGTGCCGCCTTGTACAGGTCGCCGTGGCGTTTGGTGACCGTCGTGCGGACCAGGCGCTCGTCCGGTTCGCACAGGTCGAGGAGGACCTGGCCCTTGCGGATCTGGGGGCGGCGCACGACACGGGCGGCGGCCGGGGTGACGGGGAAGCGGGTGGCGGCGACGTAGCTGAACTTCTCGTCCTCGTAGGCGAGGGAGCCGCCCTTGACCTTGCGGTGCAGGGAGGAGCGGCTGACCCGGGCCGAGAAGTGGCACCAGTCCTCGCCGGGGACGATCGGGCAGCGGGCGCTGTGCGGGCAGGGGGCGGCGATGTGGAAGCCGGCGGCGATGAGCCGGTCCCTGGCCTCGATGACGCGGGTGTAGCCGGCCGGGGTGCCGGCCTCGACGATCACGACGGCCTGCGCGGCGGTCGCGGCGGCGTCGACGAGGGCGGTGCGGTCGGCGGGGGTGAGTTCGTTGAGGACGTAGGAGACGGTGACGAGGTCGGTGCTCTCGATGGTGAGCGCCGCTCCGATACGGGAGCGCTGCCATGTCGCCTCGCCGAGCGCCGGGTTGGCGCCGGCGATCTCGCGACCCAGGGCCAGTGCGGGTTCGGCCCAGTCGAGGACGGTGACCGGGCGGGTGCCGTCCCAGGTGGCGGTGACGGCCCAGGTCGCGGCGCCGGTGCCGCCGCCGACGTCGACGTGGCTGTGCGGGGACCAGTCGGGGGCGGCCGCCGCGAACTCCTCCAGGGCCGACCGCACGGCCTCGAAGGTGGCGGGCATCCGGTAGGCGGCGTACGCGGCGACGTCCGCGCGGTCGCGGAGGATCGGGGCGTCGGTCGGGGTGGCCCCGCGGTAGGTGGCGATCAGCCGCTCCACGGCCTGGGCGGCCTGCCGGGGCGGCAGACCGTCGAGGAGACCGGCGAGGGTGGCGCGGAGGGTTTCGGCCGGGGGTACGGGGGCGTTCACCCGGTGATTCTACGGTTGCCGACCCGGCCCCGATGAGGTCACTTCTCCCGCACCGCCCGTGCCACCCGCGTCGCCGCCCGCGCCCTCGGCCCGTTCGCCGGCGGGCGGCGTCTGGGGTGGACCGTGTTCGCCAGCAGGACCAGGAAGGTGTCCGTCGCGCGGTCCAGGACCAGGGACGTGCCCGTGAAGCCGGTGTGGCCGGCGGCGCCTCTGCCCGCCAGTTCGCCCATGAACCACGGCTGGTCCAGGGCGAAGCCGAGGCCCGGTGGGGTCAGCAGGAGTTCCACGAAGTCGGGGCCCAGGATGCGGGCCGGGCCGTACGAGCCGCCGGCCAGGATCGTGCGGCAGAACACCGCGAGGTCGTGGGCCGTGGAGAACAGGCCGGCGTGGCCGGCCACGCCGCCCAGCGCCCACGCGTTCTCGTCGTGGACGACACCCCGCAGCATCCCCCGGTCCGCCTTCGCCCAGGGCCGGCGCTGGTCCTCCGTCGCCGCCGCCCCGGGGCAGGGGCCGAAGGTCGTGGACGTCATGCCCAGGGGGCGCGTGATCCCGTCGTGGATCAGGACGTCGAGGGTGCGGCCGCTGACGCGCTCCAGGACGTGCTGGAGGAGCAGGAGGTTGAGGTCGGAGTAGCAGTAGGTGCCCGGCACGCCGATCGGGGGCTCCGCCTGGAGGGCCGCGAGGCGGGCCGTGTCGTCCGGGTAGTCGTACAGCGGGAGTTCGGGGCGCAGGCCCGAGGTGTGGGTGAGCAGTTCGCGGACGGTGATGCCGTGCGCGGCCGCCGCCCGGAAGTCGGGGAGGTACGCGCCCACCCTGGCGTCGATGCCGAGCGTGCCCCGCTCGATCTGCTGGATCGCGGCGACCGCCGTGAACAGCTTGGTGAGGGAGGCCAGGTCGAAGGGCGTGTCCGTCGTCATCGGGACCCGGCTCCGGCGCGGCAGCTCCACGCCCGCGTCCGCCTCCGGGTCGTACGACGCGTACCGGACCGCCCAGCCCGCCGCCTCCGCCACGGCGACGACCGGCCCCCGGCCGGCCATGACGACCGCGCCCGCGGCCCAGGGGCGTTCGCCGGTGGTGAGGTCGTGGACGTCCTGGGCGAGGAGCCGCAGTTCCTCGGGGTCCAGTCCGGCCCGTTCCGGTGTGTCGCTGCGCAGTCTCGGCGCGCTCAGCTCTCCGCTCCCTCCACACTCGCACGTCTGTTCCAAGGACGGCACATTGCCATGAAACAGGTAAGCGCTACCAGTGCCGCCGACAACTGGACGACGGCCATCGGGACGGCGGTTCCCTCCCCGGCGATCCCGACCAGCGGGGAGGCGATCGCGCCGATGAGGAAGGAGGACGTGCCGAGCAGGGCGGACGCGGAGCCCGCCGCGTGCTTGGTGCGCAGCAGGGCGAGGGACTGGGCGTTGGGGAGGGTCAGGCCCATCGCCGACATCAGGACGAAGAGCGCCGCCGCCACCGGGGCCAGGCCGATCTCGCCGAGGACGCCGAGGGACATCAGCAGCAGCGCGGCCGCGGCGGCCGTGACGACCAGCAGACCGGCGCCGAGCACCTTCTCCAGGCTGACCCGCCCGACCAGCAGCTTGCCGTTGATCTGGCCCACGGCCACCAGGCCCACCGAGTTGACGCCGAACAGCAGGCTGAAGGTCTGCGGGGAGGCGCCGTAGATCTCCTGGACCACGAACGGCGAGGCCGAGATGTAGGCGAACAGCGCGGCGAAGGCGAAGCCGCCGGTCAGCATGTAACCGGCGAAGGGCAGGTCGGCGAGCAGGGCGCGCATCGAGCGCAGGGCCTCGCCGACGCCGCCGACGTGCCGGACCTCGACCGGGAGGGTCTCCGGGAGCCGTGCCCACACCAGCCCGGCGAGCAGCGCCCCGATGACCGTGAGGACGACGAACACGCCCCGCCAGTCGGTCACCCGCAGGATCTGGCCGCCGATGAGGGGTGCCACGATCGGGGCGACGCCGCCGATGAGCATGAGGGTGGAGAAGAAGCGGGCCATGGCGTCGCCGTCGTAGAGGTCGCGTACGACGGCCCGGGCGATGACTATCCCGGCCGCGCCGGCGAGGCCCTGGGTCAGCCGGAAGGCGACCAGCGTCTCGACGGTCGGGGCGAGGGCGCACAGGGCGGTGGCGAGGACGTAGACGGCCAGGCCGATGAGCAGCGGGCGGCGGCGGCCCCAGCGGTCGCTCATCGGGCCGACCACCAACTGCCCGAGGGCCATGCCGGCGAGGCAGGCGGTGAGGGTGAGCTGGACGGTCGCCGCGGGCGCGTGCAGGGACGTCGTGACCTCGGGGAGCGAGGGGAGATACATGTCCATCGCCAGCGGGGGCGTCGCGGTCAGCCCGCCGAGGATGAAGGTGACGAGCAGTCCGGTGCGGCGCACAGCGGGGGCGGCCGCCTCCGTCGCCGGTACGGCCGCCTGGTTCAGGTCCGGTGTCGATGCCCCGCGTTCGGCCATGCGCCCCTCCCTCTCCCTCTCCCGATGTCTCGCGTGATCCGGCACCTATGCTCTCAGTTCGTACACAGTGGCGAGGGTCACGCGAACCAACGCGAGCAGGGGCGGGCAGCGGGATGGCGGAGAGAAGCGTGCGCTGGGGCATTCTGGCGACGGGCGGGATCGCGGCGGCGTTCACGGCGGATCTGGTGGATCTGCCGGACGCGGAGGTCGTGGCGGTGGCCTCGCGCAGCGAGGAGTCGGCGCGGGCGTTCGCGGAGCGGTTCGGGATCGAGCGGGCCTACGGGGAGTGGGGCGCGCTGGCCGCGGACGCGGACATCGATGTCGTGTACGTCGCCACACCGCACTCGGCGCACCGGGCCGCCGCCGGGCTGTGTCTGGAGGCCGGGCGGAACGTGCTGTGCGAGAAGGCGTTCACGCTGAACGCGCGCGAGGCGGAGGAGCTCGTCGGGCTGGCGCGGGAGCGCGGGAGCTTCCTGATGGAAGCGATGTGGATGTACTGCAACCCGCTGATCCGGCAGCTGAAGGCGCTGGTGGACGACGGCGCGATCGGTGAGGTGCGCAGTGTGCAGGCCGACTTCGGGCTGGCCGGCCCCTTCCCGCCCTCGCACCGGCTCCGCGACCCCGCGCAGGGCGGTGGCGCGCTCCTGGACCTCGGCGTGTATCCGGTGTCGTTCGCTCAGCTGCTGCTCGGAGAGCCGTCCGACGTGGCGGCGAGAGCGGTGCTCTCCGACGAGGGCGTCGATCTCCAGACGGGTGCGCTCCTCTCCTTCGAGAGCGGCGCTCTCGCTTCGGTGCACTGCTCCATCATCGGCGGTACGGCGACCTCGGCCTCGGTCACCGGCTCCCAGGGCCGCATCGACGTGCCGTACGGCTTCTTCTTCCCGGACCGTTTCGTGCTGCACCGCGACGGCCGTGACCCCGAGGAGTTCAAGGCGGACGCGGCCGCCGGTCCGCGCAACAGCCTCAAGCACGAGGCGGCCGAGGTGATGCGGGCCCTGCGGGCCGGCGAGACCGAGTCACCGCTCGTCCCGCTCGACGGGACTCTGGCCGTGATGCGGACGCTCGACGCGGTCAGGGACCGCGTCGGCGTCCGCTACCCGGGAGAACTCGCCGGGGAGGCCGTCAGGCCGGCGTGAACCCGGGGTTGCCCACCTCCGTCACGAAGGAGGCGGCCGTCGAGATGGGCGCCCCGGCCGTGGTGACGTACGGCAGGACCTTGAAGTCGGCGCGGGCCCCGGCCCCGTCGAGGGTGACGGTCGTGTAGCCGCGCCGGCCGTCGTAGAACTGTAGGTGCGGGTTGGCGGCCAGGTAGGTGGTCCAGTTCGCGGGTCTCTCCTCGCCGTCCTTGCCGCTGCTGACCGAGGTGGCGACGACCTCGGTACCCAGGGTGCGGGAGTACGGGTCGTCGAAGTCGTCCTTGAGGTCGAAGGCGTACCCGCGGTGGAGGTCGCCGGTGAGCACCATCAGGTTCTGGATCCCGGCCGCCTTGACGCCGTCGAGGATGCGGCGGCGGGCGGCCGGGTAGCCGTCCCAGGCGTCCATGGAGACCGTGGCCACCGGGTTGAGGTCCAGTCGGCGCTGCGCGAAGCAGACCTGCTGGGGCACCACGTTCCACAGGGCCTGCGAGGTGCTCCAGCCGTCCAGCAGCCAGCGTTCCTGGGCCGCCCCGGTCATCGTGCGGGAAGGGTCCTCCGACTCGGGCCCGGGGACGTGCTTGGCGCCGCCGTAGGCCTGGTCGGAGCGGTACTGGCGGGTGTCGAGGACGTCGAACTGGGCCAGCGGGCCCCACTGGAGCCGTCGGTAGAGCTGCATGTCGGGGCCGACGGGCAGCTGGGCGAGGCGCAGCGGCTGGTTCTCCCAGTAGGCGCGGTAGGCGGCGGCGCGGCGCAGCAGGAACTGCTCTTCCGGAACGTCGTTCTCGGGCACGGCACCGGCGTAGTTGTTCTCGGTCTCGTGGTCGTCGAAGGTGACGACGAAGGGGTGCCTGGCGTGCGCGGCCCGCAGGTCCGGGTCGCTCTTGTAGAGGGAGTAACGCAGCCGGTAGTCCTCCAGCGTCTCCGTCTCGTGGTCGAAGAGGGCCGGAAGCGACCGGTCGGTGTAGCCGCGGGCGCCGCCCGCCGGGTCGACGGCGTACTCGTAGAGGTAGTCGCCGAGGTGGAGGACCAGGTCGACGTCGTCCTCGGCGAGGTGGCGGTAGGCCGTGAAGTAGCCGTCGTGGTACGCCTGGCAGGAGACGGCGGCCAGGGTCATGGCGGACACCGCGCTGTCGGCGGCGGGCGCGGTGCGGGTGCGGCCGGTCTCGCTGAGCCAGTCGCCGACCCGGAAGCGGTAGTAGTGGACGCGGCCGGGTGCCAGGCCCTCGGCCTCGACGTGCACGCTGTGGTGGAACTCCGGATGAGCGACGGCCGTGCCCCTGGCGGTGACCGTCGCGAACGTCTCGTCCTCGGCGATCTCCCAGTCGACGTCGACGCGTTCGGCGGGCATGCCGCTGTCGGCCTGGTAGGGCGTGGGCGCCAGCCGGGTCCACAGGACGACCGAGCCGGGCAGCGGGTCCCCGGAGGCGACGCCGAGGGTGAAGGGAAAGTCGGTGATGCGTTTCGCGTCGAGCTCGGCGGCGGCCGCGGTCCCGGTGGCGGGCAGGTCCACGGCGAAGGCGAGTGCGGCGGCCGCTGTGGTCAGGCCCAGGAAGCGGCGGCGGCCGATGTGGCGGGCGGCGGCGCGCAGTTCACGGCTGCGCCCGTCCGGTCGGCCCGGTGTGATGGTCATTCGTTCCTCCCGTCACAGTTGAGGGAGGGGAAGGGCGCGGGCCCGGCGGCGACACACGGTCACGGGGCTGGCAGCACCCGGATGGCGGACAGTGGCTTCCGTATCGCGGAGGCTCACCTACGCTGCGCGCTCATGGACACCAAAAATGTGAGGATCGCCGTGGTGACCGGAGCGGGCTCCGGCATCGGCCGCGCGGTCGCCGTGGAACTGCTGCGTACGGGCTGGTCGGTGGCGCTGGCGGGACGGCGCACCGAGACGCTCCAGGAGACCGCTGCGCTCGCGCCCGAGGGCCCCAGTCTCGCCGTACGGACGGATGTCTCACGTCCCGACGAGGTGGCCGCGCTGTTCGCGGCGACCGTGGACCGGTTCGGGCGGGTGGACCTGCTGTTCAACAACGCGGGTACGTTCGGGCCCGGTGGCGTGCCGGTCGAGGAGCTGCCGTACGACGCCTGGCGGCACGTCGTCGACACCAACCTCAACGGGGCGTTCCTGTGCGCGCAGGCGGCGTACCGGCAGATGAAGGAGCAGGACCCGCAGGGCGGCCGGATCATCAACAACGGGTCGATCTCCGCCCACACCCCGCGCCCGCACTCCGTCGCCTACACGGCGACCAAGCACGCGCTGACCGGCCTCACCAAGTCGCTGTCCCTGGACGGGCGGCCGTACGGCATCGCGGTCGGGCAGATCGACATCGGCAACGCGGCCACCGACATGACGGCACGTATGCAGACGGGTGCGTTGCAGGCCAACGGCGAGACCGCCCCCGAGCCCGTGATGGACGTCGCCGACGTGGCGCGCACCGTGCGGCACATGGCGGAGCTGCCGCTCGCGGCGAACGTGCAGTTCGCGACGGTACTGGCGACGGCCATGCCGTACGTGGGGCGCGGCTGAGCCTCACCCACCGCCATCGCCGACTGACAATTTGCACAACCGGAATCGTTCACTCCGCACCATCACGGCCGGTCGCGGACTTATGCTCAATTCCTCTCCACAAGAGCTTCACAGTTGGAGTGGAGGCATTCCGGCCACACCGAGGGGGGAGACGGCAGCCGTTCCACCACGCCGGTTGGGGGTGGGCTCCGCGTGGGACCGCGGGGTGCACACCGGCGGGTGGAACGGCTGCCGTGCAGTTCGGGGCGACGGCTGCCGTGCGCTTCGGGCCGGCGGCGCGGATTCTCAGCTCCCGCACATCGCCTCTCAGGCAGCGCACATCGCTTCCTCACGGCCGCTCAACCTTTCGTCCCTAACTTGAGGCCGCGCCCACCACGCGGGCGCCACGAACCTCGAGGAACGGGATGTTTGGCATCTATCTCAAGCGCGAGCTGGGCCGGCGCAAGAAGGCGGCCCTGGTCATCGCACTGGGTCTGGCGCTCGGTATCGCGCTGGTCATCACCGTCAACTCGGTGTCGGCCGGCATGACGCAGGCTCAGGACAAGGTCCTGAAGTCGCTGTACGGCCTCGGCACCGACATGACCGTCACCAAGGCCCGGTCGGCGCCCACCGGCAACAGCTCCGGCAGACCGAACTTCGAGTTCGACGCCAAGTCGAACGACAGTGACGAGGAGCAGAGTTCCGACCGGGTGATGACCCAGGGCGGCCAGGCCCTCAAGGCCGCGCTCGTCGCGAAGGTGGCCGGGCAGGACGGTGTCGCGAACGCCGTCGGCGCCCTCACCCTCAACGTCACCAAGGTCAACGGCTCCTTCACCCAGGGCAAGGCGCAGTCCACGACCGGGAACAGCCAGTCGCAGGGCCAGGGCGGCCCCGGTGGCGGCGGCAACAGCACGGCGGCGCCCCAGGTGCAGGGCGGCGGCGCCTCGTTCGACGTCAACTCCTACTCGGTCGCCGGCGTGGACGTCACGGACCAGACCCTCGGCCCGCTGGCGGGCATGGAGATCACCTCCGGCAAGACGTTCACGGCCGCGCAGACCAACGCGAAGGTCGCGGTGCTCAGCAAGTCGTACGCCAAGGAGAACAAGTACAAGGTCGGCAAGACCCTGAAGATCTCCGGCACCAAGTACACGGTCATCGGCATCGCCACGGCCTCCAGCAGCGAGTCCACCGCCGACGTCTACCTGCCGCTGAAGCAGGCCCAGACGCTCGCCGACGCCAAGAACCAGGTCACCACGATCTACGTCAAGGCGACCGACTCGAAGCAGATCGACGCCGTCAAGGCGGCCATCCAGAAGAACATCTCCGGTACGACGGTGACGACCTCCGCCGACCTCGCCGACACCGTCTCCGGCTCCCTCTCCACCGCCTCCGACCTCGCCACCAGCGTCGGCAAGTGGCTGTCGATCGCGGTGCTCGCCGCGGCCTTCCTGGTCGCCGCGCTGCTCACCTCGTCCGCCGTGTCCCGGCGCGTGCGCGAGTTCGGCACCCTGAAGGCGCTGGGCTGGCCGAGCCGCCGGGTGACCCGGCAGGTCGTCGGCGAATCGATGGTCAACGGTCTGCTCGGCGGCGCCCTCGGCATCGGCCTGGGCCTCGCGGCGGCCTACACCGTGACCGCGATCAGCCCGAAGCTGACCGCACAGCTCGGCAACACCGGCGGTGGTGGCGGCATGGGCGGCGGCCCCGGCGGCGGTGGCCCCGGGCAGCAGTCCGCGCAGAACACCATGGAGATCGCGCTCTCCGCGCCCGTCTCGCCGACCACCATCGCCCTCGCGGTCGGCCTCGCGGTGACCGGCGGTCTGATCGCCGGCGCGATGGGCGGCTGGCGGGCCTCGCGCATGCGGCCGGCGGACGCGCTGCGCAGCGTGTCCTGACCCCTCTGAGCGTCCCCCTTACATACGGAGAGCACCCCATGTACACACTGACCGGCGTCACCAAGCGCTACTCGCGCGGCAAGGAGACGGTGGAGGCGCTTCGCGGCGTCGACCTCACCATCGAGGACGGTGACCAGCTCGTCATCCAGGGCCCCACGGGCGGCGGCAAGTCGACCCTGTTGCAGATGATCGGCGGCCTGGACCGGCCGACCGTGGGGAGCGTGGAGCTGGACGGCGTCGACTTGGCGCGCATCAGCGAGGCGAAGCTGACGCGGCTGCGGGCCGAGAAGATCGGCATCATCTTCCAGTCGTTCAACCTCATCCCGACGCTGACCGCGCAGGAGAACGTGGAGACGGCGCTGGTGCCGCTCGGCGTCAAGCCCGCCGAACGCCGTGAGCGGGCCGCGGAGGCGTTGCGGTCCGTGGGGCTGGGTGAGCGGCTGGGACACGCCCCCGCCGAGCTGTCCGGTGGGCAGCAGCAGCGCGTGGCCATCGCGCGGGCCCTGGTCAAGAAGCCGAAGGTGCTGCTCGCCGACGAGCCGACCGGCAACCTCGACGAGTCGATGCGGGACGAGATCATGGCGTTGCTGGAAGGGCTGTGGCACGAGTACGGGTTGACGTTCGTGATGGTCACCCACGACTCGTCGATCGCACGGCGGGCACCTCGGCTGGCGACGATCAAGGCCGGGCAGATCACCCTGACCGAGCAACAGGGACAGCAGCGACAGCAGTCGTACGCGCAGTACTAGAAGCGCGGGCTCACTGCCGGTGGTTCACGCCTGGCCGGTCTCGAAGCGGGAGATCTTGCCGTCGTCCTCGACCTCGAAGTGCCACTTGGTGCGCATCTCGCCCCACGTGTCGTTGCTGTAGCGGGCGATGAGGTCGCGGCCGCCGCGGGACTCGTTGTCGACCTCCATGTGGCCGTGCGAGGTGAAGATCTCCCGGTCGATCCAGTCGGTGAGGTCGCGGTCGGAACCGTCGTCCGACATGGTCGCGCCGGGGGCGAGGAGGGCCATGAACCCGTCGCGGTCGTGCGCGTTGACGGCACCGACGAAGGCGCGGACGGCCGGGTCGCTGAGTTTGGACGTCTGAATCGTCATGCCAGTCAGACTCACACCACCGTTCCGGGCCCGCCACCCGAACGGCGGCCCTGGGCGGCCCCGGAAGGTGTCAGGGGTGCGACGGTGGAAACGCGGGAGGGGCTGTTCTTGCCGTCTTCTCCGTCTTCTCCGGGAGTCATCGTGACGACGTACGACCGACGTGATCTGGGCCTGCTGCTGCTCCGCCTGGGAACCGGGGGTGTGCTGGCCGCGCACGGCGCACAGAAGCTGTTCGGCTGGTTCGGCGGCCATGGCCTGGAGGGAACCGGCCAGTTCATGGAGTCCGTCGGCTACGCGCCGGGCAAGGCCAGCGCGACCGCGGCGGGCCTCGCGGAGGCCGGTGGCGGGACGCTGCGGCTGGCGCTGGGCCTGGCGACGGCCGGCCGCGGGCGCGGCGGCGGCCGGTGCGATGGCGGGGGCGTCCGCCGTGCACACCCCCAACGGCTTCTTCAACGCCGAGGGCGGCTTCGAGTACGCGGCGACCCTGGGCCTGGCGGCCACGGGTCTCGCCGTCGCGGGTCCCGGGCGCTCTCCCTCGACCATGCGGTCGGGCACGTGTTCGACCGCGGCTGGATGGTCCCCACGGCGTTGGCGGCGACCGCCGCGCTGACGGCGGTGGTCGTGGGGGCGCGGAACCGGCGGGTGCGGGACGGCAAGAAGGAGGAGGCGGCGGAGGGGTTCGACGAGCAGGAGGCGCTGTTCGGGGAGGAGTGAGGCCGAGGAGTGACCCGCCTCACCTCTGACCGCCCCACCCGGAACTGCCCTCCCCCGTGCCCCTAGGCTGTGCCCCCGTGAACCGTCCCGAGCGCCTCCGCGTACGACCGCCCCTGCGGCGGTGGCGAGGGCTGCTCGTGCTGGCGGTGCTGGCCGGGGTCATGGCGATGCACGCCCTGGCCCCCGGCATGGCCCTCCCGGGCGATCATCCGCACTCCTCCCCGATGGCCGGCGTCGTCTCCGTGTCGGCGGCCCACGACGACTGCGGTGGCGAGGGCCACTGCGGCAGCGGGCATGTGACGCATGCCGACGCGGCCTGTTCCGCGGCCGCGGTGAGCGGGGGCCCGGCGCTGCCCGCTTTGGTGGCCGACCCGGTCGTCGGCGTCGTACGGGACGACGTACTGCGGGCGTGTGCGGTCGCGGACCCGGACGGGGCCCGCGCTCCCCCGTCCCTGGCGGAACTCCAACTCCTGCGGATCTAGACACGACTGCCGTGCGCACGTCGTGCGCCTCGGCATGCCCGGAGTCCAGATCCCCTTCATCCAGCAGGAGTTCCAGCATGAGCACCATCCGTACGCGTCGCGCTGCCGTTCTGGCCGTGGCGACCGTCACCGCCGCCCTCGTCCTCACCGCGTGCGGGGGCGACGACAGTGGTCACGCGGCCGCCGGCCACGGCACGTCCGCCTCCCCCTCCGCGTCCGCGTCCGCGTCCGCCGCCCACAACGCGCAGGACGTCTCCTTCGCACAGGGCATGATCCCGCATCACCGGCAGGCGCTGGAGATGGCCGAACTCGCCGCCGACCGGGCCTCGTCCGCGGACGTCAAGGACCTCGCGGCGCGCATCGAGAAGGCGCAGGACCCGGAGATCGAGACCATGTCCGGCTGGCTGAAGGCGTGGGGCGAGGACGTCCCGGCCGCGACCGGGTCGGCGGAGTCGATGCCGGGCATGGACCACGGCGCGGACGCCGGGATGTCCGGGATGCCCGGCATGATGGGCGACGCGGACATGGCGAAGCTGGAGAAGGCGTCCGGCGAGGCCTTCGACACGATGTTCCTGACCATGATGGTCGAACACCACGAGGGCGCGGTCGCGATGGCCAGGACCGAGAAGGCGAAGGGCGCCTATGAGCCCGCCACCGCCATGGCCGACGACATCGTCACCGGGCAGACCGCGGAGATCGAGGAGATGAACAAGCTCCTCGGCTAGCTCCTGTCGAGCGTGCCAAGCTGCGTCCATGAGTGATCAGGACCCCGGCATCTGGTCGGGCATCGACGACTTGTGGGCGTGGCTCGACTCGCACCGCCCGTCCGACGAGCCTTCCTCGGACGGGCAACAGAGCCTCCTCCTGCGGGTGTTGAAGCTGTCGGAGGAGGTCGGCGAGGTGGCCGAGGCGGTGATCGGGGCGATGAACCGCAACCCGCGCAAGGGCAACTCCCATACCTGGGAGGACGTCGAGAGCGAGTTGTGCGACGTCGTGATCACCGCCTTGATCGCCCTGCGCACGCTGACGCCGGACGCCCGTGAGGTCTTCGCCGGGCATCTGGAGCGGGTGCGGGAAAGGTCGCTGGGCCCCCGCTAGGACCCGCTGGGGGCGCCCGGCCTTCTCAACGGCCGTACGCGGCCGCGTACTCGTGCAGGAACAGGGCCTCCACGTGCGCCATGTGCTCGATCTCCGACGGGTCGACGCTCTCGTTGGGCGCGTGGATGAGGCAGCGCGGCTCCTCGACACCCATGAGGACGATCTCGGCGCGGGGGTAGGTGGTGGCGAGGACGTTGCACAGCGGGATCGAGCCGCCCTGGCCGAGGAAGGCGAGGGGTTTGCCGTAGACCTGCTGCATCGCCTTGCCGAGGGCCGTGTAGGCGGGGCCGTCGGTGGCGGCCCGGAACGGGGAGCCGGTGCCCTCGGTCTCGACCGTCACCCGGGCGCCCCAGGGCGCCGCGTCTGTGAGGTGCTGGGTGAGGGCCTTGAGCGCGGCCTTGGCGTCGGTGCCGGGCGGCACGCGCAGGCTGACGCGGGCGCGGGCGGTCGGCGGCACGGCGGCGGCGGAGCCGACGACCGGCGGGCAGTCGACGCCGAGCACGGTGACGGCCGGGCGGGCCCAGAGGCGGTCGGCGACCGTGCCGGTGCCGGTGAGCCGGACGCCGTCCAGGACGCCGGCGTCGGCGCGGAACTGGGCCTCGTCGTAGCCGACGCCGTCCCAAGTGCCGTCGCAGTCGAGGCCGTTGATGCGGGTGGCGCCCGTCGCGGGGTCGCGGAGCGTGGCCAGCATCTGGATGAGGGCGGCGAGGGCGTCGGGGGCCGGACCGCCGAACATGCCCGAGTGGACCTCCCCGTTGAGGGTCTCGACGGTGACGACGAGGTTGGCGAGGCCGCGCAGCGTGATGGTGGCGGTGCCGGTGCCGACCTCGGCGTTGCCGGTGTCGCACACCAGCAGGGCGTCGGCGAGGAACAGCTCCGGGTGCTGGGCGACGTACGCCTCCAGGCCGCCCGTGCCCTGCTCCTCCGAGCCCTCCGCGACGAACTTCAGGCCCACCGGGATGTCCTCGCCGAGCGCCCGGAGCGCGGTGAGGTGCATGACGATGTTGCCCTTGCAGTCGGCGGTGCCGCGCCCGTACCAGCGGCCGTCGCGTTCGGTGAGCGCGAAGGGCTGGGTGGTCCACGCGTCGTCGTCGAGCGGGGGCTGGACGTCGTAGTGGCAGTAGAGCAGGACCGTGGGGGCGCCGGGCGGGGGCGGGCGGTGCCCGATGACAGCGTGGCTGCCGTCGGGGGTCTCGGCGAGGTGGACGTCGCGCAGCCCGGCCTCGGCGAAGGCGTCGGCGACCCACCGGGCGGCCTTGTGGCACTCCTCGGGCGGGTACTGGCGGGGGTCGGCGACCGAGGGGATGGCGACGAGGTCGGTGAGGTCCTGCTTCGCGCGGGGCATCAACGCGGCGATGGTGGCGGCCAGTTCGGTCGTGGTCGTCATGCGTCCCGCCTCACCGTGTCGTCGGTCTTCAGGTCGTCGAGCCGGTCCTTGAACTTGTCGAGCTTGTCCGGGCAGTAGATCTCCAGGATCTTGGCCTCGGCCCGCAGTGCCTTGGTGTCGCCGATGACCGGCCGCTGGCCCACGAACGCGGCCCCGTTGGAGACGTTGATCTTCCACAGGGCGGACCGCAGGGCGGTCGCGGGGTCCTCGCAGACGATGCCGCCGTCGGTGCCCAGCGCCCGCTGGATCACCTCGGTGTCGGGGCGCGGATAGCCGGCGTCCTCGGCGGCGTCGGCGAGCTTGTTGGCCTTCTCCGCCGCCTCGTTGGTGGACTTCACGCTCTCGTACTGGATGACGCCGATGATCGCGAGGGCGACGAGGAGGACGATCGCTCCGACGTAGATCCACTTGTGTTCGGAGGCGAACCGGGTGGGACTCATGATGCACTCCCCTCGGTGGCCGCTTCCTCCGAACGCCAGCCGGGCTTGCGGAACTTGAGGAAGGCGTACGGGATGAGCAGGCCGAGGACGACCAGACCGCCGCCGATGAACAGGACGTACGACAGGACGCTGCTGCCGCCGAACTGCGAGGGCGGCACGAAGCCGATCGCGAGCGCCGCGAGGGAGGAGAGCAGGCCAACCGTGCAGATCAGATGCAGGGCGGGGACGCGGTAGCCGCGGGGGTGATCGGGCTGGGTCTTCCGCAGGCGGACGGCGGCGGCGAACATCAGCAGGTACACGATGAGGTACACCTGCGTGGTGATCGTCGAGAAGATCCAGTAGACGCTGGAGACGTTCGGGATCAGCGCGTACATCAGGGCGATGACCGTGGTGACGAGACCCTGGGTGACCAGGATGTTCTGCTGGATGCCGTACTTGTTGAGCTTCTGCAGGTAGGGCGGCAGATAGCCCTCGCTGCGGGAGATCTCCAGCAGACCCTTGGACGGCCCGGCGAGCCAGGTGAGCATGCCGCCGAGGGAGGCGGCCACCAGCATCACGGCGGCGATCGGGGTCATCCAGCCGATGTGGAAGTAGGAGAAGAAGGCGTTGAAGGCCTGCATCACACCGGCGGTGAGGCTGGTCTGGTCGGCCGGCACGACCCAACTGATGGCCAGCGCGGGGAGGATGAAGATGAGCAGCACCAACCCCATCGCCAGAAACATCGACTTGGGGTACTCCTTGGCCGGGTCCTTCAGCGACGAGACGTGGACGGCGTTCATCTCCATGCCCGAGTAGGACAGGAAGTTGTTGACGATGAGGACCAGGCTGGCGAGGCCGGTCCACTGCGGCAGCAGGTGGTCGGCGGTCATCGGCGCGGCGGACGGGTTGCCCTGCCCGAGGAACACGATGCCGAGCACGACGAGGATCGTGCCGGGCACCAGCGTCCCGATGATGAGCCCCCAACTGGACAGCCCGGCAAGGGCTTTGGTTCCCCGAGAGGACACCCAAACACCCGTCCAGTACAGAACCATGATGACGATGGCGGTGTAGAGGCCGTTGGAGGCGAGGGAGGGGTCGATGACGTACGCGATGGTGCTGGCGACGAACGCGAGCAGGCTCGGATAGTAGAAGATCGTCATCGCGAACTGGCACCACACGGCGAGGAAGCCGAGCGGCTTGCTCAGCCCTTCGCTCACCCACCGGTAGACGCCGCCGTTCCACCCGGACGCGAGCTCCGCCGACACCAGCGCGGTGGGCAGCAGGAACACGATCGCCGGGACGAGGTAGAGGAACACACAGGCGAGCCCGTACACGGCCATCGTCGGGGCGGCACGCAGGCTGGCCACCGAGGCGGTGGTCATCAGCGCGAGGGTCACCCAGGTGAGAACGGGGGCGGGAGTGGCCGTCACGGCCGCCTGCGCCTGCGGCGCCGTCTGCGTCCGCCTCGGCAGGTCGGCGGGCACGTCCATCGATGCCATGAAGCCCTCCCGGGGCTGGGCAGTTGGGGTGCTGCCAGCCTCGGGCGCTTCCGAGGTGCTCGCATGACGGCTTAGGCCGTAGGGGTGACGCGGGGTGGCGCTCCTCCTCTCGCCGGCATCGCCCGTACGGCCCACCCGCCTGGCCGTTCCGGTCGGCGGAACGGGAGGCTGGAGGGGCTCGTGCGGGAGGGGCGTCGATCGCGTCGGGGTACTTGAGGAGGCCGTGGGTGGTTTCGTGGCGTGCGGTCGCCCCGGGCCCACGTCGGAGTTCCTGAGGAGGCCTGGGTGGAGCCATCCCGTGCGGTCGCCCCGGGCCTCGACGAGCTCGCCGGTTTCCTCACCCGGCTGACCCGGCTGCTGCTGAACACCAGCGGCGAGGGCGCGGAGGGCATCGAGGAGACGGTGACGACGACGGCCCGGGCGCTGGGCGGTGAGGCGTCGCTGCTCCTCGTCCCGGACGCGGCAACGCTCACGGTCACCGCCGGGAACGGCGCCGCGCGGACCGTCATCGTGCGTGGCGTTCCGGAGGTCTTCCGGCTGGACCAGGTCACCGCGCTGAAACCGCTGCTGGCGGACGTGCGGGCCGGTCGTACCGACATCACGCGGGCGGGCGCGCGGCTGGCGGCGATCGAGGAGTCGAGGCCGCCGTACCCCTGGTGGGCGAAGCTCATCGGCATCGTGCTGTTCGCGCTGGGATTCGCGCCGCTGATGCAGTCGACCTCGTACGAGGTGGCGAGCACGGCGGTGCTCGGCACGATCGCGGCGACTCTGGCGGTCGTCGCGGACCGAGTGCCGCGCCTCGCGGCGATCCTGCCGCTGGTCGCCGCCACGGTGATCTCGATCGTCACGATCGAGGTGTTCGCCCGCTCCCCGTCCCACGGCGGTCCGGTCCTGCTCATGCTCCCGGCGCTCTTCTACTTCGTCCCCGGCGACTACCTGAGCGCGGCGACGGCCGAGCTGGCCGCCGGGCGGATGACGACCGGCGCGATCCGCCTGGTCAACTCGGTGTTCCTGCTGGTGCAGTTGTATCTGGGCGTCCTGCTGGGCGTGTACGCGACGGGCACCTCGACCCGCGCCCTCTTCGACGTCGCCGCGGACGCCGATCTGCCGCGCTGGGCGCTGTTCCTGTCGTGGATCGTGTTCACCGTCGGCACGGTGCTCGCGTTCGCGGTGCCGTACCGCCTCTTCTGGCTGCTGCTGGCCCTGGTGTATCTGACGGTCGCGGTGCAGTCGATGGTCACCAAGCTGATCGGGGAGACGGGCGGTACGTTCGTGGCCGCGGTGGTGCTGTCGGCGACGGCCACGGTGCTGGCCCGGGCCCCGCGGCGGCCGCCCCGGCTGGTCCTCCTGCTGCCCGGGTTCTTCACGCTGACCGTGGGTTCCCTGGGCATGCGGGGGCTGACGACACTGGCGGGCGGCTACGTCATCGAGGGCTTCCAGGATCTGCTGAAGCTGGTGACGATCGTGACGGCGATCGCGGTGGGAATGGTGGTCGGCGCGACGCTCGTGCGCCGCGAGTGACGGACCTCGCCTACCTGGTAGGTAATTGACCCCCGGAACGCCGCGACGACACGCTGGAGTTCGCACTCGACCCATCGGCCATCCGGCCGGGGCGCAGCTGAACGCCCGTGTGTTCGTTGGGAGTTACGAAGGATGACCACCGAGACCAACCGCAGCGCCCCGGCGTCGTCCCCGGGCGCATCGGCGGCCGCGCCCCCGGCCGTACCCGCGTCGTCCCCGGGCGCACCGGCGGCCGCGCCCCCGGCCGTACCGCATCGGCTGATCCTGCCGACGGTGCTCGCCGGTGTCTTCATCACCACGCTGGACTTCTTCATCGTCAATGTCGCCATCCCCTCGCTGCAGACGGATCTGCGGGCTGGTGCCTCGGCCATCGAGTGGGTGGTCGCCGGATTCGGGCTGGCCTACGGCGTCGGCCTGATCACCGGCGGCCGGCTGGGCGACCTCTTCGGCCGCCGCAGGATGTTCCTGCTGGGCATGGGCCTGTTCACGATCGCCTCGCTGCTGTGCGGTGTGGCACAGACCAGTGAGTTCCTGGTCTTCTCCCGGATCCTGCAGGGCCTGGCCGCGGCACTGCTCGCCCCGCAGGTGCTGGCCCTGCTGGGCACGATCTTCACCGGCCCGGCCCGGCTGAAGGTGTTCGCCGGGTACGGCCTGGCCATGGGTCTGGCCGCCGTCTTCGGGCAGCTGATCGGCGGCCTCCTGATCGAGGCCGACATCGCGGGCCTCGACTGGCGTGCCTGCTTCCTGGTGAACCTGCCGATCTGCCTGCTGATCATGACCCTGACCGTCAAGCTGGTCCCCGAGTCGAAGGCCGAGGGCAAGCCCGAGCTGGACGTCCTCGGCGTCGGCGTGATCACGCTCGCGCTGGTCGCGCTGGTGCTGCCGCTCATCGAGGGTCCCGAGAAGGGCTGGCCGGCCTGGACCTGGGGCTGCTTCGCGGCGTTCGCGGTGCTGCTGGCCGTGTTCGTGGGCGTCGAACGGTCGTTCGCGGCACGGGGCGGCTCCCCGCTGGTGAACATCGCGATGTTCAAGGACCGCGCGTTCGTCGTGGGCCTCGGCTGCCAGCTGGTCTTCTGGATGGGCCAGGCGTCGTTCTTCCTGGTCCTCGCCCTGTACATGCAGGCCGGCCGCGGGCTGAGCGCGCTGGAGGCCGGGCTGCTCTTCGCCGCCATCGGCGCCGGTTACATGTACACCTCGATGAACGCGACGAAGTTCGCCGCCGGGCTCGGCCGCCAGGTCATCGCCGTCGGAGCCCTGATCATGGCCGTCGGGCTGACTGTCATCGGCATCACCGCCGCCCAGCTCGGCGACGGCGGCCACACCGCGTGGCTGATCCCCGGCCTGGCGATCGACGGTGCCGGCATGGGCCTGGCGGTCGCGCCGCTGGCGTCCACGGTGCTAGCCCGGGTCAACCCGCAGTACGCGGGCTCGGCCTCCGGCGTCCTGACCACGGGCCTCCAGATCGGCAACTCCATCGGTGTCGCCGTCATCGGCGTGATCTTCTACAACGCGCTCGGCGACCACCCCGTGGCCTCGACCTACGCGCACGCCTTCGACATGGGGATCTGCTTCCTCGTCGGGGTGGCCGCGGCCCTGGCCCTGCTGGTGCAGGCGCTGCCACGGACGAACGCCGGGAAGTAGCTCCCGCACCACCTCTTGCGAGCGGCGGCCGTCGTGCCGCCGCTCCGACACTCACACACACAGAGAGAGTTGACGTTGAACGCCGACAACCTGCTGAAGCGTGACGACTTGCTGAAGCGTGACGACCTGTTGAAGCGTGACGACTTGCTGAAGCGTGACGACTTGCTGAAGCGTTACGTCGCCGTCTGGAACGAGCCCGACGCCGCCGCGCGCGGGGCCGAGGTGGCGAGCCTGTGGACCCCGGACGGGCTCCACCACACCCAGACCCGCCGCTTCCAGGGCACCGAGCAACTGGCGGCCCGGATCGCCGAGGCACACAACCAGTTCGTGGCCGGACAGGGCCTGCGCTTCCGGTCCGGGGACAACCCGGTCGGCCACGCCGGCGCGCTGTCGTTCAACTGGCTGATGACACCCGGTGACTCCGACACCGTGCTCGCCCTCGGCTTCGACGTCGTACTCCTTGACAACGAGGGCCGCATCATCGCCGACTACCAATTCAACGAGCCGCCCTTGCCCACGGACGAACTGGACGCGCAGGCCGATCGGTACCTGGCGGCCGGTACGGCCGAGGAACCGCGCAAGGAGGTCGCCGACCTCTATCTGCCGGGCGCGCTGTACGTCGACGAGACCGGCGCGCACGACGGTGTGGACGCCATCGCCGCGGCCCTCGTGACAAGCGGGGCGCGGCAGCGGGCGGGCAGCGCCTCGGCTCAGCACGACGCCTTCCGCTACCCGTGGCGTACGGCGACGGGCGAGACCGGCGTGGACTTCCTGCTCCGCGACGATCAGGGCCTGGTCCGCGAGCATCGCCGCTTCGTGGGGGCGGGCAGGCACTCCGCATGAGCCACCGATATGGGGCTGGTCCCCTTCGGCGACCCGCAGGCACCGCGGGCCGGGACACGACGGTCGGTGAGCTGTGTCCCCGTCGGCGCTCGCGGCCCGCTCGGGCGACCGTCTTCCGCCGTTGTCCCCAACGCCCGGAATGATGCAGGGTGAAGAGATGACCGAGGTGCAGGTGAGCCGACAAGTGGCCCGCCCCGTGGGCGAGCTGCTGCGGCAGTGGCGGGAGCAGCGGGGCTACAGCCAGCTCGCACTGGCCACCCGGGCCGAGATCTCCGCGCGTCACCTCAGCTTCCTGGAGACCGGGCGTTCCAAGCCCAGCCGCGAGATGGTGCTGCGACTGGGCCGCCACCTCGAACTGGCGTTGCGCGACCAGAACCAGCTCCTGCTGGCCGCCGGCTACGCGCCCGCCTACACGGACTCTCCCCTGGATGCAGCCGAGATGCGCCCCGTACACGATGCGCTCCGCCAGATCCTGTCGGGGCACGAACCCTTCCCGGCCCTCGTGGTGGACCGCCACTGGAACATCGTGCTCAGCAACAGCGGCTTCGCGCTCTTCGCGGAGGGCGCCGCGCCCCATCTGCTGCGCTCCCCGGTCAACGCACTCCGCCTCGCCCTGCACCCCGAGGGCATGCAGCCGCGCATCCTCAACTTCCCCGACTGGCGGGCGCAGTTGATGCAGCGGCTGCGCCGACGCGTGGAACTCACCGCCGAGCCGGGCCTGTCGGAGCTGTACGACGAGCTGTGCACATATCCGGCGGGCCCCGAGCCCACTCACCCACCGCACAGCGACAACACCGACCTGACCCTGCCGCTACGCCTGCGCTACCGGGACATAGAGCTCTCCCTGTTCTGCACGATCGCCACCTTCGGCATGCCGCTGGACGTGACGGTCGCCGAACTGGCCGTCGAGACGTTCCTGCCGGCCGACGCGGACACGGGGGCACTTCTGACCCGTGTGCACGCCGCTGCGGAGTAGAGCAGGTCAGGCGGCTTCTCCGGGCGCCGGGACCATAGCTGAGCGGGGTGTCGAAGTACTGGCGGTCGGCGACGATCCGACCCTCGTCGTCCGGGGTCACGCAGTCGAAGCCGAAGGCGACGGCCTCCAGGACGCCGGCGGCCTCCAACGCCATCACCCAGTTGAACCGCAGGGTGTCGTAGGCGTCGTGGGCGTATCCGACTTGGGCGGCGATGGCCTCATGGCCGGAAGACGACGGCGATGACGTTGGCGTAGATGCCGTCGGGCGCCCACAGCTCCTCGACACGCTTGCGCCGGGCTGCCGGGTCGGTCTCGTCATTGGGGTTGGCCAGAGTCATGTCGGATTCCCTTTCGGTGTCGAGTTGTTCACAGCGTGGAGCAGGCCACCGCGGCCCGACCGAGCGGCAGGCGGACGAAGTCCGCGGTGATGGTCGTCGTCTCCTCGTGGAGGAAGAAGTGGCCGCCCCGGAAGAGGCGGTTGTCGAGGTAGGACTTAGTGGCCCTAACAAAGCCTCTGGACGTGGCGGTGCGTGATTAGGCAGACGGCGAGGCCGAGGAAGGCTTCATGGATGTCGTCGCGTCGTTCCCAGCGGATGCAACAGGCGGCGGAAGCCGTGCAGCCAGGAGATGGTGCGCTCGACGACCCAGCGGAAGGCGCCCAGGCCGGTGCCGTGCGGCTGGCCGCGTTCGGCGGTCGCGGGCCGGATGCCGCGCTGCCGAAGCAGTCGCCGATATTTGTTGTGGTCGTAGCCGCGGTCGGCGAAGAGCATGTCGGGGCGCCTGCGTGGCCGTCCGACGACACCGGCCACTGACGGAATCTTGTCCCACAGCGGCAACAGTTGGGTGACGTCGTTGCGGTTGCCGCCCGTCAGTGACACCGCGAGCGGGATTCCCTGGCCGTCGGTAATGATGTGGTGCTTGCTGCCCGGTCGTGCGCGGTCCGGGCTGGGTCCGCTTTTGGGCCCCTGCGTGCGGGCCGGACGTGGGAAGAGTCGATCACCGCAGCGACCAGTCCAACTGGTTCTTCGACCGCAGCTTGTTCAGCAGCAGCTGGTGCAGTTGGTCCCAGACGCCGGCTTCGTTCCAGGTCGCCAGTCGGCGCCAGCAGGTCATGCCCAGCCGAAGCCCAACTCCTGGGTCAGGTACTCCCACTGGATGCCGGTGTGCAGGACGAACAGGATGCCGCACAGGGCCGGCCGGTCGGGCACCCGCGGCCGCCCTTCCACGTGCTTCGGCGGTTGCTCGGGCAGCAACGGCTCGATGAGCGACCACAGTTCGTCCGACACGATCCGCGGGCGCGACTGACGCTTCCCCATGTCCTCATCAATGAGCGATCAAGCCGACACTCCCGTGGTCAACTCGCATTCGTTAGAGCCAGTTAGTGCGCTGCACCCAGGAGTCCATGGCCTCCGGGTCCACCAGGGGGTCCTTGTCGGCGTTGTACGTGACGATCGGGCAGGGCACTTCGGCTACGTCGTCGTGATAGCTGGCGCAGACCTCCAGGTCCGCCCGCTCGGCCGACATCATCAGCCCGAGTGCCTCGATGTCGTTGAGGATGACCTCGGGCAGACTATGACCCGCCCAAAGAGAGTCTGCTGGTGCGCTCCAAGATGTCCGCGTCGGTTTCTTGCTGCCATGCCTGCGGGTCTGTTACTCATCGTGGCTCAATCCTCGCCGGATGGGATGCGTCCGCACGCTGCTCGCCGGAGCAGTTCACCGGTCGTCCTGAGACCGGGCCCGGAGATCGATACCGTGTTGTGAGACGCGAGTGATGTGGGGGGCCATGAGAGCGGACACCGTCGACCTTCGGCGCATCTTCGGCAGGGACATCCGGTACACGGTGCCCTTGTTCCAGCGGCCATATGTGTGGGACAGGGACGACAACTGGGCAGCCCTGTGGGAGGACATTCGGCGCACCGTTGAGCGGGTCGAACGGGCGGCGCAGACCGGAGACACGGTGGCACCGCACTTCCTAGGCGCGGTGGTCTTCGATGAGACGCCCTACCTTTCGTCGAGCCTAGAGACCCGGCAGGTCATCGACGGCCAGCAGCGGTTGACGACACTTCAGCTGTTTCTGTTCGCGGCCCGGCTGTCGGCGACGGCGCGGGATCACGAGAGGTCGGTTCGGCTGCTGAGCAAGTTTCTGGAGAACGACGAAGACCTGTTCGACAGCGGCCAGCATCCGGACCATCGCTACAAGGTCTGGCCCACCAACGCCGATCGCGACGAGTTCCGCTCTGTGATGCTCGGAGAGGGAGGTGACGGCCGTCTCGCTGGGGCTGTCGCCTATTTTCAGCAGGAGATCGACGCGTGGCTGGCGGAATGTCCTGAGCCGCACGAACGCCTCGGAATGCTCGTGCAGACGATGCGGGAGCAACTGCGTCTCGTCATCATCGACCTGGAGGAGCACGACGACGCGCAGGTTGTCTTCGAGACGCTCAACAGCCGCGGTACGCCTCTGGAACATGCGGATCTGATCAAGAACCTCCTCTTTCGCAACGCCGAACATTCCGGAGCGGACGTCGACCGGCTCTACAAGGCGTACTGGGCCCCCTTCGACCAGGATGAGTGGCGCACCGAGCAGACGACCGGCCGAATCACGCGCAGCCGCCTCGATGTCTTCCTGACCTACTGGCTAACGATGCGCACAGGGCGCGAGTTCACCGCTTCTTCCCTGTTCAAGGAGTTCGAGTCCTGGCTGAACTCGGCCAGCGCTCCCAGCGAAGATGTCTTCGCCGAACTCGCTCGGTACGCCGAGATCTACGAACGGATCGACCAGCACCCGCTGCACGGCATTGAGGGCCGTTTCCTTTATCGGATGAAGGTCATGCAGACCTCCACCCCGATGCCCCTGCTCCTCTTCCTCTACGGCCTCGACGACGCCGTACTGCCGACGGAGCGGCGACACCGTGCCATCCGGGCGATTGACAGCTACCTCGTCCGCCGGGCGATCCTCAACCTGAGCAGCCGTGACTACAACAACGTCTTCCGGGACCTCGTCACAGCTGCGTCCCGGCAACCCGAGCACGCGGACGAAGTGATCATCAAAGCGCTCTCAGCCATGCAGGGCCACCACCGCCAGTGGCCCACCGACATGGAATTCCGTACCGCGCTGGAACAAGACCCCATCTACACGCGCCTCTACCGCCACCGTGTCCGCATCCTCCTTGAGGCCCTTGAGGACGAGCTGCGCACGGACCATACTGAGCAGCTCACCGTCCCTGTCGGCGAGCAGCTCGGGGCAAAGCTGACTATTGAGCATGTCATGCCGCAAAGCTGGCGCGACAATTGGCCTCCCCTCGACGACGATCCCTCCGAGGGCGCCGACCGCGACGAACTGGTTCACACTCTCGGCAACCTGACCTTGGTCACAGCCCGCCTGAATCCCGCGCTGGGCAACATGGCCTGGGACGACAAACGGAAGTGGCTCAGCGAGCACAGTCTCCTTCGGCTCACCCACGGCACGCTGCTCAATCCGCCACCGACCGCCGAGATCAACGGCTGGGCCTCTGCCTGGAACGAGCATCGCATCAGCGCACGAGGCGCCCATCTCGCATCGCTGGCTCTGGGTATATGGCCGCTGGCAGACCAGCTGCTCGCCGCCCCAGTGACACCAGAGCCCGACAGCAGGTGACGTGGGCAGCGCGCTGCAAAGCCAGAAGCGTGTGCTCGCTGCCGTCCCATAGATGTGCCAGGAGGAGACGGCCTGCCGGCCTGATCGGCTAGCTTATTGCACACCCGATCCACCGGCTTTCGACGTACGGATCCGACCCGAGGACAGACGTGCAGACGACTCCGCTCAGCCCAGAGGATCCGGCGCAGATCGGTGGCTTCGAGTTGTTGGGCCGGATCGGGCAGGGCGGGATGGGGCAGGTGTATCTCGGTGAGTCGCCCGGGGGCGAGCCCGCCGCGGTGAAGGTCATCAAGCCGTCAGTCGTCGACTCGACGTCGCGACTGCGCTTCGCGCAGGAGATCGAGATCCTGAAGACGGTCTGGGGCGCACGCATCGCACAGCTCCTCGACGCGGACGCGGACGCGGACGAGCCGTGGCTGGCGACCGAGTACGTGGAGGGCCCAGACCTCGGCAAGCACGTAATGACTCACGGCCCACTGCCCGCGCTGCTCGTCCTCTCGCTCGGCGCGACCATCGCCGAGGGCCTCGGCTATGTACACAAGCAGGGGTTGCTGCACCGTGACCTGAAGCCTGCGAACATTCTCCTCGGGCCGAACGGCCCCAAGATCATCGACTTCGGTCTCGCCGTCTTCGCCGAGTCGAGCGTTTCCCTCACCGCCGCCAACACCGTCGTCGGCACCCCGTCGTGCATGCCGCCCGAGCAGGCCACCGGTGTGAAGCCGCTGACGAGCGCCGTTGATGTCTATGCGCTCGGGGCGGTGCTGCTGTTCGCTGCGACGGGCCACCTGCCTTACCAGGCGAACAACATCCACGTGCTCTTCCACATGGTGACCGATCCGGCCACTACCCCAGATCTGACCGGGGCACCGTCCGAGCTGGTCCCCCTGTTGGCGGCGATGCTGTCCCATCAAGCGCGGGACAGGCCCACGGTCACTGAAGTCGTCCAGCAGTGCCGTGCCCTCGTCGAGGCGCAGGGGCTGAAGCTCGCCCAAGCACGTCGGCGGCTCACCACCTACACCGTCGCGCCGTCCCAGGAGTTCCCGACGCTGCTACCGGCACCGGTGTCGCAAGCCGTTGTGCCTGCCCCTCCCGCTCTGTCCGATCAGACTGATGCGCCGCTCTCGGACGAGGCACCTTCTGTGCCCACGTCCGCGCAAGAGTCCGCCTCAGACGGCCAACGCACCATGTTCCTCACATCGCCGCACCAGGCTCGGCAAGAGGAACCGCCTGGGCAGTCGAAGCCGGCAGCCCCGACGCCGCAGACCGCGCAGGACGAGCAGGACAAAGCGCAGGACGCCCCCCGGCCGGCTCGTCCTAGCGGCCGGTCACCGGCCCGTTCCCTGCGCCACTCCGCACAGGCCCGACGCACAGCCCAGCAGCTGCGCGAGGCATACGCAGCACGGGCAGCCTTCTGACTCTCCGCTGTGCACCTTCCCGAGCCTTGCCGCCCCCTCTGCCCACCATGAGTCATTGACCTGCGCGTCTGTCCCGGTGAGGGTGGTTCACGCGCTTTGCCGCCCATACGGCACAGTGGAGCGGTACAACAGCGTGAGCGGTACGTCGTTCCGAGCCGACATCGACCGCGACAACAGCACAGCATGACGGACACGGGAGGCAGCGGGTGACCGCCCAACAGAGCAGCACCGCACCGGTGGGTTCCGGGGAGGACCAGTTTCCGGCAGGCGCGCAGGTCTTCGTGCGCGACGAGGTGTGGCTCGTGCGGAACTCCGTACGGACCGAGCACGACGGCGCGAAGGTCGATGTCGTCGGCGTGTCCGACTTCGTACGGGACCAGGAAGCCGTGTTCTTCACGGGCCTGGACACGATCGAGCTGATCGACCCCCGCCGTACGAAGCTGGTCCGGGACGAGTCGTCGAACTTCCGCCGCTCCCGTCTCTTCCTGGAGGCGGTCCTGCGCAAGACCGCACTCCCCCAGTCCGAGCGCCGATTGGCCCTCGCCGACTCGTTCCTCCTCGACTCCCTGCCCTACCAGCGCCGCCCCGCCGAGCTGGCCCTGTCGGGCCGCAACCTGCGCCCGCGGCTGCTGATCGCCGACGTCGTGGGGCTCGGCAAGACCCTGGAGATCGGTCTGACGCTTGCCGAGCTGATCCGTCGCGGGCGCGGTGAGCGCATTCTGGTGGTCACGCCGCAGCACGTCCTGGAGCAGTTCCAGCACGAGCTGTGGACCCGGTTCGCGATCCCTCTCGTACGGCTGGACTCGGTCGGCATCGAGCGGATCCAGCGGGAGATCCCGGCGGGCCGGAACCCGTTCACGTACTTCAAGCGGGTCATCGTCTCGATCGACACCCTGAAGAACACCGACCAGTACAAGCACCACCTGGAGCGCATCAACTGGGACGCGGTCGTCATCGACGAGTCGCACAACCTGATCAACCGCGGCTCCCTGCGCAACCAGCTCGCGCAGATCCTCGCTCCGCGCACGGACGCCCTGATCCTGGCCTCGGCGACCCCGCACAACGGTGACGCGAAGTCGTTCGCGGAGCTGATCGGCCTCCTCGACCCGGCGGCAATCCGTGATCCGGAGCACTACCGCGCCGAGGACATCGAGCACCTCTTCATCCGCCGTACGAAGATCAGCCCCGAGGTCCGCGAGCAGATGAAGGGCCAGTGGGCGGACCGGGGCCCCTCGCAGTCGGTGCGGTGCGCGGCGACACCCGCCGAGGAGAAGATCTTCGAGGAGCTGGCGGCCGTCTGGCTGCCCGGGGAGAACGGCACCTCGGTGAGCGGCGTACCCCTCTTCCCGTACACGCTGCTGAAGTCGTTCCTGTCCTCGCACGCCGCCCTGAAGGCGACGGTCACCGCGCGCATCAAGACGCTGGAGAAGAAAGACGAACCGACGGCGACCCGCGCCGAACTCGCCGCGCTGCGCACGCTCCAGGAGCTGGTGGCACCGATGACGGAGGCGGACTCGGCGAAGTTCGCTGCGCTGGTCGAGCAGCTGAAGGCGATCGGTATCGGCCCCAAGACGGACGTGCGGGTGGTGGTCTTCTCCGAGCGGGTGCAGACCCTGGAGTGGCTGCGTACGGTGCTGCCGGCCGCGCTCGGCTTCCGGGGCCGGGCGGCCGAGGAGTCGACGCGGGTGATGCACGGCGGCCTGTCGGACGAGCAGCAGATGCAGTGCGTGGAGGACTTCGGCCTGGCGGACACGCCCGTACGCGTGCTGCTGACCGGCGATGTGGCGTCCGAGGGCGTCAACCTGCACCGCCAGTGCCACCAGCTGATCCACTACGACGTGCCGTGGTCGCTCATCCGCATCGAGCAGCGCAACGGCCGTATCGACCGGTACGGGCAGGCGCACCAGCCGCAGTTCCGCGCGCTGATCCTCACCAGTGAGGTGGAGGGCGCGAAGGACGACACGGTGGTTGCGGAGCGGCTGCTGGACCGGGAGGACCAGGCGCACCGGGCACTGGGCACGGCAGAGGCGGTGACGGGCCTGTACCGGGCGGAGGCCGAGGAGAAGTCTCTCATCCAGGATCTGCTGCGCGGCCGTACGGTGGACGAGTCGCTGGACGCGCACCGGGCGGAGGCCGAGGCGGACGCGGCCATGGACGACTTCCTGGCGGACTTCTTCGGTTCGGTGGGTGACGCCGAACCGGGCGCGGAGAACGCCGATCCACAGGACGCCGGAGGAAAGGGCGCCGGCACGTCCGCACCGGGCAACGCGGCGGTACCTCGGCTGTTCACGTCGACCGCCGAGTTCCTCGACGAGGCGCTGAGCGAGGTGTTCCCCGACGCGACCACCAGCCTGGACCTGCACCGCGACACCGAGTCGGGCCTGCTGTCGTTCCGCCCGCCCACCGACCTGGTGCACCGCCTCAAGGCGCTCCCGCTGGACTACGTACGCGAACAGCGCCTGCGCGAGCGGCTGTTGGTGACCTTCAACCGTCGGCTCGCCGAGCACTCCCTGAAGCGGGCCCGCGAGTCGTCCACGTCCAGCTGGCCGGAGATCTCCCTGCTCACGGATCTGCATCCGGTGGTGGAGTGGCTCACCGACAAGGTCCTGGTACGCCTGGGCCGACAGGAGGCGCTGATCATCACGGCGGACGTGCCCGAGCCCACGTACCTCGTGCAGGGCGTCTACTCCAACGCGCTGGGCCGTCCGACCGTCGTCAAGTGGATGGGCGTGACGCGGGGCGGCACGGTCGAGGACGACATGGTCGGGCTGCTGCACCGCTCCGGGGTCGGACCGACCATGGCCAACCCGATGCGCCACAGCGAACCGGCGCCGGCGCTGGAGGCCGGCATCCCCGACGCACTGGCCGCCGCCGAGCAATTCCTCGACCGGCACCGCGACGCCTGGGACGAGCCGCTGCGCAAGCCGATCGACGACTACAAGGCCCGTCTGGGCGACTGGGAGCAGCTCACCCTCGCCGGTGAGCGGACGAAAAAGTCCCTCGCCTCGCTCGCGGACTCGCTACTGACCACCGGCCGCCCCCTGATGCGGGTCCTCGCCGTCCTGGTCCCCGACCCGGAAGCGCCCGCTCCTCCGACGTCCACGCCCTGAGCCGACACCCGCCCACGGCCCGGCCCGCCGCCTCGTCGCCCGCCAGACCTCCCGACCTGAGATTCCCTGAGAAGAGACCGGACATGACGTACGACTCCCTGGTCAACCGAGGAGACTACTTCTCGGCGCACTACCTCGCCGAGGTGCTGCCCAAGGACCTCAAGTCGGGCCTGCTGGCCGCCTGGAAGCAGCGCGAGGACGAGGCGAGGGCGGAGGCCGAGCGGGCGGCCACGGCGGGGGCTGACGCAGCGGCCGAAGCGGTCCCGGGAGAATTGGACGCCGACGCCCTGCCGGTCACCCCGCGCGCGGGCCTGCGTGAACTGCGCCGCCGCTACTTCCGGGCCCGTTCCTCCTTCGCCCTCCCCGAGGACGACGAGGACGGCACGGCGGCCGCCCAGGACACCGAGGACGACTCGGCGACGTACGACTCCCCCGCCTGGTGCGAGCGGGTCCGCGCCCTCAACGCGGAGGTGCTGCGGGCGCTCGGCTACGACGCCAAGCCGCGCACGATGACGGTCACGCGCGCCGACCAGCCGTACGAGGTCCGGGTCGCGCACGCCGAGAAGGGCCTGGTCGCGGTCGACTGCGGCTGGGCCGCCGAACCGGACGCCGCCCTCGACCCGGAGGGCCCCGGACGCCTCCTGGAACCGGTACCGCTGGACGGCCGCAACACCGTGCCGACGGGCTCGAAGCTCGCCTCGTTCCTCTTCGCCTGCGAGGACGCGCCCCGGTACGTGCTGCTGCTCGTCGGCGGGGTCGTCGTCCTCGCGGACCGGATGGTGTGGGGCGAAGGCCGCTACCTCGCGGTCTCCCTCGACGCGGCCCTCCAGCGCAACGACACCAAGGCGGGCGGCGAACTCGACACGATCGCCGCCCTGTTCGGCGCGGACTCGCTGCGCACCCCGGAGGAGGGCGGCGAGAACCCTCTCGCGGAACTCGTCGGCAAGTCCACCAAGCACGCGGTGGGCGTCTCCAGCGAACTGCGCGACGGTCTGCGGCTGAGCGTCGAGCTGATCGCGGGCGAGGTCCTCGCCCGGCTGCGCGAGCAGGGCGTACGCCCCGAGGACATCGGCGAACTGCCCGACCTCGGCAAGCAGTTGACCCGCGAGTCGCTCCGCTACCTCTACCGCGTGCTGTTCCTCCTCTACGCGGAGGCCCGCCCCGAGCTGGGCATCCTGCCCGCCGACTATCCCGAGTACCAGCAGGGCTACGGCCTCGGCCGCCTCGGCGAACTGATCGCCGAACGGGACATCGTCGACGAGAAGTCCCGGCAGGGCACGTACCTGTACGAGTCCCTGGACCTCCTCTTCCGCAAGGTGCAGGAGGGCTACCGCTCGCGGCGGACGCACGGCCCCTCGGGGGCGGCAGCGGACAGCGTGGAGGCCGCCCCCAAGGCCAGCGAGGACGTGGGCCTGCGTTTCGAGCCGCTGCACTCCAAGCTGTTCGAACCGGAGTCGATCCGACTGATCGGCCTCGGCACGATCCCACACCCCCACGACGACACCGACGACGATGACAACGAGGCCGGCCTTGAGGGCTCGGGCGGCGTCCTGGACACCCGGCTGCGGAACGCCACCCTCTACAAGGTGCTGCGCCTGCTGATGATCACGCGCGGCAAGAAGGGCGAGCGCGGCGGCTTCATCTCGTACGCCCAGCTCGGCATCAACCAGCTCGGGGCCGTGTACGAGGGCCTGATGTCGTACAGCGGGTTCATCGCGGGCGAGGAGGAGCTGTACGAGGTCGCGAAGAACGGCGACCCGAAGGACGGTTCCTGGCTCATCCCGAAGTCGAAGGTCGACGACTATCCGGGAAACGTGTTCGTGTACCGCCGCGACGAGGAGACCGGCGAGGACGTCCGCGTCAAGTACGCCCCCGGCTCGTTCGTCTACCGCCTGTCCGGCCGCGACCGCCAAACCTCCGCCTCGTACTACACCCCCGAGTCCCTGACCAAGGTCACGGTCCAACTGGCCCTCCAGCACCGCCTGGACCAGGACGGTACGACGACCGAGGCACGCGAGCTGCTCGACTGGAAGATCTGCGAGCCGGCGCTCGGGTCCGGGGCCTTCCTCAACGAGGCCATCAACCAGGTCGCGGCGGAGTACCTGCGTCGCCGCCAGGAGGAGCTGGGCACGCCGATCGACACGGAGAAGTACGCGGTCGAGTTCCAGAAGGCGAAGGCGTACGTCGCCCTGCACAACTCCTACGGCGTCGACCTCAACGAGACGGCCGTGGAGCTGGCGGAGGTGTCGCTGTGGCTCAACACCATGCACCCCGGCATGGAGGCCCCGTGGTTCGGCCTGCACCTGCGGCGCGGCAACTCCCTCATCGGCGGCCGGCGTGAGGTCTACCCGCCGGAGAAACTGAAGAAGGCGGCCTGGCTAGGGACGACTCCGGAACGCTTCCCGCTGACGGAGGCAGCGAACGGCCTCCCGGTGACGGTGACCGAGCGCACCACCCGGAGCGGTCCGGTGCAGCGGGTCACCGAGAACGCCGTCCACCACTTCCTCCTCCCCGCGAAGGAGTGGGGCGCGGTCGCGGCCGAGAAGGAGGCGAAGGCGCTGGCCCCGGAGGCGGCGCGGGCGCTGGGCAACTGGCGCAAGATGATCACACGCACGCCAACTGCCAAGCAGGCGGAACGCCTTCAGGCGGCGGCTCGGCGGGTCGAGTTCCTGTGGGGGCTGGTTGTACGGCGCCTGGAGATCTCCGAGCGGGACATCTCGCGCCGGATCGACGTGTGGGGCGCGGAGGACGGCTGGCTGCGGTCGCCTGAGGTCGCGGTGCAGCGGGACAAGGTCGTCGCTGATTTGACGGCTCCCGACACCCCGTACTGGCGTCTCAAGACGTTGATGGACGCGTGGTGCGCGTTGTGGTTCTGGCCGGTGCAGGAGGCCGGGCTGCTGGACGGTACGGCGGCGGTGTACGAGCGGAGGGCTGAGGAGCTTCCCTCGGGTGCTGTGGCGGAGGGGCTGCGGGCTGCAGACGAGTCCGGTGTGCTCATGTCCTGGGAGACGGAGGATCTGTTCGGCGAGATCACGGGGGGCGGCGAGTTGACGGCGGCCTCGGTGGAGCGCCGGCGCACGGGGCGCCGCAAGGAGGCCATCGGGGGTGCGCGGAAGCGGGCGGTGGTTCCGCTGGCGGGGCTGGACGACTGGCTGGAGTTCGCGGAGGCGTTGGTTGGCACGGAGGATGTGCCGGCGGACTCGCTGGTGGCGGAGTTCGGGTCGCTGGCGGAGCTTGAGCCTTATGAGGATGCGCTGCCGGATTTGATGGGCATGGAGCATTTTCAGCAGCTGGAGCTGCGGTTCCCCTGGGCGGGGGTTGCGGGGGATGTGGCGCGGGCGCAAGGGTTCTTCCACTGGGAGTTGGACTTTGCGCAGGTGTTTGCCAGGGGTGGATATGACTTGCAGGTGGGGAATCCGCCTTGGGTTCGGCCGGATTGGCAGGAGGATTCGGTATTGGCAGAGCTTGAACCCTGGTTCAAGCTCACCCAAAAGCCGAGCGCAGCAGAATGGAGAGCCCGCAAGGATGAAATTTATAAGGGAAGTGACCATCTCTACGTATTGGAAGAGCTGTGCCGCAACAGCGGGCTCACAAATACTCTCTCATCTCCAAGTTCCTATCCGCTAACGGCTGGCACACGCCCAAATCTATACCGTGCCTTCATGTGTCAAATCTGGGATCATAATAATCTGCATGGCGTGGCTGGAATGATCCACCCAGATAGCCATCTAGACGGCACAAAAGATGGCCACTTCCGCTCTGCCACCTATAGACACCTCAGACTCCACGCAACGTTCATCAACTCAGGGAACTGGGCATTTGAAATCGGCCGTACAGTATCTTTTGGCCTTCACGTCTACGGACATGACCGCTCGCGTATCGACTTCAAAACGCTAAGCCAGCTCCATTCCGCCCAAGTGCTACCTGAATCTCTAACCCACGACGGGAATGGAGAGCCTCCGACACAAAAATATAACGGCACCTGGGACGTTCGCCCTCACCGATCCCGCATCGTGCAAGTCACCGGAGACGTGCTATCGGAATGGCAAAAACTGGGTGGAGATACCAACGAGCCTTCCGACCACACGCAGCTATTCCACACAATTACCACCGCAGAACAAGGGGCCATCGGCGCGCTGGCTCGCACTGCGTTTCGAGTCCGGGATTTCAACCCCTCCATTAGCTCTGGCTACAACGAGGCCACAGCTAAGGAAAACGGCCTAATTCGTTACGAGGTAGGGCAACCATCCAATTGGGATGAAGTCATCCTTCAGGGGTCACACATTGGTGTCGCCAACCCTTTCGCCAAGCAACCGAATCTCCCAATGCGAAACGCAAAGGATTGGAAAGCCTGGAAACTTACTGACATTCCATCACAAGCAATTCCTCGAACGACATACATTCGATCCTGCGATCGGGCTCGATATATTGCCGCCCAAGATCACTGGGGCGAGGACTCGTACACCCAGCATTTCCGGCTCGCATGGCGCGCCATGGTGGACCCGAAGAACACGGAACGTAGCCTGTTTTCGGCAATTATCCCTCCCGGCCCCGCGCATACACACGGCGTCATTTCCATGACCCTAGGGAGTGTTCAGCAGACAATCCTTACAGCTGGCTTCTGGGCATCCCTGCCCCTCGATTACATCCTTCGACTCACGGGACGCTCCAATTTCATGGCAGGCGAGGCACAAAAGATGCCATCGCCCATTCCGAATCACCCCCTCGCCCATCCCCTACTGCTGCGCACGTTGCGCTTGAATTGCTTGACCAGTAGCTATCAATCACTTTGGAGCGATCTTTTTCATCCTACTTGGCCCGCCTATGAAGATTGGGCCTATCCATGGCCCGGCCTTGCCCCCCTGAGTAGCGCCCTAACTCCGGAATGGCGGTATGACACCCCGCTGCGAACCGAATACGAGCGTCGGGCCGCGATGGTAGAAATCGACGCTCTCGTAGCCGTCTGGCTTGACATTACCGCCGACCAATTGGCGGCAATTTACAAGTCCAGGTATGCCGTTTTGGCGGATCGGGAAGCACAGATGCATTTTGACGCAAGCGGTCGAAGAATCGCCGCTGACCCATATGCGCATGGCCACAGCCAGGACAAGGATGCATACTCAGCGCTCGTCGACTACCTAGCCAGACCAGACAGCGTTCCACCACCCGACGGTTACACAGCCCCGTTCTACAAGGCAGACCGCGAGGCGGAGATGCGGAGCGCTCACGCGCACTTCCAGGCGCGACTGGATGCCGAGATTGCCGCAGGTCGGTGCGCTCCGCCCGCGCCAGCAGACAGTGGGCGTGAGGTGCCGGTGGATGGCTGATCGTCAGTGGCGTGTGCCGACGCCACACTCGCTGTATCCCAGCCCGCCCCACGTCTCCCGATAGGTTCCGTCCATGCCAGGACAGCTGCTCGAACTGCACGTGGAGAACTTTCGCAGCCTGCGGGACGTGACCATCCCGTTAGGTCCGCTGACGGTCCTCGTTGGCGCGAACGGTGTCGGCAAGTCGAACGTCCTCAAGGTCTTCGACCTGCTCGCCGACATCATCCGCACCGACCTCGAACCCGCCCTCGAAAGCCGGGGCGGGTTCGACGAGGTCGCATTCTGGGGCGGGCCCAAGCCTCCGACCACCCTCCGGATCCGGCTCAAGGCCACCTGGACCACCCACTCCAGCCCCAACGCCCTCGACGAATACGATCTCAAGGTCCGTCGCTACTCGGCCCCTAGCGCCAAGGGCCGTGACCTCTACCGACTCACCCGCAGCGAGAGCTTCCAGTTCAAGCGGACCAAGGGGCGCGGCCGTCGCATCACCGTGTCGGGCGAGCGCGCCACAGTGATCGATACACGCCCCAGTAGCGAGCTTGAGGACAGCAGCGAGTTCGGTATTCAACGGTTCAGCAGTGGCCTGTCCACACTGCCTCGGCTGGCAAGCACCGAGGGCGGTTTTGAGGTAGGGATGGTGGCGGACCGGCTGTCATCATTCCGCGTCTTCGACGTGGATGTGGACGCGGCCCGTCAGCCGTCCCGCCTGAATCGCGACTACGCCTATCTGTCGTCCAGTGCCGACAACCTGGCCGTCTTCCTGAACTTCCTCAGCGAGGATTCCGCCCTCTGGGAACGGCTTCTGGACGACGCTCGTTCCGTGCTTCCACAACTTGAGGACATCCAGTTCGAGGCGGTCGGCGGTCCTGCCGCTCAAACTGCTGTCCAACTGGTGGAACGCGGCCTGCGTCGGCCCACCCCTCTGGCTGACGCTTCCTACGGAACCGTACGACTCCTCGGTCTCCTGGCTCTGCTCTACGATCCCGCGCCCCCTGCACTGACCTGTATCGAGGAGATCGACCACGGTCTGCACCCCCAGGCATTGAATCTGATCGTCAATCGACTGCGCGAGGCGAGCGCGCTCACACAGTTCATCGTCGCCACCCACTCCCCAGCTCTCGCGGATCGCCTCCTGCCCGGGGAAATCGTGATCTGCGAGCGTGACGACGACGGTGCCTCCCTCATCCCCGCCATCACCACGGGTGACGTACGCGCGATCGTCGAGGAGAGCGGAGACCTGCCGCTCGGTGAGCTGTGGTTCTCAGGTGTTCTCGGAGGCGACCTGACGGGAGACGAGCTGTAGTGGCCGGGAGCAGAGGCCCCCAGGGGCGTGGCGTCATCGTGCTGGCCGGCGAGGACTCCAACGACTGCCGGATCGTCGCCGAGATCATTAAGCAGCACCATCCGAACCTGGGTAGCGCCCGCCTGGTCGAGATCAGCGACAAAACCCGCCTCAAGACGGCCTCCGGGCCCGACCTCGCGGCCCGCGTCCGCACCATCATCAGCAAAGCGAAGGGCCGCGCGCTCCGAGCGAAGGGTCCACTCGTCGGCCTGGTGATCCACGAGGACCTGGACGGCTACACGGACGCCGAGTACGCCCGTGTCCGTGCGAACGTCGCCAGGGCACTCTCGCGCGAGAGCCCCTGCAACTCGGCGTTGGCGCTTGCCGCTTGGGAGTCGGAGGCCTGGCTCTTACTCTTCCCGGACGCCTTCCCGGCCGTCCGGCCCAACTGGAAGGTTCCCGCGCAGCTCCAAGGCCGCGACACCGGAACCATCAAGAGCCCCAAGGAAGACCTAAAGCGCAAGCTCGGTTCACCGGCATTCCGGGAGTGCGACGGACCCAAGGTCGCCGAGCAGGCCCGGTCGCTGGGCCTACTGGCCTCGGGCCCGACCGGTACCAACCGCTCCTACAAGGACTTCGTCCACGAACTCGGTCAGTGGTCCGCAGTTTCCGCCCCAAGTCCGCGCCGCAGGTGAGCCGTTCACAGCTCCGCCCTACAGCTCAGTTCATCTGGTCTACGGCGTGCCCAACAAACATTGCCCAGGCAACCGGGCCAACAGCCAGTCCGGGATGGTCCCTGTCCTTGGAGTCCCGCACACGGATCGTCCGCGTCGAGGTGGCCACCTCGACGCAATCGCCGCCCTCAGCCCCGCTGTAGCTGCTCTTGAACCAGGTCAAAGACGAGTCCGCCTTGCTCTTGGGTCGGGGCGTCATGGTTCTCCCAACAAATTCTCGATGTAGGACAACGACTCACGGGGAGCGAGTGCTTGCGCTCGGATAATCCCATAGCGCGCGGCCAGCACGCGCACCTCTTCTCGGCCGGTGACCAGCGCGCTTCGCCCCTGCGTCTCCAAGTAACCAACCTGCTCCCCGCCCTTGCGCATGTAGAGCGTGAAGCCTCCGTCCACGCCTGCATTGTCTTCTCGGTCCAACGGCATGATCTGAACTTCGACGTTGCGCTCTTGACCGATGAGAAGGATCTGCTCCAACTGCCCCCGCACGACATCCGGACCGCCGAGTCGGCGTAGTAGCACTGCTTCCTCCATGACGAAGCTGAACAGTGGTCTGTCGACTCTGGCAAAGACCTCTTGCCGTGCCAGCCGAGCTGCCACTCGCTGCTCGATGACCTCTTCAGTCAGGAGCGGCCTCCGCATCCGCAGGAGGGCTCGCATGTATTGCTCGGTCTGCAAGAGCCCTTTGACCACGTGGGTGTCGTATGCGTGCAGCTCAACCGCCTCCGCCTCCAACCGAGCCGCATCCCGAAAGAACGCCGGATACTGCGCCCGCGCCACCTCCTCCTTCATCTCCTGGAGGACCCCACCCGCGTCCAGAATCCCATCTGCCACATCGATGAACCGAGGCGGCGGTACCCGCCTCCCCTGTTCGAACGCCGCGATCGTGGACGCCGAGTAGCCGGTCCGCGCACCGAACTCGGCCCGCTCCAACCCCGCCCGCAGCCGGAAGCGTTTCAACTGCCGTCCGAACACCCGGAGGATGCCCGAGTCCGGCTCGGGCGGCCCCGGAGACTCCGTCCCGACGTCCGAGCCCATGACCGCAGCCGCAGTTCCGTCCAGCTCCCGTGGCCGTTCATTCACCCGCCCGCTCACCTCCACCGCCCGTACCGATCAACGAACACCGTAGAAAGCACACACTGACCACGCCGCCGAAGCTCGAAAGTTCACCCGCACAAGCGTTCAGGCGGCCGAGTGGACGGCTCAGGCCCTACCGCGGTCATGGCGTTCCCTGCACTCGCGGCACAATGCGCGCGGATCATGCGTACGGATCGCGCGTTCGCAGCCGTCGCAGGTGACCAGCGGCGCCCGCTGTGCTGCGGGCGTCGCCGCCGTCGCCGTACGAAGAGGCGCCATCGGCAATGGCGGCGGAAGAAGGGTCGTCAGGCGGTATTCGACGAAGCTCGCCGGGTGGCGGATGGGGTCGGCCTCGGGCGGCAGGCCCGCGGTGAGGGTGCGGGTGATCTGGTCCAGCGTCGCGGCACGGCCGAGCCAGGTCTCGACGGCGGGCACAAGCCGCGCGACGTCCCGTTCGGACAGCAACAGCCGGGTGTCTGTGAGCCGTAGACGCGCGAGCAGGTCAGCCGCCCGGCCGGTGGGCATCGTGACGGGTTCGGGGGCGGCACTCCTCGTACGTGCGGAAGCCGGAACCGAGACCTCCGCCGCCACCGGAACAGCCACCGGCCCAGGTACAGACGGAACTTCAGGTTCAGGCCCGGCAGCCGCCTCAGGAGTAACGGCCTCCAAGCTGCCGCCCGCCACCGAGGCGCGTACAACAGCCCCCGGATGATCGAGAAAGAACGTGCGCGTGGCGATCCGCCCACCCCCGAGCGGCACCCGCCGCCGGACGAGGTACCCGGCCTCCTCCAGCTCCCTCAACGCCCTGCCGATCGTCACCTCGCCCTCCCGGAAGCGCAGGGTCAGCGCCTTGACGGTGACCGAGGCACCGTCCGGCAGGGACTGGATGTGCACACCGATGCCGATCGCCGCAGCGGAGAGGCGGGGGTGCTGGGCAAGGTGGTTGCCGACGACGGTGTAGCGCTCGGTGTGGCGGTGCCGTACGTGGAGAACTCCGGCGCGGGGCGCGTCCGGCGGGAGTTCCGGAGTCGGGGGCGGCGATTGCCGCTCGGGCGACGGGTGCGCGGGCAGGGCCGCGTTAGACTGCGGATCAGCCATCGGGAAGCTCGACTCTTCCTGGTTGGTCAGGCCCTCGCCGGGATTGCCGTCCTGTCGGGGGCCGTTCTCTGTTTGCGGTTGTGTGCGGCGACCGTACCCCACCCGCCCGACCAGCCGACGCTCCCGTCACTCGAACGAGTGGCGCCCCAACTCGCGGGCGAACAGGCCCGGTTTGGTGGGGTCGGTAGTTCCCCCAAGGGCTTTCAAGAACATCGCGCACCACCGCGTCGCGGCATCCCGCGCCCCGGTGCCGACCTGGGCAGACAGCGGGCCACAGGGCCGCCCGACTGCCCCTCGACAGCTGCCGTCTCTGGCCTCGGCGTCCGGGCGGCCCATCAACTCGGGTTCAGGGCGCGCCTGGCCCGTGGATGACGTTGTGGGCGTCGAACCCGTACTCGGCCGACTCGCGCAGGGTGCGCCAGACCCTCGCGTACAAGACGATGTTGTCGGCGTCGTCCAACCACATCTCGGCGTGCCAGTCCTCGGCGCCGCCGGCGTGGCCGCTCGCCTGGCTCAAGCACTTCAGCCAGGGGTAATGCGGCAGAGGCGGAGGAGCTGCCAGAGGGCACCTTGGCCACCGGCACCCGGAGGAACAAGCTGGTCCACCGGACGGCTACGCGCCTCCGCCTGGTGGATTCGGGCTCGACCACAGGGCGTCAAACCGTAGACTTCGGCGGCGAACGCCGACGAGGTCTGGCCGTCGCGCGCTCTTGGGGGAGGACATCGCATGCAGAACCCTTCGGACTCAATGGAGATCGCCGAGCCTGAGGAGAACGGCCAGAGCGATACCGCCGACTCCCCTGTCGTGGACGATCCGACACCCGACTCGGACATCGACTCAACGACGGCATCGACGGTCCTGGTGGAGGTGCTGCCAGGGGTCGCTGTCGTCTGCGGCGCTGAGGTTCCGGCGGAACTCAAGCCCGATCTGCTCGACTTCGGGATCGTGTCGGCCGCCGACCGCAAGCAGATCTCCACGGTCCTGGCCGCGATCGGGAACACGGCGACCGTGGCCGGCAATCTCGGCAACGCACTCGCCAGCGTGCAGGGGCTCTACAGGCTCAGCGCCGCGACACAGGCCTGGCTGAATGCCGGTGCAACGCTCGCCGTCAAGGACGGCGCGAACCTCGGAGCGGTGTTCGCCAACGGAAAGATAGTCCACCAGGCCCGCCTTCTCCCCGTAGCTTCCGTGAGCGCGGCGCAGAACGCCGCATTGATCGGGCCGGCGCTGGCCATGGTCGGCCTTCAGATGCAGCTGAATGAGGTCACGGACCTCGTCAGGACCAACATCGCGCTGACGAGCCAGGTACTCACAGCCATCCGCAACGAGCAGTGGACCGAACTGACAGGGCTCGTCGCCACCATCGATCGCGCGGTCGACCAAGCGCGGGAGATCGAATCGGTCCCCGCCTCCTTGTGGGACAACGTCGCGGGTAGCGAAGCGGCGCTGCGTAAACAGCTCGACCTGTACCGGCTGAACGTCCGGGGCCACGTCAAGCAGATCGATCGGGCCGACGCGAGTCGCCGCCGCGAGTATCTCCAGATAAACGCTGAGGCGATCGTCTTCGACGCCAACGCCTTGCTGTCCTCCCTCAAGGCATGGACCGGGTATCAGGCACTCCGCGCCGGCAGGGCTAGAGCCGCTGGACGCGAAGACGCTGACGAGGCACGGCTCGTCGAGGTCATCGCGCGCGACACTCTCGCGGAGCTCGACTCCGCTCTCACCGAGGCGACGAGCCTTGCCGACTCGCTGACGCGGGAGCTGCGCATCATCGCCGAGCTCCCCGGACGCGACACACTGCCACTGCCGGGGAAGCGGAAGGAGTCGATCGCAGCCCGCCAAGCCTCCGCCCGGCTTCTGGAGGCGATCGAGCCTCTTGCCGATGCTCTCCATCCGCCGGCCCCTCCGCTGGAGGCTCCGGGCGTCGTCTGCGCACCCACATCGCTGGATCTCGAGCCGCACCTTCGCATCCTGCGATGGTTCCTCGAGGACGGTGAGACCCTGCGTGTCCTCGGCTTCCCCGATCAGCTCGATGCTCTCGGTCCCATCTCCGCGATCTTCGGCGGAGCGAAGGAGAAGCTGACCGCCGGGAGGGACAAGATGGCGGCGAAGACGCTGGTCGCCGTCACGGATCGCCGCATCATCACCGCCAAGTCGAACGCGTTCCTTGAACAAGGCGAGATCCGTCAAGTCATCCCCATCGACCAAGTGCGATACGTCCGAACAGCGACCACCCAGGACAAGAACGCGCGCTTGGCGATCGACCTCATCACACGCGACGAGAACATCCGGTGGCTCTTCCAGGCAGACATGGACCCCACTCAAGTGGACGCGCTCGCCGCCGTGCTCGCCGAGTCGATGACGATCCCTGACGCGGAACGCGATGAGCTGCAACGGCGGCGCCACGAGCCCGTCGAGGCGGGTGAGAAGATCGAGACCACGAGCACGAGGTCTACGAAATCGACTGAAACCGAGGCCCCTGCCGACGATGCCGAGTAGCTCTCCGAGCCAGTCGACCGTGGTTGTATCCGCTCATCATCCATGGTCACGAAACGTGCGAGACGATGTGGATTGTCAGACCGCGCGGATAATCTGTCGGGGTGTACGACACGACGGACCCGGTAGCCGCTCGTCAGGCGGCGAAAGCCGCTGAAAAAGAACGCCTGCAGCGTGCGCGTGAACGCCGGGAGAGGCAGGGCTCCTCAGGCGTGAGCGGTTTCGTCCAGCGCAAGTGGCGCTGGCTCGGCGTCGGAGGCAGCGACGCGGTCGAAGCCGTGCAGGCCATGCTCACGGAGGCAACAGCCGCCGTTGGCATGCCGGAGGCAGAGCGGGCAGTCCTCACGCAGGCCCTCGATGGCGATCCGGACCGCGAGAGCCTACTGCCCGCGGTGCAAGCGGGGTTGATGCTCCTGCCGCCGGAGTCGGTCCTGGGCCATCTGCGAAGCCTCTGGGCCAACGGCGTGCGGTGGCTCAACGAGGCAGGCCTGGAGCGGTGCAGGGTGTTGTGTTCGACGGCACCCAGCCTGGATCTCGTCAGCAAGCGTTCCCAGGCAATCTCGGGCGGCCCCGCCTTCAGCCTCTTCGCAACCGCGGCCACGCGCGGCGCGATACCCGTGCCGAACCGCTTTCTCGACGATCTTCTCGCATGGGCGCCGCTGTCCGTCATCGACGATCTGATCGACCACGGTGGCCTCATGCCCGAGGACGCACCCTGGACAAGACGGGACGCGGAGGAGGGCCTCTATCTGCGGGCGCGTCTCACCCCCACCAACATCACCGGTGAGCAGGCCGAACGTCTCGCGTGGCAGGCCTATCTGCGCCGGCAGTCGTTCCTCCGCGGAGAGGCCCTCGTCCGACAGGAACCGGACGATGTGTGGGACCTGCTGTACGACGTCGTGATGGACGGCGACGTGACGGCCATGAACGCACTCGACGCAGCCCTGCCCCGGACTCAGCAGATCGAGCTACGCGACCTCAAGTCCGGTGCACTGTCCGGGCAGTGGCCTCCGAGCATGACCGAGGACCGGGGATTCTGGCTGCTGATGGCCAACCTGTGGCGCCCCGGGAGTCTTGTCGACGCCGGACGCAGTCCGTTCTACGCTCTCGTAGCCCTGAACCGCGCCTATGACCTCGTGAAGGCCGGTGATCTGGATGCGGCAGCACAACAAGCCTACTCCCTCACCCGGGGCAGCGTGAGCAACCGCAAGGTTCCCGCCGACCTGGCACAGGAGGCCCTCGCCCTCGCGGCGTACGTGGCCGTGGCGCAGAGCGAACAGCACGATTCGCCCGCCGGACGGGACAGGCTTCTCGACTCCGCCGAGGAGTACGCCGGTAAGGCCGCCGCCCAGGGAGGAGCCGTCGCCGAACGCAACCTCCGGCTCTTTCGCGCCTGGCGGGGGACGAGAAGGAACGACCGTGGTCCGTTCAACAATCCCTTCCTCGACATCGGCCTCGATCACGGGGCGACGGGTGGGAGGAACGCTGCCGGGACATCTTCCGGGAGCGCGAAGGTGACGCGAGGGCCCAGTCAGACCTGAACATGGCCGAGGAACGCATCCGGGGCGCGCTGCGCGGCGAGGCGGGCTGGGACGTCTTCTATCAATTGCCGCTCGACCGGTCGCGATACGTCATGCCCTCCCAGGTGCCGAACCATCTGGTGCCCCCGGTGGAGGCCCTGCCACGCCGGACTCCGGTTACCAGTGGCGGCGAGCTGGAAGCCATCCGTGCCCGTGCCGCCGTCGAGCTGCTCGAAGACTTCCGGACCACCGCCCCACGCCTCGACCGCCACAGTTCCGCGCCGTAGTCCTGACCAACCGTCCGAGCCGAACGAAGCCGAGCAGCACTGATGCCTCCGAAGAAGAAGACTCCGAAGAGACAGCGAGCACACCGCCCGTGTCCCGCGTGCGGTCAGACGCAACCCGGGGCGCAGGGCGCGCCGCCACCGCACAAACCCGGAGGTCTGAAACGCCGCCGGGCGCAGCACACGGACACCGAGGTCAAGCCCGCGGAGACCGGTGTCGTCGAAGCTCCTCCTGGTCCTGATCCGATCGACGCGATGACGGTCATCAAAGGGGTGGCGGCCCGCGTGCCGGAGGCGCTGGAGGCCGCCGGGGCCGACGAGGTGCCCCCGGCCGGCGCGCTCACCGCGGCGGTGCGCAGGGCGGTCCTGGACGAGTTCCGCACGCGCGCCCAGTTCGCCGGTCGTCTCGCCGAGATCGACGCGCTGCTCTGGTCCCGGGCGGGAGACAGCCGCGAGACCGTCGAGGGCGCGATGACGGCGCACCTGCGGGAACTGCGGCTGCTGCGGGTGACAGAGCCCGAGGAGAGCGACCGGTTCGTGGTGACGGAGGGCGAGGGAGACGCCTTCGAACTGCTGAGTCCGGCGTACGTGGATGAGTTGACAGGAAAGGTCATTCTCGCAGGGCAGCTCCGGCGCATCGCCGGGCCCGCGGGTGTGAGGGCGGGGGAGGAAGCATGACGGCTGCCGGAATCGACTTCGGGACCACCAACTCGGTCGCCGCCCAGTGGAACGGCGAATACGTCGAGTTGCTGGAGATCGGCGGGCAGGGCCTGGACGCGAACTGGAGGCGCGAGGGCTTCGAGCTGCTCTACCCGTCAGTCGTCGGCACTAGCTCCCTGCGGCCGGGCACCCTGTTCGGCTGGGAGGCGAAACTCCGTTCCGAACGGGCCGTAGAGGCGTGCAAGCGGATGCTGCGCGAGGAGCCGTTCGTCAAACTGGGCGGTGAACGTTTCGCCGCGACCACCGCTGCCGCCGGGGTCTTCCACGCCATCGCGGGGGCGGCGGAGGAGGAGGCCGCTACCGAGATCCGCGAGGCCGTCATCACTGTGCCCGCCAACGCGACCGGCGCGGCCCGTTTCCGGACCCGCGAGGCCGCCCGTGCCGCGGGCATCACGGTCCGCACCCTGCTGAACGAGCCGACGGCAGCGGCGATCGCATACGCGCACGAGATGGAGATCGACGGCGAGTTCCTGGTCTTCGACTGGGGTGGCGGCACGATGGACGCCACTCTCCTCCTTCACGACGACGGGTTCTTCGACGAGAAGGCGAGCCGGGGCGTCAACCGCCTCGGCGGCCTGGAGATCGACGCCCGGCTCCGCCGCATGGTTCTCGACCAGGCGCCCGCCCGCGGGCGTTGGAGCGATTCCGAGAGGCGGATGTTCGCCCTGGAGATCGAGCGGGCCAAAATCCTCCTCTCCCACCAGGAATCGGTCCGCATCCAAACGCCCGACGACGTCACCGTCGAGATCGGGCAGGACGAGTTCTCCGAGGCCATCCAGGACCTCATCAACCAGGCCCTCGATCCGGTTGAGGAATGCCTGGAGCAGGCTCGGATCGACCCGCAGGACCTCACCGCGGTACTGATGATCGGCGGCAGCAGCCAGATCCCGGCAGTGCGCGCCGCGGTCTCGGAGGCACTCGACTGCGAACTTGTGGACACCTCCCTGTGCGACCCGATGACCGCGGTCGCCGAGGGAGCGGCGATCAGCGCCGCCGCCATGGACGGCGAGCTGAAGAGCATCATCCGGGTGGTCAACACGCACGCCCTGGGCACGATCACCAAGGACCGTGAGGGCAGGAGGAAGTTCAGCGCCCTCATCGACCGCAACCAGCGCCTTCCGCAGCAGCGCGTGAAGTCGTACGAGCCGACGAAGGACAACGTCTCCCAACTGACTGTCGAGGTCTGGGAGGGAGACCCGGACCGCGAGGTCGGCCATCCGGACAATGTCAAACTGACCGACCTCGTTCTGACCTACCCCCGACACTGCACAGCCGAGGACGGTGTCTTCGACCTGGAGTACACCTACAGCAAGGAAGGCCTGCTGACCGTCCGGGCGACCCTGCAGAAGACCGGCGAGGTCGTCCTCGACGGCGAGGTGAAGGTATTCGGGGACGGGAACGTCCTACCGGAGGTGAAGAAGGAGCTCGACCGGCTGCTCGCACTCGCCCCGGCCGCCCGGCCCGCGACCACCCCGACCCATCCCCAGCAGGTCCGGCCCCAAGGCCAGGGCAGCAACGGGGCGCCCAAGCCCGCCCCGCCTCGCTCCGCGCCCCAGTCCGCCGGCGCGAACACGGCCGCGCCGCCGCTCGTGATCGACGGATCCAACCTCGCCTGGAACGGACGCCCGCCGCGTGCAGCGGGCGGAAAGCCGAGCTTCGCGGCATTGCAGGCCGCTGTCCGATCGCTGCGGTTCAAGCACCCCGATCGCGACATCCACGTGGTGGTCGACGCCACCCTGCGCCACGACGTATCCGCCGAGGAGAGGCCCCTCGTGGAGGCAGCCATCGCCGACGGCACCGTCGTACAGCCTCCGGCCGGGACCGAGGGACGGGGCGACGCCCTGGTAATCAGCATCGCCGAGGAGGTCAGCGGAGTCATCATCTCGAACGACAACTTCGCGCCCTTCCAGAAGGCGAATCCGTGGCTGCGGGTCGCTGGACGGGTCATGGGGGCGACTCACTCACAGGGTGTGTGGGTGTTCAACCGCCGCGTACCCAATCCGGCGCCGTCTGCCCAGCGGCGGTGACACGCTCCGGGCGGATCCGCACGGACGAGAACACGCTTAGGTAGACAGAGACATGGAGATCCGCGCCCGGGCGCCGACGTACGCAAGCGTCGTCCGGGGCGGCCGGAGAGCGATGGGGGATCGCCAGTGGAGAGCATGAGGTTGTCGGTCGTCGCGGTAGTCGCGTTGCTTCTCGCCACCGGCTGCTCAGCTCAGCCGCGCACCGGCCAGGCGCAGAGCGACGTCTGTCCACCCGTCGCGTCCGACGTCTCGGCTACTCCCACGCGCGCTTCCGGGCCTGTACGTCAGGTCGAGCTGGGGGACGTGCGGTGCTCGGACGAGGATTCGGGCATGAGCGCCGTGGACACCCCGGTGAAGAACACCGGCACGAGCGAAGCCAACTACTACGTCACCGTCGAGTTCCTCGACTCCGAGCAGCACTCGCTCGCCACTGAATACACCTACTTCGGCCACGTGAGCGCCTCGGCGACCATGTCGAGGACGGCCTACGGGGTACTGCCGACCGACGGCCGCGGGCTGGCCGTCCGCCTCGTCGAGGTCAAGCGTGAGGTCGTTCCGACGAAAGCCCCCGCAAGTGCTCTGGACACCGCGGTGGACCTCTTCGTGGAACAGGGCCTCGTACCGGCCGGCACTCCGTACGGGGATTGCCCTGACACCGCACCCCAGGCCTATTGGATCGGTGACCGAGGAAACTGCTGGACTGCCGTCAACACCTTGCCACCACTACCCGCCACATCAGCTCCACCGCCCACCCTCGCAGTTCCGACGCCCACGGCCGCGCTTCCCGGGACCGTTTGCCGCGACGGCTGGGTCTCCGGCTCCACCGGCCGCGGAACCTGCTCCCACCATGGGGGTATCGGCCGCTGAGTTCGGCCGGGGCTACGCGTGGAATGCAGGGCGCTGGCCGTAGTCGATCAGCTACTGTACGGGCACGTTCGATTCGTGGGCGGTTTCAACGTATGCGGAGGCGTACATCTTGGTCGGCAGCGCTCCCGTGCCGGAGCCGGAACAGTCGCCGGACGTTCCCTCCGTCAAGCAAACGGCACCTCAGGCGGACGAGCCATCGGTCGAGTTCACCGACACCGGACGTAGTACCGGTATCGAAGCCGAGGACATCGGTGAATCCGGACGGACGCCCTTCGACCCGGAGCTCATCGAGGTCCATCCCCGCAACCCGACGGTCGACCTCGTCATCCAGCGGCTGAAGCGGGGCCTGATCGACCTCCAACCCGACTTCCAGCGGAAGTCCGGTATCTGGAACGAGAGGGCGCAGAGCCGACTGATCGAGTCGCTCCTGCTACGTATCGCGCTGCCTACGCTCTACGTGGCAGAGGAGGACGACGAGTCCTGGTCCGTGGTCGACGGAGTTCAACGGCTCACCACCATCGTCAGATTCGTCAAGCCCGATGTCTCCGGTCTGGAGCCGCTTCAATTGGGGGGCCTGGAGTACCTCACCCAGTTTGACGGCAGCCGCTTTGAGGACCTGCCCGGTCGGATGCAGACCCGCATCCTGGAAACCGAGCTCTCTGTGCTGGTGATCCGGCGGGGAACGCCCGAAGAGGCCAAGTTCAACATCTTCGCGCGGATCAACACCGGTGGCCAGCCGCTCACCCGGCAGGAACTGCGACACGCGCTGATCCCCGGTTCCGCGCGCAAGCTGCTGGCCACACTGGCTGAGAGCGAGTTCTTCTTGTCGGCGACGGCTCGCAGCGTCTCCCCCGCCCGCATGGCAGAGCGGGAACTGTGTCTGCGCTTCCTCGCGTTCGCGATGACTCCGCCCGAGCGGTACGTCACGCAGGACTTCGACGGCTTCCTCCGCAAAGCCATGCACCGCATCAACGCCCTGCCGATTGAAGTGCTGATAGGACTGGAGCGGCGTTTCTACCTCACGATGGTGGACTGCAGACGGATCTTCGGAGACCAGGCGTTCCGCAAACAGTTCAGCGGAGTCAGCCGCCGGTATCCCATCAACAAGGCACTGTTCGAGACGCAATCGGTGATCGTGGAGCGGTGCACGTCCAAGGAGATCGACATCCTGTGCGAGCGGGCACCGGTCCTCCAGAAGAAGTTCCAGAAACTGATGGACGACCCTGCCTTCTACGACGCCATCTCCTCCGGCACCGGCGATGCCAACAAGATCAACTACCGCTTCCAGTCCATGAAAGAGCTGTTCCGCGAGGTGTTGGAGTCCCCGAATGCTTGAGTCGCTCACTCTCACCAACTTCAAGGCGTTCGCCCACCAGGAACTCCGCCTGGCCCCCTTCACCCTGCTGACCGGACTCAACTCCTCCGGCAAGAGCTCCGTACTCCAGTCCCTGGCCCTGCTGCGGCAGTCGTACGAGTCGGGAGACCTCGCCCCCGTGGGCGACCGTGAGGCCGGGCTGCTCCTCAACGAGGAGCTGGTCCAGCTCGGTACCGGGCAGGACGTACGGCACGAGTCGTACGACGACACAGGGCCGCACATCGCGTTCGCCCTACGGGGGGACGGAGGGTCGGAGCAGTGGACGGCGCTCTACGAACGTGAGGCCGACCATCTGAAGCTGCTTCAGCAGGTGGACGGGGAGATGGTGGAGACGTTCGTCGAACCGGCGGCGCTGCTGCCGACGTTGTTCGGACCGGGCTTCCAGTACCTCAAGGCGGACCGAGTCTCCCCGCAGGTCAGTTACCCCCGTTCGCACCACGCCGTCACCACGCGCGGATTTCTCGGCGCGCACGGCGAGCACACCGTCAACTACCTGCGCATTCACCAGGACGAACCAGTCGCGGCAGACCCGCTCATCCTCTCGGACGCCTCCTCCAACAGTCTCCTCGGGCAGACCCAAGCTTGGATGCAAAAGCTCTGCCCGGGGGTGACACTCAAGGCGGAGGACATCGCCGGCACGGATGCCGTCCGCCTCAGCTATCGATTCGGCTCAGGTGCGTTGGCCTCCAACAGCTTCCGCCCCACCAACGTCGGCTTCGGACTCACGTACGTCCTGCCGATCGTCGTGGCCTGCCTGTCGGCCAAGCCTGGGACGCTGATCCTGCTGGAGAACCCGGAGGCGCACCTGCACCCGCAGGGGCAGACCTGGATGGCGTACCTGGCGAGCGCGGCGGCGGCGAGCGGGGCGCAGATCGTGATGGAGACGCACAGCGACCACGTACTCAACGGCCTGCGGCTACGGGTCAAGCAGGAGCTGCTCAGCGCCGACGCGACCGCCGTGCACTACTTCCGTCGCAAGGATCAGACCTCGGAGGTCGTCAGCCCGGTCATCGGGCCGGACGGGCGGCTCTCCGAGTGGCCCGAGGGCTTCTTCGACGAGTGGGAGAACTCCCTCGACCAACTGCTCGACTGAGTTGCAGCACGGAGTCATTGAAGCGCCCCGGGGGGTCGGGGTGATCGGCGCGGAACGAGAATGGGGTGGGGCGTGCCGCTGCACGTGTTTCTCAACGAACAGTCCTGTGCGTCCGATTGCGGAGCGGACGAGGTCTCGGAGGGCATGCGCACCTTCGTGGGCGTGCTGCGGCGGTTACAGCGTCTGCGCGGCATCAGCCTCGCTACGCAGAATCCGTTCGACGAGACGGAACTCGCACGAGGTTATTACTACGCGCAGTGGCGCAATGACGCCCGCAACAAGGAAGAAGCTCTCTACTTCCAGCGGATGCGCGACCGCTGTGTCACCTTCACAGCCGCTCTGCACGCGGCGGCGATGGAGGAGCGGGACGACATATGGCACCGCTTCAAGGGAGTCGACGTCCATGGACTTCGCGCGGCCTTGATGGCGGACGGACTCGCCCTCAGCCTCCCGCTGGCCCCGGAGTGGGACACCGCCTGGCTGGATCTGGACATCGAGGAGCTGTCCGAGGGTCCCGAGCCAGGAGACGTCGTCGCCGACGAGTACACGGACCAGGTCCGGCACACCTCCCGGAAGGCACACCTCGCCGAACACGAGGAGTGGATCCTCCGGGAAGGACTGGACCGCGTCTCCAGTGGAGCCGAACTCTGGGCGGGACGAGCGGACTTCTTCCCCCACCTCCAATTTCTCGACCGGGTGAAGGACGATCTGGAAAACCTCGACCCGCGGTGGTTCAAGGGAGCCCGCCAGTTGCTGCGACAGCTTGAGGCCACCGCAGCCCAGTGGGACCCGGCTTCCCCCACCGGGCCGCACTGGGAAGCCCCGAACATCAGAGGCGAGCACGAGAACGCCCGCAAGGACCGGATGTGGGAGGACAACGGCAAGGACGAGTGTTTCCAATTGCACGGAAACCTCAACCGAGGCGCCGGCCGCATCTACTTCCGGCTCGTTCGCGACGAGAAGGCCATCCGCATCGCCCACATCGGGCGCCACCTCTGAAACAGACACTCCCCCCCTCCCCCACCGACAAAGGCGCAGGTGACATGACTGATTCCACCGCCGGCCCCGCAGAGACGCAGTCCCGCGCCCGCTACCTCCTGGACGGACGACGGGTGACACTCACCGACCTCCTCAGCGCCGGGCTGCTCATAGAAGGCGAGCAGCTGAAGTTCGTACGCCCTCGGATGGGCGAGTCGCACGACGCCACGGTCACGCCCCGGGGATGGATCCGGCTGGCGGACGGCGAGGAGTTCCGCTCGCCCTCCAAGGCGGCCACGGCCGCTGTCGGGTACGGGACGTTCGACGGATGGGAGGCGTGGCAGGTGGACGACGGCAGATTCCTGACGCAGTTGCGCCAGGAGCTGCTGGACCGGGCCGCGGAGGAAGCCGAGCCCACTGAACCTGAGGAGGAGCGACAGACGTCGCTGTCCCCCGGTGAACGCCATGCCCGGCTGAAGAACGCACGACAGTCGGCCGAGGCAGGCAGCCCGTTCACCCTCACCGTGCAGGAGTTGCTGGGCTGGTGGGGTGCGACCGGCCGAGGACTGGTCAATGAAAAGATCGAGGCCGACCTCGCCAACCACAGCCTCATCACCTCGCCCGAGTTCGACAAGGTCCCCCTGACCGCCACAGTCCAGCTGGTCAAGGCGGCGGAAGAGGACGCCGAGGACATTCCTCTCGCCGGGTCTTCAGCGCCCCTCACAGCATCGGCCGGCACGTCCGAAGAACAGGAGTCACGCGAGACCGGGCTCACCGTAGGCACCCTGCCCTCCGCCCTCGGCGGTGTCATCAGCGTCAAGCCGACCGCCACCTTCGAGGAGGTCATCACGCTGATGGTGCTCCACGACTTCTCGCAGCTGCCCGTCCTCGCCGGTCCGCACAACCTGCGGGGATCCGTCTCCTGGAAGTCGATAGCGCGTGCCCGGCACGCCGACCCCGGCGCCCATCTCTCCCAGGCCATCGTGGACGCCCGGGACGTACGCTACGACCACGACCTGATCGATGTCCTTCCCACACTGGCCGAACACGACTTCGTCCTCGTCCGTGACCAGCGGAACGCCATCGCCGGCATCGTCACCGCCGCCGACGTGGCCCAGGCCTACGGCGATCTGGCCGGACACTTCCTCCTGATCGGGGAGATGGACCGCAGGCTGCGGCAGGTCATCGCGGGCGCCTTCACCCTGCCCGAAGTCACCAAACTCTGCGACCCGAAGGGAGAACGCATCACCTCCTTCGGCGACATGAGCGTCGGCGACTACAAACGCGTACTGGAGAACCCCGACCTGTGGCAGCAACTGGGATGGCCACTCGACCGCAAGGTGTTCATCGACCGGCTTGAGGAGATCCGCAGGATCCGCAACAACGTCATGCACTTCAACAGCAGCGATCCCCTGCCGAAGGACGACGTGGACAAGATCCGCAACCTCAACAAGCTGCTGCGGGAGTACGGGGAGTAGATCCAGGGACCTGCCGCACACCGCCGCCTACACGCCACACACCGTCACCTACGGCGTCTCGCTGTGTGCGCGTCGGCCCTGGGCACGGCCGGGTGCGCCCGGCAACGTAGGCGCCATGAACAGGAAGCACTCGCCCACCTCCATGACGGCGGCCGCAACACGCGACGCGGCAGAAGGGGGCGCTACGACCGCCGAGTTCACGATGCGCTTCAGCTCCACTCCGCGCGGCGCCCGCCTCGCCCGCCGCATGGTCGCGGACCGGCTCGACGCGTGGGGCCACCCTCATATGTCCACCGCCAACGAGACGCTGACCCTCATCACGGCAGAGCTGGCCGCCAACGCCGTACGCCACGGGCACGTACAAGGACGCGACTTCGAGGTGCGACTCGTCGCTACCGGCGAGACGCTGTGCGTGGAGGTCTCCGACACGCGTGCGGAGCGCGTGCCACCGCTCTCCCCGCGCGAGGCTCCCGGTGACGCCGAGACCGGTCGTGGGCTGATGCTCGTAGCCGCTCTGGCCGACCGGTGGGGCATCGAGCCCCGGGCGATGGGCCCCGGGAAGACCGTGTGGGCGGAGACGGGGTGTCCCCCTCACCAGCCGCTTGCCCGCCCTCGGGATGCCGCGATGACTCGCGTACTCTCCGTGCATGGTTTACGTTATAGCGCTCAGCGAGAAGGAACTTGACCGTATTGACATGGACTTACGGCTGAAGCGGTCCTTCACCAAGACTGTCGCCGCCGAGTCCTTGCCGAGTGGTTCCGAGCCGCAGATCACTCTGCTCGTCAGACGGTCGTCCGCGACCGGGCAGGCTCCGCTGGTTTGGCTGGGGGTCGTACGACAGCCACGCGGAGAGAAGGTGGCCGCAGTCGACTCCCGGGTCAACGTGGAACTGCTACGGGAGTGCCCCGTCTCGGTCTCGTTACAAGCCATCGAAGCGAAATTGCCCCTTGATGTCCGCAACGTGATCGTTGCCGCTTCGGACAGGGAATTCACCATCCTCGACGCCGTTGCATCCGAAGCTCTCCTTTCGGCCCTCGCCCAGCACCATGAGAAGCTGCGCCAGCTGCTCGACTTTCTGGGTGAGGCCGCCGAGCCAGAACGCCTCGATCCGCTGAGTCGGGCCGAGGACGCCTCTTGGCAGGAGCAACTCGAAGCTGCCCGGCTGGCTATGGCAACCGTGGGGATTCCGCCTGCTCGGCTTGCCGCGTGGCGCCGTCCGGCCGATCGCCACGCGCCAGCTCTGGCTGGTCTGATCGCCGAACCCTACGAACCGTCGCTACTCGACTACGACATGCATCACTTCTTCGACGGGGACGACGTCTTCCAGTCCATGGGACCTCCGTATGTCGGCGGCTCTCTCGGCTCCGCCTTTCGATGCGATATCCAAGTCTTCGAACACCTCGGCCGCCGAATCGAAATCGCGAACGTCAACGCATCACCGGTCGAAACCCGCCTCGGCACCGACCTGATCTTCTACCACGAGCCGACGCAGAGCTTTGTGCTGGTGCAGTACAAGCGCCTGCCGCACGAGGCCGGAAATCGCTGGATTCGCGTTGACAAGAAACTGCTGAGTCAGCTGGACCGACTGGAGCGCGTGGCCGCCCTCAGCCGCCCAGCGGGCCTCCCCCACGAATGGCGGCTCGGCCCTGATCCATGCTTTGTGAAGCTCTCCTACTGGCCCCTGACGGAAACCATCGATCCAGGCCCCTCGCCCGGCATGTATCTGCCCGTACCGTACGTGCGGCTGCTACTGGAAGACGACGTCACGAAGGGCCCCAATGGCGGACGGCTGCTCGGGTACCCCCAGATCGACCGGTATCTGACGAACACCGAGTTCACCACGCTCATCAAGAATGGATTGGTGGGCACCGTCGGCACAACGATCGAGGAACTCGCGGCAATCGGTGCGCAACGGGCCGAGGAGGACAAGATGTCCGTAGTCCTCGCCGTCGAGAGGGCCACGGGCCCACTGCGGGAGACGGTCAAGGAGCGGCACAAGCGCAACCACGCTCAGGGGTACGACAAGGCGCTCGCCAACCGCTTGCGCAGGCAGCGTCGTTACGCACCCATGCCCGGTCAGCAGACGTTCCCCGAGGCATAGGGCTTGGCAGTCTCGGGCCGGTTCGACTCGACTCGGCTCGACTCGGCTCGACTCGGCTCGGGAAGACTCACAAGCCCAGGCTCCGCAACACGAAACTCATGTGCTGGATGTTGCCCACCTTGTTCCACGTCGAGTGGTTACCGGTGCTGACTGAGCCTTCGGTCCGGTCGCGCAACCACCTCTCTCCCGTTCCCGCCTCCGCGCCCCGGAAGTCCGCGAGCCTGGTGAGACAGCGCGCGGCCTCCCGGTTGGCGTCGTCGTACTGCCTGCCGTACGGCACCTTGGACAGGTGGTAGGAGCGGGCGGTGGTGTAGCGGAGGATGCCCCACGGCGGGCCTCCGCCGCGCGCGGGCGGGGTCTGGGTGACGTACGTGGCGGGGTGGATGCCGTAGTCGCCGTAGCGGAGTCGAGGGAGGTACGGGCGTTCGCCTTGCTGGATCTCGTGCCAGGTTTCCCAGTCCGTGCGCGGGGCCTCGTACGGGACGCCTTCCCGGAAGTCGGCCGGCGGTTCGGGGAAGCCGCCCGCCACCACGGTCACGGTGTGCCACGAGGTGAGCGGGATCAGGGAGTCCAGGGCGCGCAGCGCCTCCTTGGCGGCTTCGGGACGGTCGGGCAGGACCGTGCAGAGGTCGAGGAAGAGGGCGGCCGGGTGGTTCGCGGGAAGCCGGTCCAGCAACGCGCGGACGTCCGAGGCCGTGCCGTCGTTCCACTCGCCGGGGAGACGCACGCGGATACCGAGTACGTCCTCGCGTCGCCGAGCCACGGCGAGGGCGAGTGACTGCTGCGCGACGGGGCGTCCTGGTCCGGTTACGGGCCGCAGGTTGCGGTGGTCCCACCAGTCGAGGGTGAGAGCCTCGGCCAGGACCGCGGCTTCGGTGGCGTCGGCGAACGGCGCGTCCAGCCACGCGGAACCGTGGCGCTGTGCGGCGGTGACGTCGTCGGCGTCCTTGCCGATCCGTTCGGCCAGCGGCTTCGGCAGCATGCCGGAGCGGGGAGGCAGTGTCCACAGGGGAGCGACCCGGCGCTGTACGTCCGGCGTCAGCTCACGGTAGGCGGCCGCAGCGTGCGGCCGGGTCGGCAGGACGGGAACGTACAGCGGTACGGACATGGCGTCCCCCTCGGCGCTGCCCGTGCACGGTGTTTTCCTTGTTTTCCTTCAGGGTGAAACCATTGGCCGGGGCCGGAAAGGGCGCCAATCAGCCACCGGTTCGCGGCTGGGCCGGTCCGAGGCGGCAGCGGGCCGGCGCCCGATCACCCAGACCAGGTGTACCCGTCCCCTCACACACTGTCCGACCTGCGCTATACGGTTGATCCGCACCACACGAGGCGACCGTTGCCACGCGCGCGTCTCGGGATCCACGGACGAAGGGGAGCGTCGTGAAGCCCACTCTGGCCGCCGCGCAACTGCGGGGCAGTCTGACGCAGTACCTCACGACGACCTACGCGCTGGCCGACGACGACACCCGGCGGGCCCTGGAGCGGTTCCTGGGAGACCCGGAGTCGGGGATCTTCCGGGGGCCGTATCTGCGGATCAGGACGCCGTTCCACAAGGCGGACGACGGGTGGGAGCGGCATCTGGAGTGGCGGCCCGGGTTCACACCGTGGCGGCACCAGGCCAAGGCGTGGCAGCGGCTCAGCACGCTGGGCGGCAGGGAGGCCGAGCCGACGCTCGTGACGACCGGCACGGGTTCCGGCAAGACGGAGTCGTTCCTGGTGCCGGTGCTCGACCACTGCCGACGGCAGAAGGCTCTCGGGCGGCGCGGTGTGAAGGCTGTACTCCTGTATCCGATGAACGCGCTGGCCACCGACCAGGCGGGCCGCATCAGCGACTACCTGACCGCAACCGACCTCGCCCAGGTGACCGCGGGTCTGTACATCGGCGACCGGCCGGACACCGACTTCCGGCGGGTCCTGACCCGGCGCGAGGAGATGCGTGTCTCCCCGCCGGACGTGCTGATCACCAACTACAAGATGCTGGACCTGCTGCTGCAGCGCGGTGAGGACCGGGCGCTGTGGGAGGGCGCGGACGTCGCGTACGTGGTGCTGGACGAGTTCCACACCTACGACGGCGCGCAGGGCACCGACGTGGCCATGCTGCTGCGCCGGCTGGCGACGGCGGTCGGCGCGACGCGGCCGGAGCGTCCGCTGGGGCGGATCTGCCCCGTGGCGACCTCCGCGACGCTCGGCGCGGGGCGAGCGGGCACGTCGGCCGGGGGCATCCTGGACGTGGCGGCGCAGGTGTTCGGCATGCCGTTCACGGCGGACGCGGTCATCGGCGAGGAGCGGATGACCGCCGAGGAGTTCACCGGCGAGGTCGACTACACGCTTCCCGAGCCGCCCACTCCGCAGGAGGTCATCGCGGTGTCGGGCGGCGTCGGCGTGGAGGCGAAGCCGGACCTGCTGGACCTGGACGGGCTCGCCGCCCGCATGCTGGGGCGGCAGGGCCTCGACGCGTTCCGTGTCGGCCGTCTGCTGAAGCGGCACGACTTCACGCAGGGCGTGCTCGCGCTGCTCGACGGCGAGCCGCTGGACGAGTGGGGTCTACGGGACCGGCTCGCGCGCTTCGGATACGCCTGGGGGCGCACCGCCCGGGAGAACCCGCAGCTGGTGCTGCAAGCCCTGTCCCGTTTCGTGGCCCTGCTGTCCGCCGCCCGGGACCCCGACTCCGACGAACGGCGTCCGCGTCCGCTGCTGCACGTGGAGGCCCATCTCTGGGTGCGGCCGGTGACGCGTGTGCTGCGCGGGGTAGGTCGGACACCGGAGTTCCGCTGGTACGAGGACGACCGCACGCAGGCGCGGCGCGCCGCCCTGGCCGCGGCTCCCCCATCGGACGAGGAAGACGGGGCCTCCTCAGGCAACGGTTTTTCGGGCGGGGCGAACCGGCCGCAGCCCCTGGCGGGCACGGATACGGCGGTGCGGCCCGCGCAGGTGCATCTGCCCGCTGTCTACTGTCGCGCGTGCGGGCGATCCGGCTGGGCCGCGCTGTCCCCGGAGTCCGATCCGCAGCAGCTCGTCATGGCGCAGGACCGGATCTGGCGGGCCGGCGTCGGCCGTGACAAGCGCCGCATCCGCTACTTCATCTCTGCGACCGAGCCGGAGCGGCGCCAGGCACTCGACGCGCTGGCCGGGCGACTGCCCGCGGGCAGCGGCGTCGATCCGCTCTCCGTGGTGGTACTCGACGGGGCGCAGGGCACCTACCGGCTACCGACGGCGGGAGACGACGGGGACCTGGTGGACGCCTGGTTCGCGCTAGCGCTGCTCGACAAGAAGACCGCCGACAAGGCGGCCAGGGACGACCGCTGTCCGGCGTGCAACACCGACAACAGCATCCGGTTCCTCGGTACGGCGCAGGCGGCGCTCGCCTCGGCCACGGTCACCCAGCTCTTCACAGGCGGGGACATCGCGCTGGTACCGGAGGAACGCAAGACGCTGCTGTTCAACGACTCCACCCAGGACGCCGCGCACCGCGCCGGGTACGTCGCCAACGCCTCGTACAAGTTCTCGCTGAGGTCACTGCTCGCGCACAACCTCGACGACTCGGGCGCGGCGACCGCGCTCAACGACCTGATCGGCAACGTACTCGACTCGGTGGACGACCCCGAGGCGCTGGCCGCCGTCGTACCGCCGGATCTGCACGACGAGCCGGGTGTCGACCGGGTGTTGTCGGGGCGCGGTACCGGAGACGCCCGTACCTGGCGGCTGATCGGTGAACGGCTGGCGTTCGCCACGGTCATGGAGTTCGGGCTGCGGTCACGGCTCGGTCGCACCCTGGAGCTCACGCGGACGGCCGCCGCCGAGGTCGTCGTCGAGAACCCTGAGCGGGTCACCGACCTCGCCCGTGATCTGCACCTCGCGCTGCCGGGCCAGATGGTGATGACGGGCGGACTCCCGACACCTGAGCGGTATCTCGCCTATGTGCGTGGCCTTCTGGAGCGGCTGCGGCTGCGCGGCGCGGTCCGGCACCGGTGGCTGGAGCAGTGGATGCGGGAGGCCGGTGCCGACCGGTTCCTCATCAGTGGGCGGCGACCGGACGGCATGCCCGCGTTCCCGGAAGGGGTCGCCCCGCCGAGGTTTCTGCTGGACGGCCAGAAGGACAGGACCGAGTTCGACGTGGTGACCGGTCGGCAAGCCTGGTTCCAGGACTGGACCCGCCGCTGTCTGGGGCTGGACGCCGTCGGGGCCACCGAGTACCTCCGTAGGCTGCTGCCCGCCCTGGCCGACGAGCAGGTGCTCAGCGTGCGGACGGCGAAGGACCGCACCACACGCGTCTACGGTCTCCAGCCCGGCCACATCCAGGTACGGCTGCTGGACGACTCGATCGTCAACAAGGCGTTCGTGGCGTGCGAGGACTGCGGCTGGCAGCAGGTCGTGCCCCCGGAGCGGCGTACTCGCTGGTACGGCCATCCGTGCCCGCGCTACCGGTGCAAGGGCTACCTGACACCGCCGCAACCAGGGATGCGCCCCTCGGCACCGTCCGAACCGGACGGCGTCAGCGGGGGCGTCACGGGGGCGGGCTTCGGTGCTCTGCAGGAGCGGGACTACACAAACGACTACTACCGGCGGCTCTACCTGACCGGTGGCACGTTCCGTGTCGTGACGGCCGAGCACACCGGCATGCTGACCCGTGCGCAGCGCGAGCAGGTCGAGCGGACCTTCCGCGCCGGCACGCACTACACCGACCCGAACGTGCTGTCCTGCACGCCCACGCTGGAACTTGGCATCGACATCGGCGACCTCTCGGCCGTCCTGATCGGCTCGCTGCCGAAGGGGCCCGCGAACTATGTGCAGCAGTCGGGCCGCGCGGGACGCAAGACGGGCAACGCGCTGGTCGTCGCGTTCGGCGGGCGCCGGGCTCGGGACCTGTACTACCTGGACCAGCCGCGAGAGATGATCGCGGGCGACATCGTGCCGCCGGGCTGCTATCTGTCGGCGGTGGAGATCCTGCGCCGCCAGTACACCGCGTGGCTGCTGGACCTCGCCGCGCGGGGCGGGCTCAGGACCGCGGACGGCGAGCAGTTGCAGCCGGTGCCCCGGCTGGCGTCCGCTCTCTTCGGAACGACGGGTTGGTGCCAGGACCTCGCGGATGCCGCACAGACGTATGGGGCGACGCTCGTCGAGCAGTTCCTGGCCCTGTTCCCCGAGGGTGGGTCCCCCGTGCAAGGCCCAAGTGACTTCCCCTCGCGGGACGGTGACGACGCCGGGGTGTCCGCGCACGCCGCCGACGCACTCCGGGAGTACGCGAACGGCGGCATCGTGCGCGCGCTCCAGGAGGCGGAGGAGGACTGGACGGGCCGGCGAGAGGAGCTGCGGCGCAGGATCGCCGCGATCGACGAGGCGGTCGAGGCGCTTGCCCGCACGGACGAGATCCAGGACCGCGAACGGCGGGAGCTGCTCGCCGAACGCCGCAGCACCGGCGATCTGTTGCGGGACCTGAGCCGGACCAGCGCACACGGCACGCTCGTCGAGCTGGGTCTCCTGCCGAACTACAGCCTGGCCGACACCACGACGCAGCTGGAGGCCACGCTGTACTGGTCCGAGGTCCCCTCGGACACCGACGAGACCGTCCAGACGCCCGGCGGTACCGAGGCGCCCAGGGAATACCGCACCCCCGCGGGTACACCTCGCGTCTACCGCAGCGAGACCCGCGACTACGAGCGCTCCCGCAAGATCGCCCTCACCGAACTCGCCCCGGGCAACAGCTTCTACGTCAACGGCTACAAGCACGTGGTACGCGCCCTCGACATCGGCAGCCCGGAACGCCGGGCCTGGTCGGTGTGGCGGCTGTGCCCGGCCTGCGGGTACGTGCGCACACGCGACGCACAGGCCGACACCTCGCCCTGTCCGCGCTGCGACGGACGTGAGATCGCGGACGCGGGGTGTGTCCAATACGTGCTCCAGCCGCGTCGGGTCGTGGCGCGCGACAAGCGGGACGACGCACGGGTGCGCGACGACCGCGACGAGCGCGCCCGCCGGCAGTACGCGGTCCTCACCACCGTGGACATCGACCCCGCGCACCTGGCGACCGGTTCCTGGCGGCACGACACGGCGACCTTCGGCGTGGACTTCTCCCGCCGAGCCGTCATCAGAACGCTGAACTTGGGACTCGACCGGCAGGACGGCAGCTCCACGGTTCCGCTGGCGGGCGAGGACGTCCGGATCAACCCGTTCTACGTCTGCACGAGTTGCGGCGGCGTGACGGCGGACGGCCGGCCGGTCGTCGACCAGTCGCAGCACGCGCTGACCGAATCGGGGGCCGCTGCCACGAAGGGGAGCGCCCACCATCTGCTGTGGTGCCCCCGGCGACGCACTCAGGGCTCCGGGCACGGCGAGAGGCGAGGGACGGGTCAGGACGTACCGCTGCTGCTGGCTCACGAGTTGACCACGGAAGCCGTACGCATTCTGCTGCCCGCCTCCGTGACACGGGCACGGGAGCGGCTCGCCTCGTTCACCGCGGCGCTGTTCGCCGGTATCGCGGCGCGCTACGGCGGCGACCCCGACCACATCGAGATCGCCGCGGCCTCGATGCCGGACAGTCCGGAACAGCTCGGCTCCGACTTCCCGCGGCGCTTCCTCGTCGTCTACGACCGGCTGCCCGGCGGCACCGGATATCTGCACCGGCTGGCATCCGCGGCCGGGTTCCGGGAGGTGCTGCTTAAGGCACGCGACGTCATCGAGAACTGCCCCTGCCAGCAGAAGGAGTTGGACGGCTGCCACCAGTGCCTCCTGCGAAGGGTGCCCCCGTCGGACTACGACCGGGTCTCCCGCCGCGAAGTGCAGTCCATGCTGGACGAACTGCTGGGAGCCGATGGCGAACGGTGGCGGACTTCACCTGTCTCGACGACTCGTCAGATCCCGCTGGAACAGCAGGCGGAGAGCGACCTGGAGGTCATGTTCGTCGACACGCTGGAGGAGTGGGCCAAGCAGCCGGAGTCCCATGCGGCGGCGGACACGTACACCACCCCGGCGGGCACCCGGGCGCTGGATCTGCGGCTGACGACCGGCGACGGAGCGACCGTGAGCTGGCGGGTCTCGCAGCAGCGCGTCCTGGACGGCACCCGCCCCGACGTGCTCTTCGAGCGGCTCGACGCTCCCGGACCCCGGCTCGCCGTCTATCTGGACGGATACCGGTATCACGCGAGCCCCGAGCACAACCGTCTCGCGGACGACGCGACGAAACGGGCCCGACTGCGGGCCGACGGGCTGAGGGTGTTCCAACTGACGTACTACGACGTCAAGGAGTGGCGGCTCCGCGTCCGCGACACCGGCTATGCCGGAGTCGCCCCCGTCGATCCGGTGTGGATGCCGTACGACCGGACCGCGCAGGACCGGGCGCGCTCCTACTACGCCCAGACGCGGGGTGGGCTGCCCGGAGAGCTGTCCGAAACCGTCTGGGTCAACCCAGCCGAGCTGCTGCTGGCATACCTTCGGGACCCTGACGCGCGACGGTGGCATCATCGCGCCGAAGCCACCGTGGCCGGGCTCATCGGCGCGCCCGGCCTGCGGGACGCACCGGTCGCGGCGGAAGCGGTCGGCCGAGCCGTCGAGGCGGCATTGCACGACGAGGTCGTGGACGAGCCGAAGGGGCCTGTGCGCGTCCTCGCGGCGACGGACAGCTCCGGATGCCGCCTCGTCCTGGTCGCCGACGTGCGGCACAGGCCCCCGACCTGGACCGGGCTGACACTCCTGGACGACAGCGCCCAAGCCGTCACGGAGGAAGAGACCCACAAAAGGCGTTGGCAGGCCTGGCTGTACTGGAGCAACGTGCTGCAGTTCCTGGAGCACGGCGGGGGCGACAGCGCCCAGCTCACCACCACGCTGCTCGACGGCTTCACCGCCGACGTGCTGACCGTGACCGGCGGCCAGGGGTGGCTGTCCTCAACGCGGGCCACGCCAGTCGTCGACGGCGAGCCTCAGCGGGCCCCGGACAGCCTGCCACCGGTCGCCGTGACCTCCGGACTGCCCGCGGTACCGGCGAGAACGACCGAGGAACCGCCGTCCGACACCCGGCCCCTGCGGGCCGGCGCCTGGGACGCGGTACTGGAGTACGTGGACCCCGACGAAGCCGGCCTGGCCGAACTGGCTCACGCACTCGCGGACCTGGGCGTTCCCGCGCCTGAGGACGGCTTCGAACTCGACGAACACGGCTGGCAGGCCGAACTGGCCTGGCCGGACGCGCGGCTCGGCGTGGTGCTGGCGCCACAAGGAACGCCCGAGGAGCCGGATCACGAGGCACAGGACCGTGACCGTGCCTTCGCCGCCGCCCATTGGGACGTACGTCCGGCGGGCGAATGGACCGCGGAGGAGATCGCCGGACGCCTCGGCGACACTGCCGCGCGGACAAGCGACGGCAGTCCTACGGGAGCAGGGCGGCCGGAAGCCGGCACGACCAGGAACGACAAGAACGAGAACGAAAACGGGGAGTTGGCATGACGAGGACCGGGGGCGTGACGCTGCGCCTGCTCGACAAGGCGGACAAGGAGATCCTCCGGCTCCCGCGCACGGTCAAGGGCGCGCTGTTCGACTTCCAGCACAAGTTCAAGGAGAACCCGCGGACCCCGGGGCTCAAGCTGAAGCAGCTCAAGGGCGACAGCCGCATCTGGTCCGCTCGGATCAACGACGAGTACCGCGCCCTCCTGCTCAGACTGGCCGAGGACGACTGGCTCATCGTCTCGGTCAAGCACCGCAAGGAGGTCTACGATCGGCTGGCGTACGGAATCAACACCGTCACCGGCGGTATCGAGTACGTCGACCTCCAGGTGGTGGAGGACAGCGTGCTGCGGCGCATCCCTCCGCAGGAGCCACTGACCGCCGCCCCGGCCGTTCCAGCCCCATCCGCCGAAGCCCAACCCCTCGCTCCCGAGCCACTGTTCGCCGCCTGGACCGACGGGCAGCTGATCGAACTGGGCGTGGCCGAGCCCCTGGTTCCGGTCATCCGCTCACTCACCACCGATGAACAGCTCCTCGGTCTGGTCGAGTACGCGCCACAGCTCACCGGCGAAGTCCTGCTCGCTCTCTACGACGGAAAGCCCTTCGAAGAGGTACGGGACGAGGTCACCGCCCCCGTCGCCGCTCCGGAGCCTGTCGACACCGAGGACTTCCAGACCGCAGCCGAACGGCCGGCCACCGTTGTCACCACGTCCGACGACGCGCTGCGCGAGGCACTGGAGGCAGGGGACTTCGGCCGTTGGAAGGTCTTCCTCCACCCTGCTCAGTCCAAGCTGGTCGAGCGCCGCTACTCCGGTCCCGCACGGGTCGGTGGCGGCCCAGGCACCGGGAAGACCATCGTCGCCCTGCACCGCGTCCGCCACCTCGTGTCCCAATTGCCGCCAGGTCACAGCAAGCCGGTGCTGCTGACCACCTACAACAAGAACCTCGCCGCCGACCTGCGCTCCCGCCTCCTGGAACTGGGCGGTGAGCAGTTGCTGTCGCGGGTGGAGGTGAGCCACGTCGACCAGCTCGCGCTACGCGTCGTGAGGGAAGCCGAGCCCGGCAGTCGCAAGCAGACCATCGACGACAGCCAGGCCGTACGCGAGTGGCGGGCGATGCTCGACGAACTCGGAGAGAGCGGCTGGGACGCGGAGTTCCTGCACGACGAGTGGACGCAGGTGATCCTCGGACAGGCCGTCGGCACCCGCACCGACTACTTCCGGGCCCGCCGGGCAGGACGCGGCAAGAACATCGGCCGGGCGGAAAGGGCCGCCATCTGGCAGCTCGCCGAACGCTTCACGCAGCGTCTGGACCGGCTCGGGCGCCAGACGTGGGACCAGGTCGCCGAACGGGCCGCCCGTCTGGAGATAGGGCGCGAGCAGCGCATCCGCGCCATCGAACGGCAGCGGGAGGAAGCGGGCGGCCTGGACAACATCCACCTCCAGGACGGCTCGGGCGGATGGCTCCGCTACCGGTACCGGCACATCGTGGTCGACGAGGCCCAGGACCTGCGCCCCGCTCACTGGAAGATGCTGCGCGCCATGGCAGCCCGCGACTCGGATGACCTGTTTCTGGTGGGTGACACCCACCAGCGCATCTACAAGAACCAGGTGACGCTGGGCAGCCTCGGTATCAACATCCGGGGCCGGTCCGCGAAGCTCAGCCTCAGCTATCGGACCACACGGCAGATCCTGCGCTCCGCGCTGGAGGTGCTGGGCGAGGAGACGTACGACGACCTCGACGGGAACTCGGAGACCCTCGCCGGATACCGTTCCGTGCTCAGCGGCAGCGCACCCGGCATGCACCCGTGCACGGACTGGCAGGCGGAACGCGAGGCGATCGCCGCGCACATCCTGGCCTGGGACGCCCACCCTGACGAGCGGATCGCACATGAGCAGATCGCCATCTGCGTTCCCACCAATGTGATGGCGAGTGAGCTGGGAAACACACTAGGGGAACACGGCATCCGGGCCCTGGAGATCGGCGCCGACGGCGCCCGGGGCGAGCCCGGAGTCCACATCGGGACCATGTTCCGTTTCAAAGGGTTGGAGTACCAGCGCATGATCATCGCCGGGGTCAGCGACGGCCTGGTCCCCCGCGAGCAGGTCAACCGATTGCGTCAGCTGGACCCAGCCCGCTACCGGAGGGAACTCCAGCGGGCTCGATCCCTGTTGTTCGTGGCGGTGACCCGGGCACGCGACAGCCTCGACATCTTCTGGCACGGCACCCCGAGCCCGTTCCTGCGTCGTCTGCCATCCTGAGCGGCGAGAAGCAGCGGGTTATCTCAAGGAGTTGACACTTGGGAGGCTTGGATCGGTCACGCTCTGGTCCGAATAACGGCCTCCCGGACCTCCCTCATCGAACGCCTGCCACCCTCCACCAGCCTTCCGGAGGTGGATGGTGGCAGGGGTTCGGGCAAGCAGGGCTGCAGGGCGCGGAGAATCACCGCAGCCCAGCGATCAGGACGAGTGCCCGCAGTGGCTACCTTCGTGGCTACGCTCGTAGCCGTGAGATCCGGTTTGAACCGGTACGGACTGGGGTTCGACCAAGCTCGCGCCCCGGCAAAAAGGATCCATGACCAGTATGTTTCCTGGTCATGAGCCCTTGGCGGCAGACGAGCCGAGCTATACGCCGGGTTCTGTGCCGAGGGTCCTCGCGGACGTCTCGGCGACGGCCATCCATCTAGGACCGGCGTTGCCGCCGGCCTCCTGCGGTCTACCCGGGAACTCGGGCGGGCAGCCCTCGAACGTTCCCGCAGAGCCGCCCCTCTTTCAAGAAGGCGGCCCCTTTTGACCTTGCTCCAGGTGGGGTTTACCTAGCTGCCCAGGTCACCCTGAGCACTGGTGGTCTCTTACACCACCGTTTCACCCTTACCCGGCACCGAAGCGCCAGGCGGTTTGTTTTCTGTGGCACTGTCCCGCGGGTCACCCCGGGTGGCCGTTAGCCACCACCCTGCCCTGTGGAGCCCGGACGTTCCTCGGGAAGCCCCCGTCAAGGGGACTCCACGCGGCCGTCCGCCCGGCTCGTCTGCCGTGTCGACCATGTTACCGGGCGGCCAGAGCCCCGGACTCCAGACGCCGTCGCCAGCACCGAGCCCGCCAGGATCAGGACGAAGGCCACCCCCACCCCCGCCGTCAGCTCCTCCCCCCAGGAACAGCGCCCCCCGCCGCCACCGCCACCGCCGGGTTCACGTACGTGATCACCGTCGACCGCGTCGGACCCACCTCCTTGATCAGCTCCAGGAAGGCCACGAACGCGACCGCCGTGCAGATCACTCCCAGGCCCGCCAGCGCCAGCAGAACCGAGGTCGAGGGCATCGACGACGGCCACGTCGCACCCGCCGCCGGTGCGTACACCACCGCCGCCAGCGCCAGGCACGACGCCGTGAGCTGCAGTGACGGGACATCCCCCAAAGACCGTGCCGCTATCAGTGGCGCCGTCGCGTACCCCACCACCGTCACCAGCACCTCCGCCATCGACCGCGCGTCTCCCCCGGTCAGATGCGGCACCGTCAGGACCCCGACCCCCGCCAGGCCCAGCCCCACGCCCCGTCACCTCCGCGCCCCCAGCCGCTCCGTCGCCCCGAAGAAGCGGGCCAGCGCCACGCCCACGATCGGGACCCCCGCGATCAGCAGTCCCGCCGTCGAGCTCGACAGATGCCTCTCCGCGTCCGTCAGCGTGAACCACGGGCCGATGATCTCTATGCACGCGAAGGCCAGGAGCGGCTTCCAATGGGCCCGGACCGTCGCCGGCAGCCCCCGCGCCGCGAACGGCAGCAGCAGCGCCGCCCCCAGCGCACACCGCGTGAACACCACGAACGACGGGGACAGCGGAGCCTCCACCGCCACCTTGATCATCAGGTAGGGGATCCCCCACACCACTCCCATCAGGGAGAACAGGAACCAGCCGCGTGCAGTCATACCGCCATGTTCGTCACGCCGTCAGCGTCCGTCTTGAACGCTGTTGCGGTACGCCGCCGGCGTCACCCCCAGCACCCGCCGGAACCAGCGGGTGAGGTGCGCCTGATCGGCGAAGCCCACCGCTGCCGCCGCCTCCGCCGGGCGCAGGCCCGATTCCAGCAGGGTCCGGGCTCGGTGGACTCGGTACTGCGCCAGCCAGGCATACGGGGGCAGGCCCATCGTCGTACGGAAGGCCCGTAGGAGTTGGTAGCGGGACAGGCCCACGTCCTCGGCCAGCGTCGCCAGGGATGGAGGGGCCGTCAGTTCGTCCGCCAAGCGGTCGCGTATGAGCAGCGCGATTCCTTCGCCGCCCGGCACCTCATCGCATGTCGCCCGTGCCGTCGAGTGGCGGCGGGCCAGTGCCGTCAGGAGCCATGGCAGCCTCGACTCCGCCTCCAGCGGGTCGGGGCAGGCGCTGAGTTCCGTGTGGGTCAGGCGGAGGGCCGTGGCCAGTTCCGGGTCGTCTATCAGGGGCTCGCGGAAGTGGGGGAAGCCGACGCTGCCGTCGGCCAGCAGGGGCGTCGCCGCGTACAGGGCGCGGTACGCGTAACCGTCCGTCGCGTTTCCCGGGCCTCCCGTGTGCACTTCGCCGGGTGCCAGTACGACGATGCTGCCCGGGCCCGTACGGATGTGCCCACCCCGGTAGTCGATGATCTCCGAGCCGCCGACGCACACACCGACCGTGAACTCGTCGTGGGCGTGGGGGGCGTAGACGTGTTTGTCGAAGCGGGCCGTGAGGAGGTCCAGGCGTGGGCCGCAGCGGCCCAGCCTCGCCCGAGTCCACAGTGCCTGTTCCACGCCGCGCCCCCTGTCCTCCGTCGTCCTCAGGGTGCAACGCCGGTCTGTTCAGAGAAAGTCCGCTGTCTCCAGGTCGAAGGAGAAGGGCTCGGGGAGTGCGAGCGCTTTACCGAAAGGCCTGGTGCACTGCTCGCGGTAGTCGTCCTTCTCCGGATCGTTGAAGAGCGTGATCGAGGAGGCTTCACGGTCAACCAGCAGGTACAGGGGGATGCCACCACGGGCGTAGCAACGGCGCTTGGCCTCGCGATCGGCCTTCGGCCTGCTGGACGTCACCTCCAAGACCATGGCTACGCCCTTGCAGGGCATCCAGGAGTCGGCACCGCGGTACAGCCGCAGTTCCCTGGGAGCGAAGGTGCCATCCGGGATCACGCGGTCTTTGGGGCAGTCGCCTCTGCTCTCCAGCTTCAGCCCCTTGTTGCCCGAGAACTGCATCTTGGTCTGGGACTGCTGGAGCACCTGTTCCACGATCAGTCCGATGTAGTCCTCGTGGTCCCCGTCCGGCGGCGGCGTCACGACGATCTCCCCTTCGATCAGCTCAGCCCGGAAACCCTCCGGCGTCTCCAGGGCGAGAAAGCCCTCGAGCAGGACATCCGCCGGCGTGAGCGGCTCATGGGCCACGGCAGTCATGTCACGCCCCTCCTTGCGTCGCTCGCCAGACTGGGACATCGGCTGATCACCTGTCCGTGACATCGGAAACCGTTCCCTCGATCGTGGCACACGATCCCGGCCACCGTCAGGCACGCCGGACTCACGCCAGACCTTTGCCTCGCTCTACCACCATCAGGGGCTGCTGCCCGAACCCGAGTGGCTGTCCAACGGCGATGACCTCAACCATGAACTCCCGCACCGCCGACGCCCGCACCCCCCCCATCGGCGCCCACACCGCGCCCTCACGCAGGCGCGAACCGCACCTTCGCCGCCCCCGGATCGGCCTGCAGCAGTCTGACGCGCAGGCGTTCCCCCAGCGGGAGATCGTCTCCGTCGATGCGTCCGATCACCGCCGGCGACTCCAACTGCACCACCCCCACCGACGGCCGCCGCTCCTCCACCTCCACCACGCACCCGTCGAACACCTCCCCCACCCGGTCCTTCAACAGCGCCGCCTCGACAATGTCCACGCACTCCCGCTCGACCGTGCCCGCACGCCGGCCGCCCTCGGTCATCTCCTGCGGGAGCGACTCCAACGCCGACAGCACCCACTCCGGCGGCGCCTCCCCCGTCACCGCCGCCAGGCAGATCTCCGACGCGTACCGGTCGGCCAGGCGGCGCAAGGGGGCCGTGCAGTGGGCGTACGGCGCCGCCACCGCCGCGTGGGTGGTGATCGAAGGAAGAACCCCGTCCCGGAACACCGTGTAACCCGCGCCCCGCAGCAGCGTCGTGCACTCCTGCAAGAACGCCGCGTGGTGCGGGTCATGGGGGTCGAGCGACCGTACCAGCGCCGCGTACGAGACGTGGTGCGGCCAGTCGATGTGCAGGGCGTGGGCCGTGCGGCGCAGGCGGCCGACGGCGCCGTCGGGGGCGGCGGGGAGCGTGCGGAGTACGCCCGTGCCGTGCGCGAGCATCAGATCCGCCGCCGCCATGCCCGTCAGGAGGGAGATCTGGGCGTTCCAGCCGTCCGCCGGGAGCGGGGCGCGGTACGTCAGCTCATAGCCTCCGTCCCGCTCGACGATCTCCTGCTCGGGGACGTTCAGGGAGATGCCGCCCCGGGCCACCTCCAGCTCCTCCCGCAGCCGGCCGATCACCTTCAGCAGCGCCAGTGGCTCCTCCGCCGTACCCCCGTCGATCTCCTTCTGCACGCCCTCGTAGTCGAGCTTCGCCCGGCTGCGGACGAGTGCGCGGCGCACGTCCACCGCCGCCGTCCGGCCCTCCGCGTCCAGGTCGATCGTCCACAGGGCCGCCGGGCGGGTCTGGTCCGGGAGCAGGCTGGCCGCGCCCTCGCTCAGCACGGGCGGGTGCAAGGGGACCTTCTCGTCGGGGAAGTACAAGGTCATCACCCGACGGTGAGTCTCCTCGTCCAGGGCCGATCCGGGTACGACGAACGCTGCGACGTCCGCGATGGCGTACCGGACGCGGTAGCCGCTGCCCCGGCGGGAGAGGTGCATCGCCTGGTCGAGGTCGACGGACGTGGGCGGGTCGATGGTGAAGAGGGGGATGTCGGTGGCGTCGTACGTCGGGAGTACGGGGGGACGCTCGGCGTCGGCCAGGGCCTCGGGCGGATAGGCGTCCGGTACGCCGAGTTCCGTGCGCAGTGCGGTGAGGGCGGCCCGGAGAGGGGCTTCGGGGGCGCCGGTCACGCTGATGTGGCGGCGGGGCATACCAGCGAGCGTAGAGCGGAGGGCGTGGGGTGGCACGCCGTACGCTATGGCGAAGCTCAAGGTGAAGGCGTGAAGGAGATCCAACCCGTGCTTGTCCTGCTGCCGCCGTCCGAAGGCAAGGCCTCCTCCGGTCGTGGCGCCCCCGTGAAGCTGGAGTCCTTGTCGCTGCCGGGGCTGACCGAGGCGCGGTCCGCCGTGCTCGCTGAGCTCGTCGAGCTGTGTGCCGGGGATGAAGAGAAGGCGCGCGAGGTGCTCGGGCTGAGCGAGGGGCTGCGGGGCGAGGTCGCGAAGAACGCCGAGCTGCTGGGGGCCGGAGCGCGGCCTGCCGGGGAGATCTACACCGGTGTGCTCTACGACGCGCTCGGGCTCGGCACCCTCGACAGCGCCGCGAAGCGGCGGGCCGGGCGGCAGCTGCTCGTGTTCTCCGGGTTGTGGGGGGCCGTCGGGATCGGCGACAAGATCCCCTCGTATCGGTGCTCCATGGGCGTGAAGCTGCCTGGGCTCGGCGCACTGGGGGCGCACTGGCGGGGGCCCATGGCGGACGTCATGCCGGAGGCGGCGGGAGCCGGGCTCGTGCTTGATCTGCGGTCCTCCGCTTACGCCGCCGCATGGAAGCCGAAGGGGGAGGTGGCCGGGCGGACGGCGAGCGTGCGGGTGCTGCATGCGCCTACGCGGAAGGTGGTCAGTCACTTCAACAAGGCGACCAAGGGGCGGATCGTGCGGAGTCTGCTGTCGGCGGGCATCGCGCCGACGGGGCCTGCCGAGTTGGTGGAGGCCTTGCGGGACCTCGGGTACGTCGTCGAGGTCGAGCCGCCCAAGGGGGCCGGGAAGGCGTGGACGCTGGACGTACTGGTGGACGAGGTCCACTGACCTCTACCCCATTGCATCCTCTGCAACGTTCGTTGCGCACATCGCTCCTCCTCGGCACGATGTCGCCATGAGTGTGCTGGATCTCGCCCCCGTCGTGCCCGTTGTCGTCCTCGAGGACGCCGTCGACGCCGTACCGCTCGCACGGGCGCTCGTCGCCGGGGGGCTGCCCGCGATCGAGGTGACCCTGCGGACTCCGGCGGCGTTGGATGCCGTACGGGCCATCGCGGCGGAGGTTCCGGAGGCCGTGGTCGGGACGGGCACCGTCGTGACGCCGGAGCAGGTGACGGCGTCGGTGGCGGCCGGGGCGCGGTTTCTGGTGAGCCCGGGGTGGACGGACGTACTCCTCGACGCCATGCGGGCGTCCGGGGTGCCGTTCCTGCCGGGGGTGTCCACGGCTTCTGAAGTCGTCGCGCTGCTTGAGCGCGGGGTGCGGGAGATGAAGTTCTTTCCGGCGCAGGCCGCGGGCGGTACGGCCTATCTGAAGTCCCTTGCCGGGCCGTTGCCGCAGGCGCGGTTCTGCCCGACGGGCGGGATCGGCCCGGCGAACGCTCCCGACTACCTCTCCCTGCCCAACGTCGGCTGCGTGGGCGGGACTTGGATGCTCCCCGCGGACGCGCTCGCCGCCCGGGACTGGGCGCGGGTCGAGGAACTCGCCCGCGCCGCAGCCGGACTGAAGGATGTCAGGGACGCAGGTGGGACGTGTCGTTGAAGAGGCGGACGCTGGCGTTGCCGTCTGCGTAGTACGCCACCGCCGACAGTGACGCCGCGCTCAGTTCCATGCGGAACAGGGACTCCGGCGGGGCACCGAGAGCAAGGCGTACGAACGTCTTGATCGGCGTGACGTGCGTGACGAGCAGGACGGTTCGGCCCGCGTACGTCGCGATCAGCTTGTCGCGGGTGGCGGCGATACGGGTGGCCGTCGCCGCGAAGCTCTCGCCGCCGCCGGTGGGTTCGGCGTCGGGGTCGGAGAGCCAGCGGTTCAGGTCGTCGGGGTACCGCTCCCGCACCTCACCGAAGGTCAGCCCCTCCCACGCCCCGAAGTCGGTCTCACGCAGGCCGTCCTCGACGGTCACGTCCAGCCCGAGGCGGTCGGCCACGGCGGCCGCGGTCTGCCGGGTACGGGCGAGAGGCGACGCCAAAATCTCCTGTACGGTGCCACGCCGGGCCAGCGCTTCCCCGACCAGCCGCGCCTGCTCCTGACCCACCTCGGACAGCGACGGGTCGGTCCCCCCGCTCCCCGAGAACCGCTTCTGCGGAGTCAACGGCGTCTCCCCGTGCCGCAGCAGCACGAAGGTCGCCGGCGCTCCCATGTCCGCGGGGGCCCAGCCAGAGCTGGCGACGGTTTGAGCCGCCCGGACATCAGCATCGGCCTTAGCGGCTCCGCCGCCCAGAGACTCCGCCGCTCCGCGGCGGGAAGCCCGACCGGGAGAAGAAGAGACAGACGAAGAGGCAGAAGAAGAAGCAGCGGCCGAAGCCGCCCCCTCAGAAGCCCTCGCCTGCAACTCCGCCGTCGAAGTCGAAGCAGACCACCGCTCCCCCTTCGCCCCCGCGTCCATCGCCTCGTTCGCCAACCGGTCCGCGTGCTTGTTCCGCTCACGCGGGATCCACTCGTACGTCACCCGGTCCGGCGGGAACACCCGTGCCGCCTCCATCGCGAGCGGCTTCATGTCCGGGTGCTTGATCTTCCAGCGGCCCGACATCTGCTCGACGACGAGCTTGGAGTCCATGCGGACGTGGACGGACGCGGACGGGTCGAGCTCGGCGGCGGCACGCAGGCCGGCCACCAACCCCCGGTACTCGGCCACGTTGTTCGTGGCCACGCCGATGTACTCGGCCCGCTCCGCCAGCGTCTCGCCCGTCGCAACGTCGATGACGACCGAGCCGTACCCGGCCGGGCCGGGGTTGCCCCGCGACCCGCCGTCCGCCTCGACGATGAACTCCCGCACGGCACAGACTCCTAGAGGCCGGACTCGGCCGTGCGCACCAGGATGCGGCGGCAGTTCTCGCAGCGGACCACCGTGTCCGGCGCCGCCGCGCGGATCTCGTTGATGTCCGTGATCGCCAGCTCCTGGCGGCAGCCCTGGCAGGTGCGCTGGTACAGCTTCGCCGCGCCGATGCCGCCCTGCTGCTCGCGCAGCTTGTCGTAGAGCTTGAGGAGGTCCGCGGGGATGGTGCCCGCGATGACCTCGCGCTCCTTGGTGACCGTGGCGACCTCGCCGTCGATGCCCTCGTACGCGGCCTCCCGGCGGGCCGTGGCGTCGTCGATCTTGCCTTGGACCGCACCGACGCGCTCGGTCAGCTCGGCGACCCGCTCCTGCGCGGACTCACGGCGCTCCATGACCTCCAGGACGATGTCCTCCAGGTCGCCCTGGCGCTTGGCGAGCGAGGCGATCTCGCGCTGGAGGTTCTCCAGGTCCTTCGGGGACGTGACCGCGCCGGAGTCCAGGCGCTGCTGGTCGCGGGCGGCGCGCTGGCGGACCTGGTCGACGTCCTGCTCGGCCTTGGTCTGCTCGCGGGCGGTGTCGCTCTCCTCGGTCTGCGCGGCGACGAGGAGGTCGCGCAGCTGGGTCGCGTCCTTGGTCAGGGACTCGATCTCGGCGTGCTCGGGCAGCGACCTCCGCTTGTGGGCGAGCTGCTGGAGGCGGACGTCGAGGGCCTGGACGTCGAGAAGACGGATCTGGTCGGCGGGCGCGGCGTTCAGTTGGGGGCTCCCATTGCGTGAGAAGTCGGATTGGACGCCGCGTGGGCGGTCCAGGGGTCGGTGACCGTGCGGGAGACGTGGACCCTGAGGCCCCATCCCTCCCGGTCGGAGATCTCGTCGAGCTGGGCGGCGCCCAGCTCGCACCAGGGCCACTCGGTGGCCCAGTGCGCCGCGTCGAGCAGCGCGAGAGGACTGTGGGCCCGCGCCTCGGAGGCGGGGTGGTGGCGCAGGTCGGCGGTGAGGAAGGCGTCCACGCCCGCGGCGCGTACGACGTCGAAGAGGCTGTCGCCGGAGCCGCCGCTGACGGCGACCGTGCGGACGACGGCCTCGGGGTCGCCGGCGACGCGGATGCCCTGCGCGGTGGCGGGGAGTCGCTCGGCGGCGCGGGCGGCCAGCTCCCGCACGGTCAGCGGGTGGTCCAGCTCGCAGATCCGGCCCAGTCCCCGGCGGCCGGTCTCGTCCGTCGGGTCCGGTACGAGGGGTCGTACGACCCGGAGGTCCAGGGCGCCGGCCAGCGCGTCGCTCACCCCCGGGTCCGCCGTGTCCGCGTTGGTGTGGGCGACGTGCAGCGCGATGTCGTTCTTGATGAGGGTGTGGACGACCCGGCCCTTGAAGTGGGTCGCCGCGACCGTCGTCGTACCGCGCAGGTAGAGCGGGTGGTGGGTGACCAGCAGGTCGGCGCCCAGCTTCACCGCCTCGTCGACGATCTCCTGGACCGGGTCGACGGCGAACAGGACCCGCGTGACCTCCTGGTCGGGGTCGCCCACGACGGTGCCGACCGCGTCCCAGGACTCGGCCCGCTCGGCAGGCCAGAGGTTCTCCAGCGCGGCGACGACGTCCGAGAGGCGGGGCGGGGAGACTTCAGACAGACGGGGCACGCACAAAAGGCTACCTGGCTGTTCTGCGCCCTTGTACCGGTGTGGCTCCCCTTGGCCCCGCCCAGCACACCCACCTCCGTTTCCTCAGGCGAATCGTTCCTGGGCCACCCCTTTGTGTGAAGCGGTCATCGCCTGGTCCCACGTCCGTGCGTGCGAAAACTAGCTTCGTGGCCGGAGGTGACCGAACGATGACGGCCTGTGCGATCGAGCCCACGGCGGCGGACGAGGACGGTACGCCGCAGGCTGGCTGTGTGATCACCGCGGACGGCGGCTACGCCGCCCGCCTCACGCGTGACGGCGACTCCTGGTTCCCGGAGCGCTGGACAATGGACGGCCCGGAGCCGTACACGGTGCCGCTGCCCGGCAACCAGCCGGAGGAGCCCGGCACCGAGGTGCAGCCGATGGGCGACGGCCGGGTCCTGATCCGGCGGTTCACGGACGGGCGGCACAACTTCTCGCTGCTCTACCCGACCGGCCCCGGCACCGGTGAGCTGCTCCTCGGCGCGGTCGAGTGCCCGGACGAGGAGACCCGGCTGCGGCTGCTGCCACCGGCACCGGGCGGGGAGAAGGCGTACGCCCTCGCCGTGGGCCGGCGGACGACGGCGGTGTGGCTCGTGGCGGGGGGTGCCTTCGGCCCGGAGCACCTCGCTGAGATCCCGGGGCGCTGCTCGGGCGGGGTGTGGCTGGACCGGGCCGGGCGGATGCTGGCCCTGGACCGGGAGGTCGGCGGCTGCACCAAGGCGATCGTGGTGGACCTGGCGCGGGGCGGCGAGGTGTCGCCGCTGCTCCAGATCGCGGCGGGCAGCGACGACCGGCTGCTGCTGGCCGACCCGGACAGCGGGCTGCTGCTGATCGCCTCCGACGCGCCGTCGCCGGGGCAGGAACGGTTGGGCTGGGGGGTCATGGGCTCCACGCTGCCGGTGCGCTTCCCGGAGAGCCTGCGGCTGCCGGAGTGCACGGTGACGCCGTTCGCCATCCAGCCGGGGCAGGTGCTGATGCCGGAGAGCTGCGCGGTGGCGCTGCGCATCGACGGGCCGCTGGGCAGCTGGGTCGGGATGTGGCGGCCGGACGGGCGGCAGGTGCACCATCTCGCGGCGCCCGTGGGCTGGTTGGCGGGCAGCGGGCTGTGGACGCCGGACAGGGTGCTGCGGCTGCCGTACGCCACGGACGAAGTGCCGTGCGGGATCGCGGAGTTGACGATGCCCGCAGCGGAGGGAAGAGCCATCGGGAACGGGGGAACCGCGGGGGACGCGGGCCCGGGGGATCCGGACAGGGGCGGGGCGGCCGCCGGGCAGACGCCGGATACGGCGTCGGACTCGGGTACCGGCGGGTCGTCGGAGCCGGATTCCCCGGGGCCCGCGGCGGGTGCCGGGTCTGAGCCGACGGAGTCCGCGGCGGACGCCGAACCGGAGCCGACGGAGTCCGCGGCGGATGCCGAACCGGAGCCGGTGGAACCGGTGGTGCCTCGTCCGGTGCCGCTCGGCAAAGCGCCTCTGGCACGTCTTGTAACGAACTAGTGCCGGTTGGCGTGGCCGCCTGGATTCGGCCCGTGGGGTGCCGGTTAAACTCGCCCGGCTGTTAGAAAGATCATGTTGACGGGGTGAGTTCTTCCGATGAGCGACGCACGCACGATCCAGCCGCCGCACACCGATTCCCAGGATGCCTCCGGCCACGGCAGGCACCGCGGTCAGGTCTCGGCTCACGACGGTGAGTCGGCCCCTCGTGGCCGGCACAGGAAGCCGGCCGAGGAGACCGAGTCGGCGGCCTGAGGACGCAGGACGTACGGCCCCGTTCACCTTCGTGGTGAGCGGGGCCGTTCTCTGTTGAAGCCAGAAGCCAGAAGCCAGAAGCCAGTTGAAGCTATTCGCGCTTCAGTCCCAGTACTTCGGTCGCCCCGAACGTCTCCCCCTCCGGCCGCTGCGCGAAGTGCGGGGTGAGGGCCGCATCGAGTTCGTCGTAGGTGAAGGTCTCCTGCTTGCTGTCGAACTTCGCCCGCACCCGCGGCCGTTCGACTACGGCGACCATCCCGCCGTGGACGACGAGGAGCTGTCCGTTGACGCGGGCGGCCGCCGGTGAGGCCAAGTAGCCGACGAGCGGGGCGACATGCTCGGGCGCGAGAGGATCAAGGCCGCTGTCCGGCTGCTGGAAGCCCGCGAAGACGTCCTCCGTCATCCGCGTGCGGGCGCGCGGGCAGATGGCGTTGGCGGTGACGCCGTACTTGGCGAGGGCGAGGGCCGTGGAGGTGGTGAGGCCGACGATCCCGCCTTTCGCGGCGGCGTAGTTGGGCTGCCCGGCCGAACCGGCGAGGAACGCCTCCGAGGAGGTGTTCACGACCCGCCCGTACACCCGGCCCCCGGCCTCCTTGGCCCGGGCCCGCCAGTGCGCGGCCGCGAAGTGGGTCGTGTTGAAGTGGCCCTTGAGATGGACGCGGATGACGGCGTCCCACTCCCCCTCGGTCATCGAGAAGACCATGCGGTCGCGCAGGATGCCGGCGTTGTTGACGAGGATGTCGAGCCTGCCGAACTCGGAGACCGCCGACCCGACCAGTTCCCCGGCCTGCTGGAAGTCGGCGACGTCCCCGGTGTGGGCGAGCGCCGTGCCGCCCGCCGCGCGGATCTCGGCGGCGACCTCCTCGGCGGGCCCTGCGGAGGCGGCGCCGGAGCCGTCGCGTCCGGGCTGTCCGAAGTCGTTGACGACGACGGCGGCGCCGAGCCGGGCGAGTTCGAGCGCCTCGGCCCGGCCGAGCCCCCGGCCGGCGCCCGGTGACGATCGCTGACAGCCCCTCAAGTGGCAGTGACATGGCTCGGGTTCCTCAGATCTCGATGCACGTACGGAGCGCGGTGCCCGTGCGCATCTGGTCGAGGGCCTCGTTGATGTCGGTGAGCGGCACCCGGTGCGTGATGAGCCCCTCCAGGTCGATGCGGCCGGCCCGCCACAGCGCGATGGTCCGCTCGTAGGAGGTGAGGACGTCGCCGCCGCCGTACATGGACGGCAGGATGCGCTTCTCGTCGAAGAACAGCTCGAACATGTTGAGCTGGAGGAAGTCGTCCATGGCGCCCGCGCCGACGACGACGAGGGTGCCGCCGCGCCGGGTGTTCTCGTACGCGGTGCGGGCGGTGGCGGACTTGCCGACGACCTCGAAGACGTAGTCGAACCCCTCGCCGCCGGTGACCTGTTGCTTGGCGTCGGGCAGCTCGTCGGGTGAAACGGCCCGCGTGGCACCGAACTTGAGGGCGGACTCGCGCCGGGAGGCGACCGGGTCGACGGCGACGATCTCGGCGGCGCCCTTGAGCCGGGCGCCCTGGATCGCGGATATGCCGACCCCACCGCACCCGATGACGGCGACGGACGAACCGGCCGCCACATCGGCGGTGTTGAGGGCGGCGCCGAGTCCGGTGGTCACTCCGCAGCCGATGAGCGCGGCGATGTCGAAGGGCACGTCGTCGGGGATCGGGACGGCGCATCCGGCGTCGACGACGACCTCCTCGGTGAAGGTGCCGGTGCCGGCGAAGCCGAACAGGTCGCCGCCGGGGCGCTTGAAGTTGGGGGTGCCGGCGTTCATGAACCCGGCCAGGCACAGCTCGGTCTGGCCGCGCTTGCAGGCGGGGCAGGCGCCGCAGGCGGGCAGCCAGCAGACGACGACCCGGTCCCCGGCCTTCAGGTTGCTCACGCCTTCGCCGACTTCGAGGATCTCCCCGGCGCCCTCGTGTCCCGGCACGAAGGGCGCGGGCTGCGGCAGGACGCCGCTCATCGCGGACAGGTCCGAGTGGCACAGCCCGGTGGCCCGTACCCGGATCCTGACCTTGCCCGGGCCGAAGCCCACCGCCTCGACGTCGTCGAGGACCTCCAGCTTGTCCTGGCCGATCTCGTGCAGTACGGCTGCGCGCATGGTGCGGCTCCCCTCAGATCATGCGGAGTTCAGGAGTGTGCGACGACGGTGTCGGCGAGGACGGGCGCGTCGTCCCGTTCGACGGCGCTGACGGCCAGGCGGGTCTCGGTGGGCGCGTGCCACATGCGGATGCGCAGGGTCTCGCCCGGGTAGACGACCCCGGCGAACCGGGTGTCGTACGACCGCACGCGCGTCACGTCCCCGCCGAGCAGCGTGTCGACGACGGCCTTGAGCGCGATCCCGTAGGTGCACAGGCCGTGCAGGATCGGCCGCTCGAACCCGGCGACCTTGGCGAACTCAGGGTCGGCGTGCAGCGGGTTCCAGTCGCCGGAGAGGCGGTAGAGCAGTGCCTGGTCGGGGCGGACGGCCCGCTCGACGACCCGGTCCGGCTCACCGGCGGGCGGTTCGAGCCGACCGGACGGCCCCCGGTCCCCACCCCAACCGCCCTCCCCCCGGACGAAGATCTGCGCGTCATTGGTCCACAACGGGCCCTCGGCGTCGGTGACTTCGGTGCGCATGACGAGGACGGCGGCCTTGCCCTTGTCGTAGATCGCGGCGATCCGGCCGGTGGCGGTCGCGGTGCCGTCGACGGGGAGGGGGCGATGGACGGTCAGCGACTGTCCGCCGTGCAGCACACGGGCCAGGTCGACCTCGATGCCGGGCATGGACAGGCCGCTGATCACGCCGGGCGAGCCGGAACCGGCGACGGTCGCGAAGCTCGGCAGGACGTGCAGCCGAGACTCCAGGGTGTAGCGCAGTTCGTCGGGGTCGGTGGCGGGGCTGGCCTTGTCGGGGTTCGCGCCCGCGCCGATGCCGAGGTGGTAGAGCTGCACGTCCTTGGAGTTCCAGGAGATCTCGCCGGAACGGGGTTCAGCGGCAAGGGCCTTGGCGGCGTCGATGGGCAAGGCGGCTCCCTCGGGTTCGGAGTCGGGCTCAGAGACCTCGGTGCGGGCGTCCGCACCGTCGGCCGCACCGAGGTCGTCACGGGCCGATCTAGAACGCGTTCCAGTCCGGCGCCCCCTGTATAGCCCAGCGCACGGGAGTTGTGAAGACTCCTGACGGAGTGTCAGCTTGCTGGCTCATCGGCATGGCTTCTCGGCTTCGGGCACCGTGACATTTGTCCTGCGGGAATCCGTACGACCGGCTCTGCGCGCGGGTGGGTGGGATTCGTAGCGTGGAGTCATGACACAGGGGATGCAGGGCAGGCAGGAGACAGGGAACGGGTGGCGCTGGTGGGGGTTGGCGTCCTGCAGTGCCGAGGCGCGCCAGGCCCGCGCGTCGTCGGAGACAGCGGGCCCACCGCCCACCGGGTTCACGCTCCTCCCCTGGCTGCTGCTGGGGATGGGCGCGTTCTCCAACCTCTTCCAGGCGGGCACGCGGCAGCCGGTGCTCGGCGGCATCGGCCTGTTCGTCTTCAACTCCCTCTACATCTACGTCGTCTTCCGCGCCTTCACGAAGCAGACCCGGGAGGCCCGCTCGACCCGGGTGGCCCTGGTCCTCATGGGCGTGGTCACCTGCGCGCTGGCCCTCGGCTACGGCGGCAGCTGGCTGTACTTCTTCCCCCTGCTGGGCCTGGCCACCGGGGCCGTCACCCGCGGGCCGTGGCTCGGCAGGACCGGCCTGGCCCTGACCGCGCTGGCGGCGGCCGTGGCCTCGTACCGGGAGGGCTGGGACGCGGTGAACATCGCCTACGCCACGTTCCTGTCGACGATGGTGACGGCGGCGATCCTGTCGCTGTCCGAGGCGGTACGGGAACTGCGCGCCGCCCGTGAGGAGTTGGCCCGGCGCGCGGTCGAGGAGGAGCGGCTGCGCTTCTCCCGCGATCTGCACGACCTGCTCGGCCACACCATGTCCGTGATCGTGGTCAAGTCGGAGGCGGCCCGCCGCCTGGCGCCCCGCGACCTCGACGCGGCCGTCGCCCAGATCACCGACATCGAGTCCGTCGGCCGCCAGGCCCTCACGGAGATCCGCGAGGCGGTGACGGGCTACCGCGAGGGCAGCCTGGAGCACGGAGCTCGACCGGGCGAGGTCGGTCCTGGAGGCGCGGGCGTGCAGCCGGTGGTCCACCACTCCGGCCCGCCGCTCGCGGCCCAGACGGAGGCGTTGCTGGGGTGGGTGGTCCGGGAGGCGGTGACCAATGTGGTGCGGCACGGGCGGGGGGTCGCTCGGTGCGGAGATATCGGTGGAGGGGGAGGTCGGGAGGGTGCGGCTGCGGGTGACGGACGACGGGGGCGGGTGCGGCGGCACGGCCACGGCGGGGAGCGGCATCGGGAGCCGACGGCCGGCAAGACACGGCGGAGCCCGGCGGCACGGACCACCGCGGGAAGCGGCAGCGGAGCGGGAGCCATCGACGAC